>JAFMJH010000020.1 GCA_017853555.1 Steroidobacteraceae bacterium
GAAGGCTTCGACGAAATCGCCGACTGGTTCGAGACGCTGGCCAAGGCCGAGCGTTCGCACGCGAACCGCTTCCAGAAGGCCCTCGACGGTCTTTGATCGTTCTGCGTTGATCGGGTACACCGGCAGCCCTTTGCGGCTGCCGGTGTTCGCCCAAAGATGATTCGGAATCAGGCAGGGAGTAGCCGTATGAGTTCCAGCACCATCACCGGTGGCCGCGAAGGTTCGCTCGAGGCGCCGACGCGTCACCCGCTCGACTGGAAGAATCCTGCGTTCTACGACGAAGCCGCACTCGACAAGGAACTCGAGCGCGTCTTCGACATCTGTCACGGTTGCCGACGCTGTTTCTCGCTCTGCAACTCGTTCCCGACGCTGTTCGACGCCATCGACGCATCGCCCACGGGCGAACTCGACGGAGTCGACAAGAAGGTTTACTGGGACGTCGTCGATCACTGTTACCTCTGTGACATGTGTTACATGACGAAGTGTCCATACGTGCCGCCGCATCCTTGGAATCTCGATTTCCCGCACCTGATGTTGCGCGCCAAGGCGATCAAGGCGAAGAAGGGCGAGGTTCGACTTCGCGATCGCATCCTCTCGGCCACCGACGCGGTCGGCAGTTTCGCCGGCATTCCGGTGGTGTCCGAGGTCGTCAACGCCGTGAACGGCACGGCCGTCGGGCGCAAGCTGCTCGATGCGACGCTCGGCGTGGCGACCGACGCGCCCATCCCGCAATACCACTCGAATTCCGCACGCAAGCAACTCGCCGGTCACGAAGCGAAGCTCGACGTGCAGGCCTCGCCGGAGACGCGCGGCAAAGTCGTGTTGTTCACCACCTGTTACGGCAATCGCAACGAACCCGACCTGAACCTCGATCTGGTTGCCGTGTTCGAGCACAACGGCATCCCGGTGAAAATCGTGTCGCAGGAAAAATGCTGCGGCATGCCGAAGCTCGAGCTCGGCGATCTCGAGACGGTCGCTCGTCACAAGGAAACGAACATCCCCGCGCTCAAGCAGGCGATCGACGAGGGTTACGACATCGTCGCGCCGATTCCGTCCTGCGTGCTGATGTTCAAGCAGGAACTGCCGCTGATGTTCCCGGAAGACGCCGACGTGCAGGCCGTGAAGGCGCGCATCTTCGATCCGTTCGAATATTTGATGCTGCGCCAGAAGGCGGGGCTGCTGCGCACCGACTTCCAGGACGAACTCGGCAAGGTGAGTTATCACGTGCCGTGCCATCTGCGCGTGCAGAACATCGGGCTCAAGACCCGCGACATGCTGAATCTCGTGCCCAACACCCAAGTCGACGTGATCGAGCGCTGCTCGGGTCACAACGGCACGTATGCGGTGAAGAAGGAATTCCGCGCCGCGTCGGTCAAGATCGGCAAGCCGGTCATGAATCGGGTGCAAAACGCGAATCCCGATCACTACACCTCCGATTGCCCGATGGCGGGTCATCAAATCGAGACCGGTTTGAAGGACCCGAAGTCGCCGGAACACCCTCTCAAATTGCTGCGTAAAGCCTACGGAATCTGACATGCATATGGATAAGCTCAAGACGTCCGATCTCATGCCTCTCGAGCAGTACGCGCGCGAGCGCTCTGCGGTGCGTACGCGCGTGATCGCGCACAAGAAAAATCGTCAAGTCGCCGTCGGGCCGCACACCACTTGGTTGTTCGAAGATCGCATCACGATCCAGTACCAGGTGCAGGAGATGCTGCGCGCCGAGCGCATCTTCGAGCCCGAGGGCATCGCCGAAGAGTTGGCGGCCTACAATCCGCTCATTCCCGATGGCCGCAACTGGAAGGTGACGCTGCTGGTGGAGTTTGCCGACCCGGTGGTGAGGGCGCGCGAGCTCGCCCGCCTGAAGGGCATCGAAGATCGCTGCTACGTGCAAGTGGCCGACTTCGCGCGCGTGCACGCGATCGCGGATGAAGACCTCGAGCGCGAGAACGACGAGAAAACCTCGTCCGTGCATTTTCTGCGTTTTGAACTCAGCGATGCGATGGTTGCGGCCCTGCGCGGCGGTGCGGCGGTCACGATCGGCATCGATCACGAGAGTTACGCGCACTCGGTGGATGTGCTTGCGCCTGCCGTCCGTCAAGCCTTGCTCGCGGATTTTTCCTGAGCGCGTCGTGATGGCGCGGGTGGCCACCGCGCGCCTACAATAGGCGGATGGCGAAAGACTACGATGCCTCGGCGATCGAGGTACTCTCCGGGCTCGAGCCGGTGCGACGACGCCCCGGCATGTACACCGACACCTCCCGTCCCAATCACCTCGCGCACGAGGTCATCGACAACAGCGTCGATGAGGCGCTGGCCGGGCACGCGAAGCACATTTCGGTCACGCTCTACAAAGACAACTCGATCGAAGTGATCGACGACGGGCGCGGCATGCCCGTCGACATCCACCCGAAAGAAAAAGTCAGCGGTGTCGAACTGATCCTCACGCGCTTGCACGCCGGCGGCAAATTCGACGGCGACAGCTACAAATTTTCCGGTGGCTTGCACGGCGTCGGCGTGTCGGTGGTCAACGCGCTCTCGAAGCAACTCGAATGCCGGGTGCGGCGCGGCGGCAAGGAATACAACATCGGCTTCCGCGACGGTGCGCTCAGTTCGAAACTCGAAGAAGTGGGCACCGTCGGGCAGCGCAACACGGGTACGACGCTGCGGTTCTGGCCCGACCCCAAGTTTTTCGATGCACCCAAGTTTTCGACGCCGCAATTGCGCCACACGCTCAAGGCCAAAGCGGTGCTGTGTCCGGGACTGCGCATCACGTTCACCGACGAGGCGAGCGGCACGAAGGACGAATGGTTCTTTGCGGGTGACCTCGGCGCGTATCTGGCCGACGAGCTCGGCAAGGCGGCGCGTTTGCCGCCGGAGCCGATCGTCGGCAAGCGCGAACAGGACCAGGATTCGGTCGAATATGCGCTCTGCTGGGCGCCCGACGCCGAAAACGCGATCGCGGAGAGCTATGTCAATCTGATCCCGACCGCCGAGGGCGGCACGCACGTCAACGGCTTGCGTTCGGGCACGGCCGCCGCGGTGCGCGAGTTCTGCGAATTCCGCAATCTCCTGCCGCGAGGCGTGAAGCTCGCGCCCGAAGACGTGTGGGACGGCGTGCGTTACGTCCTCTCCATCAAGATTCGCGAGCCGCAATTCGCCGGGCAGACCAAAGAGCGGCTCGCTTCGCGCGATGCGGCGCAACTCGTCGAGAGTTATGCGAAGGATGCGATCGGCATGTGGCTCGCGCAGCACCCCGATGCCGGCGAGCGCATCGCGCAGTATGCGATCCAGAACGCGCAAGATCGCATCAAGGCGGCGCAGAAGGTCACCCGCAAACGCATCTCCGGGGGTCCGGCGTTGCCGGGCAAGCTCGCCGACTGCGCGGGCGATGATCCCGGGCGCTCCGAATTGTTTTTGGTCGAGGGTGACTCCGCAGGCGGCTCCGCGAAGCAGGCGCGCGACAAAGATTTTCAGGCCATCATGCCGCTGCGCGGCAAGATTCTGAACACCTGGGAGCTCGAACCCGGCGAGATCGGCAGTTCGCAGGAAGTCCACGATATCGCGGTCGCACTCGGCGTCGATCCCGGCACGAGCGACATCTCCGGGCTGCGTTACCACAAGATCTGCATCCTCGCCGACGCGGACTCCGACGGTCAGCACATCGCCACGCTGCTGTGCGCCTTGTTCTTGCGGCACTTCAGGCCGTTGGTCGACAACGGGCACGTATTCGTCGCCATGCCGCCGCTCTATCGCATCGATGCCGGCAAGCAGGTCGCCTACGCGCTCGATGACGCCGAGCGCGATGCGATCCTGCATCGGTTCGAAAATGAAAAATCCAAAACTAAGGCATCGGTCACGCGCTTCAAGGGGCTCGGTGAAATGAATCCGTCGCAGTTGCGCGAAACCACCATGGACCCGAAGACGCGGCGCCTCGTGCAATTGACGCTCGACGCCGCCGATCAGACCGACAGTCTCATGGACATGCTGCTCGCCAAGAAGCGCGCTGCCGATCGCCGTGAATGGCTCGAAGAGAAAGGCAATCTCGCGCAGGTGAGCGTCTGATGGCAAAGGCAGTACAGAATTTCGAAGGCGTCGAGCGCCAGCCGCTGCGCGCGTTCACCGAGAAGGCCTACCTCGAATACTCGATGTACGTCATTCTCGATCGCGCCTTGCCGGCGATCGGTGACGGCTTGAAGCCGGTGCAACGGCGCATCATCTACGCGATGAGCGAGCTCGGTCTGTCGGCCGTCTCCAAGCACAAAAAATCGGCGCGCACGGTCGGCGACGTGATCGGCAAATTCCATCCGCACGGCGACTCGGCCTGTTACGAGGCCATGGTTTTGATGGCGCAACCCTTCGCCTATCGATACCCGGTCGTCGACGGGCAGGGGAACTGGGGTTCGCAGGACGATCCCAAATCCTTCGCCGCGATGCGTTACACCGAAGCGAAACTCACGCGTTACGCCGACGTGTTGTTGCGCGAGCTCGGCGAGGGCACGGTCGATTGGCAGCCGAACTTCGACGGCACTATGGACGAGCCGGTGGTGTTGCCGGCGCGCTTGCCCAATCTGCTGCTCAACGGCACCACCGGCATCGCGGTCGGCATGGCGACCGACATCCCGCCCCACAATTTGCGCGAGATCGCCGCGGCCTGTCTGCATTTGCTCGACGAGCCCGAGGCGACCAGTCGGCAACTGATGAAGTTCGTCAAAGGCCCGGACTTGCCGACGGGCGCCGAAATCGTCTCGCCGCGCGCTGATCTCGCCGAGTTCTACGACAAAGGCGTCGGCAGCTTCAAAGCGCGCGCCACCTACGAAGTCGAAGACGATTGCATCGTCGTCACTGCGTTGCCCTGGCAGACCTCGGGCTCGAAAGTGCTCGAACAGATTGCCGAGCAGATGCGTGCGAAGAAGCTGCCCATGGTGGACGATCTGCGCGACGAGTCGGACCACGAAAATCCGACCCGTCTCGTCATCGTGCCCAAGGGTCGGAAAGTCGATGCCGAACAATTGATGGCGCATTTGTTCGCCACCACCGATCTCGAGCGCAACTATCGCGTCAACTTGAACGTCATCGGACTCGATGGGCGCCCGAAAGTCATGGGGCTGCGCGAGATCCTGTCGCAGTGGCTGGAGTTTCGCATCGGCACGGTGCGCCGTCGTCTGCAATGGCGGCTCGACAAAGTCACGCAACGCTTGCACATCCTCGACGGTTTGCTCGCGGCCTTTCTGAATCTCGACGAAGTGATCCGCATCATCCGTCGCGAAGACGAGCCGAAGCCGGTGCTGATGAAGCGTTTCTCGCTCAGCGAGATCCAGGCCGAGGCGATACTCGACACCAAGCTGCGCCACCTCGCCAAACTCGAGGAGATGAAAATCCGCGGCGAGCAGGCCGAACTTGCCGCCGAGCGCGATGCGCTGCAGACGCTGCTCGGCAGCGACAAAAAGCTGCGCAAAAAAGTGGGCGAAGAGCTGGCCGCCGATGCCGAGAAGTTCGGCGACCCGCGTCGCTCGCGCATCGTCGAGCGCGATGCTGCGCAGGCGATCGACGAAACCTCTTTGCTCGCGAACGAGCCGGTGACGGTCGTGATGTCGGCCGGCGGCTGGGTTCGCGCCGCCAAAGGACACGAGATCGATCCCCGTTCGCTGCAATACAAGGCGGGCGATGCGTTTCAGGCGTCGGTGCGGGGCATGTCGCTGCAGCCGGCGGTGTTTCTCGATACGACGGGTCGCACCTATTGTCTGCCGGCGCATTCGCTGCCCTCGGCGCGCGGTCTCGGCGAGCCGCTCTCGGGTCGGTTGAACCCGCCCGATGGCGCGAAGTTTGCCGGCGCGATGATGGGTGATCCCGAAGGCAAGTGGCTGTTCGCGTCGGATGCCGGTTACGGTTTCGTGGCGCGACTGGCCGACGCGATCACCGATCGCAAGGCCGGCAAGACGATGTTGAACGTGCCCGAGAATTCTTTGGCTTTGGCACCTGCGGCGGTGCCCGGGGCTGATGCCTTGGTCGCGATCGCCTGTGTCGACGGCGAGGGCGAGAACGGTCGTCTGCTGGTGTTTCCGATCGGCGAGGTGCCCGAGATGCCGCGCGGCAAAGGCAACAAGCTGTTCAACATTCCGACGGCGCTCGCCACGGCGCGTGACGAAGTCATCGTCGGCGTTGCGGCCGTTTCGCCCAAGGGCGGGCTGCTCATCCACAACGGCGAGCGCGTGATGACGCTCAATTGGGCGGATCTCGCGGCGTACAAGGGTGCGCGGGCCCAGCGCGGTGCGGTATTGCCGCGCGGCTGGCGGCGCGTGACGCGGATCGAAGCGGCGGGCGGTTGAACGTCGCTCAGTAGCGTGCGCGCCGCAGCCCCGCGGCCACCACGAACTTCGCTTCTTCCCCCGGTATCTCGCGCACCAGTCGCGGCACGAGATAGCCGGGGAGTTCGCGTGCCAGCGCATCGACGATCTCGATGCCGCGTGATTGGTCGACCGCGAAGTGCGCAGTGCCGCGCACCGCGTCCGTCAAATGCAGGTAATAGGGCAGCACGCCGGCGCGATGCAGTCGCCACGAGAGTTCGGCGAGCGTCTTAGGGTCGTCGTTCACGCCGGCGAGCAAGACGGTCTGATTCAAAATTTGTGCGCCGGTGCCGTGCAGTGCACGCACGGCATCGAGCGCATCCTGCGACAGTTCGTGCGGATGATTGACGTGCAGCACGACGGTGACGCGCCACGGTTGGGCGCGCAGCCATTCGAGCAGTCCCGCATCGACCCGCGAGGGCAGCACGATGGCGTTGCGGGTATGTATGCGCAGCGAATCGAGGCCGCCGCGCTCGCGTGTCGCGCTCGCCAGCGCCTGCGTGAGCGCGCCGAGACGCGCGTTGCCGAGCGAGAGCGGATCGCCGCCGCTCAGGATGACTTCGCGTACCGCAGAGTCTGCGCCGATCGCCGCAATCGCCTCACGCCAGCGACCGGTGTCGCTGTGTTCCGTTTCGTAGGGGTATTCGCGGCGGAAACAATATCGGCAGTGCATCGCGCAGGCGCCCGTGACGACGAGCAACGCACGCGTTCGATATTTTTGCAGCAGCCCCGGTGCGCGACGGGCTTCGGCTTCGTGCAAGGGATCGAGTTCGAATCCCGGTGCCGCGTCGAGTTCGGCATCAAGCGGCAACACCTGGCGCAACAACGGATCGTGCGGGTCGCCGACCCGCATGCGCGCGACGAAACTGCGGGGTACGCGCAGACCGAACACCTCGGCGGCGCGGCGCGCGCCCGGCACCCAAGTTGCGGGCAAATCGAGGATGGCAGCGAGCTCCGCAGGATCGGTGATGGCCGATGCGAAATCCTGCTGCCAGGACGATGGCTGGCGGGGGAGGGGGGATGCCGTTATCATACGCGACCTTTTTGGCCCCGGTATTCTGGGCCGACAGCCGCGGGAACGCAAAGCGGGAGTCGTGACGATGGCAAGCTACAACACCAGTGAATTCAAGTCGGGCCTGAAGATCCTCATCGATGGTGACCCGTTCGTCATCGTCGAAAACGAAATGGTGAAGCCCGGCAAAGGTCAGGCCTTCAACCGCGTGCGCGTGCGCAACTTGAAGTCGGGTCGTACGGTCGAGAAGACCTGGAAGTCGGGCGACTCGGTCGAGGCGGCGGACGTCATGGACGTCGACATGCAGTACCTCTACCAGGACGGCGACTTCTACCATTTCATGGTGCCCGAGTCGTTCGAGCAGCACACGGCCAGCAAAGAAGCCGTGGGCGAGGGCGCGCAGTGGCTCAAGGACGGGATCGTCTGCATCGTGACGCTGTGGAACGGCGTGCCGCTGGTGGTGACGCCACCGCCGCACATCGAAGCGAAGATCGTCGAGACCGACCCCGGCGTGCGCGGCGACACCGCGACCGGCGGTCAAAAGCCCGCGAAACTCGAAACCGGTGCGGTCGTGCGCGTTCCGTTGTTCATCAACGAAGGCGAAATCATCAAGGTCGACACGCGCACGGGCGAGTACATCTCGCGCGCGAAGCAGTCCTGAGGACGCGTCAGACGATCGTCCGCAGCAACGTGGCTGCGAGACGCTCGAGGCCCTCGCGATCGATCGCGTCGAAGCGGTTCACGATCGGACTGTCCAGATCGAGCACGCCGAGCAGTTCTCCATTGCGTTGATCGCCGCGCACGAGCGGGATCACGATTTCCGAATTCGACGCGGCGTCGCAGGCGATGTGACCCGGAAAGTCGTGCACGTTCGGCACCAGCACGGTCGATCTTTCGAGTGCCGCGGTGCCGCACACGCCGCGTCCCGGCGCGATGCGCACGCAAGCCGGCTTGCCCTGAAAAGGCCCGAGGACGAGTTCACCCGCGCCGGCCCGCGCGGCAGGTTGCCAAAGATAAAAGCCGGCCCAATTGAGCTGCGGCAGCGCTTGGTAGATGAGCGCCGAGGTGTTGGCGAGATTGGCGATCCAGTCGTGTTCGCCCGCGAGCAAGGCTGCCAGGGCGAGATCGAGTTCGCGATAGGCCTGTGACTTCTGCGCCGGATCTTCACCGAACACCGGCAATTCCGTAGGTCCGCTCATGCATGCTCCGTGGTGAAAGGCATCACGCGTGCGATATCGCGCTCGCCGCAGGCGATCATCACGCAACGATCAAAACCGACCGCGACGCCGGCGGCGTGAGGCAAGCCTGCGCGCAAGGCTGCCAAAAGCAACGGATCGGGCGTCATCGGCACGGCGCCGCAGCGCTCGCGCTCGGTCGCATCGCGCGCAAAGCGCGCTGCTTGCTCTTGCGCGTCGGCGAGTTCGACGAAACCGTTGGCGAGTTCGATGCCGTCGCCGTACATCTCGAAGCGCAGTGCGAACCGCGCATCGTCCGGGTCGAGGCGCGCGAGCGCCGCTTGCGACGCGGGGTAATGGGTGAGCGCGAGCCAGGCGTCGTGTCCCAACGTCGGTCCTACGACGACGCCCATCAAAAAATCGAGCAACTCGTCACGTGTCGAATTGCTTGCGCCGCGATCGTCGAGGCCGTGCGTGATCGCGAGCGTGCGCAGGGCGTCGATCGTCGCGTCGATCGGATCGATGCGGCAGACCGTCGCGAAGGCGTCGCGATAGCGCAGCGTGCGCAGTGGTCGAGTGGGCCGGCCGGTCGTGCGCATCAATGCGTTCAGCAACTCGGTGACTTCGTCGATCAGTTGCGGCATCGAGAATCCGCAGCGGTACCACTCGAGCAGCATGAACTCCGGGTTGTGCAGCGGGCTGCGTTCGTCGCTGCGCACCACGTGACAGAGTTGGTAGATGTCGCCGCAGCCAGCCGCGAGCAGACGCTTCATCGCGTATTCCGGCGAGGTATGCAGGAACATCGCCCGCGTGCCGAGTTGCACGCGGGCCGATTGGATGTGCACATCGGTGACACCGGCGTTCACGCACGCCGGCGTATCGACTTCCATCACCGCACGCTGCTCGAAAAAAGCGCGTGTCGTGCGCAGCAATCGGGCACGCATGGCCAGCACTTCTGGCGTTGCGACGGGGCGCCACGTCGCCTCGAACGCGGCAGTCATTGCGGCGGTGAGGCGTGCAGGCGGCGTCCGATCACTTCACCGAGGCGCACCGTCTTGCCCGGATATAGCGCGGGATTCCATTCGATGGTGTCCCGCGGGTAGAGCAGGATCACCGTCGAGCCCATGTTGAAGCGACCCATTTCTTCGCCGCGTGCCGCAGTGAATGCGCGGCGATCGTCCGCAGTCGAGAGCGCCGTGAGCACGCGTTGCTGACGTGGCGCAACTTCGCCATGCCACACCGTCTCCATGCTGCCGACGTTCAATGCACCGATCAGCAGCAGCGCATGGTGCAGCCCGTCGCCGTCGAACAGGCAGTTGATGCGTTCGTTGCGTGCAAACAGATTAGCGACGCCATCGGCGGTGGTGCGGTTCACGCTGAAGAGTTTGCCCGGCACGTAGTACGCCGCGCGCAGCGCGCCGCCGAACGGCATGTGGATGCGGTGGTAGTTGTACGGTGCCAGATAAATGGTGGCGAAGCGTCCGCCGCGAAAACGTTCGACCCAGTCGCTGCGACCGGCGAGCAAGGCATCCAAGGTGTAATGACGACCTTTGGCTTGCAGCAGGCGATCGTCCTCGATGTCGCCGATCTCGCTCACCGTACCGTCGACGGGACAGGCGAGGCTCTGCGGATCGACGGGCATGGCGCGTGCGTCCGGGCGCAGGGCGCGCGTGAAGAAGGCGTTCAGGGACGGATAGGCATGCGGGTCGCGTTCGATCGCGTCGGACATGTCGGGCGAAAAACCGCGCACGAACGCGCCGATCAGCAGGTCCTTGAACCACGGCGTCGTACTGCGCGCGGCGGCGTGTACGAGACGCGACAGTCCGTGCTGGGGCAGCAGGTACTGCGCGCCGATGAACAACGGGGCAATATAGCGGTGCATGAGCACAGTATCCCACAAGAAAAAACGCCTACGCACGGCGGCGACAAAGTCGCGGCGTCCAGTCCCGATTACCGTCGAAGCCGCGCTCGCGAGGGCGGCGCGGCGTCTGACGCGCGCCGGGGTATTCTTCGGGCACGGCACCGACAACGCCCGCGACGAGGCAGCGGCGTTGCTGTGGTACGTGCTCGGTCTCTCGCACGACGTCGATCCCGCCGTGCTGTCACGGTCTTTGACGCTGCGGCAACGGATCGCCCTCGAGGCCTTGCTCGAGCGCCGCATTTCGACGCGCGAGCCTGCGGTCTACATCACCGGACAGACGTGGTTTGCGGGCCTGCCCATGCGCACCGATGCGCGTGCGCTCGTGCCGCGCTCGCCGCTCGCGGAACTGATCGAGCGCGGCTTTGCACCGTGGATCGATCCGGCGCGCGTGCGTCGCATCCTCGACGTCGGCACGGGTGGCGGTTGCATCGCACTCGCGTGCGCGCACTATTTGCCCAAAGCGCGCGTCGAGGGCGTGGACATTTCAGACGCGGCCCTGTCGCTTGCGGCCGAGAATCGCCGGCTTTTGGGTTTGACGCGCCGGGTGCAGTTCTTCAAATCGGACCATTTCTCGGCCCTGAAAGGCCGAACCTACGATATCATCGTGTCCAATCCACCCTATGTCGGGCGGCGCGAGATGCAATCGCTCCCGCCCGAATACGGTCACGAGCCGCGCATGGCTCTGGCGTCGGGCGACGAAGGTCTCGATTCGGTGCGCGTTCTGCTCTCCAAAGCGGCGCGGTATCTCGAGCCCGGCGGCATCCTGGTCGTCGAGGTCGGCAACACCGAAACCCTCGTGCGGCGACGCTACCCGCGCGTGCCGTTCGTCTGGCTCGAATTCGAGCGCGGCGGTGGTGGCGTGTTTTGTTTGACCCGCGAGCAGTTGCAACGTCATGTCCGGTAATACGATCGGCCGTTTGTTCCAGGTGACGACCTTCGGCGAGAGCCACGGGCCGGCTCTCGGCTGCGTGATCGACGGTTGTCCGCCCGGCCTCGAAATCTCCGAAGCCGATTTTGCGCGCGACATCGATCGTCGTCGCACGGGCACGTCCCATTTCGTCAGCCAAAGAAAAGAGGCCGACGTGGTGCGCATCCTCTCGGGCACCTTCGAAGGACGCACCACCGGCACTTCGATCGGTTTGCTGGTCGAGAACACCGATGCGCGCTCGCGCGACTACGACAAGATCAAAGACCGGTTTCGTCCCGGTCATGCCGACTACACCTACCAGCAAAAGTACGGCTTCCGCGACTACCGCGGCGGCGGGCGTTCGTCGGCGCGCGAGACGGTGGTGCGCGTCGCGGCCGGCGTGATCGCGCGCAAATGGCTCGCCGAGCGCGCGGGCATCGCGATCCACGGCTACGTGAGCAACGTCGGCGGTCTCGAGCTCGACCCGATCGCCCCCGAAACGGCCTATGACAATCCGTTCTTTTGTCCCGATCCGTCGCGCGTCAAAGAACTCGAAGATTTGATCTGGAAAATCCGCGAAGAGGGCGACTCCATCGGCGCGCGCGTCACCGTGGTGGCCAAGGGCGTGCCGCCGGGGCTCGGCGAACCCGTGTTCGATCGGCTCGATGCCGAGCTCGCCTACGCGATGATGGGCATCAACGCGGTGAAAGCCGTCGAGGTCGGCGCAGGTGTCGGCGTGATCGCGCAGCGCGGCAGCGAGCATCGCGACGAACTCACGCCTAATGGCTTTCTCTCGAATCACGCCGGCGGCGTGCTCGGTGGCATCTCGAGCGGCCAGGACGTGATCGTCCACCTGTCTTTGAAGCCCACGTCGAGCATCCAGATTCCGGGTCGCACCATCGACGTCGACGGGCAGGCGACCGACGTGATCACCACGGGGCGACACGATCCCTGCGTCGGCTTGCGTGCCACGCCGATCGCCGAAGCCATGCTCGCCATCGTGTTGATGGATCACTACCTGCGCCATCGCGCGCAGAACGCGGACGTGCGCTCGAGCACGCCCGTGATTACGCGCTGAGCGCGTGACCGCTTTCTCGACGACGGAGACGATGATGACGACTCGACAGTGGAAGGTTGCGGTGCTTGGTGCGACGGGACTCGTCGGCGACACCATGATCAAAATTCTCGAAGAGCGGAATTTCCCGGTGGCGGAGTTGTTTCCGCTCGCCAGCAGCCGCTCGCTCGGAAAAACCGTCGAGTTCCACGGCAAACACGTCCCGGTCATCGACGTCGACACCTTCGACTTCTCGCGTGCCGACATCGGCCTGTTCTCCGCGGGTGGCGACGTATCGCGTGTTTATGCGCCGAAGGCGGGCGCGGCCGGTTGCGTCGTGATCGACAACACCTCCGAGTTCCGCTACGACGACGACGTTCCGCTCGTGGTGCCCGAGGTCAACCCGCAGGACATCGCCAAGTACAAGGCGCGCGGCATCATCGCCAACCCCAATTGCTCCACCATCCAGATGATGGTGGCCTTGAAGCCGATCCACGACGCCGCGCACATCGAGCGCATCAACGTCGCGACTTATCAGTCCGTATCGGGTGCCGGCAAGGAGGGCGTCGATGAGCTCGCCGAGCAGGCGGTCGCGTTGATGAGCGGCAAGGGTCCCGTGAAGCCCAAGATCATCGCTGCGCAAATCGCCTTCAATCTTGTGCCGCAGATCGACAAGTTCCAGGACAACGGCTACACCAAAGAAGAAATGAAGATGTTCTGGGAGACGCGCAAGATCTTCGGCGACCCCGACATCCGCGTGAATGCCACGACGGTGCGCGTGCCGGTGTTCTTCGGGCACTCGGAAGTGGTGAACGTCGAAACGCGTCGCAAGCTCACGGCGGACGAGGCGCGCAGTCTGCTCGCCAAGGCGCCGGGGGTGGTGGTCGTCGATACGCGCAAGGCGGGCGGATATCCGACGCCTGCCATCGAGGCGGCCGGCAACGATTCGGTCTACGTCGGACGCATACGCGAGGACATCTCACATGAGCGTGGACTCAATTTTTGGATCGTCTCCGACAACATCCGCAAAGGCGCTGCCACCAACAGCGTGCAGATCGCCGAAATCCTGGTGCGTGACTATCTCTGAGATCGGCGCCGGGTTGCGCTGCGCGCTGCTGGCGGCGCTCGTCGGTCTTTGGCCGGCCGTATCGCCGGCGTTGTCGTTGGGCGAAGCACGCGTGCTGTCGGCGCTCGATGCACCGCTCGAGGCGGAGATCGACGTGCTCGACGTCACGCCCGACGAATTGCAGGCGCTGACGGTCGAGATTCCGTCGCGTGACGTGTTCGTCCGCTACGGCGTCGTGCGTCCGGTCTATCTCGAGACCGCACGCGTGGCGCTCGCGCGTGGCAAGGACGGGCGTCCGGTGTTGCAACTGCGCACGCGCGCCAAAGTCACCGATCCGTTTCTCACGGTGCTGATTCTGGCCGACTGGGGACGCGGTCGGGTGTTGCGCGAGTTCAACCTCGTCATCGATCGCCCCGTGCTCGCGCCGCAAGCTGCGGCCGCTGCACCGATCGAGACGCCTCGCGTCGATGCGGGGACGGGCGCGGCGGTCGAGCGTGAGGCGCCTGCGGTGCCGCCGGTCGCCGAGCCGCAAGCATCGGCACCTGCGGCATCGTTGCGTGTTGCCAAGGGCGACACCTTGCTGAAATTCGCGCGGCGCGTGGCGGATCGCGGCAAGGTCAGCATCGCGCAAGCGACGATCGCGCTCTACGAAGCGAATCCGCAAGCCTTCGGCGGCAGCGTGCACGAGTTGCGAGCGGGCGCGGTGCTGCGCTTGCCTACGCCCGAGGAGCTCGCGCAATTGCCGCGCGAGCGTGCGCTCGCGGACTACGAGCGCCAGGTTTCCGCGTGGCGCAATCGTGGTGGTGCCGCGACGGCGCCGGCGCGTGAACCGGCCGTTGCCGGGCGGTTGAGACTCGTCGCGCCCACCGATGCGGTGGCCGCGGACAAAACGCCACCCAAAGAATCCGCAAAGACCGCGAGCGAGCAGGGCGTCGGTGGCGAGAGCGCCAAAAATTCCGCGTCCGCGAGCGGTTCTGCCGATACCGAAGAACGCATCGCCGTGCTCGAGCGCGAGCTTGCCGAATCGACACGCTTGCTCGAGCTGCGCTCACGCGAGCTCGCGGCTTTGCAGGCTCGCGTCGCCGAGTCCGCGCCGCAGTCCGGGGTCGATCTGGCATCGGCGTTATCGCGTCTTTGGTGGTTGTGGGCGCTGCTGGTCGGCGTGATCGTCGGTCTCGCGTTCGAAATCGTGCGTCGCGCGCGTCTCGAGCGCACGCGTGCCTTCGACCTCGAGCCGATGGCATCGTCACCCGGTTTTGCCGAGGCGCCGCGTACAACGCCGCCGCCACCGCCGCCGCCCGTGGTCGTTCCGCCCCCGGCGGCGATTGCGCCCGCGCCACCGCCGATCGTGCCGCCGGCACCGCCGCCTGCGCCGCCGGTTTCGTGGACGGAAGAGATCGAAGATTTGGAAGGCGATCCGCCGCCGCTCGACGAAACCGGCAGTCGTCTCGATCTCGCGCGCGCCTACATCGAGATGGGCGATCCCGCCGCAGCGCGCGCCGAACTCGAAATCGTCATGAAGCAAGGGGACGACGGGCAACGCTTGCTCGCGCGTCGTTTGATCGAGTCCCTGCGACGTTGAAGGTTTGACGATGCGCTGGGCACTGGGCGTCGAGTACGACGGCACGCAATACTGCGGCTGGCAATCGCAACCCGGTTTGCGATCCGTCGAGGGTGACCTTGCCCTCGCCATCGCTTCGGTCGCCGATCACGACGTCGATATCGTCTGTGGTGGTCGAACCGATGCGGGGGTGCACGCCGCGGGTCAGGTGGTGCATTTCGATACGCACGCAAAAAGATCGATGTATGCGTGGATGCAGGGCGTCAACGCCAATCTCGGCGAGTTCGTCAGCGTGTGCTGGGCGCGGCCGGTGGAGAATTTTTTCCACGCCCGCTATTCCGCGTTGCGTCGTCATTATCGCTACACCATCTTCAATCGTCGGGCGCGCTCGGCGCTGGCCGCACGGCGCAGCGCCTGGGTTGCGCAACCGCTCGATGCCGCGCTCATGCAAGAGGGCGCGATGCCGCTGATCGGCGAGCACGACTTCAGCGCGTTTCGTGCATCAGAGTGCCAGTCGCGATCGCCGATTCGGCGCGTCGAGATGATCAGAGTCGTGCGCGAGGAGGATTTCCTGCACATCGACGTGACGGCCAACGCGTTTTTGCATCACATGGTGCGCAACATGGCAGGGCTCCTGATCTCGGTCGGTCGCGGCGAGCGCAGCGTCGCGCATGTCGTCGACATACTCGACGGTCGCGATCGACGCCGGAATGCGCCCACGGCGCCGCCGGAGGGTTTGAGTCTGCGTGCCATCGACTATCCTGCCGCGTTCCGACTGCCGGCACGATCCGGTATGATCGCGACCTCCTGACGAGGCGCCGCGTATGGCCTGGTTCGAGAAAATCGTTCCCTCGCGCATCAAGACCGAGCGCCGCTCGCGTTCGGTGCCCGAGGGGCTGTGGATCAAATGCACGGCGTGCGACTCGGTGCTCTACCGAGCCGAGCTCGAGCGCAACCAGCACGTCTGCCCCAAGTGTCATCACCACATGCGCATCGGCGCGCGTGAACGGTTGCTGCGATTTCTGGATGACGAAACGCCGATCGAGCTTGCGGCCGAAGTGGTGCCGGAAGATCCGCTGAAGTTTCGCGACAGCAAAAAATACAAAGATCGACTCTCGGCTGCGCAAAAAAACACGGGCGAACGCGACGCGCTGATCGTGATGGCGGGCGCCGTCGAAGGCCTGCCGGTCGTGGCGTGCGCGTTCGAATTCCAGTTTTTGGGTGGCTCGATGGGGTCGGTGGTCGGCGAGCGCTTCAAGCGCGCGGTCGATCACGCCATCCGCGAGCGCCGTCCGCTGATTTGTTTTTCGGCGAGTGGCGGGGCGCGCATGCAGGAAGCCCTGCTCTCTTTGCTGCAGATGGCGAAAACCAGCGCGGCATTGACCGAGCTCGCCGCGGCGGGGCTGCCGTTCATCTCCGTGCTGACGGATCCGACCACGGGCGGTGTCTCGGCGAGTCTCGCGATGCTCGGTGATCTGAACGTCGCCGAACCGAAGGCGCTGATCGGGTTCGCCGGTCCCCGGGTGATCGAGCAGACGGTGCGCGAGACGCTGCCCGAAGGTTTTCAGCGCAGCGAGTTTCTGCTCGAGCACGGCGTGATCGACATGATCGTCGATCGTCGCGATTTGCGACGCGAGATCGCCCGCGCGTTACGCATGCTGTTGCGTCAGCCGGCGGTGGCATCCCCCGATGCGCTCCCTGGATGACTGGCTCGCGCAGCAACTCGCGCAACACCCCAAAGAAATAGAGCTCGGTCTCGAGCGCGTGCGCGCAGTGGCGCTGCGTCTCGGCCTGTTGCCGTGGTTGATCCCGACCATTCTGGTCGGCGGCACCAACGGCAAAGGCTCGACCGTCGCCACGCTCACGGCGCTCGCGCAGGCGGCGGGTTTGCGGGTCGGCACGTACACCTCGCCGCATCTGCAACGCTACAACGAACGCGTCGCGCTCGATGGCGAGCCCGTCGACGATGCCCAGCTGGTCGTCGCATTCGAGCGCATCGAAGCGGCCCGCACTGCAGAGGGCGCGGAGACCATCGCACTGACGTTTTTCGAATACGGCACGCTCGCCGCACTCGAGGTCTTTGCGCGCGCGCGGGTCGACGTTGTCGTTCTCGAGGTAGGACTCGGCGGGCGACTCGACGCCACCAATATCATCGATGCGGATGTCGCCGTGTTGTGTTCGGTCAGTCTGGATCACACCGACTGGCTGGGTCCCACCGTGGAGCACATCGGACGCGAAAAAGCCGGGATTTTCCGGCCAGGCAAGCCGGTCGTACTCGGCAGTCAGGACATGCCGCAGAGCGTGCGCGATGCGCTCGCGACACTCGGGTCTCCCGCGTACTGGCCCGACGATGCCTATGCGGCTGTGCAAGGCGAAGCGGGGCAGTGGTTCTGGCGCCGTGGCGCGCAGCAGATCGGACCTTTGCCACCGTCGGCGCTCGAAGGTGCCGTGCAGCGGCGCAATGCCGCGGCCGCGCTCATGGCATTCGATCTGCTGGGGCGTGCGACATTGACGACGGAGATCGCCGCGCGTGCTTTGCAAAGCGTGCGTTTGCGCGGCCGATTCCAGCGCGTCAAAGAATTTCCGCGCGGCGGCCCGGAATGGATTCTCGACGTCGCCCACAACGAGGGCGCTGCGAAGGTGCTCGCCGAGGCCTTGCTGCGTACCAAAACGGAGGGTCGAACCTTGGCCGTCGCGGGGATACTGCTTGACAAGGATGCGGCCGCGATCGGCGCAGCCTTGGTCGGCGCGGTCGACGCCTGGATCCTCGTGGGTCTGGACGGTGCTCGGGGTTGCGATGCCGAGTCGTTGCGACGGCGCTTGCCGGCCGAGTGCCCGAGCGTCGCGCTGGCGGCGGATGTCGCCGACGGATGTGCCGCGGCGCTCGCGCTCGCGACACCCCGCGACCGAATCGTCGTGCTCGGTTCGTTTCATACCGTGGGGCCGGCGCTCGACTGGCTCGGGGTATAATCGCCGCCTTGGAAACTTCGTTACGCAATCGACTCACCGGCGCGATCATCCTGATCGTGATTGCCGTGGCCTTGCTGCCGGAACTGCTGACCGGCGCCGGCTCGAATGCGCGCTCGCCCATGGCCGACGATCCGGCGCGCGCAGGTCCGCCGGTCGTTAACTACAACATCGACCTGACCGGCACGACGCCGCGCCCGGCGGTCGCCGAAACCGAAACTCCTGCCGCCCCCGTGGCGCTGCCCGTGCCGCCCGCGGCTGCCACGGTCGATCCGGCCGCGCAGCCGAAGGCGGCGCCGTCGCCGGCTCCGGTCGCCGAGGCCGCGCCTGCGCAACCGGCACCGGCCCGGCCGGCACCGACCCCGACGCCGCCGGCTCAGTCCGCATCCGCGCCTCCGGCGGCACCGGCCGCTGCCGCGGCGACGCAGAAATTCGTCGTGCAGGTCGGCAGCTTCCGCGATCGCAAGGCGGCCGATGCCCGCGCGCAATCCCTCAAAGTGCGCAAATTCGACGTGACCGTGTCGTCGAACGGCGCGACGCCGCCGATGTACCGGGTGCGAGTCGGTGCCGCGGGTGACCGTGAGGCCGCGGAAAAAATCGTCAAACGTCTGAAGGTGGTCAAAGTCGACGGATCGATCGTTCCGGCGAACTGAGATCGGCTAGAATGCGCGCCTCTCGCGCAGGGGACTCTCGGGGCATGACGCCGGTCGATTACTCCATCCTCGCCTTGTTGATCATCTCGGCCGGTTTCGGCTTCGTGCGCGGGTTCTTCCGCGAAATCGTCATCGTCGGCAGCTGGATCGCGGGCCTGTGGCTCGCCGCACGCGGCACGGGCTTCATCGAGCCCTACATCATGCAATGGTTCGCCGATCCGACCGCGCGCAAATTGGTCTCGACCGTCGTGGTCGTGGCGCTCGTCGTCACCTTGGGCTCGCTGGTCGGCATGCTGCTGCAGAAGTTCGTCCAGGGTTCGATCTTCATGCCCGTCGACCGCATGCTCGGCGTGTTCTTCGGGTTCTTCCGTGGTGCGGTGATCCTCGGCTTCGTGGTTCTTCTCGCGCTGCAGTTCGGGCTCGGTCAGCAGGACTTCTGGCGTCGCGGGAAACTCACGCCCATGGCCGAGACCTGCGCGACCACGCTGGATCAATTCATCGACCTGCATGCGCTGTTGCAGGACGCCAATTTCCTCGCGGCACCGAAGGCCGTCGAGCAGGAGAGCTGAACGATGTGTGGCATCACCGGCATCGTGGGCACGAGCCCCGTCAATCAAAGAATTTACGATGCACTGACGGTGTTGCAGCATCGCGGGCAGGATGCCGCCGGCATCGTCACGGCGACCGAGGGGTTGGTGTCGATGCGCAAGGGGTCCGGCCTCGTGCGCGACGTGTTTTCGCAGCAGGACATGCTCGAATTGCGCGGCAACATCGGCATCGGCCACGTCCGATATCCGACCGCGGGTTGCGATAGCGCCTCCGAGGCTCAACCGTTCTACGTCAATGCGCCGTACGGCATCGTCCTCGGTCACAACGGCAATCTCACCAACGCGGCCGAACTGTCCGAAGTGCTGATCCGCGAAGAGCGTCGACATCTGAACACCACCTCGGACTCCGAAGTGCTGCTCAACGTATTGGCGTCGGAATTGCAGCGCGTCGGCACGCCGCGCGTGACGCCCGCCGACGTGTTCGCCGCGGTCACCGCCCTCTATCGTCGTTGCCGCGGCGGGTATGCCGTGGTTGCCATGGTGATCGGTCACGGCATTCTCGGCTTTCGCGACCCGAACGGCATCCGGCCGCTGATGATCGGTCAGCGTACGACCGCCAAAGGCACGGAGTACATGCTCGCCTCGGAGTCGGTGGCGCTCGACATGCTCGGCTTCGGCGAGGTGCGTGATCTCGCGCCCGGCGAGGCGGTGTTCATCGACGAAGCAGGGCGCTTGCATGCCCAGCAGTGCGTGGCCACGACGCGTCATGCACCCTGCATCTTCGAATACGTCTATTTCGCGCGCCCCGACAGCATCATCGACAACATCTCCGTGCAACGCGCGCGTATGCGCATGGGTGATCGGCTCGCCGAGAAAATCCGCCGCGAACGGCCCGATCATGACATCGACGTCGTGATCCCGATTCCCGACACGAGCCGCACGGCCGCGTTGCAGGTTGCGCAGTTGCTGGGCCTCAAATATCGCGAAGGCTTCATCAAAAATCGTTACATCGGGCGCACCTTCATCATGCCCGGTCAGGAGCAGCGTCAAAAGTCCGTGCGCTCGAAGCTGAACGCCATCGATCTCGAATTCCGCAACAAGAACGTGCTGCTGGTCGACGATTCCATCGTGCGCGGCACGACCTCCGCGCAAATCATCGACCTTGCGCGCGAAGCCGGGGCGCTCAAGGTGTACTTCGCCTCGGCGGCGCCGCCGGTGCGTTTTCCGAACGTGTACGGCATCGACATGCCGGCCGCGAGCGAGCTCGTGGCGGCCGGACGCACCGAAGACGAAGTGCGTCAGCTGATCGGTGCCGACTGGCTGATCTATCAGGATCTCGAGGATCTCGTGCAGGCGTGTCAGCACGACGATGCGCGCGTCAGAGAATTCGACACCTCCTGTTTCTCGGGCAAATACGTCACGGGCGACGTCACGCCGGACTATCTCGAGCGGTTGCGCGCGCAGCGTTCGGACGCCGCCAAACAAAACCGGCGTGCGTCCGTGAGTCCGCTGAAGATCGTGCGCGGGGTGTGATGCAGGATCCGTTGCTGGCGCCGACGCCCGCGGCCTGGGTGCACGAGGCCGCGCGCCGCTGGCCCGAGTTGTTGGCTGATCACGCCAATTGCGAAAAGAAGGCCGCTTCGACGGCACTCGCTTTGATGTTCGCCTATCCGGAAGATCGTGCGCTCGCCATGCGTCTCTCGAAGCTCGCGCGCGAGGAGTTGCGGCACTTCGAGCAAGTGGACGAGCTGATGCGCAAGGCCGAGGTTCCCTATCTGCGTCGCAAGCCCGGTCGTTATGCCTCACGCCTGCGCGATGCGCTCATCACCCACGAGCCGAAGCGCAAACTGGATCTGCTGCTGTCGGGCGCGTTGATCGAAGCGCGATCCTGCGAGCGCTTCCGGTTGCTCGGCGCGTTGCCCGAGGGCGCTGGGCTGCCGCCGGAGGTCGCTGCACTTTATGTGCGCTTGCAAGCGTCGGAGGCGCGGCATTTCGAGTTGTATCTGCGTCTGGCGCAAACGCACGCCGAGCAGGCCGAGGCCGGAGATTGGCGTAGGCGACTCGTCGAGTTGGCGACGATCGAAGCCGAATTGGTCACGACGCCCGACCCCGAATTCCGCTTCCATTCCGGGCTGCCCGCCTAAGAAATCGCCCGGTCTAGAAATCGAGCCGTTCGCGGCGCCAACCGGCGTCGTCGAGCGCGAGAAATCCGCCGTGATCGTGCCACACATCGAGAACGTGTCGCGTGGCAACTTTTCCCTGGACGAGATGCTCGTGCGTGGCCGGGCGGTGCGTATGACCATGCACCATCTCGCGCGTGTCGGTCGCTTCGAAGGCGGCGATGACCGCCGACGGTTCGACGTCGAGGATGTCGGCCGCGGTGCTCGCCGTATGGGCACGCGAGCCCGCGCGCGCGGTGTCGGCGAGCCATTGACGCTCGGCGACTGACAGCGCGGCGAGTCGCGTGCGAAAGGCGGGTTCGCGGACCGTGCTGCGCAGTTCCTGATAGGCGTGATCCGCCGTGCACAGCAGATCGCCGTGGCACAAAAGAATGCGACGCCCGAACAACGTGACGACCGCCGGGTCGGGGAGCACGTGACAACCGGTGCGTCGCTCGAAGGCCGGGCCGTACAAAAAATCCCGATTGCCGTGCATGACGAACACCGCAGTGCCTGCGGCGACACAGGCGGCGAGGCCGCGGCAAACGGTGTCGCGCACCGGGTCCGGGTCGTCGTCACCGATCCAGGTTTCGAACAAGTCGCCGAGCACGTACAGCGCGCCGGCGGCGCGCGCCTGACGGCCCAGAAAGCGCATGAATGCGTCGTTCGCCTTGGGCGACGTCGCGTCGAGGTGTAAATCCGAGACGAACAGATACTGCACGCTTCGATTGTAGGCGATTCGCGGCGTCGGTCACCCGGCAGGGTGGCCGAGTCGGTTAAACTTGCGCGATGTCCCAGCCGATCGTCGTCACCCGTTTCGCCCCGAGTCCGAGCGGCGAGTTGCATCTCGGCAACGCGCGCACCGCCTTGTTCAATTGGCTGCACGCGCGGCGTCACGGCGGGCGCTTTTTGTTGCGCATCGAAGATACGGATGCCGAACGCAGCAAGGCCGAGTTCACGGCCCAGTTGCTCGAAGATCTGCGTTGGCTCGGTCTCGAGTGGGATGCCGGGCCGGGGCGCGAGGACGCCGCGGCACCGTACGAACAGTCGCGACGCGGCGCCGTGTATCGCGCTGCGCTGGAGCGCCTCGAACGCGAAGAGCGCGTGTACCCCTGCTTTTGCTCGACGCTCGAAATCGAGGTGAGTCGCCGTGCGCAGATCGCCGCGGGCAAGCCGCCGCGATATGCGGGCACGTGTCGCGCCCTCGATGCGGCGGGTCGCGCGGCGCGCCTCGCTGAAGGGCGCAAGCCGACGCTGCGGTTTCGCGTGCCCGACTCGGGCAAAGTCGAGTTCGTCGATCTCGTGCACGGTGAGCAGTCGTTCTCGTGCAGCGATCTCGGCGATTTCGTGGTGCAGCGCGCCGACGGCAGCGCCGCATTCTTTTTTTCCAACGCGCTCGATGACGCCTTGATGGGCGTCAACGTCGTGTTGCGCGGCGAGGATCACCTCTCGAACACGCCGCGCCAGTTGCTCATCGCCATGGCGCTCGGGATGTCGATGCCGACCTACGGGCACTTGAGCCTCATCACGGGTGATGATGGTGCGCCGCTGTCCAAGCGGCACGGCGCGCGCAGCCTGCGCCAACTGCGCGAAGCGGGATACCTGCCCGAGGCCATCGTCAACCATCTGTTCCGCCTCGGGCACTCGAGTGCGCTCGCGGGGTTGCAGTCGCTGGCGAGTCTGGCCGAGCACTTCGATACCGCGCACCTCGGCAAATCGCCGGCGCGTTTCGATACGGTGCAGCTCGACGTGTGGCAGAAGGAAGCCGTGCATCGGCTCGACCCCGAGCGTGCAAGCGCCTGGTTGCGACCCTATCTGCCCGCCGAACTCGCCCCCGACGTCGAGCGCGCATTCGTCGCGGCGATTCAACAAAATCTCATCTTGCCGCAGGAAGCGGCGGTCTGGGCGCAAGTGGTGTTCGGCGATGCGGCGCCGACGTCTCTCGCCGACCCGGCCGGTGAATCGGTGGCGGCCATCCGTGCGGCAGGGCGCGACTTCTTCATCGCCGCAAGCGCCGTGGTGCGCGAGCAGGGCGCGGATTGGAAAACATTGACCGGCGCACTCAAAGAACGCACCGGCCGCAAAGGTCCCGACTTGTTCAAACCTTTGCGACACGCCCTCACCGGCAGCGCCCATGGTCCGGAACTCGCACCCTTGTTGTTGCTCATGGGCGGCGCCCGCGTGATCGCGCGCCTCGAGCACGCGGCGACCGTCGCATGATCCAGATCCACAACTCGCTCACCGGTCGCAAAGAAGCGCTCGTGCCCATCGTGCCGGGCGAGGTGCGCATGTACCTCTGCGGCGATACGGTCTACGACTATTGCCACATCGGTCATGCGCGCTCGAAAGTCGCCTTCGACGTGGTGCGACGCTATTTGATGCACCGCGGCTTGCGCGTCGTCTTCGTGCGCAACATCACCGACATTGACGACAAAATCATTCGTCGTGCCGCCGAATTGCGCGAGCCGATCGATGCTTTCACGGCGCGGTTCATCGCCGCGATGCACGAAGACTACGACAAGCTCAACATCCTGCGACCCGATCACGAGCCGCGCGCGACGCAGTACGTGCCGGGCATGATCGCGCTCACGCAACGCCTCATCGACAAAGGTTATGCCTATGTCGCCACCGACGGCGACGTCATGTATTCCGTGGCGAAGTTCGAAGGCTATGGCCAGTTGTCGGGCAAACGCATCGCCGATCTGCGCGCCGGTTCGCGCATCGAGATCGACACCGCCAAGCGCGATCCGCTCGATTTCGTGTTGTGGAAGATGGCCAAGCCCGGCGAACCGTCCTGGGATTCGCCTTGGGGTGCGGGGCGCCCCGGTTGGCACATCGAGTGCTCGGTGATGTCGGCCGAAATTCTGGGTGATCACTTCGACATCCACGCCGGCGGCATGGACCTCAAGTTCCCGCATCACGAAAACGAGATCGCCCAGTCCTGCGCCGCGAGCGGCGCGCACTTCGCCAATCTCTGGATGCACAACGGCTTCGTCAACGTCGACGACGAAAAGATGTCGAAGTCACTCGGCAATTTTTTCACCATCCGCGACGTGCTCGGCTCCGGGCACCTGCGCCATCCCGAGGTGCTGCGATTTTTCCTGATCGGCAGCCACTATCGCGGACCCATCAACTATTCGCTCGCGCAGATCGAGCAGGCCGATGCCGCGCTCGGTCGTTTGTACACGGCGCTGCGCGGTCTCGATGCCCCGCCGTGCCAGAGTGCGCCCGAGGCGGTCGATACGCCCGCGTGGCGCGCGTTTCACGAGGCAATGGATGACGACATCAACACGCCGCAAGCGGTGGCCGTGTTGCAGGCGCTCGCCGGCGAAATCAATCGCGCGCGTGATGCCGGCGACCTGCCGGCGGCGACCCGGGCCGCGCGCGAGTTGCGCGCACTCGGTGCCGTGCTCGGCGTGCTCGGCTTGCCCGCGGACGAGTGGTTCCGCGCCGTCAAAAGTTCTGCCGGTGCGGAAGATGCCTGGAGCGAGGCGCGCATCGATGCGGCGATCGCGGCGCGCGCAGCGGCGCGCAAAGCGCGCGACTTCAAACGTTCGGACGAGATTCGCGACGAACTGCTCGCCGCGGGGATCGTGCTCGAAGACAAGCCGGGTGGCGCGACGGAGTGGCGTCGCAGTTGAGACCCGGCCGGCCGTCAGAGTTGACGGCGGCGCAGCGAGGCTTCGAGCGTGTTTTTCATCAGCATCGCGACGGTCATCGGACCGACGCCGCCCGGAACGGGCGTGATCCAGGCGGCACGCTCGGCTGCGGCCGCAAATTCGACGTCGCCGCACAACGTGCCGTCTTCGCGCCGATTGATGCCGACGTCGACGACGACCGCGCCCGGCCTGATCCATTCGCCGCGCACGAGTCCGGGCTTGCCTGCCGCAGCGATCAGGATTTCGGCATCGCGCACGTGGCGCGCCAAATCGTGCGTGAACCGATGCGTCACGGTGACGGTCGCGCCCATCAACAAAAGTTCCAGCGACAGCGGGCGTCCGACGATGTTCGACGCACCGACGATCACGCAGTGCGCGCCTTTGACCGACACGCCGACGTGGTCGAGCATGCGCATCACGCCATAGGGCGTGCAGGGGCGAATCAGCGGATTGCGTTCGGCGAGTCGGCCCACGTTGTACGGATGGAATCCGTCGACGTCCTTGCGCGGATCGATGCGTTCGACCACGGCGCTCTGACGCACGTGTTCCGGCAGCGGCAATTGCACGAGGATGCCGTCGATCGACGGATCCGCATTGAGATCGTCGATGCGTCCGAGCAGTTCGGTCTCGCTGGTCGATTGCGGCAGATCGATGGCGCGCGATTCGATGCCGCAGTCCTCGCAGGCGCGACGCTTGTTGCGTACGTAGACCCGGGAGGCGGGGTTGTCGCCGACCATCACGACCGCGAGTCCCGGCCGTCGTTCGCCGCGCGCGATGAGTGCATCGACGCCGGCACGGACCTGCGCCTTCACTTCCGCCGCGATCGCCTTGCCGTCGATGATCTTTGCCGCCATGCGCGCAATTCTCGCACGCGCGCGGGGTTTGACGGTGATCGGCCCACCCCCGTATCATTCGCGCCCCCGCGGCAGAGTCGCGCAGTGGCGAATTCGCCGCAGGGTCGTGGACGGTCGCGGGGCATGGCGCAGTCTGGTAGCGCATCTGCTTTGGGAGCAGAGGGTCGGGGGTTCGAATCCCTCTGCCCCGACCAAACCGGGCCATGAGTCGAATAGGGCATCGAAGGTGCGATACGCTTCGACTTCCGGCACGGGCGCCCGTAGCTCAGCTGGATAGAGCAACGGCCTTCTAAGCCGTAGGTCGCAGGTTCGAGTCCTGCCGGGCGCGCCAATCCCCATCAGGGTCGGCGGGTACGGAACGACGGTGGACGTAGCTCAGTGGTAGAGCCCCGGGTTGTGATCCCGGCCGTCGTGGGTTCGATCCCCATCGTCCACCCCATCTCCCTCGAGATGGTCGGTTTGGGTTTTTTGGAAGTTTTGGGCCGTTAGCTCAGCTGGTAGAGCAGTTGACTCTTAATCAATTGGTCGTAGGTTCGATCCCTACACGGCCCACCATCCCCGCCCGCGGGGCGAAAGTGGCGGAACTGGTAAACGCACTGGATTTAGGTTCCAGCGGGGTAACCCTTGAGAGTTCGAGTCTCTCCTTTCGCACCACTCGTCGCGCACAATAAACGTTAAAGATCAGGAACAGTCATGCAGGTATCTCTGACCACCGTCGCCGGCCTCGAACGCCGCCTTGAAGTTGCCGTCCCGGCGGCCCGTTTCAGCGCCGAAATCGAGACTCGTCTCAAGAGCGTCGCCCGCACGGCTCGCTTGAAGGGCTTCCGCCCCGGCAAGGCTCCGCTGCCCGTGGTGCGCCAACAGTTCGGCGCGCAGGTGCAGTCCGAAGTGGTCGGCGATCTGCTGCGTGAAACGTATTCCGACGCCGTGAATCAGCAGTCGCTGCGTCCGGCCACCGACCCGCGCATCGAACTCGTCGCGGCCGACCCGGGTGCCGACCTGCGCTACGTCGCTTCGTTCGAAGTGCTGCCCGAGATTCTGCTCGCGCCGGTCACCGACATCGCCATCGAGCGTCCCACCGCCAGCATCGCCGAGTCCGACATCGCCGCGATGCTCGAATCCATGCGTCGTCAACGTCCGGATTTCGTCGCGGTCGAGCGCGGCGCCGGCGACACCGATCGCGTCACCGTCGACTTCGAAGGACGCATCGACGGCGTCACCTTCCAGGGCGGTACCGGCACGGACGTGCCGTTCGTCGTCGGTCAAGGGCGCATGCTCAAAGAATTCGAAGACGGCGTGCGCGGCGCCAAAGCGGGCGACTCGCGTACCGTCACCGTGAACTTTCCGGCCGACTACGGCAGCCCCGACGTGGCCGGCAAGACGGCGCAGTTCGCCGTCACCGTGAAGAGCGTCGAAGAGCAGAAACTGCCTGAAATCGACGAAGAATTCTGTCTGGCCTTCGGCGTCACCGAAGGCGGCGTCGAAGCCTTGCGCGAAGCGGTGGTGAGCAGCATGGAGAGCGAACTCTCCAAGGCGATCCGCAGCCGTCTGCGCACGCAGGTGCTCGATGCGCTCTATGCGGCGAACCCCATCGACGTGCCGAAGTCGATGATCGCCGAGCAGGTGCAGACGATGCAGGTCGATTTCGCGCGCCGCATGGGTTTGCGCGATTTGTCGCAGTTGCCGCAGACCGATGCCATGGAAGAGCCGGCGCGTCGTCGCGTGGCTACCGGGCTCATCGTCAGCGAGTTGCTGCGCGCCGAGAACATCAAGCTCGATCGCGAGTTCGTCAATGCGCGCTTGAACGAAGTCACGGGCGAGGGCCCGGGCTCGGACGATCTGCGTCGCCAATACTTGCAGAGCGTCGAAGCGATGCGCCAAATCGAATCGCTCGCGCTGGAAGATCAGCTCGTCGACTTCGTCGTCGCACGCGCCAAGGTCACCGACAAACCCGCCACGTTCTCCGAGCTCACCGGCTTCGGTCAGAACGCACCCGCCTGAGGTCCGCATGAACGAGCAAGCCTTGAATCTCGTGCCGATGGTCGTCGAACAGACGGCCCGCGGTGAACGCGCCTACGACATCTACTCGCGTCTGCTCAAAGAACGCGTGATCTTCGTCGTCGGCCCCGTCGAAGATCAGATGGCGAACCTCATCGTCGCGCAGTTGTTGTTCCTCGAATCCGAGAACCCGGACAAGGACATCTCGCTGTACATCAACTCGCCGGGCGGCTCGGTGAGTGCGGGTCTCGCGATCTACGACACCATGCAGTTCATCAAGCCCGACGTGAGCACGATCTGCATCGGCTTGGCGGCCTCGATGGGTGCGGTGCTGCTCGCCGGCGGCAAGAAGGACAAGCGCTACATGCTGCCGAACTCCCGCGCCATGATTCACCAGCCCTGGGGCGGTTTTCAGGGCCAGGCGACCGACATCAGCATCCAGGCCCGCGAAATGCTCCTGACCCGCGAGCGCCTGAACAAGATCCTGGCCGACCACACCGGTCAGCCGATCGAGAAGATCGCCCAGGACACCGAACGCGACAATTTCATGGGGGTCGAGGCGGCCATCGCCTACGGTCTCGTGGACAAATCGCTCGAAAAGCGGCTATAACGGCCGCATGACTGAAGACACGCGCGGCCGGGCCGACGACGGCAAGCTGCTCTACTGTTCCTTCTGCGGCAAGAGCCAGCACGAGGTCCGCAAGCTCATCGCGGGCCCGTCGGTGTTCGTCTGCGACGAATGCGTCGAGCTCTGCAACGACATCATCCGCGAAGAGCTTGAAAATCGCGCTGAAAAAGCACGAGACAAGCTGCCGAAGCCCACGGAAATCAAGAAGGTTTTGGACGATTACGTCATCGGCCAGGAGCGCGCCAAGCGCGTCCTGTCGGTGGCCGTCTACAACCATTACAAGCGCCTGCAGACCCGCACCAGCACGAGTCGTGCGAAGGACGAAGTCGAGATCGCCAAGAGCAACATTCTCCTGATCGGGCCCACAGGCTCGGGCAAGACCTTGCTCGCCGAGACTCTTGCCCGTCTGCTGAACGTGCCGTTCACGATCGCCGACGCCACGACGTTGACCGAGGCCGGTTACGTCGGCGAGGACGTCGAAAACATCATTCAGAAGTTGTTGCAGAAGTGCGACTACGACGTCGAGAAAGCCCAGACCGGCATCGTCTACATCGACGAAATCGACAAGATTTCGCGCAAGTCCGACAACCCGTCGATCACCCGTGACGTGTCGGGTGAGGGCGTGCAGCAGGCGCTGCTGAAGCTGATCGAAGGCACGATCGCCTCGGTGCCGCCTCAGGGCGGGCGCAAGCACCCGCAGCAGGAGTTCCTGCAGGTCGACACCTCGAACATTCTCTTCATCGTGGGCGGCGCCT
Organism: Steroidobacteraceae bacterium; assembly: GCA_017853555.1. Classification (GTDB taxonomy): domain Bacteria; phylum Pseudomonadota; class Gammaproteobacteria; order Steroidobacterales; family Steroidobacteraceae; genus UBA964. The sequence continues at coordinate 29,265 of JAFMJH010000020.1, forward strand.
TTTCCGGCCTCGAGAAAGTCATCCAGAACCGCACCCAGAAGGGCGGCATGGGTTTCACCTCCGAAGTGCGTGCCAAGGATGCCAAGCCCAAGGGCGTCGACGTGTTCAACGAGGTCGAGCCCGAAGATCTGGTCAAGTACGGCCTCATCCCCGAGTTCGTCGGTCGTCTGCCGGTGGTGGCGACGCTGCAAGAGCTCGATGAGGCGGCCCTGGTCTCGATCCTTCAGGACCCCAAGAACGCCCTCACCAAGCAGTACAAGCGCTTGTTCGAGATGGAAGGGGTCGAACTCGAATTCCGCGACGACGGTGTGAGCGCGATCGCACGCAAGGCGATGCAGCGCAAGACCGGCGCGCGCGGCTTGCGCACCATCATGGAATCGGTGCTGCTCGACACCATGTACGACTTGCCGTCGTTGCGTGGCGTCCAGAAGGTCGTGGTGGACGAGTCGGTGATCGAGGGGCATTCGCCGCCCTACATCGTCTTCAAGTCCGAGCCCCAGTCCGAGGAGACCGCAAGGCGGGCTTCCGGCGGCGGCGCCAACTGACCGGCCGTTAGGCACAATCCGGCACTTGAATCGGGGTCTACACGGCCCCATGCAGGGGTAGACTAGGCGCGCATTCCCGTCGCGCCCCGAGGATCCCCAACCGTGTCAGACGAATCCCGCGTCCCCGAAGGCTCCGCCCTCGAGAACATTCCCGTCCTGCCCCTGCGTGACGTGGTGGTCTACCCGCACATGGTGATCCCGCTGTTCGTGGGGCGCGAGAAGTCCATCCTCGCCCTTGAGGCCGCCATGAAGGCCGACAAACGGGTCATGCTCGTGGCGCAGCGTCAGGCCGACATCGACGATCCGAAGATCGACGACCTGTATCCGATCGGCACCATCGCGACGATCCTGCAATTGCTCAAGCTGCCCGACGGTACGGTCAAGGTGCTCGTCGAAGGCGGCAGCCGCGGCTCGATCGAAAAGCTCCACTCGGGTCCGCACTACACCGCCGATTTGTCCCTGGCCGTCGAAGTCGACAAATACGAAGAGCGCGAACTCGAAGTGCTGTCGCGCTCGGTCGTGTCGCAGTTCGAGCAGTACGTGAAGCTCAACAAAAAAGTGCCGCCCGAAGTGCTCACCGCGCTCGCCGGCATCGAAGACGCCGGCCGTCTGGCCGACACCGTTGCGGCGCACATGGCGCTGAAGCTCGCCGACAAACAGAAAGTACTCGAAATTCTGGATGTGCGTGCGCGACTCGAGCACATCCTCGTCGCCATCGAAGGCGAGATGGACGTGCTGCAGATCGAGAAGCGCATACGCGGGCGCGTCAAAGCGCAGATGGAAAAATCCCAGCGCGAGTACTACCTGAACGAGCAGATGAAGGCCATTCAGAAAGAACTCGGCGAGATGGAAGATGGCGTCAACG
>JAFMJH010000009.1 GCA_017853555.1 Steroidobacteraceae bacterium
TCTCGGACAGCCCGCACTTCATGTACTCGGGTTACGACAAGAACGGCGAGTGGTACCAGCTCTACCAGATCACCTTCGGTGGCATCCCGGGCAAGCCCTTCGGCGACGGTCCGGACGGTCACTCGCTGTGGCCGTCGTTCACCAACGTGCCGAACGAGTTCCTCGAGAGCTACTTCCCGTTGCGCATCGACATCTACGAAACCATCGCGGACACCGGCGGCGCCGGCAAGAACCGCGGCGGCAACGGCCTGCGCATCGGCTATCGCTTCCTCGAGCCGGGCGAGATCTCGATCCACGACGATCGTTGGCTCACCTATCCTTGGGGCGCGAACGGCGGCGAGCCGGGCGTGCGCAGCCGCAAGCTCTTGCAGCGTGCGAACGGCACCGAAGAATTGCTCCCGTCCAAGATCGACCACGTCAAAGTCGAATCGGGCGACCTCCTGATCGCCGACACCTGGGGTGGCGGCGGCTGGGGCGATCCGCTCGAGCGTGAAGCCGAAAAGGTCGCGTTCGACGTCGAAGCGGGTCTCGTCACCGTCAAGGGTGCGCGTCGCTACGGCGTCGTCATCAAGGCCGACGGCAGCCTCGATGCGGCCGCGACGACGGCATTGCGTGCCGAGATGGCCAAGAAGCGCGGCAAGAAGAAGATCTTCGACCGCGGCTTCGAGTCCATCGAAGAGCTCAAGGCGCGCTGCAAGGCCGAGACGGGCTTCGATGCGCCGCGTGCGCCGGTCTTCACCAAGTGGGCGAAGGTCGCCGCCGAAGCCTTGGCAGCGAAAGCCGCCGCGAAGACGAAGAAGCCGGGCAAGTCCAAAGCGGCTTGATCCGGCGGCAACCTGACGGTTTGCCGGCCTGAACGAAAATCCCCGCATCGAAAGATGCGGGGATTTTTCTTTCACGGCATGATGTCGCTTGCAGGGGGTAATGAATGGCCGACACCTATCGCAAGGTCGGATATCAGTCGAGCGACATCGGCTTCGGCGAGCGCGCCGCCGTGTTGTGCGTCGATTGGCAATTGGCGTTCACGGATCCGCGGTTTGCGCTCGGCGGACTGCCGCGGTTGCACGCCGCGCGCGACAACACCGCGAAGCTGCTCGCCGTAGCGCGCAAAGCCGGCGCACCGGTCGCCTCGTGCTTCACCGCCTACTGCAGCAGCAAGGACATGCCGTTGTGGAAAGTGCAGGCCGTCCGCGATGAATTCTTTTACGGCCACGAATGCACGGCGATGGACCCGCTCATCTACGACGCGGGCGATTTCACCTACTGCAAAAACGCGCCGTCGATGTTTTTCCAGACGCCGCTCATCACCTTCCTGGTGCGCGAGCGGGTCGACACCGTGATCGTCACCGGCTGCACCACCAGCGGCTGCGTGCGCGCGACCGTCGTCGATGCATTCTCCTACGGCTTTCGCGTGCAGGTGGTCGAAGATTGCTGCGGCGATGCAGAGCAGGGCCCGCATGAGGACACGCTGCGCGACGTCGGGCGTCGTTATGCCGACATCACCACGCGCAGTGCCGTCGAACGATGGCTCAAAGCGCATCCGCAAGCGGGGGCGGCCGCACCGAAGCGCAAGGCCAAAGGAGCGAAGCGATGATCTCGCGTCGACAATTCGTGCAGACGGGCGTCGCCGTGACCGGCGGCCTGATGTTGAACTTCGGCATGGAGGCCTCGGATGCCGCCGACGGCGGCGCAAGCTTCGGTGCCTATCTCGAGATCGCCCCCGATGGCACGGTGTTCATCACCTGCCCGCAGTCGGAAATGGGGCAGGGCGTGCACGACGGCCTGCCGAAGATTCTGGCCGACGAGCTCGGTGCCGATTGGGCACGCGTCGTCGTGCGCATGCCGCAGGCCGACGACGCCTTCATCAATCCGATCACCAAACGCCATCGCACGGCCAACAGCGAATCGACGGTGGTGTATTTCGACGTGATGCGCAAAGCCGGCGCGAGCGCCCGCGAAATGCTGGTCGCCGCGGCGGCGAGCGCGTGGTCGGTGCCGAGCGGCGAATGCAAGGTCACCCAAGGTCGCGTGCAACATCAGGCGAGCGCACGCAGCGGCAGCATCGGCGAATTCGCGGCTGCTGCCGCACGCCTGCCCGTGCCGAGCGCGCCGACGTTCAAGCCCGCGAGCGAATACACGCTGATCGGGCGCGCAACGCCGCGCAAGGATACGCCGGCCAAAACCGATGGCACGCTGGTGTTCGGCATCGATGTGCGACTGCCCGACATGCTGTATGCGGCCCTGCGTCGCTCGCCGGCGGTCGCCTCGAAACTCGTGAGTTTCTCGCGCGAGTCGGCGCTTCGGCAGCCGGGCGTCGTCGACGCCTATGCCATCAGCGACGGCGTCGCAGTGCTCGCGAACTCGACCTGGCATGCGCGCCGCGCCGCCGAAGCCTTGGATGCCCAGTTCGACGACGCGCCGGCCAATGCCGTCGAGTCGACCGCCATGCACGCGAAGATGACGGCCGCGCTCGATGCCGACGAGCGCGCGTTGGTGTCGCGTCCGGCATTCGGCGGTGCACCGTTTGATCGCAATGCCACGCGGGCGGCCATCGACGCAGCGCCAACTAGACACGAGTGGGTCTACGAAGTGCCGTTTCTCGCGCACGCCGCGCTCGAGCCGCTGTGCGCGACCGCGGTCGTGCGTCCCGACTCCTGCGAAGTTTGGGCGCCGACGCAGCAACCCGATCGGGCACGTGACGCGATGGCGCAGATCACCGGCCTGCCGCGCGCGGCGTGCCGTTTGAACGTGACCTTCATCGGCGGCGGCTTCGGTCGCAAATGGGAAATCGACTTCGTGCGTCAGGTCGTCGAGATCGCCAAACAACGCCCCGGTCGCCCGATCAAACTCACCTGGACTCGCGAGCAGGATTTCGCCCACGATCGCTATCGTCCGGCGCACATCGTGCGCACGCGCGTCGGCACGGATCGCGACGGGCAGATTCTCGGCATGCACAGCCGCACCACCGGCATCAGCATGTGGAAGTACCAGAATAGACCGACCGTACCCGGTCTGGCCGATCCGTTCGCGAGCGGACTTTTGATCAACGATCACTACGAGTTTCCGAACAAGTGCATCGACTACGTCGAGACGCCGGATCCGGTGCCGGTGGGCACCTGGCGCTCCGTCGCGCAATCGATGAACGGGTTCTTCTCCGAAAGCGCGATCGACGACGTCGCCCATGCAACCAGACAGGACCCGTTTGCGCTGCGACTGCGCCTGCTGGCCAAAGACGAGCGCGCCACGAAATTGCTGCTCGCGTTGCGCGAAAAATCGGATTGGGGCAAACGCTTGCCGCGCGGTCGCGGCCGCGGCGTCGCGTTCACCATGGGTTTCGATTCCTACTGCGCGCAAGTCGTCGAAGTCACGGTCAAAAAGAACGTCGTCAAAGTCGATCGCATCGTCGCCGTGTTCGACTGCGGCATCGTCGTCGATCCGCACAATGTCGAGGCGCAAGTCGAAGGCGGCATCGTGTGGGGTTTGTCGGCGGCCCTCAACGGTCGCATCAGTTTCGCCAACGGTGCGGCGGTCGAGACGAACTTCGATTCGGCACCGGTGCTGCGCTTGCATGAAATGCCGCGCATCGAAGTTCATCTGTTGCCAAGTGGCGCGAAGCCGGGCGGGGCGGGCGAGGCCAGCGTGCCGCCGGTGGCCTCGGCACTTGCGGGCGCGATCCAGATGGCGACGGGACAGCGTCCGCGTCGCCTGCCGCTGACCGACGCCGGCTACGCGCTCGCGTGAGGCACGCAAACCGATGACGCTCGCACGCGGCGGATTCTGGCTGGGTATCGCGCTGTTCGCCGTCATGCTCGCGCTCGGCGCGCCCGCGGGACTGTCGGACAAAGGCTGGGTCACCGCCGCGCTCACGGTGCTGATCGCCTGCTGGTGGTTCACCGAAGCCGTACCGGTGGCGATCACGGGCAGCCTGCCGTTTTTGATGCTGCCCTTGCTCGGCGTCGCCAAAGCCGACGCCGTCGCCGCGAACTACATGTCGCCAATCCTGTTTTTGGTGCTCGGCGGCTCGATGGTCGGGCTCGCGTTCGAAAAATGGAATCTGCATCGACGCACGGCGCTGTTCGTCATCCGGCGCTCGAGCACGGCGCCGTCGATGTTGCTGCTGTCGGTGATGGTCGTCACGGCTTTGTTGTCGGCGTTCGTCAACAATTCGGCCACCACCGTGATGATGCTGCCGATCGCCACCGCGACCTTGCTCGCGGTGATCGGCGCGGACGAGGGCGCCGAACGCACGCAGGATCAAAAGAACTTCGCCGCGGCGATGGTGATCGCCGTGTCGTTCGCGTCGAACATCGGCGGCTTCGCAACGCCCATCGGCACACCGGTGAACCCGATCGCCATCGGCCTCATCGAGAAGAACCTCGGCGTGCATGTGAGCTTCGTCGATTGGTTGAAATTCGGCCTGCCGTTCGTGGTGCTCGGCATTCCGGCCTGTTGGTGGATTTTGAGTCGCGTGACGCTGCCGTTCACCTTGCCGCGCGCCGATCGCGACGCCGTCTCGCACGCCATCGGCGAAGTCGGTCCGATGCGCACGCCGGAACATCGCGTACTCGCCATCGTCCTGCTCGCCGCGCTCGCCTGGGTCTTGCAGCCGATGTTCGAACCTTTGTTGCCGGGCATCACCGACGCAGGCATTGCGGTGGCGGCCGCGCTCGCCATGTTCGTGACGCCATCGGGCGACACGCGCGCCAACGGCCCTAAGGTCCTGCTGCAGTGGGACGACGCCCGCAACGCGCCGTTCTATCTGATCGTGCTTTTGGGCGGCGGACTCGCGCTCGCCGATGCGGTGGTCAAGACCGGCTTGAGCGCCTGGCTGGGGGGCGAGATGGGCGCGGTCGCCGGACTGCCGTTGTTGCCCTTGTTGTTCGTCATCGCCTTGACCTGTTCACTCGTCACGGAGGTCGCGAGCAACGTCGCCACGGCGACGATCTTCATGCCGATCGCGGTGTCGCTCGCCACCGCAGGCGGCTATGACGCCGTAGGGCCGGCGCTCGCCGCCGGGCTCGCGGCCAGCCTCGGTTTCGCGAACCCTGCAGCCACGTCATCCAACGCCATGGTGTTCTCCACGGGGCGCGTACGAATGGCCGACATGCTCAAATCCGGTCTGTTGTTCGACGTGGTGGGGGCAGGTTTGCTGGCCATCGTCTGTTATCTGGTGGTGAGCAGCCAATAAGGTTTCCTCGGGTTTCACAGGCTTTGAGCGCGCATCCCTTCATTTAACATAATATACATTATGCGTAGTGCCGGATATCGCGGGCGTGGCCCCCGGACGGCTTGCCGTCGCGCCCCGGCCACAAGGCTCGCGTAAACTTGCGCGCCTCGCACAGCCGCCTGCCACCGGAGCCCGCGTTGCGTCTGCTCGTGTACAACATTCGATATGCGACCGGCACGGGCCCGGCGTTTCATCTGCCGGTTCCGGGCGCCGGGTATCTGCGCACCAATCGCCGCACGCTCGACGGCATCACCGAATTCGTGCGCAACGAGGACCCGGATCTGGTCGGCCTCATCGAGGTCGACAGCGGCTCGATCCGCAGCCAGCGGATCAACCAGGCCGAGTACATCGCCGACCGCATCGGCCATTACACGGCGTACGAATGCAAATACGGCGCGACCGCGATCCATCATCGCGTGCCCATCCTGCGCAACCAGGGCAATGCGATCCTCGCGGCACCGCGCGTGCACGGTGAACGATTCCATTATTTCAACACGGGCATCAAACGCCTGATCATCGAAATGGAACTCGAGGACGTGTGCGTATTCCTCGTGCATCTGTCGCTCAAATATCGACATCGTCAGGAACAGCTGCAGCATCTGCACGGCCTGGTGGCCGCAGCGCCGAAACCCGTGGTGGTCGCCGGCGATTTCAATACGTTCTCCGGCACCAACGAGTTGTTCCTGTTCATGCAGGCGACCGGTCTGCGCAGCGCCAACGAACTCGGCCTGCGATCGTTCCCCGCCGCGCAGCCGCGCTACGAGCTCGACTTCGTGCTGGTCGACTCGCGCATCAAGGTCAACGATTTCAGAGTGCCGGACGTGCGACTGTCGGACCATCGACCCATCGTGTGCGACTTCGAGGTGTTGCGATGAGTACTGCGGCGTGTTTTCGTTTGTCGGTCGATGCGGAGCGGATCGCCTGGCTCACGTTCGACAAACCGGGCGCCTCCGCGAACGCGTTGTCGAGCGAGGTGCTCGATGAACTCGACCGGCAACTCGCAGTGGTCGAGCGCGTCGCGCCACGCGGCCTCGTGATTCTGTCGGCCAAAGAAAACGGCTTCGTCGCCGGTGCCGACGTCAAGGAATTCACCACGCTCGCGAGCGTCGCCGAGGCCGAGGCGCTGATCGAGCGCGGCCAACGCGTGTTGGCACGCCTCGAGCGCCTGCCCTGCCCCACGGTCGCCGCGATACACGGCTATGCCCTGGGCGGTGGACTCGAACTCGCGCTCGCCTGCCGTTGGCGCGTCGCCGTCGAGGACGATCGACTCGCACTCGGACTGCCGGAAGTGATGCTCGGCATTCATCCGGGCTTCGGCGGAACGGTGCGCGCCGTGCAACGCCTCGGCGCCGCCGCAGCCCTCGACCTGATGCTCACGGGACGCACCGTACGCGGCAGCAAAGCGCGCAAACTGGGGCTCGTCGATCGCGTTTGCACCGATCGCGACGCCTTGCGTGCCACGGCCCGCAGCTGCGTGCTCGGCCGCGCGCGACCCGGACGACCGTCGTGGTTGGCGCGCGCGATGTCGTTCGACATCGTGCGGCCGTTGCTGCGCCAGCGGCTGCGAGCCCAGATCGCACGCCGCGTGCGCGAAGCGCATTACCCCGCGCCCTACGCGCTCATCGATCTTTGGGTGCGCTACGGCGCCGATCCGCGCACCGGCTACGACGCCGAACGACGCTCGATCGCGAAGCTCGCACTCACCGAAACCGCACGCAATCTCGTGCGCGTGTTCATGCTGCAGGATGCCTTGAAGTCGCAGGGCGCAGACGCGCGCGCGCCGTCGCGCGTGCACGTGATCGGCGCGGGCGTCATGGGCGGCGATATCGCCGCATGGTGTGCGCTGCGCGGCCTGCAGGTGACCTTGCAGGATCGCACGCTCGAGCTGATCACGCCGGCGCTGCAACGTGCGCAAGCTGTGTTCGACAAGCGCATCCGCAACGAAAACGAACGCGCGGCCGCGCGCGCGCGACTCGTCGCCGACGCCGACGGTCACGGCATTGCCGAAGCGGATGTGGTGATCGAAGCGATCGTCGAAGATCTGCAGATCAAGCAGAGTTTGTACGCGACGCTCGAGCCGCAATTGAAGCCCGGCGCGATCCTCGCGACCAACACCTCCTCGATCGTGCTCGAAGAGCTCGCGACGACGCTGCGCGAGCCGAGTCGGCTCGTGGGTCTGCATTTCTTCAATCCGGTGGCGCAGATGCCGCTGATCGAAATCGTGCGTGGACAGCAGAGCAGTGAACATGCGGTCGCCACCGCCATCGCCCTCACCCGCAAACTCGACAAATTGCCGCTCCCTTGCCGAAGCGCGCCCGGGTTCGTCGTCAATCGCATCCTCGTGCCCTACATGTTCGAAGCGATGCACGCCGCAGCCGAGGGGCATTCGATCGATGCCATCGACGCCGCGGCCAAAGCCTTCGGAATGCCGATGGGACCGGTGGAACTTGCCGACACGGTGGGTCTCGACGTCTGTCGACACGTCGGACGCATCGTTTCGCAAGCGCTCGGTCGCCCGACGCCGGATCTTGCGCAACTCGATGCGCGCATTGCAGCGCGGGAATTCGGGCGCAAATCGGGGCTGGGGTTTTATCTTTGGACGGCAGGCAAGCAGGGCGGTGTCAATCCGGCGATCGCAACCGCCGTCGCTGCCACGCCCACGACTTCGGCCGACGATCTGACCGACCGGCTCGTGCTCGCGCTCGCGAACGAAGCCGTCGCGGTGCTGCGCGCGGGCATCGTCAGCGACGCCGATACGCTCGATGCGGCGATGATCTTCGGCTCCGGATATGCGCCGTTTCGCGGCGGTCCGCTGCACTATGCTCGCAGCGCGGGATTCGGTCGTTGTCGCGACCGCCTGCGTGAACTCGAAGCGCGCTACGGGGCGCGTTTCGCGCCCGACCCGGGTTGGGACGCACTCGTCTGAAGGTCAGCGCCGCCGCGCGCCGCCGATGGCCGCGACGCGCCAAAGAATACGCTCCAGCGCGAGCGGTTTGTTGATCGGCGTATCGAGCCAGCCGCGCGCCTCACGCAAATCTTCCGCCGTCTCGAACAGGGCGCGCGCATCGAGTCGCGCCCGGCCGCGCGCCCAGTCCTCGGCTCGCGATTGCACCCAGGATTCGATCGCGGCGATCCGCAGCGCGACGTCGTCGCGTGCCCACGCCTCCGCCGTCTCGACCGGATCGAGACTGCCGCGCAGCCCTTCATCGAGCACCCGGTGGGTGTCGCGTTGCAAGCCTGCAAGCGCCACCGGATCGAGATCGAGCACATCGAGAGGACGACCGCCGTAGAGCGACAAGGCCGCCGTCCAGTCGGCGACGCTGCCGCCGCGCGCCGCAAGCCAACGCGCCAATTCGGCGCGATCGGGCGCAGGCGCCGTGATGCGCGTGCACCGACTTTGCACGGTGATCGGCAACCTCGAGGGCTCGCCGGTGACGAGCATCAGCAGCGCATCACCCGGCGGTTCTTCCAGCGTTTTGAGCAACGCGTTGGCGGCGTTGCGATTGAGCCGCTCGGCCGGCGTCAGGATCACCACTTTGCGACGACCGCCGTGGCTCGTGAGCGCGAGATCCTGCGCGAGCGCACGCACCTGATCGACCTTTATTTCTTTGGAGTCCTCGAGCGGCGAGACGAGCGCGAGATCCGGATGCTCGTTGTTCTCGACGCGCCGACATTCGACGCAGCGACCGCATGGCGCTCCGGCCGTCGGCGCGGTGCAGAACACGGCGGCCGCGCACCAGCGCGCCAACCAGTCGCCACCGCTGCCCGGCGCGATCTGGATGAGCACGGCGGCGCCGACGCGATCGCCTTGCATCGCCGCGTGCAACGTGTCGCGCGTCGAGGTCAACCAGGGCAATTCGTCGGTGATGGCGATGCGGGCGGTCATGTGCCGCGCCCGATCAAGGCGTCGAGCGCGGCGCTCGCCGCGGCGGCCACCTGCACGGCATCGCGCGTCGCATCGAGCACGTGGACACGCAACGGATCGGCCTTCGCGATTTCGAGATAGCGGCTGCGCACGCGCCCGAAGAATTCGAGGGTTTCGCTCTCGAAGCGGTCGGCGACGACTTGTCCGTTCGCCACTCGGCGTCGCCGCGCACGCTCGAGACCGACCTCGACCGGCAGATCGAGCAGCAATGTGAGATCCGGCTCGGTGCCGCGGTGCACGGCCTGCGCGAGCGTCTCGATGAATTCGCGCGCAACGCCGCGACCGCCGCCCTGATAAGCCCGGGTCGCATCGGTATATCGGTCGCAGATCACCCATTCGCCGCGCGCCAGGGCGGGTCGCACCAGATTGTCGAGATGCACCGCACGCGAGGCGAACATCAGCATGGTTTCGGCCTCGGGCGAGACCGTCTCCTCGCCTTTGGTGAGCACGGCATCGCGCAAACGTTCGGCGAGTGGTGTACCACCGGGCTCGCGGGTCGCGCGCACCACGATGCCGCGCGCTTCGAGCGCGCGCATCAGGGCCTGCGCGACGGTGGACTTGCCCGCCCCTTCGATGCCTTCGAGCGTGATGAAGCGACCCATCACGGTCGCGTCTCCGAAGCAGGCGACGGCTTGACGGTCTTCGAATGCGCGAGCCAGCGCTGTACGGCGCGCTCGTGCTCCGCATAGGTGCGCGAAAACACGTGCGTGCCATCGCCCGCCGGGCTCGCGACGAAAAACAACTCGCCCGTGACCTGCGGTTGCAACGCGGCACGCAACGCCGCTTCACCGGGCAGCGCGATCGGCGTCGGCGGCAGACCCGCGCGGGTGTAGGTGTTGTACGGCCCGTCGGTGCGCAGATCGCGCGTGCGGATGTCGCCGTCGTAGGCATCGCCGAGCCCGTAGATCACCGACGGATCGGTTTGCAGTCGCATGCCTTTGCGCAAGCGGCTGATGAAAATCCCCGCGATGCGCGGCCGCTCGCTCGCCACGGCCGACTCTTTTTCGACGATCGAGGCCAGGGTCAATGCCTGCTCGGGCGTGGTCAGCGGCAAACCGTCCGCGCGCTCTTGCCAAAGCCCGTCGAGCAGAACGCTCATTTTTCGGTAGGCCGTGATCAGAATCTCGACGTCGGTCGAGCCGGCGGCGAATCGATACGTGTCGGGAAAAAATCGTCCCTCGGGGTGGATCGGACGCCCACTCACGCGCCACATGACTTGTTCGTCACTCAGGCCGCGCAAGGTTTGCTCGACCTCGGGATGACGCTCGAGTGCCTCGCGCAGCTCGGCGAAGCGCGAACCTTCGATGATGGTGATCGATTCGAGCAACACGCGCCCTGCATCGATCTGCATGAGGATGTCGCGCGCACTTGCGGCGGCGCCGATTTCGTAACGACCGGCCTTCAGCTGCAAGCGCGGCGCCGCCAGCCGTACCCACGTCTCGACCGCGCGGGGATATCGAATCAGCTGCTTCTCGGCGAGCGTGCCGAGCACCACCCGCAAGCCGTCGCCCTTGTGCACGACGATGCGCACCGGATTCGTGAGCGGACCTGGCGCCTGCACGACGTTCACGAGCCATGCCCAGGCGGCGCCCGCCAGAACGGCGGCCACGATGGCCAGGACGAGAAGATTTCGCAGTGCGCGCACGACGGGGAGTCTAAGCCGCCGCGTCGCGCGACGCGAGGCGCGGGGTCAGCCGTTGTAGCGGCGGAACACCAGCGTGCCGTTGGTGCCACCGAAGCCGAAGGAATTCGACACCGCCACGTCGATGGTCATCGGACGCGCGGTGTTGGGCACGTAATCGAGATCGCAGTCAGGATCCGGATTGGCAAGATTGATGGTCGGCGGCGCCACTTGATCGCGGATCGCCAACACGCTGAACACCGCTTCGACGACCCCTGCGGCGCCTAGCAAATGGCCGGTCATGGACTTGGTGGAGCTGACCGCGAGTTTGCGCGCGTGATCACCGAAGGCATGCTTGATGGCCACGGTTTCGGCGCGATCGCCGAGATTGGTCGAGGTGGCGTGCGCATTCAGGTATTGGACGGCATCGGCCGACAGCTGCGCATCGCGCAGCGCATTCACCATCGCAAGTCGCGCACCGGCACCGTCTTCCGGCGGCGCGGTGATGTGATACGCATCGCCACTCATGCCGAAGCCGACGAGCTCGGCGTAGATCGTCGCACCGCGACGCTTGGCGTGTTCGAGTTCTTCGAGGACGACCGCACCGCCACCATCGGCGGCGACGAAGCCGTCGCGATCGCGATCCCAGGGGCGCGAGGCGCCGGCCGGATCATCGTTGCGCGTCGAGAGCGCCTTGGCCTGCGAGAAGCCGCCGATCCCGAGTCGCGTGGTCGACATCTCGCCGCCACCGGCGAGCATCCAATCGGCATCGCCATATTGGATCGTGCGCATCGCGAGACCGATCGCGTGGGTCGAGGTCGTGCACGCGGTGACGACGCCGAGGTTCGGCCCCTTCAACCCGTACCGAATCGACAGATGCCCCGAGATCATGTTGATGATCGACGAGGGAATGAAGAACGGCGAAATCTTGCGCGGCGTCTGGGCGGCGAGATAGGTGTCGTACTCGGCCTCGATGGTCGACAGGCCGCCGATCCCCGAGCCGGTGATGACCCCGCAACGCTCCGGGTCGACCTGTGCGAAATCGGTGCCCGAGTCCTGCACCGCCTGGATGCCCGCAGCGACACCGTAGTGCATGAATTCATCCATGCGCCGGGCTTCTTTGGGCGGGATGTAGGCCGACACATCGAACCCGCGCACGGCCCCGCCGATACGGGTGGCGAACTGGCTGGTGTCGAAGCGGCTGATCAGACCGATGCCGCTCTCGCCGCGCAAGGCGGCGGACCAGACGTCGGTGATGGTGCTGCCGAGCGGTGAAACGATGCCGAGACCGGTTACGACGACGCGACGTTTGCTCACGCGGCCCTCACACGATGTCCTCGGGATGCGGAACGGAAAACGGCGCCGACCCGGGATCGGCGCCGCTCGTGAAATCGGATCTCAGTCAGGCCTTGCGACGGGCGGTGACGTAGTCGATGGCCTGCTGGACCGTGGTGATCTTTTCGGCGTCTTCGTCAGGAATTTCGGTTTCGAATTCCTCTTCGAGCGCCATCACCAACTCGACGGTGTCCAGAGAATCGGCACCGAGATCGTCGACGAACGAAGCACTGTTGGTCACTTGCTCGGGCTTCACGCCCAGCTGCTCGGCAACGATGGCTTTGACTTGTTGTTCGACTGTGCTCATCTCTTGTAAGTCCTCGTGGGAGACCTGTTGTAGCCGGTCGAGACCTGTCGACCGGACGGAGAAGTGTAAGGGAAAGCTTGGAAAATCGCCACCCGAAAATCTGTAACTTATTGATCGATATGAGGAATACGCCTAGACCCGGGCGTACCCCAGGGGCTTCGGACCCCTACGGCATGTACATCCCGCCGTTGACGTGCAGCGTCTGCCCGGTGAGATACGCACCGGCCGGCGCGACCAGATACAGCACGGCGGCCGCGATGTCGGCCGGTTCGCCGAGACGCGCAAGCGGAATCCCGCCGGAGAGTTCGGCGCGTTGCGCGTCGGTGAGTGCGCGCGTCATGTCGGTGTCGATGAAGCCCGGCGCCACGGCGTTTACGGTGACGTTGCGGCTGGCGACTTCGCGCGCGAGGGATTTGGTGAAGCCGATCAATCCCGCCTTGGCCGCGGCGTAGTTCGCCTGCCCGGCGTTGCCGATCGCGCCGACGATGGAGGTGATGCTGACGATGCGCCCGTGGCGTTGCTTGGTCATGTGCCGCAGACAACCGCGCGACAATCGAAACACGGAGGTGAGATTGGTCGCGATCACCTGATCCCAATCTTCGGGTTTCATGCGCAGCAACAGACCGTCGCGGGTGATGCCGGCATTGTTGACGAGGATGCCCGGCAGCTCGCCGCGCACCTCGAGGTCGGCGAGCAAGGCGTCGACCGATTCGGCCGATGCAACGTCGACGCAGGCACCGCGGCCGCGGCTTCCGAGCCAAGCGTCGATGGCAGCGGCGCCTGCGGCCGTCGTCGCGGTACCGATGACGCGCGCACCGGCCTCGGCGAGAGTCTCGGCGATCGCGCGACCGATGCCGCGCGAGGCGCCCGTCACCAGTGCCACTTGTCCTTGCAAATCGAAGCGCGGGGCAATGCTCACGATGTCACTCCGGAAATGGCCGCATCCAAGGTCGCGGCATCGTCGATGGCGTAATGGGACAGCGCGGGGTTTTTGTCGATGCGCCGGCCGAGACCCGCGAGCACCTTGCCCGGGCCGCATTCGACGAACCGATCGGTGCCGGCGGCGATCAAGGCCTGCACGGTGGCAACCCAACGCACGGGACTCGCCAGTTGTCGGTACAAAAGATCACGGATCGAGTCCGCGCTCACGTATTCGCCGGCATCCACCGAACTCATGAAACGAATCTGCGGCGCCGCGAACGAGGAGCGCTGCAGTCGTTCGCGCAATCGCAGGGCCGCGGGGCGCATGAGACTGCTGTGACAAGGCACGCTGATCGGTAAGGGCAAGGCGCGTTTGGCGCCGCGCGCTTTGGCCGCTTCGATGGCGCGCGCGAGCGCCGAGGCGTGACCGGCGATCACGACCTGCCCGGGCGCGTTGAAATTCACGGCTTCGGCGACCTCGCCCTGCGCAGCCTCGGCACAGGCTGCTTCCATGTCCGCATCGCTCAACCCGAGCACGGCGGCCATGCCGCCCTGCCCGTTCGGTACGGCATCGCGCATTACTTCGCCGCGGAAGCGGACGAGATCGACGGCATCGGGAAACTCGAGCACGCCCGCGGCCACCAACGCCGTGAACTCGCCGAGGCTGTGGCCGGCGACCCAATCGGGCCGCACGGCAGAGCGAGCGCACCACACGCGCCAGGCCGCAACGCCCGCGACCAACATCACCGGCTGGGTGATTTCGGTGAGTGCGAGACGCTCGGCAGGACCCTCCGCCGCAAGCTGCCAAAGATCGAAACCGAGCACGCCCGAGGCTTCGTCGAAAGTACTGCGAACCACCGGATGGGCGGCAGCGAGTTCGCCGAGCATGCCGACCGACTGCGACCCCTGACCGGGAAATACGAACGCCAATGCCATCGGTACCGTTGCTCCCCGCCTTGTAAGGACCCGGGCAGTATAAAGGCGTCGCGCAATCTTCGTTTGCTATGATCGGGGCATGCCCGAAACACAGGTCACTCGCCGCGCCGCACGCGGCTTCACCCTCATCGAAATCATGGTGGTGGTGGTCATCATCGCGCTGCTCGCCGCCTTCATCGTGCCGCGCGTGCTAGATCGCGTCGACGAGGCCCGCATCACCAAAGCACGTGGCGACCTGCAGGCCCTCGAGACCGCGCTCGCGATGTTCCGACTCGACAATGCCCGCTATCCGACGACCTTGCAGGGGCTCGAGGCGCTGACGAAGAAACCCGAAGACCCTGCGATCCGCAACTGGAAACCCGGCGGTTACATCGCGAAGATTTCGCGCGACCCCTGGGGCAACGTCTATCGCTACCAATTGCCGGGCGTGCACGGGCGCGAATTCGATCTGTATTCCTTGGGGCCCGACGGGCAGGAAGGCTCGCCGGACACCGACCGCGACAATCTCGGCAATTGGAACACCGCAGATTGATCGCCGCGCGACGCACACCGTCGCGCGGTTTCACCCTGGTCGAAATGCTGGTGGTGATCACCATCATCGGCTTGATGTTCGGCGCCATCGTGCTCTCCATCGGACTTTTGGGTCGCGATCATCTGCTCGCCGACGAAGCGCAACGACTGCAACAGCGTCTGACGGTGGCGCGCGATCGCGCCGAACTCGAAGCCCGCCCCTACGGCATGCGACTCGAGGCGCGCAGTTATCGATTTTTCGTCTGGGACGTGCGCCGCTCGATCTGGGTGGCGAGCAACGACGAAGCGCTGCAAACGCATACCCTGCCCGCCGACATCGAGCTGCGTTTGAGTCTGGACGGACGCCGCGTCGTGCTCGACGCTCGCCCCAAAGATTCGACCGTCACGGCGGCACCGCAACTCGGCATCGAGGCCGACGGCGAATTCAACAACTTCGAATTGCGCATGACCCGCGGCACGGATCCGCACGCCGAAATTCTGCGTCCCGATGCCGACGGCGGCCTGCAACGCGAGAGCCCCGCCGCGGACGAGGCGCGCACATGAGCGCGCGACTACCCCAGACGCGTACGGGCTTCACGCTCATCGAAGTGTTGGTCGCACTGGCGGTGATCGCCGTCGGCGCCGCCGCCGTGCTCACCGCGCTCAACACCGCCGCGGGCGCCACGGCGCGCGTCAGCGAACGCATGCTGGCCGAGTTCGTGGCGGTGAATCGCATCACCGAGACGCGCCTGCTGCGCGCCGAGCGTTTGCAACCCGGCGAGAGCTCCGGCGAGACCGAACTCGGCGGGCGGCGTTGGTTCTGGCAGGAGACGGTGAGCAAAGCGCCGCTCCCCGGCGTGCTGCGCATCGACGTGCGCGTGCGCGCGCGCGACGAGCAGGAATGGATCCTCGAGCGCAGCGGCGCGGTCGGCGCCGCGCTCGCCCCTGCCGGCAGCGGCCCCGACCCGCGCGACGCACCGCTTTCGGCGCCGCCGACGTCATGAAAAATCGCGCGCACGGTTTCACGCTCGTCGAGGTGCTGGTGGCGAGCGTCATCACGGCACTCGCGATGACGCTGGGTTACGGCGCCCTCAATCAAGTGATCGCGAATCGCGATCGAGTACATCAGCAGCAGGAACGCATCGATGCCGTGCAGCGCACGCTGCGCATCCTCGCGCTCGACATCGCGCAAGCCGAAGCACGCCCGGTGCGCGATGCACTCGGACGCACGGAGCTCGCGGCGTTCGTGGCGGATGCGCGCACCGACACGCCGTTGTCGCTGACCCGCGGCGGTCGTCTCGCGCTCGGCGCCGACGCGCGCGGCACGCTCGAGCGGGTCGATTATCGACGCGAGGACGACGCCTTGATTCGTCTTGCCTGGCCGGTGCTCGATCGCACCCAAACGACGACGGCCCGGCGTCGCGTGCTGCTGCGCGGCGTGCGTCAGTGGTCGCTGCGTTTTCTCGCGTCCGATCGGACCTGGAGCGAGCAATGGCCGCGCGCGGGCGAGCGACGCTTGGGTACGCGCCCCATCGCCGTCGAAATCACGCTCGAGACCGCAGACTTCGGACGCATCGTGCGACTCGTCGAGGTGCCCGGATGAGTACGCGCAGTCGCGGTGCCGCCTTGCTGGCCGCGTTGTTGTTGGTCGCGCTCGCGACGGCGATCGCCTATGCCATCACCTTCGACACCGGTCTCACCCTGCGCCGCGCGGCCGGCGCCTCGGGTCAGGACCAGGCGCAATTGCTCGCCGGCGGCGTTGAGGCATTTGCCGCCGACGTGCTGGTTCGCGATCGACCGAGCGGCACGACGCAGCTTTCGCAAACCTGGGCGCAGCCGCTCGGCCCGCTCGAGATCAGTGGTGACGAAGTGGTCACGGCCGCGATGGACGATTTGCAAGGGCGCTTCAATTTGAATGCGCTGGTCGATGCGCAAGGCAAAATCGATCCGTTCGCCGTCAGCGTGTTCGAAAATCTGCTGCGCAACGTCGGACTCGAAACGCGCTGGGCGGCAGCGATTGCCGACTGGATCGATGTCGACGACCAGGCCTACGATCAAAATGGCGCGGAGGATGCGCTCTACACGACCCTCACGCCCGCCTACCGCGCCGCGAATCGCGCGCTCGTGTCGCCGAGCGAACTGCTCGCGTTGCATGATTTCGGCATCGAGCGTTACGCGCGTATCGCGCCCTACGTGACCGCGCTGCCGCGCAGCGTACCGATCAATCTGTGCACCGCGGCCGGACCCTTGCTCGATGCCTTGACCGGCGAGGAGCAATGGACGCGCGCACCGGATGCGCTGCGCAAAAATCGCGAGCGCAACTGTTTCCCGACCAAGGAAACATTCCGTCTGCAATTCGCCGACGCGACGCGGCACACCCGTATCGTCGGCAGCTTCGGTGTCGCCGAGCGCAGCGACTGGTTCGCTCTGCGCACCCTCGCTGCCGTTGGCAGCACGGAGTTCTCCTTGTACAGTCTGCTGCACCTCGAGGATCGCCCCGAAGGCGCGCAGGCACGCGTGCTGACGAGGCGTTTTGCAGAATGAACCAGTCCGATTCGATCCTGTTCCGATTCGATGCACCGGGCGAGCCGACCGCGCAGCTCAGCTACGTGCTTTGCGATGCCGGTGGCAATCCGACGAGCGCAGAACGGCACGGCACACTCGCCGACGTGGCCGCGGTCGCCGAGGGTCGCGCCTTGATCGGTCTCTTGCCCGCGAGCGCGGTCTTCGAGACGCGGGTGCGCTTGCCGCGCACCTCGAGTTCGAAGATGCGCCTCGCGCTGCCCTATGCGCTCGAAGAGCAAATTGCCGGCGACGCCGAAGCGCAACACTACGCACTCGGCGAAGCCGACGCGAACGGCGAATACCCCGTCGCGATCGTCGCGCGCGAACTGGTCGCCGACGTCGTCACGCGTTGTCGCGACGCCGGACTCGCGCTCGCGGCGCTGCACGCGGATGCCGCCTGCATCGCGCCGAAACCCGGCGACATCCAAGCGTGGGTGGATGGCGACGACCTGTATCTGCGCCATCCCGACGGCCGCATGCAGACCCTGCCTGCGCACGATCTGCCGGCGATGCTGCGCATCGCCAAGGTGGATGCACCGGATGCGCCGGTGCTCGGCTTGCGTCTGCACGGCGTGCAGGTCGATGACCTGGCCACGCAGGCACTGCCCGAGATCGCCGGCGGCGTACGCACGGTCGCGCTCGCCGAAGGTGTGCTGCCGTGGCTGGGCGCACAGCGTGCGCTCGCCGCACCGATCGATCTTTTGCAGGGTGAATTCGCGAGGCCGCGCGGCATGGCGGCCGTCGATCTCGGCCCCTGGCGCGGCGCACTCGTCGCCGCGGCCGCGCTCGCGGTCGTCACGTTGATCGCGGGCGTCGACACGTGGTGGCGCGCGCGTGCGGCCGAGAGCGCCACCGACGTCGCGTTGCTCGAAGCGGGTCGTGGCGTCTTGCCGCAAGGGACGGAAGCACGCGATGCCGGATCTTTGCTGCGCATCCGCGTAGGCCCCACGCCCTCGCCGGCCGCGCTCGATCGCATCCCCGCGTTGCCGCCGATCGCCGCCGCCATCGCTTCGATGCCGCAGGGCACGGCACGCCTGCGCCAACTCGTGCTCGCGGATGAGCGCGTGGTGTTGTCGCTGACGGTGGCCGATCGCGCCGCACTCGATGCGACCGTCGCCGCACTCGTCGCGCGCGGCTACGCCGCGACGCCCGGTGCCGCGCGTCAAAACGAGGGCAGTCTCGAAGCCGACGTGACGCTCACGACACGCAAACGGGTCGGCACATGAACCGCATCCTGATCCTCGCGTCGGTCGCCGCAGTGGCACTGGTCGCCGGTGGCGCGGCGTACTGGTCGGCCGCACGCAGCGCGGCTCGCACCGCCGAAAAAACCGCATTGCTGGCCGACGTGCGCGCCGGGCGCGCCGACACCAGCACGCGACTGCAGCGCGCGGTGGGCGAGACGGGGCTCGCCGAACGCACCCGCGCCATCGGCGACGCACCCAACGGCATTCTGCGCTTGCGCATCGAGTCGGCGTCGTTCGATGCCGTGATGACGCTGCTCGCACGACTCGACGAACGCGAAGCCTTGCGACCGAGCGGCGTCGCGATCACAGCCGGGTCCGAATCGGGCCGCGTCGATGCGACGCTGGATTTCGCCGGCGTCACACGCTGAGCGCGTGATATGCGTCGCGCCACGCTCATCGCCCTTACGATCGGTTTGCTGGGCGGCCTGATCGTCTGGCTTCCGGCGCGCTGGATCGCACCGTTGCTCCCTGCGACGGTGCAATGCGGCGCCTGGCACGGCACCGTATGGCGTGGCGAATGCGCTGCCTTGACGCTCGCCAACGCCCCCTTGGGTCGGGCCGCGTGGAGCCTCGAACTCGCACCGCTGTGGCGCGCGCAGCTCGCGCTCGACGTCGGGCTCGTGGCGGAACGCAGCGCGCTCTCGGCCCGCATCGAGAGGTCGATCTTCGACACCGCTCGCCTCGACCTCCAAGCGTTGCGTCTGCAAGCTACGATCGTCGACTTGCGCCGCATGCTGCCGCAACTGCCGTGGCCCGCGGGCGTCGATGCGACGCTCGACGTCGACCTGCCGCAACTCGTGTTGATCAACGGCGTGCCGAGCGCGGCGCGCGGCGGCGGCGCGATCAACGGGCTGCGCCTGCCCGCGCCGCTCGATCGCTTGCCGACCAACTACGAATGGCACGTTCAACCGGCCAACGGTGATCAACCACCGACGCTCGAACTTGCCGATCGCGGCGGTGAGGTCGAAGTGCGCGCCACGCTGCGCTACACCCGCCCGCGCGGCTACGAATTGCAGGCACGCTTGCGACCGCGCAGCGACGATCCGCAACTGCAAACCTGGCTGGCGCCGCTCGGCGCGCGTGCCCCCGATGGGACCTACCAGTACGCGTTGGCGGCAACGTACTGAGTCGTACCCTCCACCGATCCGGACGACGGACCCGCGCTAGCGACTCGCATCGGCGATTTCGACGAACGCGCCGAGCAACGGGAAATACAGCGCCGTCCGTACGGGCTCGGGGCCCAGGTGGCGCGCGAATTCGGCATATCGACGCAACTGCGCCGCATATCGCTCGCGCTGCGCATCCAGAAACGCCTCGAGGTTCGCGCCCTCGTGCGCGCTCGTCTTGTAGTCGATCACCCAGCGCACACCCTCGTGCACGAACGAACGATCGATCACGATGCTGCTGATCACGCCCTCGTAACTGCCCGTCAACGCCAGCTCGAAGTGATCTTCGACGTGCCGCGACAAGATCCATCGCCCGCGCTCGTCGCTCACCGTGCGTTGCAGCGCGCCGATCACGCGCGCGACGCCCGCTGCGAGTTCTGCGCGCGACACGCCCTCGGCTCGCAAGGCGGCGGCATACGCGGCGCTGCGTTCTTGGATCTGTTCCGGCGTCGGCAGCGACGCGCGACCACCCCAACGCTCGAGCTCGCGATGCACGACGACGCCTGCGGCCCGCGCGAGCTCGCTCGCGACCGCGAAGTCGAGCACGCGCTCACCGACGAGCTCACCGCTGCTCACCGGCAGACGCGCCGTCGCGATGTTCTTCGGCCACACCGTGCGCACTCGCGCGGCCGGCAGACGGCGCAAGCTGCGCCCGACCGAGCGCTCGACTGTCTTGGCTTTCGCGCCCGCCGCGGCTGCATCGCCCCCGTTGGCGTGCCAGGACGCCACGGCATCGACCTCGATCGCCGGCCACAACAACTGCAAGGCCGAGCGTTTGCCGGCGACGAGCTCGCCATCTTTGAACTGCAGCGCACCGAGACAATGCAACTGTGATCGCGCGCGCGTCGCGGCGACGTAGAGCACGCGCATGCGCTCGCGCAACTCGCGACGTTTTTTGAAGCCTTTCACGAAGCGTGCGATCGCCGGCGGCGGCGCATCGGCGGCGCGCACCGGCGCAAGCAGCAAACGACGCTGACCTGGCGTGTCGGTCCCGTCCTGCGTGACACACTCGACGAAGTCGAGCAACGGCGACGGATCGCTGCGCGGCACGCGGCCCATCCCGGCAAGGATCACGCCGTCGAATTCCAGGCCCTTCGAGCGGTGGATGGTCATCACCTGCACCGCATCGTCCGCGGCGTCGCTCGCGGCATACAAGCCGCCGAGCATCCAGTCAAAATCTTCCGGCCCCTGCCAGTCGCCGGCGTCGATCTCCGCCGCGAGCGCATCGAAGTATCGCCGCGCGTCGGCGAGCGTCGCGACATCGTCGTGACAGGACGGACCGTCGAGCCGCAGCCAGGCGGCTTCGACGCGGGTCGCGAGACTCGCGTCGCCGAGCGGATCCCGTCGGCTCTCGTCACCCCAAGGTTCGAACGCCGCAATGAAGCGTTCGAGCGCGGCGCGTCCCTCGCTCGACAACCGTGCGCGTCGCTCGGCGTCGCACCACAGATCGCGCACTGCCGCCTTCGGCGCGCCATCGACCAACAGCGTGAGGTCGGCGAGACTCAATCCGCACCACGGCGCACGCAACACGGCGAGCCACGCCACGCGGTCGCTCGCGCTGTGCAAAGCACGCGTGAGCGCGATCAAATCCTGCACCACCGAGGTTTCGACCAAGGGCACGAGATCCACGCCCTGCACCGCGATGCCCGCCGCGCGCAGCCCAAGCACGAGTTCGCGCGCATGCGCACGCGCAGCTACCAGCACGGCAATGCTCGCGCGCGGCTGCTCGCGCCGCAGGTCGCGTACGGCCTCGAGCACCGCCGCCGCTTCGCGCGCCGGATAGTCGGCATCATCCGCAAAAACGTGCCAGTGCACGCCGGCACGCGGCACCTCGGTCGGCGCGGCGGCCGCCACGCAGGGCAGATACCGCACCGCCCCTTCAACCGGCGCATCCTGCAACGGAAACACGCGCGCAAACGTGCGATTCACGAAATCCACGATGGCCGGTTGCGAACGGAAGTTGTGGGTCAATTCGAGCCGACGGAACCGGATCGCACCCAAACCCTTGTCGCGCACTTCCAGAAACAACCCGACCTCGGCTTCGCGAAACTGATAGATCGACTGCATCGGATCACCGACCACGAACAGCGTTCGACCGTCGCCCGCCGCCCAGTCGCGCGTGAGACCGTGCAGCAACTCCAATTGATCGAGCGACGTGTCCTGGAACTCGTCGACCAGCAAGTGACGCAAGGTCTCGCCTTGGTGAAGGATCATCTCCGACCCCGGCTCCCCGCTGCTCACCAGCGTGCGCGCGGCCGTGGCGATCTCGATGTAATCGGCGCGCCCGGTCTCGTTGAACCGATGCACCAACTGAACCGCCGTGTAACGCAACAACTGCAGCAAAGAATCGAGTGTCGCCGCGCCTTCGGCGTCCAGAGTTTCGTCGGGCAAATCACGCAGCGCGAGCAAGACTTCATGGACCTGCGGCGCCTCGCGCAACGACTTCAGCCAGGCTTCCATGCGCAACTTCGGTTCGGTTTTCGCGACGAAGCCCATGCGTATGTCCACGCGCGCACGGATCACCGGATCGGAGGCGTCTTTCGTCAATGCAAAGCGCGCCAGGGCGCGCAAACTTTTGGGTGTGGTCGATGCCTCGGCACCGGCGATGTACTCGGCCTCCCGGTCGCGCCCGTCGTTGCGCAACTGGGTGATGGCGTGCGCCGCGAGCGCCTGACCCGCGGCGATGCGAACCGCCCCCAACACCTGCACGGCCGCAGCCGCCGTCTCGTCGCACACGGCGCGCAGATTGCGCTCGACCAGCGCCTGCAACTCCGGCGGGCCGTGCTTGATGAGCGGACGCAACCAACGCGCGCGCGTCGCGAGCATCTCGGCGAGCAATTGTTCGGCGCGCTCCCAGGAATTGCCGAGGTGTCGCAGCACCCGATCGCTGTGCGCGCACAACTCGGAGTCGTCTTCGGCATCGAGCAAGGCAGCACGCGCTGCCTCGCGATGCAGGCGCTGCGGATGTTCGGCGACGTCCATCGCACCCAAACCCCGCGCGCCGATCGGCGCAGCCACCGCGAACTGCCGATTCAGACCGTCTATGGTCATGATCCGCAAACGCGACGGATTGTCGCGCAGCTGCCAACCGCGCGCCTCGGCATGCGCGGCCGCGGCGCGTGCGAACTCGCGCGTCGCGGCATGCACGGCGTCACGCGGTGCGTTCTCGGCCTCGGCATCGGCGAGTGCGGCGACGATGCGCGTGCGCATTTCGGCCGCCGCTTTGCGCGTGAAGGTCAGCGCGAGCACGGCCTCGGGCGCATCCACCGTCGCCAGCAGTGCGAGAAAGCGTTGCGTGAGGATGGTCGTCTTGCCCGAGCCCGCGGGCGCCTGCAAGACGATCGACTCGCGCACGTCGAGCGCCGCGCGTCGCGCTTCGGCGTCGGACAGACTCACTCGAACTCCTCCGCGTCCTCGTCGTCGGACGCCTCGAGCGGTACGGATTCGAGTCGTCGACACAGCGCCGTGAGCTCGCAGTGCTCGCAGGCTTTTTTGAGCGGGTCGACGGCGGCCTCGCCTTGCGCGAGCGCTTGAGCGAGGCGCTGCAAGTGCGCGGTGTACTGGGCGCGAAATTCTTCCCAGTCACCCACGTCCTCACGCGCGCCGAAGATGCCGTCTTGCGCCGCGACGGCACGATAACCCGGGTGACGTTCCGAATAATGCAGGTTGCCGAAGCCCGCGACCTGCTCTCCCCCTTGCTCGAGAGCGAGCGCATAGGTGAAGAGCTGCACGGCGTCGGCACGTTCACCCGAAAAGTCGAGCTTCTTGTTCTGCGACGATTTGTAGTCGATCACGACGTACCGACCGTCGTCGAGTCGGTCGATGCGATCGATGCGCAACGACAAAGAAATTCCGGCGATCGTGAGCTCGCGTACGCGCTCGACCGCCGCCACGGTGAAGGCGCCGCGCGCCAGTTCGGCCGACATGCAGCCCAGGATCAAACTGCCAAGTCGCGCGCGCTCGCGCAGCAAGGCACGCGCGGCGAGCGGATCGCGCACCGAAGCCGAACCGAGACGGACGCTCTCGAGTGCCGCATCGAGCTTGCGCTGCAACTCCGCCGGATCGAGCCTCGCCAAGTCGGCGGAGCCGCCGATCGACGGCCAAAAATTCTCCAACACGCCGTGCAACAGCCGGCCACGCTCGAGCGCACTGACTCCCGGCTCCCAACTCTCGCGCGGCTCTCGCGCAAGCCGCGTGCGCACGTAGGATTGGAACGGACAGGCGTTCTGGCGTTCGAGCGCACGCGAGCCGCCGGACAAGGGCGTGCTCGCAGCCCAGGCAAGACCACGCTCGTCGACGCAGCGCTCGAAATGCAACGGCTGCTGCGCCCGCAACGACTGCGCGAGATGCGGCGCATCGCTCAGCGCACGAGGTCGAGGTTCGTCGATGGTGAGCAATACCGAAGGCGCGAGCGTCGTCTCGCCATCCGCGCGCTGCCAGGAGTACACCACGTCAGTTGCGCTCTGCCGCAGAACGCGCATGAAATCGCGCGCCGCGGCGAGCCTCGCGACCGGATTCGCCGCCGCGACGCCCGCACTGCGCTGCAGAGGCCAAGGCACGAACGGGTCGAGTCGCGCAGGCTCCGGCCATCGATCCGCTTGCAGGCTCGCGAACCAGATGCCGTCGTAGAGGGCAACCGGATGATCGAGTGACGACGTGACCGTCACCGCAACGTCGCCGAGCGAAGGCGCAAAATATTCGC
Source organism: Steroidobacteraceae bacterium (assembly GCA_017853555.1). Lineage (GTDB taxonomy): Bacteria > Pseudomonadota > Gammaproteobacteria > Steroidobacterales > Steroidobacteraceae > UBA964. The sequence continues at coordinate 24,460 of JAFMJH010000009.1, forward strand.
GCCGCGCAAGCGCCGTCAGCACATCGACGAGTTCGATGACCGACTCGCGCGTACCACGCCCGCGCGTACCGAGCACGGCAGGCAACGACTCGAGCAAACGCGCGAATGCCGCTCTCGCCTGCTGCGCCGCCGAATCGTCACGACCACCGGCGTCCCAACCGGCGGCCGCAAGTGCCGCCGCGATGCGCAACGAAGGCGGCGCGTCGCGATGCAAGGCTTCGTGCGCCGCCGCAAGACGCGCGAGACTCGCGGTCAACGCTGCAAAATCGCCACTCTCGCCCGCGGCCGCCTGCAGCGTGCGCACGATGTCCCCCGAGTCGATGCGCACGATCGAACCCCGGCGCAGTTCATCGGCGACGCGATTGCGGGCGCTGGTCGCATCCGGCCAGTACGCGGCTTCGAACATGCGCGCGATCTGCGTACGCTCGGTCGGTCGCGACAGGCACTGCAGCAAATCGAGCGCGGCGGCGACCTCGGCCGCATCGGCCAACGGCTGCCCGCCTTCGAACGCATGCACCGCGACGCCCGCCTCGCCGGCCAACACGCGCGGCTGCAATCGTTCGCGCAAGCTGCGCTCCAAAGCATGTCGCACCGCGGCGCCCGGCGGCACGATGACCAGCAGACGTGCCGACGGATCGCGCGTGAGCCAAGCCGCCGACCAGCTCGCGATGTCGGCGTACTCGCCCGCCGGATCGTCGGCGGCATGCAGGCGCGGTGTCGCCGCCGCACCGGACGGCACGCCCTCGACACTCAAGCCGAGCGCGTGCAAGGCGGGGCTGATCTCGACGCCGACGATCAAAGGGCGCTGCGCCGGTGCCCAGCCCGCCGTCACGAGACGCGCAGCCACGTCGAAACTCGCCATCGCATCCTGCGCGGCGGCGCGCCGGCGCAGTTCGACGATCCCCTCGGCCAGCCACTGCGACTCCAGCGCCACATCGTCGGCGATCGCCGCTTCGGAAATTCGATAGTCGGCCACCAAAGCCGCGGCGCGCTGCAACGCATCGGCGAGCGCGTCGGCCGACAGGTCCGCACGTTCGACACACCACGTGGCTGCGATGTCACGCCACAGCAACCACTCTTCGTGGGGCGACAGCACGCGCGGCAGGCCGGCTTCGATGGCTCCGCGCGCGAGCCAGGCCGACACCGACAAGACGCTCGGGGTGCGCCAGACGCGCTGCGTCGCATGCTTGCGCGCCGCGACAGCCAGACGCACGGCCGCGGCACGTTGACGCGTCGGCACGAGCACGGTGCCGCCCGCTTCGAGGAATGAACTTATTTCTTCAGAAAGAGTTATCAATCAATGGATTGCATTGATTACTTGAATTATTTTCTGAAGCGCTGGCCGGCTTCCACCACCGTGCCGGCCCGAGCCGGTCGGCTCGCGTATTCGCTCAACAACTCGCCCATGCGCGCGAACACGGTCTTGAGCGTCGCCGCGTCGGGCAAGTTGGTGATGCGGAAATGGTCGTTGTAACCGACGTTGAAGCTGACGCCCGGCGCGACCAGCACGTGCTTGCGCTCGAGCAGTTCGAGCGCGAATTCCTGGTCGTCGAACGCCGGCACGCGTTCACGGTCGATACCCACGAACGCGTACAACGCGCCGTCGGGTTTCTGCAGCCGAAACACCGGGTTGCTCGCGACGCTCTCGAGGATCACCCGCCGCGATTCGTACAAACGTCCGCCGGGCGCGGTCAGCTCGCGAATACTTTGATAACCCCCGAGCGCGGTCTGCACGGCCCATTGGCCGGCGACGTTGCTGCACAGACGCAGCGAGGCGAGCAGCTCGAGGCCTTCCAGAAACTCGCGCGCCACCGACAATTTGCCAGAGATGACGGCCCAACCGACGCGATATCCGCAGGCGCGATACACCTTCGAAAGTCCCGCCATGGTCACGCACATCGTGTCGTGGACCAAGGTCGCCATCGGCACGAACTGCGCACCGTCGTAGACGATCTGATCGTAGATTTCGTCCGCGAACACGACCAGGCCGTGCCGCTCTGCGAGTCGGGCCATGGCTTCCAGAACGGGTCGCGGATACACCGCGCCGGTGGGATTGTTGGGGTTCACTACCACGATCGCACGGGTGCGCGGCGTGATGAGCGCGGCGAGCTCTTCGGGGTCCGGAACGAAACCGTTCTCGGGACGGCAGGGATAATGCACCGCACGACCGCGATTGAGATTCACCGCCGCCGTCCACAATGGGTAGTCGGGGCTCGGCACGAGCACCTCGTCGCCCGGGTTCAACAAGGCGCGCAGCGACATGTCGATCAACTCGCTCACGCCGTTGCCGATGAACACTTCTTCGGCGGTGACGCCGCTCACGCCCCGCGCCTGCTGCTGCATCACCACCGCTTCGCGCGCCGGGAAGATGCCCTTCTGGTGCACGTAGCCTTCGCTGGCCTCGAAGTTCTCGATGATGGCGCGACGCATGGTCTCGGGCGTCCGAAAACCGAACACCGCCGGGTTGCCGATGTTGAGCGAGATGATCTCGAAGCCCTTGCGGGCAAGCTCATGGGCGCGACGGGCGAGCTTGCCACGAATCTCGTAGCGCACATTGTGCAAGGTCTCGCTGGTCACCATCATGCGATCGACGCTCATCGCTCGAATCCTCGGCGGCCGAAATGGCCGATTTGCCGTGCAGGATACCGCTTTTCCGGCCTGAAAACGAAAGACCCGCCGAAGCGGGTCTTCCGTCGCTGCGCTGCACGCAAAAGAAACTCAGCGCCGACGGCGCGGCTTCTTCTTGTGCTTGTGCTCGACCTGGCCATCACCGTGGTGATGCGCGACGTCGCCGTGCGCATGCCCGTGGTCGAAGTCGAAATCGACCGGATGGTTGTGGCCGTGATTGTTGACCCACTTGTAGAGCTCCGGATTGCGGTGCAGCAGACGGCTTGCAGCGCGCTCGCGGTTCTCTTCGATGTTGGTCCAAGGATTGAAGTGGAAGTGGTTGTAGAGTTGCGTGTCGGTACGGCCGATCGCGAGCGTACCGAGCTTGCAACCGAACGCGCCGTGGTTGATGTACGGCGGACGGTAGAAGTAGCCGCCGGTCGGCAGATCGCCGAACTGCATCATCCAGCTCGTGCCCCAGATGTGGTACGCCTCTTCGACGCAATCGTGGTACGAGATGTTGTCCTGCCAGAAGTTCGGCGTCATGCAGTACATGAACGTGAACCCGAAAGTGCGCGGATCGAAGTGCAGGATCTTCACGAAGCAACCGGGCGCCGTCGCCGGGAAGAAGTTCGTCGAGCTCCACTGCAGATCGTCATAAGCGTTCACGGTCGAGAAGCGATTGCGCTCGGCACGCGGGTGGTCGGAGTCCGACTCGACGAACGACGGTTCGCCGTGGTTGTAGAACAGCAGACCGGTGGCGCCACGACTCGAGGTGAGCGCGCCGATGGTGACGCCGGCGGGCACGAAGAAGTAACTGCCGGGGCCATAGACCTTGTCACCGACGGTGATCGAACCGTTCATGATGAACAGTTCGTATTCGGTGTAGCTCATGCCGGGGGGCTGCTTGTAGCCGGGCTCGAAGAGCACGGTCATCGAGCAGGCACCGTTGTCGGTGTCCAGGGAGAGCATCTTGTACTGCATGCCTTTCGGGAATCCCGGAAGGTTCAGTTTCTTGAACGAGACGTCGCGATCGACGAACGGTTCGATATGCGGGCGTGCCATGTTGGGTATCTCCTACGCGGCGAGATTTAGAATACGACTCGGAATTTGCGCTTGGGCTTGGTCGGAATTTCTTCCGGACTCACCTTGCGCATCTGGTCGTAGTGCACGTGCGTGCCGCGCGTCTGGATGCGCGCGAGAAAATCCGCGACCCACTTGTTGCGCTTGGGCTCGAGAGCGTCCTGCTCCTTGACGATCTTGCGGTAGCGCTTTTTTTGCTCCGCGTCTTCTTTGCGCAACCAGGCCTCGACCTCGCGGCTACGCTTGTGGGGAATCAACTTCATGAACCTTCCTCCGAATCGCAGGACCCTGGACCCCTCGACCGATTATCACCCACGCGCCCGGGCTTTGGCGCGCCCCGGCCGCCGCCCCGCGGCCTTGCGTAAACCGCTGACCACTGTGCGACCTTGGCGCAGCTGGGTGCCGCCGAACAAGGCCTCGCGGGCTTTCGCATCGGGATTGCCGATTTTCATGCGCTGCGCAAGCAAGGCGACCCCCCGCTGCACGGCCGGGCGCGCCCCGACCGCCGCATACCAGCGCGCAACCTGCGGGAACTCGGCCAGCTCGATATGGTGCAACCAGCGCACATGGACCCACGGCCAGGTCGCCATGTCGGCGATCGAGTAATCCCCGCCCAGATACTCGACTTGGGCCAGGCGCCGATCCATCACGCCGTACAACCGCAAGGTTTCGTTGCGATAGCGGTCGATGGCGTAGCGGATCTTGCGCGGCGCATACCCCATGAAGTGCCCGCATTGTCCGAACATCGGGCCGACGTTCGCGACCTGGAACGTCAGCCACTGCAGCACTTCGTACCGGCGGCGGCGTTCGCGGGGCAGGAACCGGCCGGTCTTCTCGGCCAGGTACTGCAGAATCGCGCCCGACTCGAACAAAGCCATGGGCCGACCACCGGGCCCGTCGCGATCGACGATGGCGGGAATCTTGTTGTTCGGATTGATGCGCAGGAAGGCGGGCTCGAACTGCTCGCCGCGCAGCATGTTCACCGGCTTCACGCGGTACGGCAGCCCGCATTCCTCGAGCATGATGGGAATCTTGTGCCCGTTGGGCGTCGGCCAGTAGTAGAGGTCGATCATGCGTTGCTCCGTTACACTCGATGTCGATCCTAACCGCCCATGATTCGGAGTCCCCATGCTGAGCGCGATTCTTGCCGTCACTCTCGTCGTTCCCGACCTCCCCACGGCCGAACGGGCCTACAACGAGTGGCTCGGCTATCGCACCGTCGCAAGCGGTACGCTCGATGCGGCGCAAGCGGCCGGCTGGCAGGCGCCGCGCACCGAAGGCCGTCGCTATGCGCTCCTGCAACCGGCGAGCGGCGCGACGACCTATCTGCGCCTCGTGCAAAGCCCGGCGACGCCCGGCTATGCCCCGATGCTCACCCACGGCTGGAATTCGAACGAAATCCTGGTCGAGGACCCGGTCGCCCTCGCCGCCAAGTTCGGCACTGATGCGCCATTCAAAGTCATCGGCGTGCCGCGTCCACTGACCATGAGCCCATCGGTGATCGCGATGCAGGCTTTGGGGCCGGCCGGCGAACTCAATTACTTCACGCGCATTCCGCCCGAAGGCACCGGCTTCCTGAAGGCCTCGGCAAAATCGTTCGTCGATCGCACCTTCATCGTGGTGCTCGGCGGACCTTCGATGGACGCGATGATCGCGTTCTACCGCGATCGGCTCGGACTCGTCGTGACGCCGCCCGCGCCGGCAAAAGTCAACGTATTGCAGCAAGCCTGGGGCGTGGGCGCAGAGGCGACCGTGCCGCTCGCGATCGCCAAGGTATCGGATCGATTTTTGATCGAACTCGATGGCTACGATGCGCACACGACGCCGCGCCCGCAGCGCGAAGGCGACCTGCCGCCGGGGCTGGCGATGGTGAGCTTCGAAACCGACGACCTCGACGCGCGCGCGCTCGACTGGCTGGTCGCGCCGCGGCGCCGTGACGATGCGCCCTATTCCGGTCGACGCGCCGGATTGTTGCGCGGCGCAGCCGGCGAACTGGTCGAACTCGTCGAAACGTCGCGCAAGGACAAATAACGCGACACGTTCACCCCGCGCACGTTGTCCACCCAGCCTGCGATGCGTGGCGAGACGAGTTTGCGACTGACGTAGACGTACAGCGGCGCGATCGGCTGGTCGCGCACCGCGGTCAGCTCGGCGCGAGTCATCAGCGACATTCTTCGAGGCGCGTCGGCGGTGCCGTCGGCCTCGCTCAGCAGACGATCGACTTCAGGGTTCGCATAACCCGACACGTTCACGCCGCTGCCGCGTCCATCGACCAGCGCGAGATACGACATCGCATCGCGATCCTCGGCGTACCATGCGCCGCGCGCGACGTCGAAATCCCCCTGCAAGACCGCCTGCTGATGCGACTTCATGTCGGCGCCGATCAACTCGAGACGTACGCCGAGCGGCTGCCACATCGCACTCACCGCAAGCCCGATGCGTCGCTGGGTGTCGGTGTTGTTGAGGCGATAACGCAGCACGAGCGGACGCGCGGCGTCATACCCGGCTTCGGCCAACAGGCGACGCGCCTCGGCCACGCGCCGTGGCTGCGTCCAGGTCGAATAATCGGCGCAATCGGTTTGCGGATGACCGGGAATGTCGGGCGGCACGATGCAATGCGTCACGGGTTCGCCCGCACGCAGTACGCGCGCGCTGAGCAGCGCACGATCGATGGCCATCGACAGCGCCCGTCGCACGCGCGCATCGCGCGTCGGGCCGCTGCGCACGTTGAAGGCCAGATACTCGAGCCCGATCTGGCGCGTCAGATGCAATTGCGGGCCGTACTCGCGTCGCAACTCGTCGATCTGCTCCGAGGGCAAGGACATCACCAGATCGAGTTCGCCAGCGCGATAACGCAGCAGCGCGATTTTGGGATCTTCGATGGGGATGTGATACACCGCATCCAGTTTCACCGTCGACGCGGCATGAAAGCGCGGATTGCGCAGCAACTTCACGTACGCGCCGGGTCGCCACTCGGCGAACGTGAACGGACCGTTGGTGACGATGTTGCCGGGCCGGGTCCATTCGCGGCCGAATTTTTCCACCACGTGCCGCGGCACCGGCATCGCGCGATGCACGGCGATTTCCGTGAAGTACGGCGCCGGATGCTCGAGTTCGACGACGACGGTGCGCGCATCGGGTGCGCGGACGCCGATCGCTTCGGGCGGCATGCGACCCTGCGCCACCTCGCGTGCGTTCTTCACGACATAGAGCAATGAAGCCGACGCCGACGCCGTCGCCGGCGCAAACAAGCGCCGGAACGAATAGACGAAGTCGGCGCTGGTGATCGGCACGCCGTCCGACCACGCGAGGTTCGGCCGCAACTTGAAGGTGTAGGTGCGGCCGTCGGGCGACACCGTCCACGACTCGGCTTGACCCGGCACCGTGCGCGCCGCGGCGTCGACGGTGGTGAGCCCCTGGAAAAGATCCTGGACTACGTTGCCGTCTTGACCATACACCCAAAGCTGCGGATCGACGGTTTGCAGATCACCCGTGCTGAGGCGACGCAGCACGAGCTCCGCGTGCGCACTCGCGTGCACGGTGCCGATGCCGACCAGCACCAGCAAAGCGCAGATTCGACCGCGCGCGCGCAGGCGTGCGCCGATCACGGTTGCGCTTCGATGCACTCGTATTCGACGAGTTCGTAACGCGTCATCATGTAACCCGTCACGTAGGCGAGCAGACACACCCGATCGCCGTCGGCCGTGCACCACAGATCGTAGGGCGGATGTTTTCCCGGCTCGTTGCGGGTTTCGCCGCTGCCGTCGTCGGTGGACTCCGCGAAACGGTAATGCAGCGCATCGAACGTACCGGCCTTGACGGTGATGCGCTCCTCGCCGATCAGTTTCAACTGGACGCCGCGCGGATGCAGCATCAAAAACGGCCCCGACGCGCCGCGGTGATCGAGCGAGCACATCAAAATGTCGTCATACACGCCCGGCCGCGTCGATCGACCTTTGCCGACCACCGCCGTCATCCACGCATCGGCCTGGATCGGGTGCGTACCGAAACCGTCGATGTGGCGCTCGGTCGGATAGCGCTGCGAGATCCGACCTTCGGCCACCGTGTAACCCTCGCACTGCGCCTCGTGCTCGGTGAATCTGAACCAACTCGAGCCCATGAATTCATCGCCGACGGAGATGCGCACGAAGGCGTCCGAGGGTTTCCAGTCGGGCCGCAGACTCAAGGTGACGTCGCGCATCACGTTCGGCGCGTCGTCGATCTCGGTGTAGGCGCGCAGCGTGCGCCGGCCGTCACCGTTGACCGTGATGGTGAAGTACTCGCGACCGCGCTCGACGCCTTTGCGGCCCGGCTTGTCGCTCGTGTAGTGAAGTTTGCCGCGTATGCGGCGATGCGGAATCGGCATGGCTCACTCCATCTTGATCAAAGGTTCACGAAATATCTTGCGACGCGACATCGACTTGAACCAGGCCGCAAGCGCCGGGCGGCCGGCGAACGGATCGTAGCGCGGATCGAGATCGACGCCCGCCTCGCCCACCTGCTTCATCTTGAGTCGCAGAAACTGCAATGCACCGACCGTACGCAACTGGCCGATGTCCAGGCGTGCGTAACCCGCGACATCACGCTCCATCTGATCGAGGATCGCGACCACTTTGCCGAAGCACCGGCGGATGTAATCGGGGCGTTGCTGATCGCGCGGCAACCAGGTCTCGATCACCAGCAGCACGAAGGTGTCGAACAAGCCGTCGGCCATCCACGCCTGTCGCAAGGTCGTGAACCGTTGCGGGCCCTTGGCCGGAAACAAGCGGCGCCGCCGATGCAGCGAGTCGAGATATTCGTAGATCACCGGGCCACCGGAAAGATATTCGCCCGACTCGATTACCAGCGTCGGCACCTTGCCGAGCGGATTGATCGCCGCCAACGGCGTATCGACATCAAAAGGTTTGGTCGCGATCGGTTCGACGCGATCGCGCAACTCGGTGTAATTGAGCACGGCCTCGACGGTGTGCACGTAATCGCGAATGGGCGTGTAGTAAAGCTTCAAGAACGTCTCCTGCAAAAGCAAAGGGGCCGCGACTCGCGCCGCGACCCCTTCGAGTCAACTACTTCGACGAGTTCCGATCAGAACTTGTACGAAGCGCGCACACCGTACTGACGCGGCATGTTCGGCGTCACCGCGATGCCTTGATAGAACGTCAGCAAGCCGAGGCTCGGCGCCGCGTCGAAGTCGGTCCAGCGGGCGCAAGCGGCCCAGCTGTCGTTGTCCGTGACGTTCTTGATGAAGCCCTCGATACGCAGACCGTTCTTCTCGCCACCCGCACGCACGTTGCCGAGCGTGTAGGACTTGCAGTAGGCGAGGTTCGATTCATCCACGTAGGTCTTGCCGACGTAGTTGAGATCGCCGTTCACGAACCACTTCCATTCCGTGTTCGGAATCGCGGCCGTGTAGCCCGTCGAGATGCTGCCCGACCATTCCGGGAAGCGCGCATTCGAGTTGCCCTTCATCTGCGTGAACCCGGCGATCGGCTTCACGAAGTTGAAGATGAAGTCGTCGTACTTCGAAGACGCCCAGGTGACGGTGGCACGCGCGTCCCAGTTCTCGGTGACCAGCACCGAGCCTTCGAACTCGAGACCGTGCAACTTCGAGCTGCCCGGCACGTTCGCATTGCGGCTGTTGATCGTGGTCGCGGGCAGGCCGTTCGGACCGTTCGGGCAACCGTTGCCCGCGGTCGCGCCGGCCACGCCGCCGTGCGCGAAGCTGCCGCAGTCTTCGGTGACCACGAACAATGTGCGTCCCTTCATGTTCTTCCAGTCGCCCCAGTACGCGGCGATGTTGGTCTGGGCACGACGGTCGAGCCATTGCTGCTTCCAGCCGAGTTCGTACATCTTCAGTTCGTCGCCCGGAATGATGCCGGCCACGGACGGGAATTGCGCCTTGTATTGCGCGATTTCCCGATCGGTCGCCTTGGCGACTTCCGCGTTGATCACGCCCGGCAACACACCCTTGGCGTAGCTGAAGTACACGTTGGTTTCATCGTTCGGCGTCCAGCGCACGATCGCGCGCGGCACCGTGCTGGTCGCATCGATGCCGATCGGCGTGGCGGTGAAGATCGCCTTGCGGACCTTGTCGGTCTGACGACGCGCTTCGAGGCTCACGGACCAGGCTTCCGTGAACTCGTAGTTCACGGCGGCGAACAGACCGGTGGTCGTGACCTTGTCGGTGTTCTGCGCCAAGGAGTTCAGCGCGAAGTACGGCGTACCCGCACACGCGGCGCCCGGCGCACGGTTCACCGTGATCGGACACACCCACAGCGAATCACCACCCGAACCGGATTGGATGAAGGTCTGCTTGTAACCGTTGTAGCCGACCAACCAGGTCAGCGCCTGCTCACGCGGCGAGGCGAGACGGATTTCATAGCTCTGATCTTCGGAGTCCTGCGGATCTCGCGACCACCACTCCGCGCGCGGCGTGAGACCGAAGGCGCGAATCCAGTTGGCCTTCAGCTCGTTCTTGCCGGCCTGCAAGGCCAGGTTGTAACCGCCACCGAATTCGTAATCACCCTGCACCGAAAAACGCGTCACGGTGCGAATGAGGCCGACGTGATCGATCGTCGGCACCTTGACCTGCACCGGGCTCGGCGCAGCCGCCAACTTTTCATAGACGAGGTTCGGGAAACCCTTGGCTGCGTAGATCGCCGGGAACAGCGTCGTCGGCGTGTCGATGATGTTGAAACCACCGGTGGCCGAGATCGCCTTGCCGAGTTCGGGCACGGCGCCGCAGACGTACTTCGTCGGCGAAGCCTTGGGCACCGCCGGATCACCCGTGCTGATGCTCTTGCCGGTGCACGTGTCGTTCAGGTAGCCCTCGATGATGCCACCCATCGGCGCACCGTCTTCGTCGAGCGCGTGGAACGCACGGAACTTGATGTTGAGCGACTCGGAGGGCTGCATGTTCAACGTCAGCGAGGCCGACTTGCTGCTCTCTTCGCCGAGACCGCCGCCATCGGTGGCGCGATAGACGGCGCCGCGGTTGTAGAACCGACCGCCGATCCGGAAGGACACTTTGTCCTGCACCAGCGGACCTTCGAAGCTCGCCGAGACATCGCTGAGTCCGAAGTTGCCGCCGGTCGCGTTCAACTGACCCGAGTAGTCGGTCAGCGACGGCGTACGGGTGATGTAGTTGATGGCGCCGCCGAAGGTGCTGCGGCCGTAAGTTGCCGACTGCGGACCTTTGATGACTTCGATGCGCTCGACGTCATCGTAGGGAATCGACTGCGTACCGCCCAACACGTACACGCCGTCGATGAACAACGAACCGAGCTGCAACGACGGGCTGTCGGAGTTCACGTTCATGCCGCGGAAGCGGATGGCGGAGGTGTAGCGGCCGGGGATCTGACCACCCTGCTGCGAGTACTGCACGCCAGGGGCGCTCTTGGCGACGTCTTCGAGGTTGACGAAGCCTTTCTTCTCGATGTCGGCAGCGGAGAACGCGGTGATCGACACCGGAGCTTCCAACAGGCGCTCCTCGGTCTTGCGTGCCGTGACGGTGATTTCTTCGAGCACCAGCTGATTTTCTTTGGCGCTCTCCTGCGCATAGGCCGGAGCGATCGCGCCGAGCACGGTCAGAGCCGCACCCACCGAAATCGAGACAGATTTGGAATTCATCGAGTTCTCCATGAGTCGCCGATGTGGCGAAAACGAAACACCAGACCCCCGAGGGGCAACCGAGCGTAATCGTCATGAATTGATGATGTCAACCGACGACCACACCGAATGGCACGCGAATTACAGCGCCCCGGTTTTAGTGCATTTCCTGGCCGCCGGAGACGTTCATCGCCTCGCCGGTGACGTACTGCGCCTCGTCCGAGCACAGGAAGGCCACGGCCTTGGCAGTGTCCTCGGCCAACCCGACCCGCCCGAGCGGAATGCGCCCGCGCATCTCGGCGAGATACTCATCGACCGTCTGCCCGCGCTGCTTCGAGCGGTATTCGTTCTGCAGCGCACCGAGGCCGGTGGTCACGTGGTTAGGACAGACGGCGTTCACGGTGATGCGATGCGCGCCAAGTTCGAGTGCGGCGCTGCGGGTGAGCCCCACCATGCCGTGCTTGGATGCGGCATAGGCCGCCAAATGCATCGAGCCCGATTTGGCCGCGACGCTCGCGATGTTGACGATGCGACCGCCGTTGCCCTGCGCGATCATGCGCCGCGCGGCATGCTTGCTGCACAGAAACGCGCCCATCAGATTCACTTCGAGCACGGTCTGCCATCGATCTTTGGGCATCTCGATCAGCGGCTCCATCAAAAAACCGATGCCCGCGTTGTTGACGAGGATGTCGAGCGCGCCGAACTCGGCGACCGCGGTCGCCACCGCGCTTTCGACTTGCGCTTCGTCGCGCACGTCGAGCGTGCAGGCGATCACCTCGCCGCCGCCCCGCCGCAAGTCGTCGACCACCGCCTGCATCTCGGCATTCGTGCCGATGCGGTCAGCGGCGAGATTCGCCGCCGGCGCACCGATGTCGCTGACGACGACCTTGGCGCCCTCGGCGAGCAAGCGCCGACAAATCGCCTCGCCCAAACCCTTGCGTCGCCCGGCTCCGGTGACCAGCGCGACTTTGCCCCGCAATCGTTGCATCAAAACTCCTCCGCCCGCAGACAGGCGATCGACCGCGCCTGCCCACTCGATTGATCCGCAAACTCCCGCATCTCGGGGACCGTGCTCGCGCAGGCGTCGATCGCGCGCGGACAGCGCGTGCGAAACACGCAACCCGACGGCGGCGCCAACGGTGACGGCAACTCGCCGCCGAGCGTCGCATTGAGTCGCGCCGGCTGCAGCGCCGGGTCCGGCAAGGGCACGGCGTCGAGCAAGGCACGCGTGTACGGATGCCGCGGCCGCGCATAGAGATCGTCCGTCTCGGCCAACTCCATCGGTTTGCCGAGATAGAGCACGAGCACGCGCTCGCACAGGCGTCGCACGACCGCGAGGTTGTGACTCACGAACAAAATGCTGGTACCGAATTCGCGCTTCAGCTCGAGCAGCAGGTTGACGATCTGCGCCTGGATCGACACGTCGAGCGCACTGACCGGCTCATCACACACCAGAAGTTTCGGCCGCAGCACCATCGCCCGCGCAATGCCTATGCGCTGGCACTGCCCGCCGCTGAATTCGTGCGGATAACGGTTGACCGACTCGGCCGGCAAACCGACCCGCGCAAGCATGTCGACCACGGCCGCGCGCCGCGCTGCCCGATCGAGCTCCGGGGCATGCACGCGCAAGGGCTCGGCGACGATCTCGCCCACCGTCATGCGCGGATCGAGACTCGCGAGCGGGTCCTGGAAGACGATCTGCAAGCCGCGACGCAGCGGACGCATCTCGGCCACCGAGGTCGCCTCGATCGCGCGGCCCAACCAAAGAATTCGGCCCGTCGTCGCCGGCACGAGTCGCAACACCGCGCGCGCGAGGGTCGACTTGCCGCAACCGGACTCGCCGACAATGCCGAGCGCCTCGCCCTCGCGCAGCACGAGATCGACGCCGTCGACGGCACGCAGCGCGCGACGTCCGCGCCAGCCCTCGCGGACGTCGAACCAGACCTTCAGGTTTTGCAGTTCCAACAGGTTCACGACGCACCCTCGGGATGGTGGCAGGCCGCACGCGTGCGGCCTTCGAGCATCGCGGGCAACTGGTCGCGGCACGCGGCATCGGCGCCGGCGCAGCGCGGATGAAACGCGCAACCGGACGGCAACTTCGCCGGGCTCGGCGGTTGACCGGGAATCGCGGTCAAGGGCGCCGTGCGATCGTCGTCGATGCGTGGCATCGAACGCAGCAAGGCGCGGGTGTAGGGATGTCGCGGACTCACCAGCATCTCGCCGACGGCCCCGCTCTCGACGACGCGCCCGCCATACATCACGAGCACGCGATCGGCCACGCCCGCAACCACGCCGAGATCGTGCGTGACCAGCACGAGCCCCATGCGACGCTCGCGCTTGAGCTCGGCGAGCAGCGACAGAATCTGCGCCTGCACCGTCACGTCGAGCGCGGTGGTCGGCTCGTCGGCGATCAGCACTTCGGGATCGCAGGCGAGCGCCACGGCGATCATCACCCGCTGGCGCATGCCACCGGACAACTCGTGCGGATATTGATGCAGCCGGCGACGCGCGTCGGTCACCTGCACCTGCTGCAGCAAATCGAGCGCCCGGGCCATCGCATCGGTCTGCGACAGACCCTTGTGCAAGACCAAAGATTCGGCGATCTGTTCGCCGACCCGCATGTGCGGCGTGAGCGAGGTCATGGGATCCTGGAAAATCATCGCGATGCGCGCCCCGCGCAGACGATTGAGCGCATCGATGCCGCACCCCAGCAGCGACTCGCTGCCGAGCGTGGCCGTTCCACCCACGGTCGCATTGCCGGGCAGCAAACCCATCACGGCGAGGAACGACTGGCTTTTGCCCGCGCCCGATTCGCCGACGATGCCCACGCACTCACCGGCCTGCAGATCGAGCGAGAAATCGTTGACGGCCGGCACGATGCCGTCCGGGGTCGAATAGCGCACCGACAATTCGCGTATCGAGAGCAAGGTACGGTTCACGAGCCCCTCTCAGCGATCGCGCGGATCGAGCGCATCGCGCAAGCCGTCGCCCAGGAAATTGAAGCAGGTGAGCAAGGTCACGAGAAAGCTCGCCGGCACGAGCAGCAACCACGCCGCCGACTCCATCTCCTGCGCACCTTCGTTGATGAGACTGCCGAGACTCGCCTGCGGCTCTTGCACGCCCAAGCCCAGAAACGACAGGAAACTTTCGAACAGGATCATCTGCGGAATCGTCAGCGTCGCGTAGATGATGACGGGACCGACGACGTTGGGAACGATGTGCCGCAGCAGAATCGCCGGCGTCGACACGCCGCCCGCAACGGCCGCTTCGATGAACTCGCGCCGTCGCAGCGACATCGTCTGGCCGCGCACGATGCGCGCCATGGTGAGCCAGCCGACGGCGCCGATCGCCAGGAACAGCACGTAGACGTTGCCGCGATCGAACAGCGTCGAGAGGATGATGACGATGAAGATGTAGGGCAAGGAATACAACACGTCGACGATGCGCATCATCACTTCGTCGATCTTGCCGCCCAGGTAGCCGGCGGTCGCGCCCCACGCGACACCGATGCAGAGCGACACCAGCGTCGCGAGCAGCCCGATCTGCAGCGAAATCTGCACGCCCTGCAGCGTGCGCACGTACAGGTCGCGACCGAGACGATCCGTGCCCAACCAGTGATCATTGGGTCCGCCCGGAGCGACCGCCATGTTGTCCCAGTCGATGGCATCGAAGGCGTGCGGCGAGAACGCGGGACCCGCGAACGCGACCAAGGTCACGAGCAGGATGACGATCGCGGCGATGATCGCGGCGCGATTGCGCGCGAGACGTCGCCAGGCGTCACCCCAGAAGCCGCGATGCGCGTTGTCAGTCATAGCGCACCCGCGGATCGAGCCAACCATAGAGCAGATCGGCGATCAGGTTGAACAGCAAGGTGACGCTGCCGTAGACGACGATCATGCCCATGACGAGCGTGTAGTCGCGATTGATCGCGCCCTGCACCAGATAGCGGCCGCTGCCCGGCAGACCGAACACCGTTTCGACCACCAAAGAACCCGTGATCACGAACGCCGTCGCTGGCCCGAGGTAACTCACCACCGGCAACATCGCCGGTCGCAGCGCATGCCGCCAAAGAATCGCGCGCTCCGACAAACCTTTCGAGCGCGCGGTGCGCACGAAATTCGAGCGCAACACTTCGAGCAGACTGCCGCGGGTGAGACGCGCGATGTAGGCGATCACCGGCAACGCGAGCGTGATCACCGGCAACACGAGATAGCGCCACTGCCCCGACTCCCATCCCGCCACCGGCAACCAGCGCAGGTGCAATCCGAAGGTCAACGCGAGCAAGGGACCCACGACGAAGCTCGGCAAAGCGATGCCGAGTACCGCGACCGCCATGATCGAGTGGTCGGTCGGACGGTTCTGGCGCAGCGCGGCGAGCGAGCCGAGCGGCACGCCGATCAGCAGCGCGACCAGGATCGCGCTCAAACCGAGTGTCAGGCTGATCGGCAAGCCTTGCGCGATCAGCTCGGTGACGCTGAAATCTTTGAACTTGAACGACGGACCGAAGTCACCACGCACGAGCCCGGCGAGATACCGCCCGTACTGCACGTGGAGCGGCTGATCGAGGCCGTACGCCGCCTCGAGATTCGCCTTGATCTCGGGCGGCAGCGTCTGCTCGTCGTCGAAGGGACCGCCGGGCGCGATCCGGATCACGAAAAACGACAGCGTGATGATCGCGAACAGCGTCGGGATCACGCCGAGCAGACGGCGCAGTGCGTAGCGCAGCATCGCGTTCGGGAATCAGAGATTTTCGGTCAGAATGAAGATCGGCGCTTCGGCCAGCGAGCGGAACTGCGCGGCGATCTTCTGTACCGCTTCGGTTTGCACGTCTTTGCCGAGTTGCTCGAGGCTGTGCAGATCGATGATCTCGATGTACTGGTATGGCGACGCCGTACCCGCCATCGTGCCGGTCGCTTTCAACACTTCGAACTTCTTCACCGACGGCAAGCCGTTGACGATCGGAAGATCGAGCTCACGTGCGAATTTCTCGTATTCCTCGACTTTGGTTTCGGGCTTGAGATTGAACAGCACGATCACTTTCGACATGAGGGACTCCGCAACAAGGGTTCTAGAGCGGAGCGTAACCCATCACGCTCACGGGAATCCCGTCCGGATCGAAAAAAATCAGTTCCGAATAGCGACCCGCAGGCATGACGGCCGACGCCTCGCGCTTGACATACTCGGTCGGTGCCGTCACGAAACGCACGCCGACGCAGGCGCGCAAGCGCACGAGCACCGCATCCATGGCCGTCGTTTCGAACACGACCGTCGCCTGACCGTACGCGGGGAAGCTCAAGGGCTTGGCGAGCGACTGCATGTCGTGCGGCGCGGTCGCGGAGATTTCGTACAAACCGACCCAGCCGTGCGTTGCACCCTCGGCACCGAGATGCACGATGCGCAACTTCGCCTGTTCGAGTCCGACCATCTTGGCGATGGCCGGTCCTTGCAACTCTTTGCGCTCGAGCACCGCAAGACCCAACGCATCCCGATACACCGCCAACGACGCTTCGAGATCGCGCACCCACAAGGTGACGCGCTTCACCGGACCCGTTGCGCTCATGCGCGACGACTCAAAGACCCAAAGCACCGGGGTTCATCACCCCGCGCGGATCGAGCAATTGCTTCAAAGAAGCGAGCAACCCGGAGGCACTCGCCGTCAGGCCGCGCTGATACGGATAGAACTTGCCGAGCTGGAAACTCACCGCGCCGTGCGCGCTGAACACGTCGGCGAGCTCGACGCGCAACTTCGCGACGGCGGCCGAGGCGTCGGGATTCGACGGGAATTTTTCGAGCTTGGCGAGATACGCAGCGTCGAGCACGCGCTCGTGGAACGCGGCGCGCGCCTCGGGCCAGTACATCACCGGCTCGAGCAAAGTCCCCGCCTGCCCCACGGTGCAACACAAATAGCCGCGATCGATATCGAACTTGCGCATGGCCTCGGCGTGCCGCGCGAACACCGCCTCGCAGGCCTCGTAGATTTCGACGGTCTTCGAAAACGGCACCGAACCGTGCACCGGCACCCAACGCTCGCCGCCCGGCCCGAGCATGCTGTTGAGTTCGGCGAAGGGATTCGCGCGCATCACCTTGGGCACGGTGTTTTCGACCTCGGTACCGTTGACGCTCATGATGCCGCGGACGATCGCGGCCTTCGCATCGGCATCGGCCGCGTCGCGACCGTCGAGCGACAGGTGGATCGAAAAGTGGCCCTCCTGCAAAAAGCTGCGCCCGGCGAGCACGACTTTTGCGCCTTCTTTCAAACCCTTCAGCAAGCCGCCCTGACCCTGAATGACGTTGCCGAGCGCCTTGGCATCTTCACGCAGGCTGCTGCGCTTCATGCGCACGGCCTGCAATCCCGGATCGAAACCGAACTGTTCGGACACGACGTCCGCGCGTGCGACGTCGGCCATCGCCGCAAACAGATCGGCATGCGAGGCGAACGAGAACGACAGATAGCGACTCTCGGGTTGCGGACGCACGAGTTTGAAGGTCGCACGCGCTTTGACGCCGAGCGCGCCGCAGTCCGAAAGGAACATGCCGAGCGTGTCGGGGCCGTGCTGCCGGAAGAACGGCTCGCCATTTTTGATCGAGTGACCACCGAGTTCGAGTACGCGACCATCGGCGAGCACGACGTCGAGACCGATGACGCTCTCGGCGGCGGCACCATAGCGCCCCGAACCCAAAAAGATGCTGCCTTGCGACAACGCGCCGCCGATGGTCGAGCGCAAGCCCGACAGCGGCCCGTAATACGGCGTACGCACGCCGTGCGGCGCAAGGGCGTCGAACAGATCTTTCCAGGTCGCACCGCATTCGACCGTCACGTACAGATCTTCGGCGTCGATCACCAGCACGCGATTCATGCGTTGCATGTCGATCATGATCGAATCGGGACGCGAGGGCAGATAACCGTCGGTATACGACATGCCGCCGCCGCGCGGCACGATGGGCAAACCCGAAGGCGCGATGGCCGCGAGCGCGGCCGACAACTGCGCCGTGTCGGCGGGACGGATCACCGCGGCCGGCAACTGCCCCGCGCGGTAGACGTCCTGCGAATAGAACTCGAGCTCGGTGCGATTCGTGATCACGTGCTCGCGACCCAGCAAGTTCTGCAATGCGACGATCGCGGCGTCGACGGCTTGAGGCATCAGGTGTACGGCTTGCTGCATGGCGGCATCTCCGAATCGAGAGTCACGGTTGACCCGACGCACATCCTACGACAGCCGCCACGCCGGGTGCGGACGGCAGCGGTGGTACACTTCCTATTGCACATTTCGCGGCCGAAGTGCGGCCGAACCACGACATCGAGAACGGCGATGGGCATCATTCACGACCCGATTCCACACTTCGAATTTCGCGTCCCCGTATTGGTGGTGGGCGCCGGTGCCTGCGGTCTGACGGCGGCCCTCGCCGCACACGACGAAGGTCGCGAGGTACTCGTACTCGAACGCGATTCGCGACCCTGGGGCAGCACCTCGATGTCGCTCGGCGCCGTCTGCGCCGTGAACTCGACCGAACAACGCCGCCACGGCATCGTCGACGACGTCGAGACCTTCGTCGCCGACGTGTTGCGCAAGACCGAAGGCCGTGCGGATGCACGCCTCGCGGCGCTGGTCGGACGCGAGTCCGGAGCTACGCTCGATTGGCTCGCCGACACCCATCGCGTGCCCCTGCTGCTCGACTTCAAGTGGACGGGGCTCGGTCACTCGCATCCGCGGCTGCACATCCCGCCCGGTCGCAATGGCGAAGAATTGCTCGCGTTGCTGCAAAACGCGTGTGGTCGCGCCGGCATCGAGATCATGACCGACGCGCGCGTCGCCGATCTCTACGCCGATCAGAGCGGACGCGTGCACGGCGTGCGCATCGAGCGACCGGACGGCAGCGAAGAGTTGCTCGGCTGCGACGCGCTGGTACTCGCCACCTGCGGTTTCGGCGGCAATCACGCGATGATCGCGCGCCACATCCCCGAAATGGCGAACGCCAAATATTTCGGCCACGAAGGCAACCAGGGCGACGGCATTCTTTGGGGTGCCGCCTTGGGCGCGGACCTCGTCGACATGACGGCCTATCAGGGTCTCGGCACGCTCGCCGATCCGCAACAAGTCGTCGTGCCCCACCCGCTCATGATCGAAGGCGGGTTTTTGACCAACGTACGCGGCGAACGCTTCACCCACGAACTCGCCAACATCTCCGGCATGTGCGTGCCGGTGCTCGAGCAACCGCAGGGTCTCGCGTGGGTGGTGTTCGACGACCGGCGCCATCGCACCGCGCTCGAACACTCGGTGGAGCAGCGGCAACTCGTCGAAGTGGGCGCCGTGCGTCGCGCCGACGATTGGAGCGAACTCGAGCGGCTCTGCAGCGTCCCGGCCGGTTCGTTCGCAGGCGAGAACGCCGCAATCGACCAGGCACGCGCGGCCGGCAAACCCGATCGTTTCGGTCGCGACTTCGCCGGACTCGAGCCGCTCGCCGCGCCCTACTGCGCCGTGCGCGTGACCGGCGCGTTGTTCCACACCCAAGGCGGCTTGCGCGTCGACGACACGGCGCGCGTCGTACGCACGGACGGCACGTTGTTGCCGAATCTGTTCGCCGGCGGCGGCGCGGCGCAGAGCATCTCGGGCCCTGCGGTGACCGGGTATCTGCCCGCGGTGGGACTCGCCATGGCGATCACGCTCGGCCGCGTTGCCGGACGCCACGCGGCAAAACTATGAACCACGCAACGACCCTTCGACCGCATTCATCCCGCTTCGTCCTCGCGCTCGCCTGCCTGTGGCTCGGCGCTTGCGCGACCGTGCCGAAGACCGAGGCACCGCCGCGCATCGCGCACGCCGAACTCGCGATCGCCGCCGATCACCGTCTCGGATATCGCGTCGCCTGGCCCGCACGCGGTTCGAAGTTGCCGCTCGTCTTGTTCTCGCACGGCGCGTATTCATCGGGCGACGCCTACGATCCGATCCTCGATGCCTGGGCGGCGCACGGTTACGTCGTCATCTCGGTGACGCATCGCGACTCGGTGAGCCTCGGCGTCAAACGCGGCACGAACGAACCGCGTTATTTCGCGTGGCGACTCGATGACATGCAAGCCGTGCTAGCGGCGTTGCCCACCGTGTTGCGAAACGCGGATCCGGCGGGCGATCTGTTGCGTCGCAGCAATCTCACGCGCATTGCCGCGACCGGCCACAGTTTCGGCGGGTTGGTGGCGCAAACCGAAGGTGGCGCGACCTACTTCGACGCCGGCGCGGGCACGACGCGCTCGCGTTTTGATCCGCGCGTGCGCGCGGTGATCATCATGAGTGGCGCAGGGCCCTTCCCGCCGACGCTGCGGCCGTCGGACTTCGCGACCTTGCGTGTACCGACCTTGGTCACGGTCGGCACCGAAGATCTCGCGCAAGCGCCGGGCATGAGCGGCTGGGAATGGCGTCGCCTGCCTTACGAACTTGCAGCGCCCGGCGACAAGTACCGCCTCACGATACGCGGCGCCGATCATTATCTCGGTGGCAGCGTGGGACGCGACGACCTGCCGCGCTCACCGCAAGCGCCGGAGTTTCAGCGCCTCTTCAACGACGTGAGTCTGCAATTTCTGGACGCGCACCTGCGTGGCGACCGCACGGCTCAGCGCGCCCTGCGTACGCGCGCCGGCGACGGCGTCGCGCGCGACATCGACGCACGCGCGACGCTCGAGCGTCGCTGAGAAGTTCAGCGCGTCGCGGCTTTGAGCGCGGCGACGATCTGCGCGCGTTCTTCGGGGTCGGTGATCGCCTTGTAACGCATGCGATGTTCGCCGCCGAGGAACTTCGCCGGATCCGAAATCAACTGCGCGACGCGTTCGTCGGTCCAGACCAGCCCGCCCTCACCCGCCGCGACGAACGCAGCCGAATAATAAAAACCGGGCGCGCTGCCGGCGCGTCGCCCGAATACCCGATGCAAGTTCGGACCGACGAGATGCGGACCACCCGCCTCGAAGCTGTGGCAAAAGCGGCACCACATGAAATCTTTTTGTGCCGCACCACGCAACGCCGGCGGTGCCACGACGTCCGCGTACGGGTCGACCGCCGGCGGCGGACCGGAGGCAACCATCTGACCACCCGTCGTGAACGGCACGACACCGAAGATGCGATACGGCATCCATGCGCCGATCGCGATCAGCACGACGAACGTCGCGGCGATCGCCACGCGCGCCGAGGATGACGGCCGCTCGCGATCAGCCACCGTGCCGCCCCAATCGAAACCGGGCAGCATGCGCCACGGCCCGATGCGATACCGCAGCGCCTGCCACAAGGCGACGAGCAGCGTGAACGCCGCGAGCAGGGGCAGGAAAAATCCGGTCGCACTGTGCAGATAACCGAGCGCCACCGACGATCGATATCCCGCGGCGATCAAAGCCGGCAGTTCGAGCACTCCGTACCAACTGACCGTGTGCCCTTCCGACCATGCGAACAACGGACCGGTGATGCAGAACGCAAGCAGCGCGTAGTGACCCATCGTCACGCAGGCCTGCGCCAAAGAATCGGACGCTGCCGGGACGCGCGACGGTCGGATCGGCGCCGGCAACACCGCGCGCAACCACAGCTTCGGCAGCAGCAACAACAGCACCGTCAAGCCCGTCGACATATGCAAGTGCTGCAATGCCTCACGCGCCGGCGTGCCGCGCGGCGTCGTGCCGACTTTGGTCGACTGGTACATCTGGAAGAGTACGAGCCCGAAGATCAGCACTCCGAGCAGACGTTCGAGTGCAGGCTTGTGCGACTTCATGGTGCGACCTCCGCGGCGGCGGCGGGCGCAGGCTTCAGCGCCCGCAGGATGGCGTTCGGAATGATCGCATCGTCCCAGTCGGTTTTGGCCGCGCCGGTGCGAACGATCACGAGTTCACGCGAGGGCACGACGTACACGCGCTGCCCGCCGAAGCCGTCGACGTAGATCACGTCGTCCGCCGCGAACGGCTCGGAGTGCAGCGCCGTGGCGATGCTGAATTTGTTGTAGATGCGCTCGCGCCCCGGCGGCGAACCCAACCAGACTTGATAGCCGTAATTGCGATTGGTCTTCGCCGGCGTGACCATTTCTTTGATCCATGCCTCCGGGACAACCTGCTCGGCACCGACGCGTCCCTGATCGAGCACCAGCAAGCCGACGCGCATCCAGTCGCGCGCGGTCGCGAACAGGCAGCAGAAGCCGCGCGGCATGCCACCCTCGCGATCGAGCCACACGGCCGCAGGGCCGGTCCCGAGACGCGACCACAAACGCTCGGAGAGATATTGGGCATAACGCTTGCCGGTCGCGCGCTCGATCAGCAGCGTCAGCAATTGCGCGTTCGCATTGCTGTACTGGAATTCGCTGCCGTGGGGCTTCTCGGCCTGCAAGCCGAGCACGCTCGCCGGCAGATCGGAGCCGAGCGTGATGCGCGTCGACGTCCAGCGACCGAACTTGGGAATCTCGAGGCCGCTCGACATCTGCAGCAGATCTTTGACGGTGATGTCGCGACGCGCGTCGTTGCGCCACTCGCTGATCCAATTCGAGGCCGGTTCGTCGACCGATTTGATGTAGCCGTCGGCGATCGCGAGCCCGACCAGCAGACCCTGCACGGTCTTGTGCCCCGAATTCGGATTGGTGCGCGTGTCGGCCGTGAAACCCGGCCAGTATTTTTCATAGCGCAGCGCGCCGCGATGCCACACCAGCAGCGCCACCGACTCGGTCCGGCTTGCATAACGCTCGGCGGCGGCAAGCCCCGCGGGCGCGATGCTGTCGGGCGCGGCACTCGGCAGTTCGCCACGCGGCACGCCGGAGACGGTTTCCTGCGGCTGCATGCGCTCGAGTTGCACCACGTCGCCCATGCGCGGTCCGAACACGGCATTGCGCAGCACGGCAGGGTCGGCGATCCACACCGCGAGCAACAACAGCACGATCAGACTGGCCACCGCGAGCAACGCACGCAGCGTCCACTTGACGAGACTTCTCATCGGCCGGCCCGCGCCTGACGCCGCGCGTCGAGCTCACGCCGAATCTCGGCGTGCCGCAGGTTGTCGATCGGATAGTTCCACATCATCGCGATCGGCACGAGCAGCATCACCGCCGGCAGCCAGGACGCGCCGATCCGCACGGTGTTCTCCACCTGCGGGTCGAGCACCTGGCTCATGTCGACGTACCCGCCCTGCGACAAAAATCCGAGCGCCACGAATACGCCTAGACCCATGCCGAGTTTGAACACCGTGGCGAGAAACGCCATGTGGCCGCCCATCTGCGCGACACCGGACCGCAATTCGTCGGCATCGACCGCATCCGCCGTCATCGACGGCGGCGTGATCATCGTGCCGCCGTTGCCGAACGCCATCAGCGCGTTGGCCAACAACACCGGCCATACGATGCCGGCGGGCAGGAAGAACAAAGAAATGTACGCGAGCGCCGTCAACACGTTCGCCACGCAATAGGCGCGATGTTTGCCGAGACTGCGCGCGATCGGCACCCAGGCCGGGGCGAACACGACGGCAGCCACGGTATTGACGATGGCGACGGTCAACACGTGCTGCTGCAGACCGAGCGCCTGCGAGATCAAAACCGGTTGCACGCCGAAATACGTGCCCATGGCCAGACGATCGACGAGATACGCGCCGATCAAGCGCCGGAACGGCGGATTGCGACGCAGGATGGCGAGCAACTCTCCCCAGCCTGGCGTGCGCTCGGCGTGATCGGTGCCGCTCGGCGGCACGGCCGAGAAACACCAGAGAATCGCGATCGGCAAAGAAATGGCGAAGAACACGCCGACCGACTGCACGATCTGCGCGTAACTCGGGAACACGACGCCTTTGAACCAGATCCAGTAGAAGATGCCGGCGGCGGTGGCGCACAGATAACCGACGAAGGCGCCGGTTTCGCGAAACCCCGCGATGCGCGTGCGCTCCTGATAGCCGGTGGCGAGTTCGCCGCCCCAGGTTTGGTGCGGCACGTAGACCATCGTCCAACCTGCGTAAAACACCACCAGCCAGAACAGCAAATAGGTGGGCGTCGCACCCTGCGGCGGCAGCAGCAGGAACCACGCCGCACACAGCGCGATCGGCGCACCCACCGCCATCCAGATGCGTCGTCGTCCGAAGCGACTGCGGGTGCGATCGGACAAGGCACCGACGAGCGGGTCCGTGAACGCTTCCCAGAACCGCCCGAGGGCAAAGATGAAACCGACGGTCAACGCGGTCATCCCGACTTCGGCGGAGTAATACACCGGCGGCAAAAAATTGTAGAGCGGCACCAGCATCGCCTGCAGCGCCACCGTCGGCGCCGCGTACGCCAGCAGGCGCGCGGCACTCAATGATTGTTCTGAACTCTCGGACACGTGACCCCCCCCGCACGATTCCGGCCGTGATCAGATCACGGCGCACACCGTCTTGGTTTCCAGATAATTGTTCATGGCCTGATGACCGCTCTCGCGACCCCATCCCGATTGCTTCATGCCGCCGATCGGCAGCGTCGCATCGAACATCGAGTGACAGTTGATCCAGACCGTCCCGGCGCGAATCTGCGCGGCGAGTCGGTGCGCCGCCGACAGGTCCTGCGTCCAGACGCTCGCGGCGAGACCGAAGCTCGTGTCGTTGGCGAACGACGGCACTTCCGCGACATCACGGAACGGGCTCGCGACGACCACCGGTCCGAAAATTTCTTCGCGCACGACTTTCATCGACGGACGCACGCCGGTGAGCACGGTGGGTTCGATGAACGTGCCCTGCGCGCCCAACTGACCGCCGCCGACGCGCACTTCGGCGCCGTCGGCACGACCGCCAGCGATGTACGAGGCGATGCGATCGGCCTGCTTGCGGCTCACCACGGGCCCCATTTGAGTCTGCGGATCGAGTCCGTGCCCGAGACGGATGCCGC
Source organism: Steroidobacteraceae bacterium (assembly GCA_017853555.1). Lineage (GTDB taxonomy): Bacteria > Pseudomonadota > Gammaproteobacteria > Steroidobacterales > Steroidobacteraceae > UBA964. The sequence goes on from JAFMJH010000009.1 coordinate 49,606, forward strand.
GCGCATAGTTCACCACGCCGTCGATCACGCGCTCGAAGATCGACTCGTGCACGTACAAGCGACTGCCGGCGACGCACACCTGCCCCGCATTGAAAAAGATCGCGTTGGCGGCGCCCGGGATCGCAAGCTCGAGATCGGCGTCCGGCAACACGATCGCCGGCGACTTGCCGCCGAGCTCCAGCGTCAATTTTTTGAGGTTGCCCTTGGCGGCATCGAGCATCAGCTTGCCGACCTCGGTCGAACCGGTGAACGCGACTTTGTCGACGTCCGGATGCGCCGCGAGCGCGGCACCGGCCTGCTCGCCGAGACCCGTGACCACGTTGAACACGCCCGCCGGCAAACCGGCCGCCTGCAAAATCTCCGCGAGTCGCAGCGCCGTGAGCGAGGTGTCTTCGGCGGGTTTCAACACCATGGTGCAGCCGGCCGCGAGCGCCGGCGCGATCTTCATCGCGGTGAGCACCAGCGGCGAGTTCCACGGCACGATCGCCCCGACCACGCCCACCGGCTCCTTCAGCGTGTACGCGAAGATTTTTTTGCCCGCCGGTTGATAGTCGATCGACGTCGGGATGGTCGTGCCTTCGATCTTGGTCGCCTCGCCCGCGAAGTAGCGAAACTGATCGATCGCGCCCGGCACTTCGGCGTATTTCGCCACCCACAAGGGTTTGCCCTGATCGAGCGTCTCGAGCTCGCAGAGTTCGTCCATGTGCGCTTCGAGCGCATCGGCGATGCTCCACAGCAAGCGCGCACGCTTCGCACCGGTCATGTCACGCCACGCCGGCGACTCGAACGCCGCGCGTGCCGCCGCGACGGCGCGATCGACGTCGGCCGCACCGCCCGCGGGGATCGTGCCGAGCACCGAACCCGTCGCCGGATTGAGCGTCTCGAGTCGTTGCCCCGAAACCGCCTCCACCCACTCGCCGCCGATCAACATCCGGTGATCACGACGGGCGAGAAACTCGCGTGCGGCGGCGGATTGCGGAGCAAGATCGGTGATGGCGAGTTGAGCGTTCATGCGCGACGTTTCCCCTTGCTCTTCGAAGTCTGCTTGGTTTTGGATTTGCCGCGACCCGTCTGGTGCGAGGCGGCGCTGCCCGGAATGTGCGACTCGTGATTCGCGAGATACCAGCTCGCGACCTCCTCTCGCGTCGTCCACCACACGCCACGCAAGGACTTCGCGTAACGAATGAACTCGCGCAATGCGCGCACGCGATACGCGCGACCGCTGACGTGCGGGTGCAGGCCCACGTTCATGATCTTGCCCGTGTGCGCGGATTCTTTGTAGAGCACCGAGAGTTCCTCGATCAGAATGTCGCGGAACTCGCTGGTGGTGTGATTGCGCCGCGTGAGGATCGTGAAATCGTTGATCTCGTTGGTGTACGGCGTGGAGACGATGGGGCCGTGCGGCGTCTGCACCAGATACGGCTGATCGTCATTCATGAGATCGCAGTAGAACAGCAAGCCGTGCTCGGCGAGGATGTCGGCGGTATTGAGCGTGCCGCGCAACGAAGACGACAACCAGCCGCGCGCCTTGCGACCCACCGACTGTTCGTACACCTTGAGCGAGCGTTCGATGACATCACGCTCTTTGGCCGGGTCACGCGCATAGTTCGTGAGCAATTCGCCCTGTTCGTAGTTGTGCGCGAGGATTTCACAACCCCGCGCGAGCGCCGCATCGAGCATGGGCCTGCGACGCAGTGCCGTCACCGCATTGATGGTGCAGGACGGACGCACCTTCTGCTCATCGAACACGTCGAACAAGCGGAAGGCACCGACGCGCTGACCGTATTCGCGCCAGGTGTAGTTCGGGAAATCCGGCGTATTGCCCGGCAGCACGTCCGGCAGGATCGCCGGTCCCCCGGCGTAGTACGGCTTGTCAGTGTCTTTGATGAGATCCCAGGTCTCGAGATTGAGGGTGATGATGAGCGCGACGCGCTTGCCACCCGGCCACTTGAGCGGCAGTCGCTGGGAAATCGGTACGTAGTCGTAATGCATGCGCGTAAGGCATCCGGCGGCGCCGGTCGGACACCGGCAATCGGAGACGATTATGGCCGCATCGTGACCGGTTCACGCGACCCCCGGGGTCCATAGGGCGGTACAACGTCCGCCATGTGGACATGGGCCGACCGGCTCAATACACTCTCCGATCGCTGCCTGTTTCGATTCCACCGAAGCTTACGGAGATTCGTCATGGATTCCACGCGACCGATACGCGCCCTCATCCGCGGACTCGATGCACTCACGGTGCTCAACTTGCGCAACGGCGCCACGGTGTCCGAAGTGGCGCAGGAAATCCGCCTGCCGCGTACGACGACCTATCGCATCCTCGAAACTTTGAGCCATGCCGGCTTCGTCTATCGCGACGCCACCGACGATCGCTATCGGTTGACGATCATGGTTCGCGGCCTCTCCGACGGCTACGACGATGAAGCCTGGATCACCCAGATCGCGCGCCCGTACATCAACGAGCTCGGCAAGGACATCGTCTGGCCGGTCGCCATCGCGTCGCTCTCGGGCACCTCGATGATGGTGCGTGAAACCACCGACCATCGCAGTCCGCTGGCCGTCGAGCGCTATTCGGCCGGCTTTCGTGTGCCGCTGCTCACGAGCTCCTCAGGTCGCGTGTACCTCGCCTTCTCGCCGCCCGCACAACGCGAAGCGCTGCTCGAAATTCTCGGTCGATCGAATCGCGAAGAAGATGCGCTCGCCAAGAATCGTCCCGAACTCATGAAAATGTTGAACGACGCCCGCATGCAAGGTTTCGCCTCGGCCGTGCGCCCGCGTCGCGTCTCCGACGAAATCAGCATCGCCGTGCCGATCATGATCGAAGATCGCGTGCTCGCGGCGGTCATGGTGCGCTTCAGCGGTACTGCCGTGCCGCTCAAAATGGCGGTCGAGCGCTTTCTTCCCAAGATCCGCGACACCGCCCAGAAAATTCGCCAGACCTTCAGCGACCAGCAGCGCGACCCGCCGCCGACCACGCGTCCCGTGCAGACCCGCTGATCGAACCGCAAGACCCGTCCAGGTTTAGGGAACTATCGCCATGAACGACATCGCGAATCCGGCCATCATCACGCAGTTGCAGTCGTTACTCGGACCCGAGCACGTGCTCACCGATGCGACCGAACGCGAATTCCACTCGACCGACGTCTATGCGCGCGGGCAACTGCCACTCGCCGTCGTGCGCCCGGCAAGCACGTCGGACGTCGCGCAACTCGTCCAGCTGTGTGCCGCGCAAGGCGTCTCGATCGTGCCGCGCGGCGGCGGCGCTTCGTACACCGACGGATACACGCCTTCGGAGACGAGCTCGGTCGTGATCGACACGAGTCGCATGAACCGCATCGTCGAAATCAACGAACGCGACATGTACGTGGTGGCACAGGTCGGCGTGACCTGGGCTGCGCTCAACGAAGCGCTGGCCGCCAAAGGCCTGCGCACCCCGTTCTTCGGGCCGTTCTCCGGCCTCACCGCCACCCTCGGCGGTTCGTTGTCGCAAAACAGCGTGACCTGGGGCACCGGCGTGTTCGGCGTGTCGGGCGAATCGACGCTGGGCGTCGAGGTCGTGCTCGGCTCGGGTGAAGTCATCCGCACCGGTTCGTGGGGTGCAGCGAATTCCGTCCCCTTCATGCGCTCGTACGGTCCGGATCTGACCGGACTCTTCATGGGCGATTGCGGCGCGCTCGGCGTCAAAACCTCCGTGGCCCTGCGCCTGATGCCGCGCAACGCGCACGTGATGGGCGTGTCTTTCGGCTTTCCCGACTTCACGCGCATGGCGTCCGGCCTCGAGGCGGCGGCCAAGCTCGGTTTGAATCTCACCAACTTCGGTCTCGATCCCGCGCTGCAGGAAGGTCAGATGGGTCGCGCCGATGCGGCAACCGCGGTCAAATCCGCACTCGCGGTCTGGCAGACCTCGCGCGGCGTGGTCGACGGCTTGCGGCAACTTTTGAAGATGGCCTTCGCCGGTCGCGGGTTCCTGCGCAACGCGACGTTCTCGGCGCACTGGGTGATCGACGGCATCGACGACGCCTCGTGTCGTGCCGCGGTCGCAAAGCTCCGCGCCGCCGTGCAACCCTTCGGCGCCGAAGTGCCGGCCACCGTGCCCACGGTCGCCAACGCCATGCCCTTCATGCCCTTGTATGCGATCCGCAGCCCGAGCGGCGAACGGTGGGTGCCCGTGCACGGCTTGTTGCCGTTCTCGCGCGTCGAGGGCTTCCGCGCCGAACTCGCCGCCTACTACGCCGAGAACGCCGTCGAACTCGCGCGCCTGAAGGTTCGCTATGGCGCGATGTTCATGACCGTGGGGACGAATGCGTTCCTGTACGAGCCGGTGTTCTACTGGCAGGACGACTACACCATCACGCAGCGGCGCTTGATGCCCGAAGGCTATGCGGACACCTTGCCGCAATATGCCGCGAACCCCGAAGGGCGCGCACTGGTCGATCGCATGAAGCACGGCATCGCGGACATTTTCCAGCGCCATGGCGCGACGCATCTGCAAATCGGCAAGTTCTACCCCTACATGCGCGGCCGCGATCCGCAGACCGCGAAGCTGATCCGCGACATCAAATCGCTGGTCGATCCGCGCCGACGCCTTAACCCGGGGTCGCTCGGACTGTAAAATACGAGCAACGTTTTCACCGGCCGGACGCTCTTCGCCCAGACGCGCGTTCGGCCCCGCAGGAGCTAAGCATTCAAATGAAACGGATACTGGTGGCGATCAAGCGGGTCGTCGATTACAACGTGCGCGTCCGCGTGAAACCCGACGGCACGGGCGTCATCACCGACGGCGTCAAAATGAGCATCAACCCGTTCGACGAGATCGCGCTCGAAGAAGCGCTGCGCATCAAAGAAAAGGGTCTGGCCGAGGAAGTCGTCGCCGTGTCGATCGGACCGGCCGATTGCCAGCAGCAATTGCGCACCGCGCTCGCCATGGGCGCCGACCGCGCGATCCACGTCCAGACCGACGCCGTGATCGAACCGTTGAGTGCCGCGCGCATCTTCAAAAGCCTGATCGATCGCGAACAGCCCCTGCTCGCGATCCTCGGCAAGCAGGCGATCGACGATGACTGCAACCAGACGGGCCAGATGCTCGCCGCACTCTGGGGCCGGCCGCAGGCGACCTTCGCTTCCAAAGTCGAAGTGGGCGCGACGTCGGCGACGGTGACGCGCGAAGTCGACGCCGGCCTCGAGACCATCGAGATCGACCTGCCGGCCGTGATCACGACCGATCTGCGCCTCAACGAGCCGCGCTACGTGAAACTCCCGGACATCATGAAGGCCAAGAAAAAGCCGCTCGACACGCTCGACCCGGCGGCGCTCGGCGTGACGCCGGCCGAACAATTGCGCGCCTTGAAATTCGAACCGCCCGCGCAGCGCAGCAAAGGCGTCATGGTCAAAGATGCACAAGAGCTGGTCGCGGCACTGCGCAGCAAGGGGCTCGTCTGATGAACAAGATACTCATCGTTGCCGAACACGACGGCCACAACCTGAACGCCGCGATCGCCAAGTGCGTCAGCTGCGCGCGCGCGATCGAATCGGCCCACGTCACGATCGCCGTGTTCGCGGCTGACCCGACAGCGGTCGCCGCACAAGCGGCCAACATCGCCGGCGTCGACACCGTCGTGACCGTCGCGCACGCGGCCAATGCGCACGCCCTCGCCGCCACGCTCGCGCCGCAAGTCGCCGAGCTCGCCGGCGGTTACTCGCACGTGTTCGGACCGTCGACCACCTTCGGCAAAGATCTGATGCCGCGCGTCGCCGCGTTGCTCGGCGCACCGCAGCTCTCCGATGTCATGGCGGTCGAATCGGCCACGCGTTTTCGCCGTCCGATCTACGCCGGCAACGCGATCGTCACCGTCGAGGTCGCCGCAGGGACGCAACTGGTCGCGACCGTGCGCGTCGCCTCCTTCGAGGCCGCCAAAGCGGCCGCGGCCGCCGCGCCGATTTCGGCTGCGACGCTCAAGGCGGAATTGCCGACCCACACCCGCTTCGTCTCGATCTCGGCGGCGCGCAGCGACCGTCCGGATCTGCAGACCGCCACGCGCGTGATTTCCGGCGGTCGTGCGTTCGGCAGCGCAGAGAACTTCCAGCTGCTGTACGCGTTGGCGGACAAAATGGGCGCCGCCGTCGGTGCATCGCGTGCCGCAGTCGACGCGGGCTACGCGGCGAGCGACATGCAGGTCGGACAGACGGGCAAGATCGTCGCGCCGGAGTTGTACATGGCCTTCGGAATCTCCGGCGCCATCCAGCATCTCACCGGCATCAAAGACGCGCGCACCATCGTGGCGATCAACAAAGACGCCGAGGCACCGATCTTCGAAGTCGCCGATTACGGTCTGGTCGGCGATCTGTTCCAGATCGTCCCGGAACTCGAACGCCTCATCGCCGCGGGAAAGTGATCGCCCCGCAGTGACCGAGTCGGCCCGCCCACGTTCGCACGTCGGGTTCATCGCGCTGCTGGGCGCCGCCTCGGGGCTCTCGTCATTCGGCATGGCGAGCGTCGTGCCGGCATTGCCCGCGCTCGGCCGTGCGCTCGATGCCGACTACGCGAGTCTGCAGTTCGTGGTCTCCGCGTATCTCGGCGGACTCGCCGTGTTCCAACCCATGCAGGGTTTGTTGAGCGATCGCTACGGACGTCGTCCGGTGATCTTGGGCGGCTTCACCTTGTTTGCACTCGCGAGTCTGCTCGCAAGCGTCGAAACGTCGCTGTTCGGTTTGGTGATTGCGCGCTTCCTGCAGGCGATGGGCGCCTCGGTCGCCACCGTGATCTCGCGCGCGATCGTGCGCGACTCTTTCGAACCGGAGCCCGCCGCGATCGCGCTCTCGTTCATCTCGGCGGTGATGGGGCTGGCACCGATCATCGCGCCTCTGGTCGGCGGCATTGCGGCCGATTGGTTCGGCTGGCGCGGCATTTTCTGGACCCATGCGGCGCTCGCCGCCGCGCTCGTCGCGCTGCTCGGCGTGAGCTTGCGCGAATCACGACCCAAAGATTTGCGGCCGATGTCCGTTGCGGAATTGCTCGGCGGCTTCAGAGTTCTGCTGCGCGAACCGCGCTTCATGGGTTACGCGTTGACCTATGCCGCCATCAGCGGCGCCGGCATCGTGTTCGTCACCGCCGGTGCCGCGCTGTTCGAACGTTTGTTCGCCTACCCGCCGAGCCGCTTCGGCGCTTTGTGGAGCGGCCTCGCCGCGAGCTTCGTCGTCGGCGCCACCATCGCCGGCCAATGCACGCGTCGCTTCGGCGCCGCACCCACCTTGAAGCTCGGCATCGGCATGATGATCGTGGCGACCCTGGGCCTGAACGTGGGCGCGTTCGTGTATACGGACGTGCTCGTCTTCGCCCCCTCGCTCGGTCTTTTGATGTGCTGCATGGGTTTGATGTCGCCCTTGTGTCTCTCGGGTGCAGCGGGCGACCACCCGGAACTCGCCGGCGTCGCGGCCGGTCTTTCGAGCTCGATCGGCATGATCGGCTCCATGCTTGCGGCCGTCATCACCGGCGCGATCTTCGACGGCACGGCGCACGGCTGCGGCTTGCTGGTGGCGGCCTTCTGTGTCGCTGCGATACTCTCGCTGCGTCTTGCGCAACGCGCCGAACGGAGCCTGACCCCATGATCGATCAAGACGCCCGTACGCAGATCGAGACCCATCTGCGCACCCTCGAACGCGCCTGGAACGAGCTCGATTTCGCCGCGATCAAAAGTATTTGGGATACCAGTCGGCCCCCGGTGTATTTCGCCGAAGAAGCCGCGAACCCGCATCTCGATTGGCCGAGTCTCGAAGCCTATTGGGATTTCACGCGGCGTTCGATCAGCCGCATGGGCATGCGAATCACCAACGCGCCCGAGCTCGTCGAACTTGCGCCGGAACTCGTGTCGGTGATCTATCGCATGCACTGGGATGCGCTGATCGCCGGCGATGGCAAGCCGCTCGGCGGCGACAACCGGGTCTGCGCCACGTTTCGGCACACGCCCGACGGCTGGCGCCTCGCGCAATACGTCGAAGCGCCGCTCGCGCCGATCACCTACATGAAGTGGTTGTACGAACAGGCGGTCACGCCCGGGTTCGCTACGGGGGCGTAGCCCCGCGCACGCGGGCGACCATTGCGTCCAGCTCTGCGGGCAACTCGTCGCCCCGCCACGCGACGTGGCCGTCAGGCCGCACCAGCACCCATCGTTTTTCATAGAGCGACGCAATCGCAGGCTCATCGAGCCCCACGATCTGCAGCGGCAATTTTTGGCGATCTGCCGCCACGCGAAGTCGCTCCTCTGCATGCACGTCGTTCGCGAACCGCACCATCACGAAATCCGTGCCGAACAAATCCAGCGTCGATCTTCCGTCGCGCAACCAGGCGTGCGGTGCGCGCATGCCGGGCCAGCTCGACGGCGTCAGCTGCGCCGGGTCGTCGGGCGGCTCGGGCGTCGCATCCGGCACGACGATGGGCGAATCGACATAGCGATAACCTAGGTGCGTGCCCGCGCTGTTGAACTGTCGCGCCAGCCATTTGATCTTGCGCGCGAGGATCGAGCGCGACTCGGCCGCCGCGGTCGTCGGCGCACCGATATCCGGCGGCGTCTCGGCCATCACCATGTCGATTTTGTCGGAGTTCATGGCCGAGATCAGACTGTTGCGGATCGCCACCGGCTTGCGCTCGGACTCGTAACTGTCGAGCAAGTGCGCGCCGCCCCAGTTTCGCAGCACGGCATCAAGTTTCCACGCGAGATCACAGGCGTCGCCGATCCCGGTATTCATGCCGACTCCACCGGTGGGCGCGAACAGATGCGCGGCATCACCGGCGAGCAGCACGCGTCCGCTGCGCCAACTGCACGCCACCGACTGGTGATGGTGCCAATGCATGGTTTGCAGCAACTCGAACTCGAACGGCTTGCCGACCGCGCGATGCAGGATGTCGACGGGATCGACTTCAACGGTGCTGACCTTCGGGTCGAGGAAATAGCACTGGTAGTTCCAGAGCTCCACGCCGTCGATCGCCGTGAATACACCGAAGCTGCCCGGGGTGAACACGAAGTAGAGGTTGGCGAGGCCCCGCCCGTGCACGGCAGCGAAATCCCGGCTGCGAAAAAAGAAACTGACGTTCGAGCGCATCCGACCGCGACCATTGCGGCGGATGCCGAGCGTGCGCCGGATCTCGCCACTGCCTCCGTCGCAGGCGACGAGATAGTCGGCATGCACCTCGACGCGACGCCCGGTGGCAAGCTCGACGATTTGCGCCCGCACGTGATCGTCACGCTGTTCAAAACTCTCGAAGCGCCAACCGTGACGCAACTCGAGACTCGGCAAAGCGGCCGCATGTGCGCGCAACACCGGCTCGAGAGCTTGCTGACCGATCTGGGTTTTCGAGTACGGCGACCACTGAAGCTCGCGAAAGCGCTGCGCGAGCGCAGGATCGCGCGACCGACACTCGTCGATCGACGGTGAGCGGAAGCGATGCAACTCCTGATCTGCGAGCCGCGTCGTGAAGACGATGTAGTACGGCTGCTCGTTGGGCACCGCTGCCGCGAAGATCGGCGCGTCGAGATTCCAGCGCCGAAAGAGCTCCATCGAGCGCGCACCGAGCAAGGTCGCTTTCGGATGAGACGGCGGATCGACGCGCTCTTCGACGATCAGCGCCCGCTGGCCGCGATGCGCGAGGTCGATGCCGAGCGTGAGCCCGACCGGCCCGCCGCCGACGATCAGAACCGGTGTGCGTATGGCAGACACCGGCCGATCGCCTTCAGAGCTTTTCCGGGCCTACGCGCACCAGCGACTTGCCGAAGTTCTTGCCGCGCATCAGCACGCAAAAAGCTTCGGGCGCCTGCGCGAGCGTCGGCGTGATGTCCTCGCGGTAGTGGAAACTGCCCTTTTTCATCCAGCCGCCGATGACGCGCGTCATCTCGTCCATGCGATCCATGTGGTCGTACACGACGAGGCCCTTCATGGTGGCGCGTGCGCCGACGACCGGTCCGAGACTCGGCCCCGGCGGCGGCTTGTCCATGCTGTAGGCCTCGATCATGCCGCACAGCACGATGCGCGCGTTCATGGCCAGGTTGCGCAACACCGCCGCGAGCGTGTCGCCGCCGACGTTGTCGAAGTAGACATCGATCCCGCGCGGACAGGCCTTGCGCAATTTCTCGGCAAGGTCGCCCTCGCGATAGTTGACGCAGTCGTCGAAGCCCAATTCTTTGACGGCGTACGCGCACTTCTCGTCCGAGCCGGCGATGCCGACGACGCGCGCGCCCATGTGGCGCGCGACTTGCCCCGCCGTGCTGCCGACCGGACCCGTGCATGCGGAGACCACGAAGGTCTGGCCCGGCAACGGTTGACCGAGATACACGGTTCCCGCGTAGCCGGTGAGCCCCGGCATGCCGAGCACGCCGAGCGCCGTCGAGATCGGCGCGAGCGAGGCATCGAGTTTGCGTACGCCCTTGCCGTCGGAGAGCGCGTATTGCTGCCAGCCGTTGCGCACGGCGACGTAATCGCCGACGCGGAAGTGCTCGTTCTTGGATTCGACGATCTGCGCGACCGTCTCGCCCACCATCACGTCACCCGGCTGCAAGCGGTCGGCGTAGATCTGGCTGTTCTTCATCACGTTCCGGTAATACGGATCGAGCGACAACCAGATCGTGCGCGACAAGAACTGGCCCGGTCCCGGGCTCGGGATCGCCGTCTCGTCGTGACCGAAATCCTCGGGGACCGGCAGCCCCCGCGGTACGCGCGCAAACGTGATGCGCTGGTTTTTGTCAGTCACGGGCGTGATCAGAGTTGCGCGAGTACGTATTCGGCGGCCGAGACGCGGAATTCGCCGCCCGTCTCGATATTGACGTGCGTCGCGACGCCGTCTTTGACGACGATGGCGAATCGCTGCCCGCGCATACCCATGCCGAAGCCGCGCGCATCGAGCTCGAGACCGAGCGCACGGGTGTACTCACCATTGCCGTCAGCGAGCATCAGCACTTTGTCACCGACATTGCTGTGAGCGCCCCAGGCGCCCATGACGAACATGTCATTCACGGCCATGCAGGCGAGCGTATCGACGCCCTTGGCCTTGAAGGCGTCGGCATGCTGCACGAAACCCGGCAGATGACGCGCATCGCAGGTCGGCGTGAAGGCACCGGGGACGGAGAACAACACCACCGTCTTGCCGGCGAACAACGCGTCGCTGGTGATTTCCTTCGGACCGTCCGCCGTCTTCGTCTTGAAGGCGCCGGTCGGCATCTTGTCGCCTGCTTTGATCGTCATGTTCAATCCCTCGAAGTGATGTGATGGGGAGGCCGTGGATGATAGCGCAGCCTCAGGCGTACGGGCGGTGCAGGTATTGGCCCTGCGGCTTGCCGATCGCCTTGCCGTTGTCGTAGATCAGCCGTCCGCGCAGGAACGTGCTGGTCACCGTGGCCGACATCTCCATCCCCTCGAACACCGAGTAGCCCTGGTCGGACTCGGAGGTCTTGTCACCGGCCACGAAGCTCTTGTTCGGATCGACCAGCACGATGTCGGCATCGAACCCCGGCGCGATGTCGCCCTTGCCTTGCAGACCGAAACGGCGCGCCGCAGTCCAGGAGGTCAATTCGGCCATCTTGTTGTACGACAGACCGCGCGGCTTGCCTTCGGTGATGAGCGCCGAGAGCATGAACTCCGTGCCGCCGAAACCGGACTTCGCCATGAAGATGTTCTTTTTGTCTTTCTTGCCGAGCTTCATCTCGGCGCGGCAGCAGGCGTGGTCCGAGCACACCCAGTCGAGCTTGCCGTCGAGCAGCGAATCCCAAAGAAATTCGACGTCCTTGCGCGAACGAATCGGCGGATTGACCTTCGCGAGGTTGCCGATCTTCGAATCGTAATCGAGGCACAGGTGGCCGATCGTGACCTCGCGACGGAAGTTCACGTGCGGGAAGATCTTCGCCATCTTGAGCGCCGACTCGACCGCTTTTTGCGACGTCAGGTGCAGCAGGTTGATGTTGGCGCAGTTGGTTTCGTTGGCGAGGTAGGACGCGATCGCGATCGCGAGCCCTTCGGAGTGCGGCGGACGCGCGGCACTGTAGGCACGCAGGCCACTCAAAGGTTTGCAGTCGATGCACTCGGGATCATGGGTCTCGCCCGTCAGATAGGTGTCGAGGTCGGTGACCTTCGCACCGCCCTCCACCATCTTGGTGTACGCGGCCAGAATCTCCGCCAGCTCGCAGTGCAGGCTGAGCGAAATGGAATCCTTGATCTTCGGGTTGCGCAGCATGGCGCGATGGATGCCGCGCATCACGAACTCGAAGTGTGCGATGTCGTACTTCTCGTTCTCGCCGATCATCAGGAACTCGCGCTGCGTGTTCGACGCACCGTGCAAACCGTAACCGCCGTAGAACATGAAAATCTTGAACGAGGTGACGCCGAACTTGTTGATCAGCATGTCGATCTCGCCGATATGCGTGCGATCGAGCGGCGCGAGGTGATAGGCGTAGTCGACCCAGAAATTGTCTTTGGACAACTTCAGGATTTCCGGATAGACCTCGGCGTACGGGCCGCCGCGCTCCATGTAATAGCCGCCGGTGCGCATGTAGTTGAGGCTCGAGGTCACGCCGCCTTGCGCTGCCGCGAGGCTCTCGCTGCGCGCGTCCTGATCGAGCGGGCCGTAAATGCCGCAGTGCATATGCGGATCGACGAGACCGGGGAACGCAAGACGATTCTTGCCGTCGACGACCTCGCGCGCCTCACCGGCCGGAATTCCCTTGGCGACTTTCTTGACCTTGCCGCCCACCACGGCGATGTCCATCTTCTCGACGCTCGTCTTGCGCGGACGCACGACGCGAACGTTCTTGATGAGCAGATCGTATTTTTTAGCGGACTCGGTCATGGTTCACCTGAGAGAGAAGGAAGATTCCGAAACAGCGATTATGCCGCAGCGTCGTTCGCGCCCGTCGCGCTGCGCGCCCGGTGTCTGCACTACGGCCGCAGATCGCGGGCGACGCGAATGCCGAAGTAGCTGTAGCGTGCGTCGTTGGGATCGCGACCGCGAAAGGTCAAACGGTTGCGGCTCGGCCGGGTCATCCAGGCGCCGCCACGCACCGACCACAGCGTGCAACCGGGCACGGTGACCGGCGACCCATCGGCGGGCGCCCCGTCGTACGTCTGCCGATAACAATCCGCATTCCACTCCCAGACGTTGCCGATCATGTCGTGCAAACCGAATGCGTTCGGCGCGTAGCGCCCGACCGGCGCGAGTTCAACCTGCGAATCATCGCAATCGGCAAAGCTCCAGCCGAACTCGAGTCGTGCGTGACCCGATCGATCGTACATGTTCGCGTGGCGACAGCCGACGTCGGGATTGCTGCCCCACGGATATGAACCTGCACCGCCTGCGCGCGCGGCGTATTCCCATTCCGACTCGCTCGGCAGTCGATACCGTTGTCCCGTGCGTTGCGCAAGCCAGGCGACATACGCGAGCGCATCGACTCGCCCGACGCAAACGACCGGTCGATCGTTCTGCAGCGGCTCGAGAAAACCTGGCGACTGCCAATCGGCTGCCGGATCGTCGCGCCATTCGATGCGTCCGCGCGGCCCCACGACTTTGTCTTGAATTCGACAACCCGGCGCGACGCGATAGCCGGTGGCTTCAACGAAGGCGCGAAACTCGGCGTTGGTGACTTCGTATTTGCCGAGCGCGAAGGGTTTTCGCAAACGCACGATGTGCACGGGCGATTCGGGACGACCCTCCTCCCCATCGGCCACCGTACCCATCGTGAAGCTGCCGGCGGGCACGACGACCATCGCCGGGCAAACGTCGCAATCGCGCAGCTCGCGCGCACCCGGAACGTCGGCAGAAAACGCCACGCACGAAAACAACGCCGCGACGCAGTACGCGGCAAGCCGTACGAGCTGCGATCTCATCGTCCACCTCCGGCCGGCAAACGCAGTTGCATGTGATACTGGTAAGCGTCCGCGCGATACAGCGCGATCACGCGTTCGACCGGACGGTTCATCACGTCGAAGACCACGCGCGTCAGGCGCAGCAACGGCGCGCCCACATCGACGCCGAGCGCACGTGCCGCTTCGACGCCCGCGAGCGTTGCGCCGATCGACTGATCGGCACGCGCGACTTCGATGCCCGCGGTACCGAGCAACTCGAACAAGGGACGTCGTGCCATCTCGGTCTGGTTCACGCGGGCCGCGATGTCGAGCGGCACGTAGGTCGTGATGAGGCCGAGCGGCGTGCCGCGCAGCAAACGCACGTGCGCCGCGCGCTGCACCAACTGACCCGGCTGCAGATCGAGCGAGACGCAGGTTTCCTCATCCGGCTCCACTTCGGTGACGGTCAGATCACGCACTTCGGTGGCCGCGGCGAGATTGGCCACCTGACCGCGCACTTCGTTGATGTCGAGCGATGCGGGACTGCGCGCACGCGACATGTGCACGAACGTGCCTTTGCCCTGCTGACGCACCAGCCATCCCTCGCGCGCCAGGTCCTCGATCGCTTTGCGCACGGTGATGCGCGAAACGTCGAACATGCGACACAGTTGCGGTTCGGTCGGAATCTGGTCTCCCGGTCGATAGGTGCCGTCGCGCACCCAAGTACGCAGCGTGACGTAGACCTGGTGATAACGCGGCGAGGCGATGCCTCGCACCCCCGGTGACGCCGATTTCTTGGAGGTTTTGGTCTTGCGCGTCATGGCGAGTGCTCCAGATCAGTCGAGCGACAAGCCGCCGGAGAGATTCATCACCGTGCCGGTCACGAAAGCGGCGTCGGCGCTCGTCAGATAATCGACGGCATGCGCGAAATGGCGCGGATCGCCGATTCGGCTGCCCTCGCGCGCGAGCGGCACGCTTTGCTCGAGCCTGCGCAAGGTGTCGGCGTCGAAGCGCTGCGTGACCATGGGCGTCGCGATGGGTCCAGGCGCGATGCAATTCACCCGGATGCCCTCTGGCGCCCATTCTTTGGCGAGATAACGCACCAGGTTGATGATGCCCGCCTTCGCCACGGCGTACGCCGGGCCCGAGAGCGCACTGCCGCCGTTCAGACCGTTGGTGGATGACGTCAGGACCAACGAGCCACGCGTCGAGGCGAGCGCCGCATGCGTCGCTTGCGCGATCAAAAACGCCGAGGTGAGATTCACCGCGAGCAAGGCGTCCCACTCTTCGAGCGCGACGCGATCGAGCGGACCTTGACCGGCGCGACCGGCCAGATGCACGACGTGATCGATGCGACCCCATTCGCGGACGATGCGCGCGACGCAATCTTTGATCGCCGCCGCGTCGGTGACGTCGAGACTCGACACGCCCATCGGCGCACCACAGGGAATCTCGGCGAGCGTCAGATCCGTCGCCCAGACGCGCATCGCGCGCTCGCGCAAGCGCGCGACCACGGCGCGTCCGAGACCCCCGGCGGCACCCGTGACGAGTACCACCGGGGACGCAGCGCCCGATGCGGTCATGCAGCCTGCTTCGACAGCAAGCGCGCGTGGATGCCGTCGAGCATCGAGTAGCGCATTTCAGCCGACGCACGCACCGCGGCGATGGCGCGCGTCTGGATTTCAGGCGTCGTGGCATACCGTTCGGTCAGTTCGAGACCGACGTGCGCATGCTCGGTGTCACCTTCGATGTGGACGTGGAAGAACTCCATGTCGTCGTCCGAGAAGCCCATCTTGCGCATCGCTTCGACGTACTTCGGATACAGGGTGGGGAGTTGGCCTTCGAGCGCCACCATGATGCCCGCGCAGGATTCGCTCAGATGACGAATGCTCGCGAGCTCCCATATCCATGCACGCATGGCACGCGTGGTCGGCAACACGTCGCCGCGCTGCTCGGCGGCGAGGATTCGTTCGTCCGACACGCCGCAGGCGCGCGCGAACTTGCGCAGCAAATCCGGGTGGCGCTTTTCCGGGCACGCCGGCATTTCTTCGCCGAGCAGATTCTCGAGCAGATGCTGGCGCGCATCGAGATCCGGCAGGCGCGCATACAAGGCCGCGAACTGCTGCGGAATCGGATCGATGTAATAAAAGTGCTGGATCGCCCACTCGCCAAGCTGCGCGCGCGACAACTCGCCCGCGGCCCATGCGCGACTGAACGCGTGACCACCACCGTGCTTGGGTTGACGGGCCGCCTCGAGCGCAGCAAAGAATTCGTCACGACCCATCATTTTTTTCTCACCCATCACTCGCCTCCTGATCGCGGCTCCCGAGCCGCGGTATTGAATTCGTGGTGACACTGCGGACAATGCGCCGCAGGCGCCTCCGCTCGCAACATCACCGGCCCGACCGGAAACCAATTGCGACACGCGGGGCATTCGAGCCAGGCCGTATTGCCCCGCTTCTCCCAGCTCGCTCCGACGTTGTCTTTCACGATTCGCATGGCGCTCACTCCGCCGGCCAATCGGTGTCGCCGGCCGTCTGCAACAGCGCTTGCGCGCGGCGCATCGCGGCCTCGGGCACGGTGGCGACCGGCGGCACCGCACGGGGTGCGCCGGGGCGCGGCGGCGGCGGCAAAGTCGCATCGATGCCCATTTTGGACGCGGTCGAGGCGCCCTCGGGGATCGAGGGGTCGAGCCCCGAGCCGGACAGGCCATCGATCACGATCGAATCGCGCGACCACTGCACGCGGGTGGCCACCGCCCACAACATCGCCTCGGGCGAGAAGATGTCGACGTCTTCGTCGACGGCGATCACGGTCTTGAGGCGACGGTAGGCCAGCGCCGCCGTCAGCGCATCGCGCGCTTCACCGCGGCCCGGATTGCGCAATTGCAGATAGGCGTGGAAGCGTCGCCCTTCGGTCGGCACGTGTACGTTCACCAGCGACGGCGCCACGGCTTTGACGATTTCATAGACCTTGCCTTCCATCGCCATGTTGTCCGGCACCAGCATGTCGGTGAGTCCGGAACCGTAGTCGTGATAGATCGCGTCACGACGCATCGTGATGCAGGTCACGTCGAACACCGGTGATTGCACCTGCGCACCGAGGTATCCGGTGTATTCCCCGAACGGACCGTCGGCCGAATACACCCCCGGCGGCGCAAAGCCTTCGATCACGATTTCGGCATCGGCGGGCACCATGATCTTCTCGCCGTGGGTGAGCGACGGCACCACGCGCAGCGGCGCGCCGAGTACACCGCCGGCTGCACCCCAATGACTTTCGGGATAGCGCAGTTTTGCCTGCGTGCCGAGCAGCACCGCAGGATGATGACCGATCCAGAATGCGACGGGACACGGCTCGCCGCGATCCCAAAACTTTCGCAGGTTGCGCATGTTGTGCGTGGTCGGATACGGAAACCACGTCATGCGCTGCGCGCTCTGCACCCAGCAACGCTGGATCGCGGTGTTGTCGACGCCGCTGTCGGGATCGAAGGTCGTCGCGTGCGCCGCGGTGAGATACGGCCCGGGCTCGCCGCTGTGCTGCGTGAGCACGGGCAAGCGATGCAGACTCGCCTCGGCGCCGCGCCAGACGATCTGCTGCACCGGCGCATCGTCGTGCGCGATCACCTCCGGGGCGATGCTCGCGCGCGAGCGCGTGGCAAACCAACGCGCCGTGTCGCGATGATCGGGGATGCCGAGCGCACGTGCGGTGAGCGTTCGACTGGCCGTGAGATTGGTGACGACCGGGATGCCGGAGGGTTCGCCCCGCAAGTTGCGGATCTGACGCGCGAGCAAGATCGGATGCCGACCGGCGCGATCGAGTTCGTGCTGCAACGCCGTCAACTCGTGACGCGGATCGACCGGCGCGTCGATATCCCAGACGGCGGTCGCCTGTTCGGCGAGAAATCGATGCAGGTCGCTCATGCCGTCCGCTCTGCCATGCGCTGTTGCGCGCCCGGAATTCCAATGGTTATATTCGCATGATGAGTAGCCCGGACTCAACTCCGGGCACAATGACGCCCCAGCCGGGCTTTTCAACCGTCCGAATACGCCAGAGAGGTGGAGCATGGTCCGCAGCGTGCAACACGAGATGCTTCCCGTCCCCACGGCCGACGAGACCGCTCGCCAGCAGTTCATCGTCGCCTTCAAGCAGACCCTGAACCGCGAACTGCGCAGCACCCAAGGCAAGCTGTTCGACGCGGTGGTCGCACCGCGCTACCAAGCAAGCCACGGCCACGTGCCGGGGACCCGCGAGGAAATCCGCGCATCGATGCAGGCCGATCCTGCCTACCGGGCCTGGTCCACCCTCACCCGGGCGGCGCAGGAACAGATGTGGGTGGCGGTCGGCGATTCCGTATTTCGCGAGCGCGAGCGGCTCGCGGCGACCGCGCGACGCCTGAGTTCGGCGCCGACCCGGCGCGGCAGCTTGCACCTCGATCCGGACTTCGTGCCGCCGCGGGGCGTCACGGCCGTGGACATCCACTTGCAAACCGGCGGCTATGCCATGGACTTGGGCGGCGGCGACTGCTCCGCCGGCGCGCTCTATGAATGCGGCGGCAACCTGTACGCATTCGGCCAAGGCCTCGGTCGCAACGACAGCAAAGCCGCGCACGTGCAGCGCTTCATCGCGCAAAAGTTTCCCGACCTCAAACCGAAGCGCATCCTCGACATGGGGTGTTCAGCCGGTTCGGCCAGCGTGCCCTACGCACTCGCGTTTCCGGATGCCGAAGTGCACGCCATCGACGTCGGCAGCGGCATGCTGCGCTATGCGCATGCGCGCGCCGAGTCGCTCGGTGCCGCCGTGCACTTCCACCAAATGGACTGCGCGCAGACGAAGTTCGAGGATGCATCGTTCGACCTGATCGTCTCGCACAACATGATGCACGAGATCTCGGGCGTCACGCGCCGCGGCATGCTGCGCGAAAGCCGACGTCTGTTGCGCCCGGGCGGACTGTGCGTGCATCAGGACGTGCCGCTGCGCTTCAAAGGCCTGTCGGAATTTCGCAAATTCGACATGTCCTGGGATACCCTGCACAACAACGAGCCCTTCTGGGAGGTCTACGCCAACGGCGATCTTCAACCGGAATTGCTCGCCGCCGGTTTCGAGTCCGACTGCGTGCACGTAGGCAGTCTCGAAGCGACCACTGGATCATTGCCCTGGTTCGTCGCCTGCGGCTGGAGAAAACCTTGACCGAACTTGCCATCACCCGCAGCTTTCCCGTCACGCCGCGCGTCGGCAGCATCATCGACGGCAAAGCCGTCGCGCCGCGCAGCCAAGGCGAGGACATCGCGATCCTCAATCCGGCCACCGAAGAATCTTTGACGGTGTTGCGGGAAGCCGACGCCGATGAAGTCGATGCGGCGGTGCGCTCGGCGCGCCACGCCTTCGATGCGGGCCCGTGGCCGCGCATGGACATCAACGATCGCAAGGACATCCTCTATTCGATCCGCGACCATCTGCGCAAACACGCCGAGGAACTCGCCTACCTCGAGTGCCTGAACACGGGCCTGCCGCTGCAAAGCGTGCGCGGGCACGTCGCGCGCATGGCGCGCAACTTCGAATTCTTTGCCGAAGTCGCGAGCAACGTGCACGGCGAGACGTACACGCAAACGGCGGGCTTCCTCACCTACGTGACGCGCGAGCCCAAAGGCGTCGCCGGCTGCATCGCGCCGTGGAATGCGCCGCTCGCGCTCGCCTCGATGCGCGTGGCGACCTGCATTCCGTTCGGCAACACCTGCGTGCTGAAGCCCTCCGAATACACGCCGCTGTCGATGCTGCGCATGGTGGAAATATTCCACGAAGCGGGCTTGCCGCCCGGCGTGGTGAATCTCGTCAATGGCCGCGGCGCCGTCACCGGCAACGCGCTCGTGTCGCATCCGGGCATCGACATGGTCGGCTTCACCGGCGGCACGGTCACGGGGCGCGCGATCGCCGCGGCAGCCGGGCGCAACCTGAAACCCGTCGCGCTCGAACTGGGCGGCAAGTCCGCCAACATCGTGTTCGAGTCGGCCAACTTCGACGATGCGCTCGACGGAGCGCTCGATGCGATCTACCGCAACAACGGTCAGCAATGCCTGGCCGGTTCGCGCATCCTCGTGCAGCGCGGCATCGCGAAACGCTTCATCGAAGCGTTCGTCGAGCGCGCACGCAAGATCAGGATCGGTGATCCGCTGCGCGCGGACACCGAGCTCGGTCCGCTCGCCTTCGAACAGCACATGCAGCGCGTACTGTCGTTCGCCGACGTCGCGCGCAGCGACGGCGCGAAGCTGCTCACCGGCGGGCGACGCTCGCCCGCGCACCCCAAAGGCTGGTTCATGGAACCGACTGCGGTGCTCGCACCGGACAACGATGCACGCGTCTGCCGCGAAGAAATCTTCGGACCGTTCGCGACCTTCCTCGAATTCGACACGCTGGACGAAGCGATCTCGATCGCGAACGCGTCGAACTTCGGGCTCGTGAACTACGTCTGGTCGCAGGATCTCAAGACCGCGATGCGCTGCTCGCGCGATATCCGTGCGGGAACCGTGTGGATCAACACGCCCATGATGCGCGAGTTGCGCGCACCGTTCGGCGGCTACAAAGAGTCGGGCATCGGCCGCGACGGCCCGCAGGCGAGCCTCGAATTCTTCACCGAACTCAAGTCGACCATCATTCCGATCGACGGCGTGAAGATGCACCGCTTCGGCGCTTCCTGATCGGCGCCAGACCGGGAAACCGGTTCGATGGAGCGAGAATGCCGTGCTCGATGGTCTCGATGAAGTTCACGAGCACGTCGTTCGGATCGCGCAGCGTCATCTCGCTGGTGACGACGCCATGATCCGGAATTTCGAGCCGCGTCGGCGGGCAAAGAATTCGCAAGCCGAGACGCCGTGCGCCGCGATGAATGCGCTCGACGTCGGGCGTATGGAAGACGAGACAGGCTTCGCCGCGGTTTGCACGCGCGAGCGAGCGGTGCCGATCGACCGCCGGCGCGGGCTCACTCACTTCGAACAAACCCACCATGCCCCAATCGACCTGTTCGGACTGCAAGATCACCCAGCGTACCGTCGCGGGCGGCAGACCGAGCAACTTGGAGATCGCCGGCGCCTCGCGCCCGAGCTTGCCCTGCACCCACACGCCGAAACCGAGCACATCGCGGTAGAACGCCAGCGATTTTTTCATGTCGCGCACGATGATCGCCGTGCGCTTCAAAGGCGTCACCAGCGGCGCAACCGACTTGCGTGCTCCGGATTTCGTTTTGGACTTGGATTTTGCCTTGGCCATGACCGACGCTCCGCAATGGTAGTCTCGGGCCATCATACGACACGGGGGTCGCAACATGATTGAACCTTGGAACATCACCGTGATGCAGCCGGCGGTCAAGCCGGTGTTCAAAGGCGACTCGCCGCTGCGTCGCGACGCCCTGCGCGAAAATCTCGACAGGGCCTGCGAGCACGTGCGCGTCGCCGCCAAATATGCACGCAGCAAAGTCGTCGTCTTCCCGGAGTTTTTCCTGCACGGCTTCCAGCCCGGTCGCAGCAACGCCGACTGGATCGACGCCTCGCTGAAAATCGACGGCCCCGAACTGGCGGAACTCGGCAAGGCGGCGCGCAGCGCCGGGTGCTACGTCGCCGGCATGATTTACGAAGTGCTCGATGCGTACCCGGGTCGCTTCTGGAATACCGCGGTCATCATCGACCCGCAGGGCGAAATCCGCCTGACGTACCGCAAGTTGTATGCGATGACCGGCAAGACGCGGCCGGGAGACGTCTATGACGATTACGTCCGCCGCTATGGCGGTCCGCAGTCGCTGTTTCCGGTGTTGCGCACACCCTTCGGCAATCTCGGCTGTCTCGTCTGTTACGACGTGAACTTCCCGGAAGTGACGCGCTGCCTCGCGTTGAACGGTGCCGAAGTCTTCCTGCACATCTCGAGCGAGGGACGCAGCAGCTACCACTTGCCGAACGGCGGCTGGGAACTCGCGCGACGCGTACGCGCCTATGAAAATCTCGCCTACCTCGCGATGTCCAACTGCGGCCCCACCATCGACGGCGAAGGTCCGTCGGACCTGTCGCATGGCCACTCGCAGGTCATCGATTTCGAAGGGCAAGTGTTGAACATGGCCGAGTCGGCCGGCGAGACCATGATCACCGCGCAGATCGACATCGAAGCGCTGCGTCGTCGCCGCGCCCGCGCCAGCTTGAATTTTTTGGCCGAACTCTCGCCGCAGATTCACGCGCCCATGTATGCGCAGGCACGCGCCTGGCCCGCCAACCACTGGCTCGCGCAACCGGGCACGGGCGTGGCCGACAATCGCGCCGTCGAAGCCGAGGTCATCGCCGACATGACGCGCGACGGTGTCCTGGTCGCGCCCTCGCGTGCGGATGCCGAGGGCGCGGGTCGCCTCGCGCAACAAGAGTGAAACGCGCGCGCCTCGGCCGCGCGATCGCGAGCATCGCAGCGCTGCTGCCCTGCCTCGCGCTCGCCGGCGGCACGCTGCGCACCGGGCATCCCGGTGAACCCGACTCTCTCGATCCGCAAGTGGCGGTCGCGGCACCGTCGCTGGTCGTCGACAACGATTTGTTCGAGGCGTTGCTGACGCTCGATGCGCGCGGCAAGCCCGTCGCCGGTGCTGCGGAACGATACACGGTGTCGAAAGACGGGCTCACCTACCGCTTTTATTTGCGGCGCGGTCTCAAGTGGTCCGACGGCAAACCCATCAGCTCGGCCGATTTTTTGTACTCTTTCCGACGCGTCGCCGACCCTGCGACCGCGGCGACGGGCTTGTCGTCGTGGGTCGACCTGTTCGTCAACGGTCGCGCCGTGCTGCGCGGCGAAATGCCGGTGGAATCTTTGGGAGTCGCGGCACCCTCGCCCGAAATCTTCGAGGTGCAACTCGCATCCCCTGCGCCCTACTTTCCCACGATTGCGGCGTTTCCGATTTTTGCACCGATGCCGAGACACGTGATCGAAGCGCATGGACGACAATGGACACGGCCCGGCGTGATGGTGTCGAACGGGCCGTTCGTGCTCGAAGACTGGCGACCGGGACAGTTCGTGCGCGCGCGTCGCAACCCGCAGTTTCACGATGCGGCGAACGTGGCGCTCGATGCGGTCGAATACCGTCCCATCGCCGATTTGAATACGGCGCTGCGGCTCTTTCAGGCGGGCGATCTCGATGCGATCACCAACTTCTCGCCCGAGAAGCTCGGCTGGTTGCGCAGCAACATGCCGCGCGAGCTGCGCATCGCGCCGTCGCTCGGCGTGACGGTCTACCTGTTCAACCATCGCAATCCGAAATTCCGCGATCCGCGCGTACGCAAGGCCTTGTCACTGGCGATCGATCGCGGCGTACTCACGGACAAGATCGTGCAGTCGGGGGATCTGCCCGCGCGTACGCTGGTACCGCCCGCATTGCTGGGCCGCAAGGCGACGAGCGGCAACGCGACGCGCACCAGCGACCTCGCCGAGGCGAAGCGTTTGCTCGCGGAAGCCGGCTACGGGCCCGCACATCCGCTCGAAGTGGAACTGCTCTATCACACCAGCGAGGAGCACAAAAAAGTCGCGGTCGCGGCTGCGGCGATGTGGCAAGTGGTCGGCGTCAAAACCCGTTTGCGCAACGCCGAGCGCCAGGTTGTCGAGGTCGCCACGCGCAACGGCGAATTCGAGATCGTGCGCGCGGCCTGGTTCTCGCCCTATGAAGATCCGATGGGGTATTTCAGTTATCTGCGCGCCGGCAGCCCCGCCAATGCCAGTGCGTACGACAGTCGCGATTTCGAATCCGCCCTCGATAAGGCGACGCTCGCAGCCGACGCGACGACACGACTGCGGACGCTCGGCGTTGCCGAAGACGTGCTCGCGCGCGAACAAGCCGTGATTCCGCTCTATCACATGGTCAGCCGTCGACTCGTCGCCACGCGCGTCGTCGGCTGGCGCGACGACAATCGCACGGCGCTGCGCCCCGCACGATGGATGGGCGTGCGCGATGCGCGCTGATCCGCCACCGCCAGCGGCTATCATGCGTCCATGATCGATCTGCACACCGCCGCCACGGCCAACGGGTACAAAGTCTCCATCATGCTCGAGGAAATCGGCTACGCGTACCGCGTCGTCGACTACGCCCTCGCGCAATTCGAAAATCTCAAGCCCGAGTTTCTGGCCGTGAACCCGGTCGGGCGCATTCCCGCGATCGTGGATCACGACGGACCCGAAGGCCGCAGCCTCGGCGTCTACGGCACGGCGCCGGTGTTGACCTATCTGGCCGAAAAGTCGGGCAAGTTCCTGCCGCAGGATTTGCGCGGTCGCACGCGCGTGTTCGAGTGGCTCGCGATCGTCGCCAGCGACATCGGCCCCGCGTACAGCGGCCAATTCACCTTCAACGTGGTCGCACCGGAGAAGTTGCCGTGGGCGATCCAGTTCTACGACAAACTCTGCGAGCGCATGCTCGCGACCGTCGAGCGCCAACTCGCGCAGAGCGAATATCTCGCCGGTGACGAATACACCATCGCCGACATCATCACCTACCCGCTCGCCGTCGTGTCGGTGCGTCGCTATCCGGGCAACCTCGATCGACATCCGCACATCGCGCGCTGGGCGAGCCTCGTCGGTCAACGCCCGGCGGTGCAGCGCGGCATGAAAGTGCCGAGTTGACGTCGGGCCGCGCCGGGCTTCAGCCCGGAGCGCCGAATTCGCAATACGGTTCGCGCTCGACCAAGTCGTAGACGAACAAAAATTTGGCCATCCCGGTCAGCACCGCCATCGTCATGCCGAGCTCGACGATTTGCGGCGCATCGAAATACGCCTGCAGGCGCGCGTGCAACGCGGCATCCAGATGTCCGTCGGGGTTGGTGAGCGCCATGTTCGCGGCCAGGTGCAACACCGCACTCTCGGCGGGACTCCAGCACGCGGCCGACTCGTCCGCGATGCTTTTCAGCTGGGTTTCGGTCAAGCCGGCGGCGAGTGCATCAAGCCGGTTGCCCTTGTTGCAGAACGCGCAGCCGTGCACGGTGGAGAGTCGCAGACGCAGCAATTCTTTGTAGCGCACCGCGACGCGTCCGCCGTAGAACACCTTCTGGTAGAAGTCGCCGTACCATTGCAGAAGTTCGGGTGCGTGCGCCATGACGCGCAAGAAGGTGTCGTCACCGCGCGTCGCCAGTGCGCGCTCGCTCGCCTCGCGCAGCGGCGATTCCAGGGTCTCGCGCGGCAGCGGCGCGACCGCCGGTTGCGGCATCATGGCGCAACTCCGAACGTGGGCTTGGCGACGCCGGTATACGCGGCGCAAACGAGCAACACCCAGATCGCGAGCACGAATGGCCGGGTTTTGGCGAACGACGCACGCACCGCCGCCTCGGTCGCGTCGTTGGAACCCTCGGCGAACAGGCGCCGCAGTGCAGGCCCCAAGTCGCGGCCGCGCAGTCGAATCGCCACACCGCAGAAAATCATGCCCGCGAAGAGCAGAAACTTGATCGCCAACCAGTCGGCAAAAATATGACCGGTGCCGCGCAAGCCCTGCAACGCGTCCCAGCACAAGCCCGTGGCCAGGACGATGCGCCAGTACAGATCGATCTTGCGTACCCGCTCGGCGAGCGGCGTGCCCTGACGATGGTGCACGAACCAGACGGCCCACAACCACAGCGCCGCGAAGCACCAAAGACCCAGCAGCATGCCATCGGGTATCGCCGTCACGCCGAGTTGCCGCGCGAGCGCGTACCCCACCGGCAGGGTGAGCACGAGGCAATAGCGCGGGATCTGGTCGATCCAGCCGAGTATCTGCAAGGCGACGCGCCGCCCTTCGACCGACAGGTTTCGATCGCGCACGACGCTCGCCGAGTAGAACACGCCGATGTCGCCGCCGAGCCAGTAGACGAACAACAGCAGGTGCAGCAACTTGATCGCCACATAGGCTTGCAGATCGAAGACTTGCAGATCGAACACCGGTCACCTCGCAGCGCAACGAAGAGCGCCCACTTTAACGTGCCGCGGCAGCTCGTACGCGGGCAATCCCGGCCGACATTCTCTAGAATCCACCCATGAGTCACTCGATCTGGATATTCCTGCACATCCTGTTGCTGGTCTATTGGTTGGGCGCCGATCTCGGCGTGCTGTTGCTCGCCCGCGCGGCGAAGCGACCCGAGTTGTCGTTCGCCGAGCGTGCCTTCGCCTTGCGCATGGCCATGGTCATCGACCTCGTGCCGCGCATCTGTTTCACGCTCATGTTCCCCGTGGGTTTGCACGTGACCGCCTCGGGCGGTTTTGCGGTCGTCCCGGAGTGGGCGTTCGTGCTCGCCTGGGCCGTCTGCCTCGGCTGGCTCGCGCTGCTCGCGATGCTCGGCAAGCACGAGGGCACGGCGACGGGGGCGCGCCTCGGCACTTTGCACCTTTGCTTGCAGGCGGTGCTCATGATCGTGCTCGGCGCACTCGGCATTTCGGCCTTGCTCGGCATGGGCGCTCTGCCCGGCGGCTGGTTCGGTGCAAAGATCCTGCTGTTCGCCGGCATCTTCGCCATGGGCATCGGCATCGACTTCGCGTTCCGACCCGTGGGACCCGCCTTCGCGCGGCTCGCCACCGAAGGCAGTTCCCCCGAGTTGGAAAGCACGATCGGCGGCGCCATCGACGGCGCGATCCGCTACGTGCTCGGCCTGTACGCGTTATTGATCCTGATCGCCTTCCTGGGCGTCACCAAATTTCTTTGATCTCGGACGACCACGACCATGCCCATCGCACGCATCAACAATCACGACATGTATTACGAAGTCCTCGGCCAGGGAGAGCCCGTGCTGTGCATGGGCGGCTGGGGAACGTTCTGCCACGACAATCATCACCATCTGGCGCGCGGCCTCACCGACCGCTATCAAGTGGTGATCTTCGACTATCGCGGCATCGGTGATTCGACCGACGACCCGCAAGTGCCCTCGACCATGGCCTTGCATGCGGACGATGCAATCGGCTTGCTCGATCACCTCGGTCTGCGCAACGTGCATCTGATCGGCCTCGTCGGCATGGGCGCTTGCGTGTGCCAGGAAATCGCGATCCGACGTCCCGATCTCGCGCGCAGCATGCTCAACACGGGCGCCTGGTGCGAAGTCGACACCTTCCTGCGCGACCAACTCGAGATGTTCCGCTGGCTGCATCGCGACTACGATTTCTATGCCTTCCAGAAAGCGGTGACGCTGTTGTCGTTCACGCCCGAGTACTACAACGAACATCACGCCAAATTGCTCGGTCCGACCGGCGGCTGGAAAGAACTCAATGGCCGCTATCCGGCGCACTCGCGCCTGATCGACGCCTGCGTGAACTTCGAATCGCGCAGCCGCCTGCACGCCGTGCGCTGCCCGAGCTTCGTGTTGCACGCCGCGCTCGACGTCGTGACGAGTCCGCGCACCACCGTCCCGATCGAAAAATCGATCCCGGGCGCCATCGGCGAAACCTGGAACGACCTCGCGCACGTGGTCGCGGGCAAGGAACAAAAAATCCGCTTCTGCAACCGACTGTTCGAATGGTTGGACTCCGTGCCGTGATTCGGCAAAGCGCGCTGCAGTCCTGGGGCGCATGGGCGCTGCTCATCGCCTACGCGGTCTCGAACGTCATCCACGGCGATCCGGTGATCGCCGGCGGTTTGGCACTGGCCGCGATTCTGCTCGCGATGAACGGTCTCGGACGCACGCGTCTTTGGCTGCCCGTACGCGAGACGCACTGGTGGCAGACGCATCCGCGACTGCAAACGTTGCATCACGTCTTCGACGAAGGCGAATTCGCCGGGATCGCGATCGCCGCGACCTGTCTCGTGTTCGTCGAGTTGCGCGGCGCCGACCCGTTCCCGGACGGCGTCGTCACCTTCGCCACCGGTCCGATCACGCTGCTCGGCATTTTGTCCGCTGCGAACCTCGCCGCACGCGACATGCTCGCGCTGCTCGGTCGAGTCGAGCGCATCGCCGGCACCTTTGCGACCTTGGTGATCGGCAGTTGCCTCGCCTCCTTCGCATCGGTGGGCGCGGCGGTATTCGTCGGCGATTATTTCGTCGGGCGCACGACTGCGGAAGACAAACCTGCAGTGGCCACGGGACTCGCGGCGACCATCGGCTCCGGCATGGGCCTCACGCCCTTTGCCGCACCACCCGTGCTCATCGTCTGGCCGTTGTTGGTCGATCGAGTGGGATGGACGCTGATGACGCTGCTCGAACTCGTCGGCATCGGTGCGTTGCTGCACGTGCTGTTGTCGGCGTGGCGGTTCAGACATCGCATCGGTCCGGCGCCGGCTTCGACGACACAGCCTGCATGGCCTCGCTCGGCTTGGCTGCTCGTCGTGGTGGTCACCGCGAACATCGTCGCTGCCGGACATCCGCTGGTGCTCGCGCTCGATCTGGCCGTCGGCGTCGCCGGAATCCGCGCGGGCCACGATTATGCGACGCGCTGGCAACCGACCATCCTTGCGCTGCTGCTCGCCGGGCTCGACGTCGTCGGTCGCGAATCCGATCCGTTCATCCAGTCGCTCGCGACCCATTTGCCGGCCGACGCGCCGACGCTGCTGCTGGCCTTGATGCTGTGGTACGCGACGGCTTTCACCAGCCACTTCGCCGACAATGCGCTCGCCTCGCGCATCTTCATCGGCGTCGCCTTCACCTTGGGCGCGCAGGCGGGACGCAGTGCGGACGAGGCCGATCTGCTCGCCGCGAGCGTCGTGCTCGGCGCGATGTGGGGCGGCTTCGCGCTGATACCGGCCAACCTGCCGAATTTCAGACTCGCCAAAGTATTCGACGTCACACCGGCGGCCTGGGGGCGTGCGGCACTATCGAAACTCTACTTGTCGACCGGTTGGATACAGCCCTTGTGGCTCGCCGCGATCTATCTTTTGTGGCGCCATTCCTGAGGACGTCGAGATGCTGCCCGCTACACGCGCCCTGCTGATCGCCAACGTCGTCATATTCGGCCTGCAGTTTCTGCTGCCCGACCGAATCGAAGAGCTCTTCGCGTTGTGGCCGCTCGATGCGGGCTTCGCGCCGTGGCAACTGGTGAGCTATGCGTTTTTGCACGGCGGGCTCGCGCACATCGCCTTCAACATGATCGGTCTGACCAGCTTCGGCAACGAACTCGAAGCCTGGTGGGGCGCGAAGCGTCTGTACACGTTCTATTTCGCGAGCGTCGTGACCGCCGCGATCACGCAACTGGCGGTGACGGCGTCGCTCGGCGACCCCACGCCGACCGTCGGCGCCTCCGGCGGCATCTATGGGCTACTGCTCGGTTACGCGATGATGTTCCCGCGCCGCAAAGTGATTCCGCTCATTCCGCCGATTCCGATGCCGGCCTGGGTGTTCGCGTTGCTGTTCGCGGGTCTCGAGTTGTATCTCGGCGTTACCGGCACGGCGAGCGGCATCGCGCACTTTGCGCATCTCGGCGGCATGGTCGGCGGATTTTTGATGTTGCGACACTGGCGAATCCGCGCCGCCAACGACTGACTCGTCGCGCGCACGGCGCTCAGGCGGCCGCGCGTCCCCACAAATCGATATTGCGCCAACGCTCGCTGCGCCAGCGGCGATACATCGCCGTGCCGAGCACGAACACGTAACACATCAACGCCAACCAACCGCCGAGCGCACCCAAACCGAACTGCGGCAATCCCGCGAGCCACGCGTGCTCGGCATCGAACACCAGCATGTGCGCGAGCGGCACGTTGAGACCCCAGGACAAGATCAAGGCGGTCGCGGCAGGCACCGCCGTGTCGCCCGCGGCGCGCAGGCAGAAACTCGAGCCGAAATAGAGGCCATCGAAGAGTTGGTAGGCGGCGGCCGGCCACAGCAACAGCAGCGCGATCTCGACCGTCTCGCGCGCTTGCGGGTCGCCGGGGGTGATGAAGGTCGGCAGCAGCCAAGGTCCGATCAACAGCATCAGTACCGCAACGCCGAACATGAATCCCGCACAGGTACGCACGATGACGGTACCGAGATGGGCCGCCCAGTCGCGATCGCCCGCACCGATCGCCTGACCCACGACCGTCGTGCCTGCGGTCGCGAGCCCCAGCCCCGGCATGTAGGCGATCGAGGTCAGCATGATCACGATCTGCGTCGCCGCGGCACCGACCGTACCGACCTGCGAGACCATCAACTGCATCAAGGCGAGCCCGAGCACGTCGGCGCCGTACATCGCGCCGATCGGG
The DNA here is from genome assembly GCA_017853555.1 of Steroidobacteraceae bacterium. Lineage (GTDB taxonomy): Bacteria > Pseudomonadota > Gammaproteobacteria > Steroidobacterales > Steroidobacteraceae > UBA964. Next base: position 79,553 of record JAFMJH010000009.1, read on the forward strand.
AAGCCCACGGCCAATTGGCGACGCACCATCGCCGAGCGCGGTCGCCAGGTCAGCAAAGTTTTGTAGCGGCGCGCGATCGGCCCGGAACACAGAAATCCGAGCCCGACCAACAAACCGCAGAACTGCGCGAGGTTGGTCGCCCAAGCGGAACCTGCGATCCCCCAACCGAACTCGAAGATGAACCACTGGTTCGCCGCGACGTTGATCAGCATGGTGGCGAGCGCGACGATGAAGGTCACGCGCGTCGCGCCGATGCCATTGAAAAAACTCATCAAGCCCCAGGTGATGGCGCCGAGAAACGCGCCGCCCATGCGCGGCTCCCAGAACGCGACGGCCAGGTCACGAATCTCCGGGGCGAGCCCCGCGAGCTCGAGCAATGGCCTCCCCGCCCAGGCCGCCACCAGAAATGCCGGTATCGAGCACAGCGACGCCCACAACCCGTTCCACAACGATTGCGACGCGCGCGCATGACGCCCCGCGCCGTCGGCTTGCGACACGAACGACTGCACGGCGAGACCTACGCCGCCGAGCAGCAGGATCAGACAGGTCAACAGCCAGTAGATGGCACTGATGGCCGCGACGGCGGCGGTACTGATGTGACCGATGAACCAGGTATCGGTGAGATTGAGCAAGGCCTGGATCGCGTTGGTCACCATCAAAGGCGCGGCCAGACGCAGCAATACTTTGAAGTCGACTCGGCGCGCACCGTTCGCATCGATGCGGCATGCCGGCAAGTCCTGCGCGCTCATCGAGCGCTCGTGTCGTCGTGCAGCGCGCGATCACCGAACACGGTGCCGAGCCAGACCGCGACCACCAACATCACCAGACTGACGCCGGCGAGCGACCACGCCACGCCCGCCAGCCCGAAGCCGGCCACGAGCGGATACAACGCCTGACTCAGACTGTCGCCACCGCGTTGCAACAAGGTGTCGATCAAGCTCTTGCTTTTGAACTTGCTCTCCGGATTGAGCACGGTGAACAGCATCTCGCGCGTGGGTTTGAACAAACCGTAGTCGACGGCGCGGCGAAACACCTGCGTCGCGATCAGCACGCTGCCGATCGGAATCAAGGCGAGCAAAGCGAGCGAACCCGCAAGCAGCAGCGGCACGAGGCCGAGCGCGAGTTTGAGCCCGCCGCGCGAGGCCACCCAACCGACCACCAAAGTCTGGAACGCCAGCGACGCGACGCTGACCGAGAAGTCGATGCGCGCGAACAAGGCCGCGCGTTCGGCAAGCGTCGTGTACGCCGCTTCGACGTATTTGGCCTGCTCCTGATACATGAATCCGCCGAGCACCTGACCGCCGATGATGAGCGCCGCGATGCCGAGCAGATACGGCGAGGTGGCGAGGCGCTTCAAATCGTCGATGGCCCGGCCGCCGACGGGCAACGCGAGCCGCGCATCCGGATCGAGGCGATCGCGCTCGGTCAGCGCCTCGAGGCGCTGCGCGCTGCGACCGAGCAACACCGCCGCGAGTATCAAGCCGCAGGCGACGAAGATCGTGCTGCTAGGACCGATGCGCTCGACGAACAAAGTATTGAACAGCGGTCCGGCGATCGCGCCCGCACTGCCCCCTGCGGCGATGAAACCGAACAGTCGCTGCGCCGACGTCGAACGCCACGCGTCGACCATGACGCTCCAGAACACCGAGACGATGAAGAGATTGAGCGAAGTGACCGCAACGAAGAACACGGCGGCGTACAGGCGATTGCCGGGATCGGTCGCCATGCCGAAGCCCAGCAACACGAACAGACTCACCACCGACGAATAGATGACCGGGAACAACCAGCGCCGCGGCAGACGCGCCACCACGAACCAGTAGAGCGGCAAAATCGCCAGCATCACCACGAAGGTGACGTAGAACAAACTCGCGATGTAATCGCGCCCGACCTCGAGGGCAAAAGCTTCGCGCAAGCTGCGCAGCATGTAATAGCCCGCGAGCAACAGAAAATAGGCGCCAGCCGCCGCGAGCAACGCCCGCCCCTCGCCAGGGCCCACGAGCCAGCGGCCTCGTGGACGCGTGTCGGTATCGTCCGGACTCACTGCACCGTGCCCGAGATCGAGATGTTCTTGCGTGCGTCGCGTCCGACGACGTAGCTCGTACGACCGACGAGGTCGTCGGCCGCCGGCGTTGCGCTACCCGAGCGCGAAATCTTTGCCGACACCTCGACGGTGTCGCCGGCGGCGAACGATCGGCCCGCGAGCATCGAGTCGGCGGGCGTGAGCTCGACGTTCACCGGCAACGACGCTGCCAGTCGTTTCACGGCGAGCGGCGGCCCCGGCTGACCCGGAGTGCGCACGAAGACGAACAAGGTCGCACCGGGAGGCACCTTGCCAACGAGCGCGGGTGCGAGTTCGACGGCGACGCGCACCGAAGGCGTCGCGTCGCCCGTGGCTGCCGCAGGCGCGGCAG
>JAFMJH010000021.1 GCA_017853555.1 Steroidobacteraceae bacterium
GAGCGCCCGAAAGTCGCGCGATGACGCAGCGATCGGCGACCGATCGCCTCGAGCGCGCCCTCGCCGACATCGCGGCGGGCAGCGCCGAAGGCGCTTGGTGGCACCTCGACGCCGCGGGCGCACGCGCCGCCGCAGGCGAGAGCGACCGGCGCATCGCCGCCGGGGACGCGCCGCGCGCACTCGAAGGTGCGCTGGTGGGCGTCAAAGCCAACATCGCCGTGCGCGGCTGGCCGCTGACCGCCGGGCTCGCGTTTCGCAACGAGACTCTCGCGGCGCAAGACGCCGCCATGATCGCGCGCCTGCGCGCCGCCGGTGCGATCCTGCTCGGCTCGACCGCCATGGACGAGGCCGCACTCGGCGCCACGGGGCTGACCGTGCGCGGCCCGATCCGCAACCCCAAAAGTCCTGGACACTCGGCCGGCGGCTCGAGCGGCGGCAGCGCAGCGGCGGTTGCGAGCGGCAGCTGCGACTTCGCTCTCGGAACGGATACCTTGGGTTCGGTGCGCATACCCGCGGCGTTCTGCGGCGTACTCGGCTTCAAGCCCACGCACGGTACGATCGACGATGCAGGCGTGGTGCCCGTGCATGCCGCGTTCGATCACGTGGGCGTGCTGGCAAGCGGATTCGACACCATGCTGCGCGCAATGCGCGTACTGACCGACCAGTTCGATGCCGCGGACACACCGGCCTCGATCGCCGGACGCAAACTCGCCTATGCCAGCGATCTGGCCGAGTTCGGCAGCAGCGACTTAGTCCGTCGCGCGTACGCGCGCGCCCTCGACGCCTTGCGCACGCGGGGCGCGTCACTCACGCCGCTCGCGATCCAGCCTTTGGAGCTGCCTAAACTGCGTCGCGCGATCTTCACGCTCTGCGAACACGCACTGTGGCAATCGCATCGCGAACGGCTGGCGCGCGCGCCCGAAGAGTTTTCGCCCACGCTGCAAGCGCTGTTGAATTACGGCGGCACGCTCGCACAAGACAAACTCGATGCGCTGAGCCATCTCGTACGCGACTTCAAATCACGCTGTGATGCCGCCATGCAGAGCTGCGAGGGACTTTTGCTGCCGACCACGCCGGACCCGCCCTTCGATCTCGCGCAGGCGCCGGCCACGAATCTCGCCGATCTGACGACGCTCGCCTCCGCGCTCGGGGCGCCCGCGCTCTCGATACCGGCATCGCAGCGCGGCGAGCCGATCGGCTTGCAACTCGTCGGCCACCGCGGCGCCGACCGGTTCGTGCTCGAGCTCGGTCGCGAACTCGCCGCAGGCCTTTGAACAAGCCGCGACGGTTCGTGCATCGCTAAGAAATCGCGCCGCGGTAATGCGCGGCGATGTCCTGGCGCGTGGCGATCCAGACGCCGCGCACCGAAGCGGCGTAGCGCAAGAATTCTTCGTACGCGCCGATGCGGCCCGGACGACCGATGATGCGCAAGTGCACGCCGAGCGACATCATGCGCGGGCGCGAAGCGCCTTCGGCATACAAACAGTCGAAGGTGTCTTTGGCATACGCGAGCCAGTCGCGCGGCGTCAGCGCCGGCGCATTCCACATCTTCATGTCGTTCGAATCGAGCGCATACGGCAGCACGACGATGGGCCGTGCATGGCTTTGATCCATGAACGGCTCGTCGCGACTGAAATCGTCCATGTGATAGTCGTAGCCTTCTTCGACGAGCAGTCGTCGCGTCTCGCCGGTGTGCAGATAGCGCGACAACCAACCGACCGGCCGGCGCCCCGTCGTGCGCTCGATGCTCGCCGTGGCGTCGCGGATGAACTGCCGCTCGCGCGCTTCGTCCATGCCGAGCTGGAACGCCCAACGATGACCGTGCGCGCACACTTCGTGATGGCCGGCGACGATACCGGCGGCCACCTGCGGTGCGCGCTCGAGCGCGACGGCCGCCGCCGTGAAAGTGGCGGTCATGCCGTACTTCGACAACAGTCCGAGCACGCGCGGCGCGCCTTCGTTGATGCCGTAGGCGTAGTTGCTCTCGTTGCCGTAGTTGCGCACGGGCTTCTTGAGCATCACGCCGAGCTCGTCGACCGGCTCTGGCCCGCGATCGCCGTCGACGAGGTTTTGTTCGGCACCCTCTTCGACGTTCACCACCAAAGACAACGCGAGTCGTGCATCGCCGGGCCAGCGCCAGCCCATCAGTGATACTCCTCGCCGCCGGAGACGTTCATCGCCTCGCCGGTCACGTAGTCCGCCTCGCCCGAGGCGAGGAATGCGCAGGCCTTGGCGATGTCCTCCTGCAAACCGGGACGGCCGAGCGGAATGCGCGCACGCATGTCGGCGAGATATTTCTCTTCGCTGCGCCCGGTCGCGGCACTGAAAAACTGGTTCTGCCACGCACCGAGACCGGTGGTGACGTGATTGGGACATATCGTGTTGACGGTGATGCGATGCGGACCGAGTTCGATCGCGGCGGTGCGGGTGAGCCCGACGACGCCGTGTTTCGAAGAAACATACGGTGCCGCGAACGGGAAGCCCGACTTCGAAGCCTGACTGCCGATGTTGATGATGCGACCGCCGCCGCCCTGCGCAATCATTTGTTTGGCCGCATGCTTGATGCCGAAGAACACGCCGCGCAGATTCACGCCGAGCACCGCGTCCCAATCCGCTTGCGTCATCTCGACGATGGGTTTCATGAGATAGCCGATGCCGGCGTTGTTCACCATCACGTCCAGGCGCCCGTAATGTTTGACGGCCCGTGCGACCAGCGCCTCGACCTGCGACTCTTCGAGCACGTCGCAGGTGACACCGATCGCCTCGCCACCGGCGGCACGGATTTCGGCGACGATCTGCTCGACCCCTGCGCTGGTACCGATGGCCTCGGTCGGAATCTCGGGGCCGCGCGCAGCGCCGATGTCGGTCACGACGACCCGGCAACCCTCGGCGGCCAGCCGCTTGGCCATGGCCTCGCCCAAACCCTTGGGCCGGCCGGAACCGGTGATGATGGCCACCTTGCCGGCCAGATCTGCGTACATCCCCATGCTCGATCTCCTCGCACTGCATGAACTCGGCTGCTGATAACATCAGCGCCCGCCATTGTAGTCAACGCGAAGCCGACATGACCGAACTGCTCACCGATTTCTCCCCGCCGATCGCCAAGGTGATCCTGAACCGCGCCGACAAACGCAACGCCATCACCCACGCGATGTGGCAGGGCCTGCAACGCGTGGCCGGCACGATGGCCGGCGACGCCTCGATCAAGGTCGTGCTGTTGCGCGGCGCGGGTGATGCCGCCTTCAGCGCCGGCGCCGACATCATCGAGATGCAGCAGACGGTGTCGGACCCGGCACGCATGAAGGTCGTGCAGCAAACGGTGCTCGATGCGCAAGCGGCCTGGGAGCGATTGCCCATGCCCACCATCGCACTCGTTCGCGGCGCATGCACGGGTGGTGGCTGCGGACTCGCGCTCGCCTGCGACCTGCGGCTCGCGACCCCCGATGCGTTCTTCTCGGTGCCGCCCGCGCGACTCGGTCTTGCCTACAGTCTCGCCGACACCAAACGTCTCTACGAACTGGTCGGACCGTCGCGTACCAAAGAAATTCTCTTCACCGCGCGCCGCATCGGCGCCGAAGAAGCACTGCGCCTCGGTCTCGTGAACGATATCGTCCCGCCCGAAGACATCGAAGCGCGCGCGCTCGCCCTCGCTCGCGACATCGCCGCCAATGCGTCGAACTCGGTGCGCGCCGCGAAAACCGTCGTCGCGATGCTCGGCGACGGCGTGCACGCCGAAACCCCGGCTTCGCAACGCCCCTACGACGAGAGCTTCGCCTCGCCCGAATTCGCCGAAGGTGCGCGCGCCTTCATCGAGAAACGTCCGCCGAAGTTTTGAGCAGCGGCGCATCGAGATACTCGCGCATCACGCGCGCCGTTTGCGTCGGCGCTTCCTGCACCGCCATGTGACCGACGCCCGGCAGCACCTCGAGCCGCACGTCGGGTGAACGCACCAGCAAGTCGCGAAATTCATAGGCCAGAGCGAGCGGCACGCGCCGATTTTTCTCGCCCCAGATCAACAGCACCGGCACCGACACGGCGCGGATTTTGTCCTCGACGCCGCCGGAGACGTATTGCCGCAGCAACTGCAACATGGCGAGACGATTTCCCGCCCGCATCCACATGGCGTGCCACTCGGCGACCGTCGCCTCGTCGAGTCGCGACGGATCACCGAAATCATTGGCCAGCAAAAAACGCGTGAACGCCACGGGCGTGACGTACCCGAGCAGATCCGCCACCCGCGGCACCGCCGCAGGCGTCGTGCGACCGCGCACCCGCGGCTCGAGAGATCCCGGACTCAGCAGCACTAGGCGCTCGATGCGTTCCGGATGCATCGCCGCGTAGCGCATGGCGATCGTACCGCCCAACGACGTGCCGGCGACGGTGAAGCGCGCAAGGCCGCGCTCGGCCACGAAACCTTCGAAGATCCGCTGCATGTGTTCGAGCGTGTAATCGCCGCGCGGATCGGGCCCGGTCAAGCCATGCGCCGGCAGATCGATACGGATCACGCGATAGCGATCTTCGAGCGCGCGCACCCAAGGATCCCACATGAACAAACTGGCGTAGTTCGCATGCAGCAACACGACCACCGGCCCCTGTCCTTCGTCGCGGTAATGCAGCCGCACGCCGTCGATCACGACGAACTTCGAAGGCGGGCCGCCCCAGCGCGCCTCGACTTCCGCAGCCGGCACGTCGCGGTAAAACGACGCTGCGACACCGAGCGCGAGCGCGCCGCTGAGCAGCAGCGCGACCATCGACCATACGATTTTTTTCAGCATTCCCACGAAGCCCTCCCGAACCGTTCGTGATCGTTATACTGCAGTCGCCGCCGCCGTACATCGACAGGATCCACGCATGACCGACGCTCAGCACCCATCGCACAGCTCCGTGTATGCCTGGTTCGTGGTCGCCGTGCTCGCGCTCGCGAACGCGGTCTCGTTCATCGACCGGCTGATTCTGTCGCTGCTCGTGCAACCGATCAAAGCCGAGCTCGCCATCAGCGACACCGCCTTCAGCTTGCTGGCGGGCGCGGCGTTCGCCATTTTCTACGCCACCATGGGGCTCGTGATCGCGCGCTGGGCCGATCGCTACAGCCGAAAGTGGATCATCACGACCGGCATCGCCCTGTGGTGCAGCATGACCGCCCTCGCCGGCACCGCGCGCTCGTTCGCCGAACTGTTCGGCTATCGCGTCGGCGTCGGCGTCGGCGAAGCGACACTCTCGCCCTCGGCCTACTCCATGCTGGCCGGCTACTTCCCGCCGCAGCGTCTTTCGCTCGCCATCGGCGTCTACAGCATCGGCGTCACCGGCGGCACCGGACTCGCATTTTTGTTGGGCGGCGCCGCGATTTCCTGGGTGACGTCACTCGGCACGATCGAATTGCCCCTGCTCGGCTCGATCGGCGGCTGGCGACTCGTCATGTTGGTGGTCGGCACGCTGGGCCTGCCGGTCGCGCTGTTGATGCTGCTGGTGCGCGAACCCGCGCGTGCACAGCGCACCCCGGCGAGTTTTGCCGAAGTGCGCGCGCATCTGATCGACAACCTCGATCGCTACGGTTACATGCTGATCGGCTACGGCACGACGTCCATCACCGCGTTTTCGGTGATGACCTGGACGCCCGCGCTTTATCAACGACAATACGGCGCCACCATCGGTCAGGCCGCCGCCACCCTCGGGACCGTCGCGCTCGTCGGCGGCATCGCCGGTGCATTCGCCGGCGGCACGATGGCCGATCGTCTCGAACAACGCGGCGATCCGCATGCCAAATTGCGCGTGTTGCATTGGTGCGGCATCGGGCTGCTGCTGCCGGCCGTGGTTGCGCCGTTCATGCCCACCATGACGGGTCACGCCGCGGTGATCATGTTCACGTTTTTCTTCGGCACCGCCGCCACCGGCCCGGCGGGCGCCTACGTGCAATCGATCACCCCCGAACACATGCGCGCGCAGTTCGGCGCGCTCTACCAGCTTTCTTTGACGCTGGTGGGCGCAACGCTCGGGCCGCTTGCCGTGGGCCTCGTCACCGATCGGTTGCTCGGCGACGAAGCCCGCATCGGCGAATCGCTTTCTTTGGTCTCGGCGCTGGTCAACCCGATCGCCGCCGTCCTGCTCTGGCTCGCCCTCAAGAAAGCACGTGCACGGCCTTCAGCTGCGAATAGCTGAGCAACTCGTCGAGACACTCCTCGCCGCCGAGCCCGCTGTCCTTCCAGCCACCGAAGGGCGTGCCGACGAAATGCTGGCCCGCGGCGTTGATCCAGACGGTGCCGGCATCGATCGCACGCATCGCGCGCATCGCCGTGCCGAGATCGCGGGTCCAGACCGCAGCCGTCAAACCGTAATCGGTCGCGTTGGCGATTGCATAGGCCTCGGCCTCGTCGCGCCACCGTAGCGCGCACATCACCGGACCGAATACTTCCTCGCGCGCGATCGACATCGTCGGCGTGACGTCGGCGAACAAGGTCGGCGCCACCCAATGACCGCGTGCGAACGCCGTACCCGGCGGTCGATCACCGCCGGTGACGAGGCGCGCGCCCTCGACTTGCGCGGTAGCGATATGCTGCATCACGCGCTCGTGGTGCCGCGCGGAATTCACCGGCCCCATCTCCGACGTCGGATCGAGCGGGTCGCCGAGCTTGAGCGCACCCAAACGCAGCGCGACTTTCGCGACGATGTCGTCATGGACCGACTCGTGCAGCAAAAGCCGACTCGTCGAGCCGCAGGACTGACCGGCCCACGAAAAATTCATGCCGGCGATCGCGGCCGTCACCACGGCATCGAGATCCGCATCGGGAAACACGATGAACGGATTTTTGCCACCGAGCTCGAGCGAAACGTGTTTGACGCCCGTTTCAGCGGCCGCGCGCTGAATCGCGAGACCCGTCGCCGCAGACCCCGTGAAGCCGATGCGCCGCACCAGAGGGTGACGCACGAGCGCATCACCCGTCGGCATCCCGTATCCATGCAGCACGTTGACGAGTCCGCGCGGCAGATGGGCTGCGCACAATTCGGCCAGCAGCGAGCCCGACAAGGGACTCGTTTCCGGCGTCTTCAAAACCACGGCGTTGCCGGCCATCAACGGCGCTGCCAGATGCGCCGCGGCGAACATGAACGGATGATTGAAGGGCACGATGCGCGCGACCACGCCGTAAGGTTCGCGCAACGTGAAATGCAAACCCCGCGCCGTGGCGGGGATGGTCTCGCCTTTGAGTTCGGAGCCGAGACCGGCAAAATATTCCAGATACCCTGCGGCAATCTGCACGTCGGCACCGAGCTTGCCGATCGTGTTGCCGGTATCGGCGGCTTCAAGTTGCAAAATCTCGGTGCCGCGCGCACGAATCGACGCGGCGAGCGTACGCAACTGCGCAGCGCGCTCCCACACCGAACGCTGCGCCCAGTCGCGCTGCGCGTGCGCTGCCGCGCGTACCGCACGATCGACATCGGTCGCGCTCGCCGTCGGCACCGAACCCGTCGAGGCGAGGGTTGCCGGGTTGATCGAGTCGATGCGTGGCTCGGCATTGGCGGTCACGAACTCGCCGTCGATGAGCATTCCGAACTGCATGGCACTCCTCAAAGAAAAAGGGCCGCAACGGCTTGCGCTGCGGCCCCGAGGTTGTTCGGGGCTAGCCCCGATCGTTGTTATACGTGTACGAAATCAACGAAAGCGGTAGGTGAAACGCACACCCACCACGCGCGGATCCGGCAGACGCACGCCGACCGTATTGGCCGGTGAAAAATTGGTCGGATCGTACAAGGACTGCGCGACGTCACCGGGGTTCGCATTGCCCGTCTGGACCGTCTTGTCGTTGCCGACATTGTCGATGTAGACGAGTGCATCCCATTTCGGCGAGGTCACGCCGATGCGCACGCTGCCCTCGGTGTAGGCATCGAGCTTGACGGTGTTGTAGTAGTCGAGGAAGCGCGAGGACTGCACCTGCACGTCACCCTCGATGTAGAACTTCATGCCCTCACCGGCGCCGATCGGCGTCGACCAACGCGCCTGCGCCACGAGCGACGATTTCGGCGCACGCTCGAGCTCGCGGCCCTTGAGGTTGAAGAAGCACAACTTCGCGTTCGCGAGCGTATCGAAGCGTCGCTCGCACGAGCCCACGCGCACCGCATCGGTCGACGAGGTCGAGGAGAACGGGAAGTCGGTGAACTTCGTGTCGAGATACGAATAGTTGACGCCGAACAACCAGTGGTCGGTCGCCGCCCACTGGCTGTCGAGTTCGAAGCCCTTCACTTCGGCCTTGCCGGCGTTCAGCAATCGCCCGACCAGAATGCCCGACGGCGTCACCAACTGCGCGCCAACCTGTTTGTCGTCGTACTTGATGAGGAACAAGGACGGGTTGAATCGCAGGCGACCGTCGAGCGTGGTCAGCTTCGCGCCGAGCTCGTACTCCTGGATCTTTTCGTCTTTGAAGCTGAACTCGTCGTACAGGCCGTCATAGTCGGCGTCCTGCCACGAGCCGGCCGTCACGGTCGAGATACCGCCCGGCTTCACGCCCTTCGCCCAGGTCAAGTAAATCAGCGCATCGTCGTTGGCGCGATATTCGAGCGTGGCGCGCGGCGCGAAATACTGGTGCTGGCTCTCGAGCGACACCGGCGTGCCCGGGGCTTGCTGCGGACCAAGCGCCGCACCGAACGGGTTGGTGAGATTCACGAACGGATAGACGTACACGATCGACGGCCCGAACACCTGGAAGCCGGGCAAGGTCGGGTCCTGACATTTGGCGATCGGACCGCCGGGGAACGCGGCGGCATTGAGCGAGGACGAGCAGTTCACGCCGACCACCGTCTCGCGTTCTTTGGCGTAGCGACCCTCGATGCTGGCTTTCCATTGCGGGTTGAACTCGTACTCGAGCATGCCGAAGAACGAGTTGTGCTTGATCTCGCGCGCGTTGAGACGCGGGATCGTCGTCGTCTGACCCATCACCTGATTGGCGGACAACTTGCCGCAGCTCGCCGGCAACGGGAACGGACCGAAGCCGACGTTGGCCGGCAGAGGCGGGATGCACAACACGTTGATCGACCGCGTGGTCTGCTCGGCCTTCTCCTGCCAATAGAGGTAACCCGCCATGAAGTTGAGCGGCCCCTCGAAATCCGAGCGATAACGCAATTCTTCGCTGAACTGCTTGGTCTTGTTCGAGTTGTCGAACACGGCCGCACGCAGGGCTTTGTCGACACCGTTGACGACGCCCGAGTCATAGTCGCCGTCTTCGAGAAACGCGAAGCTCGCGTCGGTGTAGCCGGTCAGCGAAGTCACGGTGCCATTCAAGGCATCCCAGTTGACGATCATGCTGCCGCGCAGGATTTGACGGTCGCTGCCCGGGTAATCTTTGCCGGTCGCCGGATTGACGTCGAATTTGACGGCCAGTGCATCGGCTTCGGGGACCGTGCCGAGGGATGAATACACGTGGTTGCTGCCCGGCCCGACGAAGAACGGCGACGAAGCCGCGTACACGCGCGCCGTACCGGCAGGACAGGTCGACCCCGGTACCGCGACGCCCGAGCCGATCGTGAGACAGGTCGAGCCGACGGTGGGTCGCGCGACGATGCTGTTGACCGGCATCTGCGCGATCGGCGCCTGACCGAAATGATCGTCCGTGTATTCGAGACGGGTTTTGACGGTCACGCCGTCGCCGGTCCATTTGCCCGTGATGCCGGCGCCCCAGCCGTCACCGTTGCCGACGTGCTTGCCCGTGATCGAGTTTTTATAGTGACCGTCGTCGTTCCAGTAGACCCCGTTGAAGCGCAGGCCGAAGCTGTCGTTGACCGGGCCGCTCAAGGAACTGCCGAGCTCGTACCGACCGTACTGACCGAACGCGGCGCGCATGTCGCCCTCGAACTCGCGTGACGGATCTTTGGTGACGTACTGCACCGCACCGGCGAACGCGCTGCGTCCGTACAAAGCCGATTGCGGACCTTTGACGATTTCGATGGCCTGCAGATCGAGCAATTTGTTGGTGGCGAGCAGCGAGCCGCCGCCGAAGGAGATGCTTTCGCTCGAGGTGTCGATGCCGTCGACCAGCACGGCGACGTTCACGCGGCCGCGCGTCGGCGACAAGCCGCGAATCTGGATGCGATTGTCGGTCGCCGAGTAGCCCTTGTCGTAAATGAGTGACGAGTCGAGTTTGGCCACTTGCGACACGTCGGAGATGCCGAGCTTTTCGATTTCCGAGGCCGGGATCGCCGAAATCGACATCGAGACGTTTTGGAGGTTCTCTTCGCGCTTGCGCGCGGTGACCACCACTTCTTCCAGCCCGCCGTCGTTTGCCACTGCCGGCAACGCCATCAGCGTTGCCAAAGAACCCACCAATATTCCGGCTGCGCGCTGCGCGGCCTTCTGAGACTGCTTCATTCGGAACCCCCGATATGTTGTGCAAAACACACGCGTGGGGCGACCTATCTGCGCAAGCCTACCCCCTGCTGTGACCGAGACTGCAACAACTGCCGGCGGGGCGTCAACCCGACCGGCAGACCCCACTCCTGCGAGCAGAGGAATTCATTGAGCCGTGTCCACCGATCGATCACGCACGATTTTTGATGGGCCGGGCCGTTAGGCGCTCGGGATATTCGCGCTCGGCGCGCGCGCGATACTCGGCGGGCAAATCCGCGACGCTGCGCAATTTGACGCCGGAGGCGTGCCAGATCACGTGGCCCGGTTGATCGCGCATCTCCATCCATTTCGGCCAGGCCATGAAGACGGTCGACGAGAAACTCGCCGGCAAAGCGGTGATTCGTCGGTCCATGAGTTCCGCGCGACGGGTGAACAGCGTTTGCCGCTGGCCGTGCATCGGCGGCATGCCGAGGGGATACACCGTCTGATGCTGCAACCACACGTGCTCGCCTTGCGCGTGCCACTGCAAACGCAACGGCTTTTTCTCGGGGTTGCCCAAAGGTTCGCCGCTCAGACGAACGGGCCAGATTCCGTCCTCACCGTAATGGAACCCGAGGTTGCCACCCTGCACCGCGGGCTTCACGACATCGACTTTCCCGGTCCACGGGTTGCGCAATTCCTGCAAAAATTCCTGAGTCTCGAAATCGCGGAAAAACGTCACCGTGTTGCCGCCGAGGATGTAGCCCTCGGGCACGTGTTCGAACCAATAAATTTCCATGCCCTCGAAGCGCATCAAAGGGCGCGGCGTCTCGTTGTCGCCGCGCACCGCGAACATCACGCCGGTAAACCACCACGGCGTGTCGCGCTCTTGCAGATCCCCCTGCATGCGCACGATGTGACGCAGGTTCTCCGCCGGATCGGTGAAATCCGGCAAATCGGCACTCGGCGCAGCGCGCGGCGCGGCCGGCGCCTCCGCGCCCTCACCCGCGGCCAAGGCTGCGCCTAGGACGAGACTCCGCATCAGCCAGGCGCGCCGCGATCGATCGTTGGTCGTCATGCAACCTCTCCCCGTTTTCCTGATTTTTGTAATCCGCGGGCAAACCTGCTGCTTGGCACTGCAGTGATGCATCCACCTTGTGGACACCCCGAGCGCGTAGCGGTAGGCTCGGCTGCGACTAGTCGAGAATTCAGGCTTAGGCAGGGAGGTCAAAGCCATGTACATGAACTTTTGGTATCCGGTCGTGCGTGCCGAGGATTTGGGCGCGACACCGCAAAAAGTGCGCATTCTGTCGCACGATTTCGTCGTGTTCCGCAACGAAGCCGGCAAACCCGCCGTGCTTTCGGACACTTGCGTACACCGCGGAGCATCGCTCTCGGCCGGCAAGTGCAAAGAGGACGGCACCGTGCAGTGCCCGTATCACGGTTGGCGCTTCAACTCGCAGGGCATCTGCACGCGCATCCCGTCGATCGGCAAAGCCACCAAGCCGCCGCCGCGCGCCCGCGTCGACGCCTACCCGGTCGAAGAACGCTACGGCATCGTGTTCGCCTTCCTGGGCGACCTGCCCGAAGATCAACGCCCGCCGATCATGCCGGTACCCGAACACGGCACCGACGAGTGGCGCAGCACGCTGGTCACGTTCGACGTCAACTATCACTACGAGCGCTCGATCGAGAACGGCCTCGATCCGGCGCACAACGAATACGTGCACACCACGCACGGTTACCAGGGCGAGCGCGAAGACACGTATTTGATGACCGAGCTGCGCCCGCACCAGAACAACCCCTGGGGCTACGGATTCTTGTCGACCTTCGACGCACCGCCGCTCAAAAATCCGATCATGCGCCAGTTCCGCAAGAAAGGCGGCAAGATGGAAGCGGGTTCGGGCACCTACGGCCCGAATCACATGTGGACGTACATCAACTTCTCGCCGAAGACCGCGATGCACCAATACATGTTCGAAGCGCCGATCGACGAGCACAGAACGCGCGTGTTCCTGCTCAACCAGCGCAACATCGGCTTCTTCAAGGCGAGCAAGATGGGCCTCATCGGCAAACCCATCAAGACGCGCCTCAACGCCTGGCTCGACAAGAAGATCAACGAGCGCAACATGTTCATCGCCTCGCAGGACATCACCGTGATGAACAACGTCGTGCCGCGACTCACGCCGCCCTCGCGCTCGAAGGAACTGATGATGCCGGCGGACAAAGTCATCCTGCAGTACCGCGACAAACTCGACGAGTTCGAGGCCAGCGGCTGGCGTATCGACATGGAAGCGCTGCGCAAAGCGCGCGAGCAAGGCGACGTGGTGTTCGCGATCCCGTGCCCGGCGCGACGCGAAACCAATGCCTGGGTGCTCGACGAGACCCCGCGGGTCGCGCCGAAACCCAAGACCACGATGCAAGCCGCGGGCTGACCGAACCGCATGTCATGACTCGGCGAGGGGCAACGGGTTCGCGCTCGTTGCCCCTCTCCTTTTGCTGGCGCCGATGCGCGATGATCGGACTTTGGGGGGATACATGAGCTCGACCGGCCTGCGCATCGGCACTTGGGAACTCGCGCCCGGCGTCACGCGCGGGCATTTCAATTCTTTGCTCGTCGCCTCGTTCTTCACCATCGGTCTCATGACCTTGGTCGGCAATCTGCAACCGTATTTCTTCAATGCGGTACTGCAGGTACCGATCGCCGAGCAGGGGCGGCTCGGCGGCAATCTCGCCGCCGTCAACGAAATCGTCTTCCTGATCGTCGCGAGTTTCATCGGTGCGGCATCGGACAAGGTCGGCCGACGATCGATCTATGCGCTCGGCTTCGCCATCATGGCCGCGGCCTATGCGCTGTATCCGCTCGCCACCCGCGAAGCGGAGTTGCATGTGTATCGCGCACTGTTCGCCGTCGGTGCGGCCTGCGTCTCGGCGATGATCGCCGCGATCATCGCGGACTACGCTGCGGAAAACGCCCGCGGCAAACTCGTCGGCATCTGCTTTTTTCTGAACGGCATCGGCGTCGCGACCCTCGTGCTGTTCGGCGGACGCTTGCCCCAGATGGTCGAAGCCCTGGGCGGCGATCCGATCTGGGCCGCACGTTGCGCGTACTGGACCGTCGCGGCGGCCTGCCTGCTGCCGATGCTGGTCGTCGGGTTCGGCCTGCAACCCGGCTCACCCGCACTACTCGAGAAAAAAGAGCCGCTGCTGACGACACTGCGCGTCGGCATCACGGCGGCGCGCGACTCGCGCGTCTTGCTCGCCTATTTTTCCGCCATGGTGTCACGCGGCGATCTCGCCGTGCTCTCGACGTTCTTTCTTTTGTGGCTTACGGCACACGGCATCGGCCGGGGCATCAGCGCCGCCGACGCGCAGGCCGCCGGAACGAAATTCTTTGCGCTCGCCCAAGTATTCGCCACGTTCTGGGCTCTGGTCGTGATCGCCTTCATCGACAAGCTCGATCGCGTGCTCGCTCTGGCGCTCGCGATGGTGATCGCCGCCGCCTCGTACATCGCGATCGGCCTCATCGAAGATCCGCTCGGCACGAACATGTATTACGCCTCGGCCTTCATGGGCATCGGCGAGATGAGCGGCATACTCGCGTCGCAATCTTTGGTCGGGCAAGTCGCCGAATCGCGAAGTCGTGGCGCGATCATCGGCGTGTTCAGCATGTTCGGTGCGGCCGGAATACTGCTCGCGACTTTTTTCGGCGGCATCCTGTTCGATGCCTGGCGACCCTCGGCACCCTACCTGCTGGTCGGCGCCGGCGACGCCGTGCTCGCGTTGTTCGCCTTCCACGTGTATCTGAAGACGCGTGAGCGCCGCTGATTCGCTGGCCGCAATCGTGCTCGCCGCCGGCGGCGCCCGTCGCTACGGCTCGCCGAAAGCGCTCGCGCCGTTGCGCGGCAAGCCGATGCTGCAGAACGTGCTCGATGTACTCGACGGCCAGTGTGACGTGACCCTCGTCCTCGGCGCCGACGCGGCGAGCATCGGCGCCGCGCTACGCTTGCCGAAACGCGTGGTCGTCAACGACCGATGGGCCGAGGGCCTCGCCAGCTCGATCAAGGCGGGTCTCGATGCGATCGGCGACGTGCCGGCGGTATTGATGGCGCTCGGCGATCAGCCGGCGATCGAGCGAGCCGACTATGAAAACCTCATCGCCGCTTGGCGCCGCGCGCCGCAGCGGATCGCGGCTGCGCAGTATGGCGACGTACTCGGCGCACCCTGCATTTTTCCCAATGCGTTTTTCGACGCCTTGCGGCAACTCGAAGGCGATCGCGGCGCGAGCGCGCTGCTGCGACAACTGCATGCGCAAGTCGATGCGATCCCCATGGCGAGCGCACTGCTCGACGTCGATACGCCGCAAGACCTCATGCGACTGGACGACGCGATACGTCGGAACTGAGCGCGACTCACGGCATGGTTGCGAACGCAGCGCGAACCGCGGTCGCGCTCGCGCGCAGCGGCACGCGGTTGCGCGCGAGGCAGGCCAGCGCAAAGGCGTCGCGTTCGCTCAACCAGAGCAGGTTCACGATCATGCGATCGATCGGCGGGAAGAACGTCTCGCGGCAATAGAGGATCTCGATGCGTTCGCTGCGCATGCGATCAACGTACGCGGCATCGGTCATGTCAGTTACGCGCACAGCGAACAAGTCCGCCCGCGACGTTTGCGCGACCGCAACCCGATAGCCCGGGGTCGGCCATGCGGAGGCTCGATCGCGCGCCACGCCGGCGTCGGATTCGGTCATCGCATCGAAGGTCGGAAACAAGGGTGACAAGGCGACGGCGGCCGCAAGACGCAGGCGCGTCTCGCTCGGCGCGGCGGCAGGATCGTCGACATCGCCCGCACCTTGCGCACGCGCGATTTCGCTGGCCGTGAATTCGAGCGCGTGGCGGGCCACCGTCAATTGCGCAAGTTCGAAGATCGCCATCACGAGCGGAATCAACACCAGCGTCGCGGCGATCATGAACTCGAGCGTGGCGACGCCGCGTATGACGCAGTGCATGCCGGGACGCGGAACCCGACGAGTGCGTCGCCACATCATCGCTGCGGCTCGCCGAGTTGCAGGCGATGACCTGGCGCGAGGTCAAATCGCGAGGCCGTGCCCGCGGAGAATTCATAGGCGGCACGAGCGCGCAGGTCGAAGGCGACACGCCACGGCCGCAAGCTCGAAAACACGCGTCGCACCACGCCGTTTGCATCAACGAACACGACGTCGATCGCACGCCGCATGCCGAAGGTGTGCACCGCGCGACAAGGGTCGAGCCGTATGCCGCAGGACGCATCGTCGGCCGCTGCCCACAGCAAACCGCGAGCGCGCGCGAGAAAGTGCGCACAGGCACGCACGCGCAAGGGCGATGGCTGCCCGTCGATCGCCAACGACATCGATCGCTCACTGCGCATCGAGAAAACGACTCAGGATGGGGAAGGCCAGCACCACGAAAGTACACGGGAAAATGCAGAGCACGAGTGGCAACAGCATTTTGACCGGCGCTTCCATGGCGAGTTTTTCGGCGCGCGCGAAACGCTCGTCGAGTCGCTGATCGGCTTGGGCGCGCAGCACGGCCGCGAAACTGCCGCCGCTGGCATCCGCCTGCACCAGTGCCGCGACCAACGGTCGCACCGAGGGCAAGTCGAGGCGCTCGCCGAGGGCGCGCAAGGCCTCGGCCCGCGTGCGACCGGCGCGCAGATCGCCTTGTACGCGCAGGAAGGCGCGCCGCAAAACGCTGTCGGGCGAACGCTCGGTGGCCACGCGCAGCGCGACGCTCAATGCGCCACCCGCTTCGAGCGCGAGCGTCAACATGTCGACGTAGACCGGCAATTCGCGCACCACCTCGTCCGCGCGCGCTTTGGCGGCATCGCGCAACCACAACCACGGCAGCAGCAAGGCCACGCACCACAGCGCGAACGCGACACCTTCGAAGGGCAAAGGCGCGAGCAACGCTGCGGCCAGCGCGGCCGCGCACACGGTCACCGCGAGAAACTGCTGCGGCGACAACTCGTCGTCCACACCGGCGCGACGCAAGGCCAACTGCACACCCTCGCGCACGACGCCCGGCACGTATCGACCGCAAAGATCGCCGAACGGCGTCGCGATCGGCAGGAGCAGACGAACCCAGACCGGCAGCCGCAGCGTTTTCGGCTCGCGCCGCGCCGTGACACGCAAGGCCGCGATGAACCGACCTGTTCCCGGCAGGAAACAGTAAATCGTGACCATCACGCTGAGCGCACAGCCCACCGCAACCAGAATTTCGAGAGCAACGAGTGACATGTCGATGACTCCGCAGAGACCGAACCTTCAAACGCGTATCGCGACGATGCGACGAATCAGCATCCAGCCGCCGATTTCGAGCGCGGCCACCACGGCCAGCGTCGCCCAACCGAGTGGCGTTTCGAAGAGTGGCTGCATCGCCTGCGGTTGCATCGCATACAACACGAGACCGAGAAGCACCGGCAGGATCGCCATGATGAGGCCCTGCAAACGTCCCTGCGCCGTCAGCGCCGCGATGCGATCTTCCATCGCCACGCGCCGACGGACGGCGACGGCCAGACGATCGAGCGCTTCGGCCAGACCACCGCCGAGTTCACGCGCGATGCCGAGCGTTGCGACCAGCATGTCGTAATCGGCAGAGCGCACGCGACGCGCGAGGTCGCTCAACGCCTGCTCGAGCGGCGTGCCGAGTCGATGCTCGCGCAGCGCGAGCGCAAACTCCTGCGCGCTCGGCCGCGGCTGGTGACGGACCACTTGCTCGAGCGCCTGCGCAAGGCCGAGCCCCGCGCGCAGCGCCGTAGCGATCGCGGCGGCGACGTCGGCCAGTTGCCGTTGCAATGCGCGGTTGCGTCGCTCGCGCAAGCGTCGATACAACGCGACCGGCGCCGTCAGCACGACGGCGGCCACGATCAAAGCGACCACACCCCCGGCCGCTACGAACGCAAGCGGTGGCAAGCTGATCAACGCGAGGGCGTTGTAACGCAAAAATCGCGCCGGCTCGACGAACAGAAACATTTCGGCGAGTTCAACCCGACTCAAGCGTGTCAGGCGATCGGCATGTCGTTGCGACCCCCATCGGAACAACGTCGCCACGACGAACCCCAGCATCGCCGCGCCCCCCGCGGCCAACGATGCGATCGCAACGACCACCATCATGATCCCGCTCCGGCGCGCACGGTCTCAGTCGCGAACGGACGCAGATCGACCACCGCACCGTTGCGTGCCAGCTCTTCATAAAACTGCGGCACGTGCCCTTGGGCTACGAACGCACCGTCCGTCGCACCCGGCGCGATGTTCGGCCCCGCCTGAAAGCGGAAGATATCCTGCGTCTGTACCGTGCCGGCCACGACGCCGGTCACCTCCGTAATGCGGGTGATGCGGCGCTGACCACCGGCGAAGCGTGCCTGGTGAACGATGATGTGGATCGACGCGGCGATCTGCTCGCGGATCGCATGGATGGGCAATTCGACGCCCGACATCAGCACCATGACCTCGAGGCGTGACAAAGTCTCGCGCGGACTGTTCGCATGCACCGTACTCAAGGAGCCGTCGTGCCCGGTGTTCATGGCTTGCAGCATGTCGAGCGTCTCGCCGCCGCGACATTCGCCGACGACGATGCGGTCGGGCCGCATGCGCAAGGCATTGCGGACGAGATCACGGATGGTCACCTCGCCCCGCCCTTCGATGTTTTGCGGACGCGTCTCGAGCGCCACGAGGTTCGGATGATCGAACGACAGCTCGGCGGAATCTTCGATGGTGATCACGCGTTCGTGATGCGGGATCAGGCTCGACAACACGTTCAGCAGCGTTGTCTTTCCGGACCCCGTGCCACCGGAGACCAGCAAATTGCGCCGATGCCGCACGCAGGCGGCGAGAAATTCCAGCATCGCACGATCGAGCGTGCCGCTGGCCACCAAATCTTCCGACGTCAGGCGACGTCGCCCGAAGCGTCGGATCGTCACGGCCGTACCGCACAGCGCGAGCGGCGGGATCACGACGTTCACGCGCGAACCATCGGGCAAGCGCGCATCGACCATGGGCGAGGCGTCATCGATGCGCCGCCCCAACGGGCTCACGATGCGATCGACGATGCCTCGCAGCGCAGACTCGCTGCTGAAGGTGTGTACGGCGCGTTCGATGTACCCGCCGCGCTCGACGAAGATGGTGTCCGCGCCGTTGATCATGATTTCGCGCACTGAGTCGTCCGCGAGCAAAGCTTCGAGCGGCCCGAGACCGAGCGCCTCGTCGAGCACGAACCGCCGCAGGGTCTCGGGGTCGGCAATACCGGCGATGTTCTCTTCGCCGATGATCGATCGCAGCAGATCCGCGGCCAAGTCGCGCAGATCGCGATCAGACATGCTCGACACGTCGCGTCGACGCAAATCGAGTTGCGCGATCAGGCGTTGGTGCATGCGACGTGCAGCGGCGCGAAACGCGGCGTCGTCGACTTTTGAATCGAGACGCGCGGGCGCGACGGGATCGACGATGACGCGCGGCGCTTCGATCCGGAAGCGGATGTCCGTGTCGCCCACGCGCAGCACGTCGGCACGTTGCACATCGGCGCTCACCACGCGCTCGTCGTTGATGCGGATGCCGCGCGGCGCCCCGAGGTCGATGACGCGCAACGCGCCCGCGCCGGCGCGGATGAGCCGGGCGTGGCGTCGTTGCACACCGGCATCCGTGATCCGAACGCGGCACTCATGATCCGAACCGATCTCGTGCACGCCCACGGGAAGTTCGATCGCGACGTCGACGCCGGCGGCATTTCGGAACGTCGCCCACATCTCAGCGCCCCTCCCGCACGAGCGCATCGATGCGTGCTTGACCGCGCTCGAGCATCGCCTCCGTTTCAGCGGGTGCCGCAGCCACCCGCGGAGTCAAAAAGATGACCATCTCGGATTCTTCACGGCGTCGACTGCGCGCGCCGAAAAGACGGTCACCGAAAGGCAGGCGCGACAAACCGGGGAGACCCGCCACATCGAGCGCACTGCGCCGACTGGTCAAGCCGGCGATCACCAAGGTTTCACCACTTTTGAGGTTGATGTCGGTGCTCGAGCGGCGCTTGAGCAAGCCAGGGACACCGGCGACGCGTTGCGCATCGTCGACCTGACTCAACTCCGTTTCGACGCGTGCATGCACGGCACCCGAGGCATCGGCGATCGGCTTGACGTCGAGGATCACGCCGTATTCGCGATATTCGACGTCGGTGGCACCGACGCCGTTGACGATGGGTACGGGAATTTCGCCGCCGGCGACAAAACGTGCCGAACCACCGCTGCGACAACTGAGGCGCGGCTCTGCCACCAGGGTCGCCTCGCCCGTCTGATCGAGCAATCGCAATCGCGAATCGAGCGTCGTGGCGATGCCGAGATACGCCCGCGCGGAGGTATTGCCCGGCACGGGATCGAAGGCCGTCGCCGGCACGCCGGAATCGGCGGGCAACACGCGGAAGCGATCGTTGGAAACGAAATCGGCGATCACGCCGGCACTCGGGCCATCGACGTCATCTCGCCAACGGATGCCGAGTTCCTGCAACTTGCCGCGGCGAAACTCCACGATGCGCACGTCGAAGTGGATCATGCTCTCCCATCCGAGCTTGCCGACGAAGTCGAGCACTACGCCCGGATGCAAGGCAGAGACCGCGGCAGCGCGCTCGCGTGCGCGTGCGTCGGCCGCATCACCCTCGAGCACCACGCGCGCCCCGGAGATGCGCGCCGTGACGCCCGCGATGTCGCCGAGCAAACCGCGCACGTTTTGCAGCACCGCCTCGACGTCGTTGGCGGCGACCGACACGCTGATCCGATGTTGCGCGCCGTCGGAGGTCCAAAGATTCACCACCGTACTGCCGACACTCTGACCGATGAAAACGAGTTGCCCGCTGGTCGCCGGCGAGACCGTGAGGACCTTGCCGTTGCCGACGGCGACGCGTCGGGTGCGCACTGGCAGCACGCGACTGTCCCCCACATACAGATCCATGCGTTCGGGCAACGGCGCCGCGACGGGATTCGCGACTTCGACATCGCGCGTCGCGCCCGTGCTTGCGGCGAGTGTCAACACGAGCGCCCAACGTAGTGCTTTGAAATTGCGAGCGTGCATCAAGGTCTCCTTGTTCAAAGTTCCGGAACCGCAAGACGCGAGCGGGCGACGGCCGACTCGCCGCCGACCATGAGCTCGACGCTGTGCCCCGGGCTGCGATCGGTGGCGACGCGTGCCGTGGTGGCGACACGGCAACCGACGCGGCCGGCGCCGAGCGCGGCGAGTCGCGTGGGCGCGGCATCACCGTCCGCACGCAACATGGGAATCAGCTCTCCCACGCGCAACCCGACCGCGAGCTGTTGCGCCTGCTCGGGGGTCACATCCAGCGTGATCGTCGAGTAGCGCCCATCGGGTTGGGCGAGCGCCGCGCGCAGCGCCGCGGCGCCGCCAACCGGCGCGATATCGTTTTGTGCGCGCCCGGTCGCCAGCACGCGCAACGACTCGAGCAGAGGTCGTACCGAGATGCAGCGTTCGAGCCCTTGCTGATGTTCTTCGGCGAGCATCAGGTCGACTTTGTCGCCTGGCCTCACGAGACCCGCCTGCGAACTCACTTCGTCCACCGGGACCGTCACCGCTCGCGTGCCCGCGCGCAAGCGCGCCGCCAGCGCCGGCCCCGCCTCACCGCTCAAAAGCCCACCCACCAAAGGATCACCGCGGCGCATCGGTTGCAAGACTTGGCGCCCCACGAGCGACCCGAGATCTGCCGCGGCAAAAGTGCCGCTCGGCACGTACGCTTTAGGCACCTCGCGACGCGCCAGATCTTCGGCGCGCAGTATCCGACCGCTCGGCAGATCGATGGCTGCGACCACGACACCCACCCCTGCGAATCGCCCCCGCCACTGTGCCTCGAGCGCGGCGCGCGTCCGGCCGAGGTAGGACTGCGCGGCGAAAAACGCGACCGCGCCACAGATCGTCGCGGCCGCAGCGAGCCACCATGAACTGCGAATTTCAATTTTTGGCAACATCGTGGCCTCCGTGTTCAAACCAATGCCAGCCACGCCGTGAACGCGCGCGTGGCACCCTTCAACACCGCAAACAACCATGCCGCTGCGCTGCGACCGCCGACCGGCAGTGTCAACGCGACGACCAGCACGGCACTGACGAGCGCGAACTCGACCATCACTTGCCCGCGCAGCGCCGTTCGATCGTCACTGCGCATGACCGCTCACCAACAAAATCAGTCGCGTACCGCCGTCCGCGGCTTGCAACGTCGCCTCCATTCGTTCTGCGCCGCGCTGCGCATGCACGACGTAGCCGTGATCACCAGAAACCTCGGCCACTGCACGCGCCGTGCTCGACCATCCGGAGGCCTGCAGTGCCGTGCGTAGCGACGCCATCGCCACCGTCGAAGCGCGCCGCAGATGGATCGCGTATTGCCGCGCGTTGCGCGACGCATCGAGAAATTCAACCACCTGCAAGACGCGCGCACCTGGCGGCAAATCGAACGGCGGCTTCGGCACCGGCGCAGCTCGGCGTGCCAAATCTTGTGCCGCGAACTCCACGCGCACCGCAGCGGCGTTCTCGGCATCGCGCAGCGTCACGGTCTGGTGCACCGTGCCGTGCTGACGACCGATCACGGTGCGATCGTCGAGCTCGACGATCGTGGGCCTCGCCAGCCCTTGACCGCTCCAGGCCGACAGCAGTTCGCGCGTTGCACGCTCGCGCGCGACGGGCAACACCGCACTGCGCAGTTCGAGCGAAATTCCGTTGACACGCACCGAGGACAGCTGCCAGTCCGCGCAATCGGCATAGGCGCTGCCGACGATCGCCACGGCCGTCGCGGTGACGCAGCGCAAAGTCGCCGAGCACGGGGGCCTCAGCATGCAAAGCCCCCACCCGCCCACGCGGAACCACCACCCTGCAGGCGATCAACCGGAACGACGCTCACGTCGATCCGTCCGGGACAAAAATCGGCGAACGAAGGTTCGATCACGCCGAGAGCGTATTTCAATGGATCGACGATCTCGGACAGCGAGCGCAATCGCCCCGCGACCGACAGACTTTCCGTACGCTGCAAAACTTTTGAATCACCCGCGGCATCCCACGCCGAACCGAGCACGACGGCACGCGCCGAAAAGCGCAGCGACGCGTCGACGAACGACATGATCTCGGGTCGCCGAGCGAGCGCGACCGTCTCGACGCGAAACGCAAACTGCGGCGCAAGATCGAACTCGCCGCGGCCGAGCAGAGCAGCCGGCCGCAGCAGCGCAAAGGCCGTTCCGACCATCTCGGCGGCGGCGCGCGGCTCGTCGATGCGCGTGACGCTGACGACGAATTGCTCCCGCTCGACCGGGATCGACGACGCCTCGGTCTGCTCGGCGCGCCGGGCGATCTGCGCAATGTCCGCACGCTCGCCGGCGTAAAAGGTTTCGAGCAAGGCGTGACGCGTCGCGCGCTGCGTGCCGTGCCCGAGCATCTGCCAGCGCGCGACCCAGATGACGGCGAGCAACGCCGGCACCAGCATCGCCGTCGCGATCAGCGTTTCAGTAAGTGCTTGTCCGCGCGCCCTCATCGCGGCACCAAGGCCAACCAGTTCGGCGTGCCGTCGAGCGTCGCGAGCGACAGCCGCTCATCCGCACGCGCAGCGACGAGTCGCGCGCGCCAATACGGCGCATACAGATTCGGCAACTCGGCGCGTTGATCGGCGCGCGGCGCTGGCCGTGCGTAATGCACGCTGGCGACGGACTCTGCGTACGCGGATGACTCGGCGCCCGCGCGAGTCCGAATCGCGAGGCGCGGCGGATCGAAGTCGGCGCGTTGCGCCCGCGACAGATCGTACGCCGAAGGCAGACCCAGATAGCCGCTCGGACGACCGAGCGTCTCTTCGGCTGAACGCGCAGCGCGCGGATTGACGGCGTAACTGCCGCCGTGAGTGCCGCGAGACGTCGCGGAACTCCCCGCTTGGGCGCCACCCCACGCCAGAACGTCGCGCTCGCGCACCGAACCAAAGATCAGATTTCGTCGTCGATGGACCGAAAACGTGTCGAGCGCGCGCCAGGTTTCGAAATCGAGCAAGTCGGTACCGCCCCGCCGCTCGAGCCTGACCAATGACGTTCCCAACACCGGACGCAAGGTGAAATTGCGCGCGGTCGTGAAACCGTCGAGCGAACGCGTGACGACATCGGCCGGGCGCCAGCGCCACGCGCCACCGTAGAAGGACGCGAACTCGACCCATTCGAACGCCCAGCGCGCGAGCATCGCCTCGCCGCCCGTGGTCAAGCGATAGTTCGGGTCGGCCGACTGCAAAGTCTCGCGCACCAACGCCGGCACCGCTTCGAGCGTGCCGAGGTGCATCAATCGCTGCGCGGCGGCCAAATCGTGCGCCGCGAGGCTCGTCACCGTTTCGAGTCCGGCGAGACTCGGTTGCACCACCTGATCGACCTGCGCCCAACTTTGCGCGAGCGTGGCCATCGCCGCGTCGAGCAGCGGTACCCATTGCGTGACCGCCGCGGCGCGCGGCAGCAGCACGTTCAAGTAGGACGAAAACGAACGCAGACTGACCGACTGCGCGATCACCGCTTCGTTGGCGACGATCGCGCGATTGGTATAGGCGTCGAAGTCGAGCGTGCGCGCCTGGAAAGCGGCAGCCGACAATGCGGCCGCGTCGGTGGCGTCGACGAGCCGCCGTTTCTCGGTGACGCCACGCCCGGCTTCGTATGCCCACAGCACCGCCGCCGCGAGCGCGAACAGCAAAGGCAACAGAAAGACCAGCGCCTGACCCGAGAGCGAACGACGGCCCGTCACGCCGCTCACTCCTCGAAGTCCGACAAGTCGCGTTGACGCGCTTCGGCGTTGGCACGACCCTGCGCCGCACCGACCAGGCCGCGACCTGCGCCGGAATCGTCACCGGACAATGCGGCGGCCGCGAGCGACGTTTGTCCGCGGACGATGTCGCCGAAGGCGGTGTAGACACCGATCGCCGCGATGGCGATCAGCGCGACGATGATGATGTACTCGGTCATCCCCTGGCCGCGTGTGCGGCGATGTGGCATGCGCTTCATGTTCGACCCCTCCTCGCGTTGAATGCCGGCAACGGCGCCGGCAGGGCGTATTGCACTGCCGCACGCGCCCGGGGTCAGGCGCAAAAACGCATGCAGATCACCGGAAATCGCACCCATCCGTCATTACCGGGCGAGTCACCCGAAAACGTCGGACCCTGTGTTTTAATGGCGCCCTCGCCGGCCCGGCCGGCCCGTCCAGGAGCCCCTTCCATGCGTCGATTTGCAGTGCTGCTCGCCACCGCCATGTTCGCCAACGTCGCCGCGCAGGCCGACGAAGGCATGTGGACTTACGACAATTTCCCGAGCGCGCGCGTGCAGGCGCAGTACGGCGTCAAAATCGACCAGCCGTGGCTCGACCGGGTGCGCACGGCGACGGTGCGTCTCGCCGGCTGCACCGCCTCGTTCGTTTCGCCGGAGGGACTGATCCTCACCAATCACCACTGCGTCGAAGGCTGCCTGGCCGAAAACTCATCCAAAGAAAAAAGTCTGATCGAAGACGGCTTCATCGCGCAGACGCGCGAGCAGGAACTCAAGTGCGCGACGCAACTGGCCGACGTACTCGTCGAGATGGAAAACGTCACGGCCAAAATCGACGCTGCCACCAAGGGACTCGACGATCGCGCCGCCAACGATGCGCGCAAGCGCACGCTCACCGAACTCGAGACCGCCTGCGAGAAGACCTCGGGCCTAAAGTGTCAAACGGTCACGCTTTACAACGGCGGCCAGCAGTTCCTGTACAAATATCGCCGCTACACCGACGTACGCCTGGTGTTCGCGCCGGAAGCGGCGATCGCGGCGTTCGGCGGCGACCCGGACAACTTCCAGTATCCGCGCTGGTGCCTCGACATGGGCTTGCTGCGCGCCTATGAAAACGGCAAGCCGGTGAAGGTCGCGCAGCCGCTGCGCATCAATTTCGAGGGCCCCAAAGAAAACGAATTCGTGCTCGTCTCGGGCCACCCCGGATCGACCAACCGCCTGCTCACGGTGGCGCAGTTGCAATTCCTGCGCGACGTCGACTTGCCGCAAGCCTTGCTGCGCGGCAGCGAACTGCGCGGTCGCTACATCCAGTTCGCCAAAGGCGGCACGGCGCAGCGCCGCATCGCGCAGGATCCGCTCAACGGTCTCGAGAATTCACTCAAAGTCCGCCGCAAGCAACTCGACGCGCTGCTCGAAGAGAACCTGATGAACCAGAAGCGGCGCGACGAGAGCGAACTGCGCGCCAAAGTCGCCGCGAGCCCCGAACTCAAAAGCATCGGCGATCCCTGGAGCGACATCGAACGCGCCACCGCGGTCGAGCGCGACCTCATCACCGAGGCGTCTTTCCTCGAGGGCAGCGCCGGTTTCAACAGCCGTCTGTTCCGTTACGCGCGCTCCCTGGTGCGTGCGGCCGCCGAACGCGAGAAGCCGAACACCGATCGCTTGCGTGAATACACCGACGCGGCGCTGCCGCGCTTGCGACAGACTCTGGCCGCGCCCGCTCCCGTCTATCCGGAACTCGAGCGCCTGACGTTGTCGTTCGGTCTCGAGCGCATGCGCGAATGGCTGGGACCGGATCACCCGCAGGTGCGTGCCCTGCTCGCCAAAGATTCGCCCGACACCTTGGCCGACGCGCTCGTCGGAGCCACGAAACTCGGCGACCCGGCCGTGCGGCTCGCGCTCTGGGACGGTGGTCGTGCCGCGATCGAAGCCTCGACCGACCCGATGATCAAACTCGCCCGCGACACCGATGCGACCGCACGGGCCTTGCGCAAGCGCATCGAAGACGAAGTCGAAGCGCCCATCAGCCAGGCCGAAGAAAAGATCGCCCGTGCCCGCTTCAAACTCTATGGCACGCAGGTGTACCCCGATGCGACCTTCACGCTGCGCCTGAATTACGGCACGGTGCAGGCGTGGACGGAAAAAGGCGTGAAACTTTCGCCCTACACCCGGCTCGGCACGGCCTTCGCGCGCTCGACGGGTCAGGCACCGTTCCGCATCCCCGACTCGTTCGAGCGCGTCAAAGACAAACTCGACCTGAACACGCCGGTCAACATCGCCACCAACAACGACATCGTGGGTGGAAACTCCGGCAGCGCACTGCTCAATGCGCGCGGCGAAGTGGTCGGTCTGATGTTCGACGGCAACATCCACTCGATCTCGGGCGCTTACTGGTTCGACACCGCCAAGAATCGCTCGATCGCGGTGCATCCGGCGATCATGCGCGAAGCGCTCTCGAAGGTGTATTCGGCACCCGCCATCCTCGCGGAGCTCGGCGCGCGCTGAAGATCGATCAAAACTGCTCGTCGGTCACGGTGAGCGCCGTGTCGTCGAGACCGGCGAGCAGTTCGAACTGGGCAGCCGTGCGCGACAGATCGTGCCGGAAGAAATGTCGGCAGGCGGCGAGCTTGCCGGCATAGAAATCACGCTCCGCCGCGCTCGTTGCGGTGCGCTGCGCCTCGAGCGCCACCTGCGCACGCGCGAGCCAACGCCAGGCGATCGTGACCGTGCCGAAGGCGTCCAGGTACACGGTCGCGTTGGCCAGCGCGAGCGGCGCCGCGCCGCTCGCCGCCGTCTGCGTCAGATGGCGCGTCACCTGGGTGAGCGCGCCCAACGCATCACCCAACGCGGCGACGAATTCGCGCAGCGCCTCGTGCGGACGCGCCGCGTCCAAGGCCGCAAGCACGGCATCGGCATAGGCTTGATAGGCGCCGCCGCCGGCGAGCCCCACTTTGCGCCCGAGCAGATCGAGACCGTGGATGCCGTAGGCCCCTTCGTGGATCGGGTTCAATCGATTGTCGCGATACAGACGCTCGAGCGGCAGATCACGCGTGTACCCCGCGCCACCGGCCACCTGGATCGCGAGTTTGTTCGCCTCGAGACACCACTCCGACGGCCAGCTTTTGACCACCGGCGTGAGCAACTCCAGCAACGCCTGCGCGTTGCGCTGCGCCGCCTCGTCACCCGCGGCTTGCGTATCGACGAGCGTGGCGCAATAGAGCACGAGATCGAGCGCCCCCTCGACCCACGCTTTCTGCGACAACAACATGCGCCGCACGTCGGCATGCCGAATGATCGGCACCTGCGGCGCGAGCGGATCGCGCGTCTCGAGCGCGCGACCCTGATGCCGCTCCCGCGCGTAGTTCAACGCGTAGCGGTATCCCGCAAAGCCGAGCGCCGAGGCTGCGAGGCCGATGCCGACGCGCGCCTCGTTCATGAGCAGGAACATGTGCGCAAGTCCGCGATGCAACTCGCCGACCAACTCGCCTGCGCACTCGACTTCCTCGCCGAACGAAATCGCGGTGTTGACGTGACCACGCCAACCCATCTTGTGGTTGAGACCCAGCAAACGCACGCCGTTGTCGCGACCGTCGCGTCGTCGCGGCACGATGAACAGCGACAAACCTTTGACGCCCGGCGGCGCCTGCGGCGTGCGCGCAAGCACGAGGTGCACGATGTTGTCGCCGAGCTCATGCTCGCCACCGGAGATCCACATTTTTTGACCGCGAATGCGGTACGTGCCGTCCGCGTGCGGCTCGGCAAGCGTACGCACGTCGGCGAGAGAAGAGCCCGCCTGCGGCTCCGAAAGGCACATCGTGCCGAACCACCGACCCGCGAGCATCGGCGGCAAATAGTGCGCCCGCTGCGCATCCGTGCCGAAGTGCACGATCACGTTCGCCGCGCCCTGGGTCAGCAATGCATAGGAGAAACTGCCGACATGCGCCGCGGCGAACAGCGCACTGCAGGCTTGCGACACCACGAACGGCATCCCGAGACCGCCGTGTTCGGGTGCGAAGCCCATCGACAAAAACCCGGCCTCGGCGTGCGCGGCGAGTGCACGACCCGTCGCCGCAGGCAGCACCACCTTGCCCTGCACGATCCGCGGCTCGTCGGCGTCGGCCTCGGCGGCATGGGGTGCAAATTCGCGCCGCGCGAGTTCCGCAGCCGCAACCAACACCTCGCGCACGGTCGCAACCTCGAGTGCGCGCGGCCGCAATACTTCGAAAAGGTCGAATTCGAGCTCACGCAGCGGAATCGTCATGGCGGCGAGTATAGCGGCCGATGGGCTAGAATCGCGGCATGCAATACGTGATTCAGGCTGAAGAACGCGCTAGCGTCGCCGTCGCAGGCAGCGCCGCAGGGTTTCCCGTGCGCCGAATTTTTTGCGTCGGACAAAACTATGCCGACCACGCGCGCGAGATGGGCGGCGATCCCGATCGTCAGCCGCCGTTCTTCTTTTGCAAACCGGCCGATGCCGTGCACGCCGCCGGCACGCCGTGGCCCTATCCCCCGCGCACCCGGGATCTGCATCACGAGATCGAACTCGTGGTGGCTTTGGCGCGTGGCGGCCGATCGATCGACGTCGGCAGCGCGCTCGATTGCGTGTACGGCTACGCCGTCGGCATCGATTGGACGCGACGCGATCTGCAGGCCGCTGCGAAAAAGGCGGGGCGGCCCTGGGATGCCGCCAAAGGTTTCGACCACGCCGCCACCATCGGCCCGATTCATCCTGCAAACACCGTCGGTCATCCCGCGCGCGGGCGCATCTGGTTGGCGTTGGACGATGTCGTCCGTCAGGACGGCGACATCGCGCAACTCATCTGGTCCGTCCCCGAGGTGATCGCCGAACTGTCGACGCTGTTCGAATTGCGCGCCGGCGATCTGATCTACACGGGCACCCCCGCAGGCGT
>JAFMJH010000022.1 GCA_017853555.1 Steroidobacteraceae bacterium
TCACCCGTCCGGGTCTCATCAACGTCGACTTCGCCGACGTGCGCACGGTGATGAGCGAGACGGGCATGGCGATGATGGGCTCGGGTTTCGCGAGCGGCGAAGATCGCGCGCGGGCCGCGGCCGAAATGGCCGTCTCGTCGCCGCTGCTCGAGGACGTGAACCTCGCCGGCGCGCGCGGCATCCTCGTCAACGTCACCGCCGGCATGGATCTGGCGATCGGCGAGTTCGAGGAAGTCGGCAACGTCGTGCGCCAATTCGCCTCCGAAGATGCGACCGTGGTGGTCGGCACCGTCATCGATCCCGAACTGTCGGGCGAACTGCGCGTCACCGTGGTCGCCACCGGTCTCGGCCGTGCGCAAACCGCCTCGGCTGCACGTCCGATCACCACCCCCGCGGCGCAAGCGGTGGCTACGAACCGCGGCGCCGATGCGTCGCGTCCGGCGCGTCGTCCGGTCAGCGTCCCGACGGACTACTCGAAACTCGAGCAGCCCGCCGTCGAGCGTTACAAGGCTGCGGCCGGCGACGGGCTGCGTCACGACCTGTCGGAAGACATCCTCGACATTCCGGCCTTCTTGCGTCGTCAGGCCGATTGATAGCGACTTTGGGTTAATATCCCCGCCTTGAAGGCTGCGGTGGCGCGTGCCGTTGCACGCGCCGCCGCAACCCAAAGGCAACTTCGATGGTCGGACAACGCACTCTCAAAAACATCATCCGTGCCTCCGGTGTCGGTCTGCACACCGGCACGCGCATTCTGATGACCGTGCGTCCTGCCGCGCCCGACACGGGCATCGTGTTCCGGCGCACCGACTTGCCCGAACCCGTCGAAATTCCCGCGCGCGCCGAAAACGTCGGCGACACCATGCTCGGCACCTCGCTCGTCAAAGGCGACGTGCGCGTCTCGACCGTCGAACATCTGCTCTCCGCGTTCGCGGGGCTCGGCATCGACAACGCCTGCGTCGAAGTGAGTGCGGCCGAAGTGCCGATCATGGACGGCAGCGCGGGTCCGTTCGTGTTCCTGCTGCAGTCGGCGGGCATCGAAGAGCAGCGCACGCCGAAGCGCTTCATCCGCATCAAAAAATCGGTGCGCATCGAAGAAGGCGACAAGTGGGCGCAGTTCGATCCGTTCGACGGCTTCAAGGTGAACTTCGAAATCGAGTTCAACCATCCGATTTTCAAGCGTCGCGCGCAGCGCGCGACCATGGACTTCTCCACCACTTCCTTCCTCAAAGAAATCAGCCGCGCGCGCACCTTCGGTTTCATGCGCGACCTCGAGACCATGCGGGCGCGCAACCTCGCGCTCGGCGGCACCTTGGAAAATGCCATCGTGCTCGACGACTCGAAGGTGTTGAACGAGGGCGGGTTGCGTTACGAAGACGAGTTCGTGAAGCACAAGATTCTGGATGCGATCGGCGACCTTTATTTGCTCGGCCACAGCCTGATCGGCGAATTCAGCGGGCACAAATCCGGCCACGGACTCAACAACCGCCTGCTGCGCGCCTTGCTCGCCGACACGAGCGCCTGGGAGGCCGTCGTCTTCGAGAAACCCGAAGACGCGCCGATCTCCTACGTCCGCGCCCCCGTGCTCGCCGCGGCGGGTTGAATCCGGACCACGTAATCCTTCAGCTGCGGGTGCTCCGCCCGTAGCGCCGGCCAGCATTCGGCCAGGGCATATCGCAGACGCGCCGACCACGCCGCCGATTTCGCGCTGACGGCCAATCGTCCTTCGCTTTCGCTCACCGTGCCGAGCTGTGCGCCGAGTTCGGCCGGCAGGTGCCCGAGCAAGGCGTCGCGCCAGCGTTGTCGCGCCTCGGTGCCCGCCGCCATGGCGCCGTCGCCCAAGCCGGATTTCGCAAGCAAGTCCTTGATCGAACTAGGTTTTCCAGGTCGGATCGCCGCCCGTCCGGCGCGGCTGCGCGGAGCGTTTCTGACCTTCGGCGGGTTGTTTCGGCTGGGCGGTTTGGGCATAGTCCACGCTCTTTCAAAGCGACCCGACTATGACACCGGGGACGGCGTCCGTGTGCAAGCACGGTCTGCGGCAACCCGCCGAGGGGCGACGTGAACGTAATTCTCTTCCTGCGACGCGCCACGAGCGCGCACCGTATCCACGTCTCCGGGCCGCTCGCGCTCGGTGCGGTGTCGCTCGTATTGGTGGTGTTGCTCGGGGGTGCGTTCTACGCCGGCCTGCATCTCGGCGAGCGCTCGAACGCCGCGTTCGCCGCCGATTCGCCCGCCGAGCTGCGCCGCATCGCCGCCCAGCAGAAAACCGAAATCGACCGCATGCGCGAACAACTGCAGCAGCGCGTCGATTCGATCGCTGCGCGCATGGGTCAGATCAACGCCCACGTGCTGCGCATGGACGCGCTCGGCAAGCGTCTCGTGCAAATGGCCGACATCGATTCGCGCGAATTCGACTTCACCACGCCGCCGGCGACCGGCGGTCCCGAAACGGCGGGTGTTGCGCCGCAAGTGCCGGATCTGACGGCGATGCTCGATCGTCTCGAATCACGCTTGATGCTGCGCGATTCGCAGATGGGCGCGCTTGAAAATCTCATCATGCAGCGCGAGTTGCGCGCGCAGATCCTGCCCGACGGCAGGCCGGTCAAGCGCGGGTTCATCTCCTCCTATTTCGGTGATCGCCAGGACCCGTTGACCGGGCACGGCGCGTTTCACACCGGCGTCGATTTCGCCGGCAACCTCAACGACCCCGTGGTGTCGGTGGGTGCCGGCGTCGTGACCTTCGTCGGTGACCAAGCCGGCTACGGCGCCGTGGTCGAAGTGACGCACGGCGACGGCTACGTCACGCGCTATGCGCACAACGCCAAGATCATCGTGCGGCGCGGCGACACGGTGCAACGCGGGCAGACGCTTGCGCTCATGGGTTCGAGCGGCCGTTCGACCGGGCCGCACGTGCATTTCGAAGTGCTGCGCGCCGATCGTCCCGTGAACCCCTTGAGTTACATCGGCGGTTGAAAACCGCTGATCGCCCCCCATTTCGTGGTGGCGGGGCCGCGTACGACGAACCATTTCCCGTGCGTACGCTCTATCCGTAGAATAGCGCGCCGCGTTCGGGTCGCCCCGTACGCAAGCGTTTGAATAAAAAGGGTTTTTCCCAGAAGGTCCCCGGTGCTCAACATCCTCACGCGTATTTTCGGCAGCCGTAACGAACGGATCGTCAAATCCCTGCAGCGGGAGGTGCATTCGGCGGCGACCTTCGAGCCAGTGCTGAAAGCGCTCGATGACGCGCAACTGCGCGCCAAGACCGACGAATTCCGCGGTCGCCTCGCCAAGGGCGAGACGCTCGATCAATTGTTGCCCGAGGCGTTCGCCGTGGTGCGCGAAGCGGCACGCCGCGCGCTCGGCATGCGGCACTTCGACGTGCAGTTGATCGGCGGTGCCGCACTGCACCAAGGCAAGATCGCCGAGATGCGCACGGGCGAAGGCAAGACGCTGGTGGCGACGTTGCCCGCCTACCTGAACGCGCTCAGCGGCGAAGGCGTGCACGTCGTCACGGTGAACGAATACCTCGCGCAGCGCGACGCCGATTGGATGGGGCCGGTTTATCGCTTTTTGGGGCTCACCGTCGGCGTGATCAAAAATTCGCAGAGCTCGGCCGAAAAACGCGCCGCCTATGCCTGCGACATCACCTACGGCACCAACAACGAATTCGGCTTCGATTATCTGCGCGACAATCTCGCCTTCCGTCTTGAAGATCGCGTGCAACGCGGTTTGTCGTTCGCGATCGTCGACGAAGTCGACTCGATTCTCATCGACGAAGCACGCACGCCGCTCATCATCTCGGGGCCCGCCGAAGAGAGCACCGACACCTACGTCGCCATCGACAATATCATCCCGCGCCTGCAGCGCCAGGACACCGAAGACGGTCCGGGCGATTTCAGCGTCGACGAGAAGCAGCGTCAGGTGGCGCTGTCCGAAGCCGGCCATGAAAACGTCGAAGCCTTGATGATCGAGGCCGGCCTGCTGCGTGACGGCGACAGCCTCTACGATCCGGGCAACATCCGCTTGATGCACCACTTGAACGCGGCGCTGCGCGCGCATGCGCTCTACAAGCGCGACGTCGAGTACATCGTGCGCGGTGGCGAAGTGATCATCGTCGACGAGTTCACCGGTCGCACGATGCCGGGGCGTCGCTGGTCCGAAGGTCTGCACCAGGCGATCGAAGCCAAAGAAGGCGTGAAGGTCCACGAAGAAAACCAGACCATCGCCTCGATCACCTTCCAGAACTATTTCCGCATCTACAAGAAGCTCTCCGGCATGACCGGAACGGCCGATACCGAAGCGCCGGAGTTCTTGCAGATCTACGGCCTCGAAGTCACGGTGATTCCGACCCATCGCGCCATGGTGCGCAAGGACCATCCGGATCTCGTGCACCTTACGCAGGCCGACAAATTCAAGGCGATCGTCGAGGACATCCGCGATTGCGTCGCGCGCCGCCAGCCGGTTCTGGTCGGCACGACGTCGATCGAAACGTCCGAACTGATTTCGGGCGTGCTCGCCAAAGAAGGCATCGCGCACGAAGTGTTGAACGCCAAGCAGCACGAACGCGAGGCGCTGGTCGTCGCGCAAGCGGGCCGACCGGGCGCGGTGACGATCGCGACCAACATGGCCGGCCGCGGCACCGACATCGTGCTCGGCGGCAGTCTCGAATCGGAATTGCACGCCTTGCCGGCCGACGCCGGCGACGACGAACGTGCGCGCGTGCGCGCCGATTGGCAGCAACGTCACGACGCGGTGGTCGCCTCGGGCGGTCTGCACATCATCGGCACCGAGCGTCACGAGTCGCGCCGCATCGACAACCAGTTGCGCGGCCGTTCGGGTCGCCAAGGTGATCCGGGTTCTTCGCGCTTCTATTTGTCCATGGAAGACAATTTGATGCGCATCTTCGGTGACCCGAACTTCACGAAACGCCTGTTGTCGGCCGCGGGCATGAAAGAAGGCGAGGTCATCGAAAGCCCGATGCTCTCGCGGCGGATCGAAGCGGCACAACGCAAGGTCGAATCCCACAACTTCGATATCCGCAAACAGCTGTTGCTGTTCGACGACGTGGCGAACGATCAACGCAAGGTCATCTATCAGCAGCGCACGCAGATCATGGGCGCCGCGGATCTCTCCGATGCCATCGCCGGCATCCAGGACAACGTGCTCGGCACGGCGCTCGATGCGGCGTTGCCGCGCAACGTGCCGCACGAGGACTGGGATCTCGACGGCTTGCGTGAAACCATCGCGCGCGACTTCAATGCGCTCGTGGAGCCGCGCGCGTGGCTCGATGCAGAGCCCGAGCTCGACGAGCAGGTGCTGCGCGCACGCGTGTCGGAAGCGGTCACTTCGGTGTATCGCGTCAAGGCCGAGCGTTACGGCCCCGAGCTCATGCAGCACCTCGAAAAGGACATCATGCTGCGTACGCTCGATTCGGCGTGGCGCGAGCATTTGGCGGCCATGGATTACCTGCGCCAAGGCATCCATTTGCGCAGCTACGCGCAGAAGGACTATCGCTACGAATACAAGCGCGAGGCGTACGATCTTTTCAGCAACATGCTCGAGCGCGTGAAGTACGAAACCGTCTCGGTGCTGTCGCGCGTCGAAGTGCGCAGCGAAGCCGAACTGCAAGCCGAAGAGGAAGAGCGTCAGCGTCGCCTCAATCAGGCCTTGCAAGCGCAGCATGCCGAGGCGCAATCGGTGCTCGGCGCGCCGGGCGGCTCCGAAGCGGGTGTGGCCGAGCGCGGCGTGCCGATGCAGCGCGAAGAGCGCAAGGTCGGGCGCAACGAACCCTGTCCCTGCGGCTCGGGCAAGAAATTCAAGCAGTGTCACGGAGTGCTGGGATAAGCGCCTTGCCGACCATCGCCGTGGTGGCCGCGGCGCTCTTCGATGCGCAGGGTCGGGTGCTGATCGCCCAGCGTCCCGCGGGCAAAGAATTGGCGGGTCGCTGGGAGTTTCCCGGCGGCAAGATCGACGCGGGCGAGGCGCCGCATGCGGCGCTGGTGCGCGAATTGCGCGAAGAGCTCGGCGTGAAAGTGCAGGCCGCGCAACCGCTCGTCGCGCTCGAGCACGATTATCCGACCCGGCGCGTCCAGCTCTCGCTCTACGTGGTCGAGCGCTATGACGGCGTGCCGCAGGCGCTCGACGGGCAAACCTTGAAGTGGGTCGCGGTGGCCGATCTCGACCTCGAAGACATCCTCGAAGCGGACCGACCGTTCATCGAGGCTTTGCAGCAGCGGGCCGCTGCCGCAATATGAAACCCGGGCATCGGCCCGCCGCTACGATCGGAGACAGAGAGCAATGGCTGCAGCTCACGCGCGCTACGCCGCAACGGGTGAACGGGTCGCCGTGCGCAATCCGCGCACCGGCGAGATCGACCATCACTTCCACGCGCCCACCGAAGCCGAGTTGCGCGGCACGACCGCTTCGCTCCGCACCGCGCAAAAACACTGGGCGGCGCAAACGCTCGCGCAGCGCATCGACGTGCTGCGACGCTGGCGCGCCGAGTGGCTCGCACGCAAAGACGAGATCGCCGCCGCGCTCGCCGCCGATACGGGCCGTTATCTGATCGCGACCAGCGAGGTGGGCTCGGTGCTCGGCATGATCGACCGCTGGATCGCGGACGCGCCGAAGCTCGCCCTCGAAGAGAGTTTCCGCTCCGCCGTCAATCCGAACATCAGCTACGGCTCGCAGTACGTGCCGTATTCTTTGGTGGGCATCATCAGTCCGTGGAACTTCCCCGTATCTTTGTGCTTCATCGACGCCGTGCCCGCGCTGCTCGCGGGCTGCGCCGTGTTCGTGAAGCCGAGCGAAGTCACGCCGCGGTTCGTCGCACCCGCGATGCGCAGCATCGAAGCCGTCCCCGAACTCGCCGCCGTGTTCTGCGTGCAGCCTGGTGCGCGCGACACCGGCGAGTTGCTGGTCGGGCTCTCGGACGTCGTGTGTTTCACCGGCAGCGTCGCCACCGGTCGACTCGTCGCCGAGAATGCGGCTCGGCATTTCGTGCCGGCGTTCCTCGAGCTCGGCGGCAACGACCCTTTGATCATCGCGCCGAGCGCCGATCTCGAACGCGCCACCGACGTCGCGCTGCGGGCAACCTGCCTGGCGACCGGCCAAGCCTGCCAAAGTCTCGAGCGTGTGTACGTGCATCGCAGCCAGTTCGACGCCTTCGTCGCGCGGCTCGTCGAAAAAGCCCGGGCCGTCGAACCGAATTGGCCCGACATCCACGCCGGCACGATCGGGCCCTTCATATTCGCCAAGCAGGCCGAGGTCGTCGCGCGCCAGCTCGCCGACGCCCGCGCCAAAGGCGCGCGCATTCTCTGTGGTGGCGACATCGAAGACCACGGCGGCAAATGGTTGCGACCGACGGTGGTCGTCGACGTCACGCACGACATGCAGATCATGCGTGATGAAACCTTCGGGCCGGTGATTCCGGTGATGGCCTACGATTCGATCGACGAAGTCGTGGCACTCGCGAACGACGGGGATTACGGCTTGTCGGCCGGCGTGATCGCCGGGACGCTCGACGAGGCGGAGCAGATCGGGCGTCGACTCGATGCCGGCGGCATCAGCCTCAACGACGGCTCGCTCACCGCCATGTGTTACGAGGCCGACAAACATTCGTTCAAACTCTCGGGCATGGGCGGTTCGCGCATGGGCCCGAGCGGCTATCTGCGGTTCTTCCGCAAGAAAGCCATCATTCGTCAGCACGGCGCGCCGGCGACCATCACCGACATCGCCGAGGCGCATGCGCGGCCGCGCTGACGCTTCGCCATTCGACCTTCACCCACTACGGAAACACGAGCATGCAAGAACAAGGTTTGCCCGAAATCAAATTCGACGTCGAAGGCCTGTATCGCGAGGAGTTGTTCACCGATCGTCGTGCCGGCACTTTGCGTCGCATGACGCCGGTGCTCGTCGACGGCACGGTGGATGCCAATCGTCCGGTGCTCTACGCCGGACAGACGCAGTTGCTCACCCCCGGCGGCGTGCTGCCGCTCGGCTTCGAGATCGAAGCCAAAGATCTGGCCGAAGCCATCGCCAAGTTCCCCGACGCGGTGAAGCAGGCGCTGGAAGACGCCATCCAGGAAGCGCGCGATATGCGTCGCGAAGCCGCATCGCGCATCGTCGTCCCCGACGCTCCGGGCGCCTTGGGCGGCGGCGGAAAAATCCAGTTCTGAGCCGATCGGGCGCGGGCACCGGTCGGTGCCCGCGTCGTCAGCGATCGAGCATGCGCTGATAAATTTCCTGGAACTCGCCTTGGCTGCGCACGGCGACGTGCATGTCGCGCAGCAGTCCGTCCGACAGATCGTAGATCCAGCCGTGGATCTCGAGCGATTTGCCGCGATCCCATGCGCTTTGCACGATCGTGGTTTCGCTCACGTTCAGCACCTGCTCGATGACGTTCAATTCGCAGAGCCGTCGCTGGCGTGAGCCGTCGTCGGGCAGCGCCTCGAGCTGCGCATGGTGTTTGCGCATCACGTCCTGCACGTGCCGCAACCAGTTGTCGATGAGTCCGAGGCGCTCGTTGCGCAGCGCCGACTTCACGCCGCCGCAGCCGTAATGGCCGCAGATGATGACGTGTTCGACATCGAGCACGTCGACGGCGTATTGCAGCACCGACAGACAGTTGAGATCGGTATGCACCACGACGTTCGCCACGTTGCGATGCACGAAGAGTTCACCCGGGTCGAGACCGACGATTTCATTGGCGGGGACCCGGCTGTCGGCGCAGCCGATCCAGAGATAGTCGGGGGACTGTTGGCGGACGAGGCGTTCGAAGAAACGCGGATCGTCGCGCCGTCGCTCGTCGGCCCAGCTGCGGTTGCGTGCGAAAAGTTCGTCGAGCGAATTCAAATGTTGTGTCCTCGGTGTCGCGGCCGGATCAATGCCGGGCCGTATCGGGCGTGGCCTGCGGATCGCGCAGCGCCGCGCCGAAAAAGCGTTCGATGGTCTCGTAGCCGTGCAAGCCGGTCGCCTTGAAGCGCAGCAAGCCGTGTTTGCTGCCGGGGTAGAGCACGCTGTCGTACTGCTTGCGCAGATCCTGCAAGCGCTTGAAGAGCGCGGTGCTGTGCGTGATCAGCACGTTGTCGTCGGCCATGCCGTGCATCACGAGCAGCGGGCCGCGCAAATTCGCGGCATGCGTCATCACCATCCCGTTGCGATAGCCCTCGGCGTTGTCGGCCGGCGTGCCCATGTAGCGCTCGGTGTAGTGCGTGTCGTAGAGCTTCCAGTCCGTCACCGGCGCACCGGCGACGCCCGCGGTGAAGTAGTCGGGCGCGCGCACCATGCACATGAGTGCCATGTAGCCACCGTAACTCCAGCCGAAAACGCCGACGCGACGCGCGTCGACGTAGGGCAGGGTGCGCAAAAACTCGACCCCGCGTACCTGATCTTCCACCTCGACGTGCCCGAGCTTGCGATGCAGCGCGCCTTCGAAGGCCGTGCCGCGGAAGCCCGCGCCGCGATTGTCGAGCGTGAACACCACGTAACCGTGTTGGGCGAGGTATTGATCGAAATATCCGCCCCAGGCCCGCCGCACGTTCTGATTGCCCGGTCCGCCGTAGACGCTGACGATGACCGGATATTTGCGACCCGGCTGCATGTCGCGCGGCGTCAGCAATTTGTAGTGCAGCGTTTGGCCGTCGGCGGCCGTGAGCGTGCCGAACTGCGTGGGGCGGTGTGCGGCGAGATAGGGCGCATAGGGGTGACGGGCATCGAGTTCGTTGGCGACCAGCGTCGCGATCGCGGCGCCGTTCGGTTTGCGCAGCGTGAGTGTCGGCGGGCGTTCCGGCGTCGAAAAATTGTCCAGCCAGAGACCGCCTTGGGCCATGGTGATCGAATGCCAGCCGTCGCCCTGGCTCAGACGGCGGATCGCCGCATCGATGCGCTTCGGATTGTTTTCTTTGCCGGCGTAGGAGGCGACGTACAAATGCCGATCGATCGGCGTGTCGCGGTTGGCTGTGAAGTAGACGAGCTGACGCGCTTCGTCGATCCACTCGACGGCGGGTTCGCGACCGTCGCCGACGACCATCCACGCGCCTGCCGTGACGGGGCGGATCAGTTTGCCGTCGAGATCGTACAGATACAGGTGCTTGTAGCCGCTGCGTTGCGATGCCCAGACGAACGCCGGCTGCTGCTTCAAAAAGGCGAGTTCGTCGTGCAGCGGCACCCAGGTGTCGGAGCGCTCGGTGAGCAGCGTGCGCGCGCTGCCGTCGCCGATCGCGACGCGCAACAACTCCAGCGTTTTCTGGTCGCGCG
Organism: Steroidobacteraceae bacterium; assembly: GCA_017853555.1. Lineage (GTDB taxonomy): Bacteria > Pseudomonadota > Gammaproteobacteria > Steroidobacterales > Steroidobacteraceae > UBA964. The sequence continues at coordinate 10,255 of JAFMJH010000022.1, forward strand.
ACTGGCGTTGCACGGCCAAAGATTTCGAATCCGGAAACCAGTCGACGCGCGCGAGATAACCATCGCCCGCACCGGCCGCATCGAGTTTGCGGCCGGGTGACGCGGCGTCGAGGTCGCGCACGAACAATTCGACGCGCGCATTCGGACGACCCGCCGCGGGATAGCGCTGACGGATCACTTGCACGTTCTCGGCATTGATCTCGAAGCGTTCGACTTCGTCGACCGGCGCTTCGTCGACGCGCATGTAGGCGATGCGTCGGCTGTCGGGCGACCACCAGTAGCCGGTGTCGCGATCCATCTCTTCCTGCGCGATGAATTCGGCGGTGCCGAAGGAGACGAGGCCCGCGCCGTCGCGCGTGACGGCGATCTCGCGCCGCGTCGCCAGTTCGATCGCGTACAAATTCTGCTCGCGCACGAAACTCACGTAGCGTCCGTCGGGCGAAAACCGCGCATCGGTTTCGGCGGCGGGCGTGCTCGTCAAGCGTTGCACGGGCGAGCTGCCGCGCGCGGCGCGCAAGTCGTAGACGAACAGATCGCCGCCGAGCGGCAGGAGCAGCAGACGACCATCGCCGGAAAATTCGTAATCGACGATGCCGGCGAGGGACGAGGTGCGTTGCCGTTCGCGGCGCGCTTCTTCTTCCGGCGACAAGCGGCCTTCGTCGCGCTGCAGCGTGGCCGAGTCGACGAGCAGACGACGTTCGCCGCTCGCGACGTCGAGCGCCCAAAGATCGAGACGATCTTTGGCTTCGGGCTTGCCTTGCAAGAACGTGACCGACTTGCCGTCGGGCGCGAAGCGCACCTTGCGCAGGGACGCCCCGGCGAGGTCCGGACCGTTGAACAGTCGGTCGATGCTGAGCGAGGTCGCGGCCGTGTCGGCGGCGCGCGCCGGGCTGCCGCCGACGAGGGTGAGCAGCGTGGCCAAACTCAGGGCGAGCAGTGCGGTCGGTGACGCGGGGCGGGTGGCCTGCATGGGGCGACGGTCTCCGTTAACATCGCGGGCCTGTCGTGGCCGCAGTGGTCGCGGAGTGTAGAGAGGATCATGCATCATCGCCACCAATCCCGGCGCTACGCGCCCGTTTGCCTGCTTGCCCTCACGCTCATGACCGTCGCCGCCTGCAGCAGCACCACGCGTCTGTCCTATCCTGCCGTCGCGCGCGGGACGCAGGTGGACGTCTACCACGGCCAGTCGGTCGCCGACCCGTATCGCGCCCTCGAGGATCTGCGTGCGCCCGATACGCAGCGTTTCGTCAGCGAGCAGAACGCGCTCGCGCAACCCTGGCTCGAGCGCTTGCCGCAGCGCGCCTGGTTCCGTGCGCGCCTCGAACAGTTCTGGAGTTACGAGCGCACGGGCGTGCCGCGCGTCAAAGCCGGCCGCTCGTTCTTCACCCGCAACGACGGCAAGCAAAATCAGAGCGTGTTGTACGTGATCGATGCGCCGGGGTCGGCGCCGCGCGTGCTGTTCGACCCGAACGCCGCGAGTCGCGATGCGACCGTCGCGCTCGCGCGCTTCGAGCCCTCGCCCGATGGTCGAACGCTCGCCTATTCGCTCTCCGACGGCGGTACGGATTGGGAGATCTGGAAGTTCAAACGCGTCGACGATGGCAGCGATCTGCCCGACGAAATCCACTACACCAAATTTTTCGAAGTCTCCTGGGCGCCCGATGGCTCGGGCGTGTTCTACAGCCGTTATCCTGCGCGTACCGACGATCCGGCGCGCGGTGACGATCGCGGTCAACCCGTCGTCTATTTCCATCGCATCGGCGAGCCGCAGACGCGCGATCGCGAGATCTATCGCGTGCGCGGCAGCGCGACGCGCACGCCTTCGGCGAGCGTGTCCGAAGATGGTCGTTGGTTGTTCGTCACGCTTGCCGACGGCTACGAGACCAACGGCATCGACGTGCTCGACCTGCGCAATCCGCAAGCGCCGCCGCGCACGATCTTCGGCGCCTGGGATGCGCTCTATTCGATCCGCGGCCTCGACGGCGACACCCTGTACGTCGAGACCACGAACGGCGCGCCGCGCGGCCGGGTGATCGCCGTCGATTTGCGCGACCCGGCGCCGCGCGCCTGGCGTGAGCTCGTCTCGCAGCAGGATTACGCCTTGCAGGATGCGCACTACGTCGGAGGTCACCTGCTGCTCAATTACGTGCGCGATGCGCGCAGCATGGTGCGCATCCACGATCGCGACGGAAAATTTTTGCAGGAACTCGCCTTGCCCGGGTTCGGTACGGTCGCCGGGTTCGGCGGCAAGGGCAAAGATTTCGAGACCTATTTCTCGTACACCGATTACGTGACGCCGGGCAGCGTCCAGCGTCTGAACTTGGCCGATCTGTCGGTGCGCGAGTGGAGTCGGGCGAAACTCGCGGTCGACACCGATCGATTCGTCACCGAGCAAGTGTTCTACACCAGTCGGGACGGCACGCGCGTACCGATGTTCATCACGCACCGACGTGACCTCGTGAAAAACGGTCAGGCACCCACGTTGTTGTACGGTTACGGCGGTTTCAACATTTCGACGACGCCGAGCTTCCGACCGCATGCGCTCGCCTGGCTCGAGATGGGCGGCATCTACGTCGAGGCGAATCTGCGCGGCGGCGGCGAATACGGCGAGGCGTGGCATCGCGCCGGCACGAAGCTGCGCAAGCAGAACGTGTTCGACGATTTCATCGCGGCGGCCGAACATTTGATCGCCGCCGGCTACACCCGGTCTGCGCGTCTGGCCATTTCGGGTCGCAGCAACGGCGGTCTGCTCGTCGGCGCGACCTTGTTGCAGCGCCCGGATTTATTCGCCGCGGCGCTGCCCGCGGTCGGCGTGCTCGACATGCTGCGCTACGACACCGCGAGTGCGAACGCGCGACAATGGTCGTCCGATTACGGTTTGGCCGAGAACCCCGAAGAATTCCGCGCGTTGCGTGCGTACTCGCCGGTGCACAACGTCAAACCCGGCGTCTGCTATCCGGCAACGCTGGTGACGACCGCCGATCGGGACGATCGCGTCGTGCCGTGGCACAGCTACAAATTCGCCGCCGCGCTGCAGCATGCGCAAGGTTGCGCGAAGCCGGTGCTCATTCGGGTGGAGACGCGTGCCGGGCATGGCGCGGGCAAGCCCGTATGGATGCAGATCGACGACTACGCCGATCAATACGCATTCGTGGCGGACGCGCTCGGCGTCGCCGCCGAATCCTTGCCGCTCAACGGCGCGTCAGCAGGTACACCCGCTCGCTGACGTCGCCCACGCCGCGCGCCGCGAAACGCGGTGCGTCCGGCAGGTCGGTGACGTGTTCGAGCATGCGGATGTCGTGATCGGCGCCGTACAGCGCCTGCACCTCGTCCGGCAGCACCGCATGCGGCGGTCCGCGCATGCGCGACTGGTCGTATTCCATGGTCACGAGCAGGGTGCGCGTGCCGGGTGTCGCGAGTTCGCGCAACTTCGCCGCATAGCGCGTGCGCATCGGCGGCGGCAGTGCCACGAGCGCAGCGCGGTCGAAGATCGCATCGATCGGACCCAAAGATTGCGGCGTGAGCGCGAACAGATCGCCGCAACGCAGATCGACGTGCGGTTGCGCGCCGTTCTCCGCAACGAATTCTTCGACGGCGATCGCCGACAACTCGATGCCGACCACCGCGCAGCCGCGTGCCGCCAGCCACGCAAGATCGCGACTTTTGCCGGCGAGCGGCACGAAGACGCGGGCGCCCGGCGTCAACCCCAGTGCGTCGAAATGTTTGATCAGTGCCGGATGAGGCCGGTCCTGATGAAAGCCGATTTCGCCCTTCTGCCAGCGCTCATGCCAAAAGTCGGCGTCCATGCGGCGTCGTTCAGGCTTTGGCGCTGGGTCGCGCCGCGATCGCGGCTTGCCAGCGGGCGAGGCGGGTTTGCTCGGCGAGCACGCGGATGCCCGAGGGTTTGCCGAAATCGAGCGTCGTGTACGCGACGATGTCGACGTAACTGAACTGCGCGCCGCCCAGAAATTCGCGGTCGGCCAACAGGCCGTCGATGCGTTGCCATTCGGCCAGCACCTGCGCGCGCGCGAGTTCGGCATAGGCCGGCACCTGCGTGATGCGACCTTCCCAAAAACGGTGACCGTGTCGAAACGCCTGCGTGGTAGGCACGTAGATGCGAAACATGATTTGCAGCGCGAGCGCTTCGAGCTGCGCGCGTTCTGCGGCGCTCGTGCCCATCAACGGCGGCGTCGGATGCAGCGCTTCGAAATAACGGCAGATCGCCAGCGACTCGGTGAGTCTGGTGCCGTCGTCGAGTTCGAGCACCGGCAGTTCACCGACCGGATTGATGCGTGCGAAGGCCGGCGTTTGCGTTTCGCCGGCGGCGATGTCCACGGTCTCGGTCGGCACGCTGATGCCTTTTTCCGCGAGGAACATGCGCACCCGGCGCGGACTCGGGGCGAACGGCGCGTCGTAGAGTTTCACGAGAGACTGCCGCGATCGCGCGGTGCAGGCGCGTCGCGCAGTTCGAGCTCGTCGACCGGCTCGCCGGGAATGGCGTGGCTCTCGCTGAGCCAGGCGCCGAGATCCACCATCCTGCAGCGCTCGGAGCAAAACGGACGCAACGGAAACGAGTCGTTCCACTCGATGGCGCGCGAGCACGTCGGGCATTTCATTGGCGTCGACTCAGGTGCAGCAGACGACGTCGAAGGGAATGTCGGTGTCGGATTGACGCGGGCGTTCCATGAAGCCGTTCCAGACCACGAAGCGCACGCTCGATCGGTAATGACTGCCGCTGATTTCGGGATAGACGCCGAGATCCGGTGCGACGAGCACGCGCAGCAATTGCACCGGCGAGTCGCGTTCGAAGGTGATGTGGAAGATGCCGCCCGCGGCGATTTCGTGACGTGCTTTGCCGCCCTGACGCGTCAACCACAACAGTTCGCCGATCGCATCGCACAACGGACGCAGCATGGTGAGCCAGCGTGCGAGCGTCTCTTCGCGCGATTCGGAGGTGCGGCTCAACCAATAATAAAAATCCGGCAGATCGAATTCGCAGGTGCCGCCCGGGATGGTGCTGCGGTGACGCACGGCGGCGAGGAACGCCGAGTCGCGCAGCGGTTGCAGATACGCCGAACCTGCGCCGAGCAAATCGGTGCGCAGCCGCGTCAAGTTCGCGATCAGGGTGCGCAAGCGTTCGACGTCGACGTCGGGACGACGCTGGAACTCGGTCATGAGTGCGACCTGACGCTCGAGTTCCTTCAGCACGTCGGCGCGCGTGTCGGCACGCGTGATGATCGCCAACAGGTCGAGCAGGCTGGTCACCGCCGCGCGCGAACTCCACTGGCTGTGCGAGTGCGAATGAAACAACGCCTGGTTGTAGAGAAAGTCGATGCGCAGGTACGAGCGCATGCGTTCGTTGAGAGGTTGCTCGAATACGAGCGGTTTGGTCGTTGACACGACCCCCGCTTCGCTCGGCTGCGACGTTCCCTCCCGCATCCGGCTATTCTGCGGTGGCCGGTGGCGCGCCGGCAACCCGCGACGCCTGTCGGGCGGCGGCCGCCAAATAACGCTCGTGCAGGGCGGCGACCTCGGTCTCGAGGCTCGCAAGGTCCGCCGCGTTCTCGATCACGTCGTCGGCCACGGCGAGGCGTTCGCGGCGGCTCGCCTGGGCGGCGAGCACCGCGCGGGCGCCGGCTTCGTCGCTGCCGTCGCGGGCCATGACACGGCGGATCTGCAGTGCCTCGGGGCAGTCGACCACCAGCACGCGATCGAATTCCGCGGCCCGCCCGCTCTCGACCAGCAAGGGAATTGCGAACAACTGGTACGGGCCCGGCCGGCGCGCGCTTTCCTCGGCCATGGCCTGGCGGATCAGCGGGTGCAGGATGGACTCGAGATCGCGGCGCGCCGACGGGTCGGCGAACACCCGTGCACGCAATGCGCGACGGTCGAGCGTGCCGTCCTGGTCGATGACGTCGGCGCCGAAGCGCGCGCGCACCGCCGCAAGTCCGGGCGTGTTCGCGGCGACGACTTCGCGCGCGAGCCGGTCGCTGTCGATCACCGGGACCCCGCGTCGGGCAAAGAAATCGGCGACGGTCGACTTGCCGCTCGCGATGCCGCCGGTCAGTGCGATGCGATACACGGGTCTTGCTCGCTCAGCCGAAGACCATGACCAGCCAACCCGCGGCGGCGAGGTAGGGGCCGAACGCGATCGGCACTTCGCGACCGCGTCCGAAGGCGAAGATGCCGATCAGACCGACGATCGAGCCGGCGACGGCGGCGATCAGCACGATCGGCAACACGGCCGCCGCGCCGAGCCAGGCACCGAGAGCGGCCAGCAATTTGAAATCGCCGTATCCCATGCCTTCCTTGCCGGTGAGCAGGCGGAACGCGTGATACACGCTCCACAGCGACAAATAGCCGGCGAGCGCGCCGAGTATGGCTTGTGTCGGATCGACGTTTTCTTTGATCGGTGCGAACACGCTCGCCGCGAGTCCCACCCACAACAAGGGCAGGGTGAGTTGATCGGGCAGGTATTGCGTGTCGAAATCGATCATCGCGAGCGCGATCAAAAATCCGGTGACGAGCAGCGCGCCGAGCAGACTCGCATCCGTCGGAAATTGCGTCGCGACGATCGCGAATGCGATCGCGGTGGCGAATTCGACCAACGGATAACGCGCGCCGATCTTCGCGCCGCAATGCGCGCAGGCGCCACGCAGGACGAACCAGCTGACGACGGGCACGAGATGCCGCGCGGCGATCGGCGTCCTGCATTGCGGGCAATGCGAGCGCGGTTCGATGACGTTGAAGGCGGGCGCCGGCGCCGTTTCGGCGACGGGTTCGTGCGCGGTGTCGCCGTGCTCGCGCGCGATCTCCGCGCACTGCGCCGCCCAGTCACGCTCGAGCATGATCGGCACGCGGTGGATCACCACGTTCAGAAAGCTGCCCACCAACAGCCCCGCGAGGCCGACGATCAAGGCGGTTTCGGGCAGGCTGAGCGCAGCGAACATTCGGAAATCTCCCCGCGTCGGAGGTTCCCTAACACCCCCGATTCCGCGACAATGGGAGTTTAGTCCAGCGACGACGGGTCACCTGATGAATCTTCACGAATACCAAGCGAAACAAGTCTTTTCCGCATACGGCATTCCGGTGCCGAATGGCCGCGTGGCGGCCACTGCGGACGAGGCCGTGCAGGCTGCGCAAGCACTCGGCGGCAGCGTCTGGGTGGTCAAAGCCCAGGTGCACGCGGGCGGACGCGGCAAAGCCGGCGGCGTGAAGCTCGCGCGCGATGCCGACGCCGTGCGTGCGGCCGCGCAAGCGATGCTCGGTACGCGCCTCGCAACCAAGCAGACCGGTCCCGAAGGTTTGCCCGTCAGCAAGGTCTACGTCGAGAGCGGTTCGGCGATCGAGCGCGAAATTTATCTCTCGCTCACCCTCAATCGCGAGAAAGGTCGCATCGCCATGATCGGCTCCGCCGCGGGCGGCATGGACATCGAAGAAGTCGCCGCGCACACGCCGGAACAAATCACCACCGTGAACATCCATCCGGCGGCGGGCTTGCAGCCTTACCAGTGCCGTCGCATGGCGTTCGCGCTCGGCTTCAAAGGTGCGCAGATCGCCGAGTTCCAGAAAATCGCGATGGCGCTCTACCAGCTCACGCTCGACAAGGACGCGAGTCTCGTCGAAGTGAATCCGCTGATCGTCACCAAAGACGGTCATCTGCTCGCGCTCGATGCGAAGATCAACATCGACGCGAACGCCGTCTACCGTCAAAAAGCGCTCGAAGAGATGCGCGACGAGTCGCAGGAAGATCCGATGGAGCTCGCCGCGAGCCGTCACGATCTCAACTACGTCTCGCTCGACGGCGACATCGCCTGCATGGTCAATGGCGCGGGCCTTGCCATGGCGACCATGGACGTCATCAAGCTGCACGGTGGTTCGCCGGCGAACTTCCTCGACGTCGGCGGTGGTGCGACCGCCGAGCGCGTCACCGCGGCGTTCAACCTGATTCTGTCCAACCCGAAAGTGCGCGGCATCCTCGTCAACATTTTCGGCGGCATCGTGCGCTGCGATCTGATCGCCGAGGGCGTGATCACCGCGGTCAAGGCCGTCGGCGTGAAGGTGCCGGTGATCGTGCGACTCGAAGGCACGAACGCCGAGAAGGCGCGCGAGATGCTCGCGCAGAGCGGTCTCAAAGTGACGGCCGCCACCGACCTCACCGATGCGGCCAAAAAAGCCGTCGCCGCAGTGCGCTGAACCACGAAGCCTAAGGATTCGATCATGAGTATTCTCGTCAACAAGAACACGCGCTTGATCTGCCAGGGTTTCACCGGCAAGCAGGGCACCTTCCATTCCGAACAATGCATCGCCTACGGCACGCAGCTGGTCGGCGGCGTCACGCCGGGTCGCGGTGGCGACAAGCATCTCGATCGTCCGGTGTTCGACACCGTGCACGATGCGGTGAAAGCGACCGGCGCGAACGCGAGCATGATCTACGTGCCCGCGGGCTACGCGGCCGACGCGATCCTCGAAGCCGCCGATGCGGGCATCGAGCTCGTCGTGTGCATCACCGAAGGCATTCCCGTCAACGATATGGTGCGCGTCAAAGCGACGCTCGCCGGCACGAACGTGAAGCTCATCGGCCCGAATTGTCCCGGCGTGATCACGCCCGGCGAGTGCAAGATCGGCATCATGCCGGGCTTCATCCACAAGCCCGGTTGCATCGGCATCGTGTCGCGCTCGGGCACGCTCACCTATGAAACCGTGTTCCAGACCACCAACAACGGTCTCGGTCAAAGCACCTGCGTCGGCATCGGCGGTGATCCGGTGCGCGGTTTGAACTTCGTCGAAGTGCTCGAGCTCTTCCAGAACGATCCGCAGACCGAAGGCATCATCATGGTCGGCGAGATCGGCGGCAGCGACGAAGAGGCGGGTGCCGAGTTCATCAAGCAGCACGTCACCAAGCCGGTGGTCGCGTACATCGCCGGTGTCACGGCGCCGCCGGGCAAGCGCATGGGCCACGCCGGTGCGGTGATCGCCGGTGGCAAAGGCACGGCCGCGGACAAATTCCGCGCGCTCGAAGCTGCCGGCGTGCGCACCGTGAAATCGCCGGCCGATCTCGGCGCTGCGATGAGCGAGCAGCTGCGCAAGAAGCGTTGACGATCGCGGTCTGCGCAGCGGCGGTTCCGGCGTGACGAACACACTGCGAATCGCGCTCGCGCAGACGAATTTTCTCGTCGGCGACGTCGACGGCAACGCCGCGCGCGTCATCGAACGCGCAACGCAAGCGCAGGCGGCCGGTGCGAATCTCGTCGTCTTCCCCGAGCTCGCGCTCGCCGGCTACCCGCCGGAAGATCTGCTGTTTCATCGCGGCTTTCGCGCCAAGGTGGATGCGGCGCTCGAACGCGTGCGCGCGGCGAGCGATGCGGTGGCGATACTCGTCGGGCACCCCGAATATGCGGGCGGCGGCATCTTCAATGCCGCGACTCTGTACGCGCACGGCCGCGAGCAGGCGCGCCATCGCAAATCCTGTTTGCCGAATTATCGCGTTTTCGACGAAAAGCGTTACTTCCGCGCCGGCACGCAAGCGACGGTGATCGAACATCAGGGTTATGCGCTCGGTGTGCTCGTGTGCGAAGACGTCTGGGAAGCCGAGCCTGCACAGTTGGCGAAGGCGCAAGGCGCCGAGATTTTGTTGGTGATCAATGCTTCGCCCTACGAGCGCCACAAGCAGGCGGCGCGCGAAGCGGTCGTGCGCGAGCGCATCGCCGACGTGCAACTGCCCGTCGTGTACGTGAATCTCGTCGGCGGCCAGGATGAACTCGTGTTCGACGGCCAATCGTTCGTGATGAATGCCGCGGGCGAGCTCGTGTTGCGCGCACCCGCCTGCGTCGAGGCGCTTGCAGCGGTGGAATTCGGGCGCGACGCGGCCGGCGGCGTCACCGTGCGCGCGGTGTCACAGCCGGCGATCGCCGCTTTGCAGTCGGATGTTCAAAGTATTTACGAGGCGTTGGTGCTCGGCGTGCGCGACTACGTCGGCAAGCACGCCTTTCCGGGCGTCGTGCTCGGGCTCTCGGGCGGCATCGACTCCGCGTTGACGCTCGCGATCGCGGGCGATGCGCTCGGCGCGGACAAAGTGCAGGCGGTGATGATGCCCTCGCGATACACCGCCGACATGAGCCGCGACGATGCGGCCGAACAGGCGCGGCGCATGGGCGTGCGCTACAGCGTGATTCCCATCGAGGGCATGTTCGGCGCGACGCTCGCGGCGCTCGAGGGCGAATTCGCCGGGCGTGCCGTCGATGCGACCGAAGAGAACATCCAGTCGCGGTGTCGCATGCTGATCCTCATGGGCATCTCGAACAAAACCGGCAAGATGCTGCTCACCACCGGCAACAAGAGCGAGATGGCCGTCGGTTACGCCACCTTGTACGGCGACATGGCCGGCGGCTTCGCGCCGATCAAAGATTGCAGCAAGCTCGTGGTGTACCAGTTGGCGGCGTACCGCAATGCGTTGGGCGAGGTGATCCCGCAGCGCGTCATCGATCGACCGCCGTCGGCCGAGTTGCGGCCTGATCAAAAGGACAGCGACTCGTTGCCGCCGTACGAGATTCTCGACCCTATCCTCGAATGCTTCATCGAGGACGATCTGGCGGTGGATGAAATCGTCGCGCGCGGCTTCGATCGTGCGGTCGTCGGGCGCGTGCTCGATCTGGTGAAGCGCAACGAATACAAGCGCCGACAGGCGCCGCCGGGCGTGCGCGTCTCGCGTCGCGCCTTCGGACGCGACTGGCGTTATCCGATCACGAGCGGTTATCGGCGCTGAGCGCCGCGACTCAACCCCAGAACTTCCACCACGGGTGTTTGGAGACCGGTGCGACCGACTTCGTGTCGCCGCCGTAGTTGAGCGCATAGACTTCGCGCGTCTGATCGGCGAGCTGTTTCATGCCGAGTTTCTCGTACGACTCGATCATGATCTCGAGCGCATCGCGCACCGCGGGAGCACCGTCGTACTGCTCGATGCATTCTTTCGAGCGCCGCGCCGCAGCGACCCACGCGCCGCGTTGCACGTAATAGCGTGCGACGTAGATTTCATAGTCGGCGAGGCGGTTGCGCAACTGGATCATGCGACGGCGCGCGTCGTGCGCGTATTCGCTCTTGGGATGGTCTTCCACGACCTTCCGGAACGAGTTGAACGACTTGCGTGCGGTTTGCGGCGGGCGGGCATCGAGATCGACGTTGAACCAACGCTCGAGAAAGTTCGCCGAGCGTTCGAAGTCCACCATGCCCTTGATGTAGTAGGCGTAATCGATGCGCGGGTGGGTGGGATTTTCGCGGATGAAGGTGTCGGCCTGGTCGAGCGCGGATTCGCTCTCGCGGCCTTTGTAGTAGGCGTAGATCAGATCGAGACGTGCCTGACGCGCTTCGGGCGCGAACGGAAAGCGCGTCACCAGCGTTTCGTAGAGCCGGATCGCGTTCTCGTAGTCCTGATTCTCGAGGCTCTTGTGGGCGCGTTCGTAAACGAGCGTCGGGCCGCCTTTGCCCAAGTCGAGATCGCGCGTCGATTTGCAGGCGCCGAGCGCGAGCAACGTGCCGACGGCGGCCATCGCCACGACTGCGCGCCATGCGGAGCGGGCCGGGCGCCGAGAATTCGTATGCGAGGCGTTCATGACCCGGCATTATAGCCGACCAGAGCCGCAGGGCCCGGAACTTACAAGACTGTGCATAGCGACCCCGAAACGACCGAACTCGAGATCCCGACGGAGAGCGCCGGGGAACGCCTCGATGCCGCGCTCGCGCGCCTGCTGCCGCAGTACTCGCGTTCGCGTCTGCAGCAGTGGATCGACGCCGGACGGGTGTCGCTCGACGGCACCTCGCCCTCGCGACGGCTGCGCGTGCAGGGCGGTGAAAAGGTGGTGGTCCGGCCCGAGTACCTGCCCGACGAGCGGGTCTCGGCGGGCGAGGCGGCGGTCCCGTTCACCATCGTGCATCGCGATGCGGCGGTGTACGTGATCATGAAACCGGCGGGTCTTGTCGTGCATCCGGGCGCAGGCGTACGCAGCGGCACGTTGCAGAACGCCTTGTTGCAACTCGATCCCGAACTCGCACGCGTGCCGCGTGCCGGCATCGTGCATCGGCTCGACAAAGACACCTCGGGCTTGCTGGTGGTGGCGCGTACGCCCGCCGCGCAAGCGCGGCTCGTGAAGGCGCTCGCGGCGCGTGACATCGAACGCGAATATCTCGCACTCTGCCAAGGACGGGTCACCGCCGGCGGCACGGTCGACGAACCTTTGGGGCGTCATCGCACGCAGCGGACCAAGATGGCGGTGCGTCCCGACGGTCGCGAGGCGATCACCCACTACCGCATCGAGCGGCGTTTTCGCGCACATACTTTGCTGCGCGTGCAACTGGAGACCGGACGCACGCATCAAATACGCGTGCACCTCGCGCATATCGGGCATCCGATCGTCGGCGACCCCGTCTACGGCGGGCGCAAGCGTCTGCCCGCCGGCGCAAGTCCGGTCGTCATCGACGCACTGCAGTCGTTTCCGCGCCAAGCACTGCATGCGACGCGGCTTGCATTCGCGCATCCGAAAACCGGACGGCCCGTGCAGTTCGAGGCCGCGCCGCCGCAGGATTTCGAGCAGTTGCTCGCCGTGCTCGCGTCGGAACCTTGAGAGAACCGCGAGTCGAATTCGATGCATCTGAATTTCATTCGTCCGGATTGGGTCGCCTCGCCGCAGCTTCGGGCCGCGTTCACCTTGCGCAGCGGCGGTGCGAGCGGCGTGCCGTGGCAATCTTTGAACGTCGGCGCGCACGTCGGTGACGATCCGCTCGCCGTGCGTCAAAACCGCGCGCGCGTGCGCGATGCGCTCGAGTTGCCCGCCGAACCGTTGTGGCTCGAGCAAGTGCACGGCAACGCCGTGCACCTTGCGCAAAGCGGCACAGCGCCCGTCACTCCGCCACGCGTCGATGCCGTCGTCACGCGCGACGCCGACGTGGTGCTCGCGATCATGGTGGCCGATTGTCTGCCGGTGTTGTTCGCCACCGACGACGGGGCGGTGCTCGGCGCCGCGCACGCCGGTTGGCGGGGCTTGGTCGCGGGCGTGCTCGAAAACACCGTGGCGGCGATGCAGGCGCAACCGGCCCGCATTCGCGCCTGGCTCGGGCCCTGCATCGGTCGCGCGCATTTCGAAGTCGGTGCCGAGGTGCGCGAGGCATTTTTGAGCGCCGGCGACGAAGCGCGCCATTTCGAGCCGAATCCGCTCGGGCGCTACCAGTGCGATCTCGTCGGGCTCGCACGGGCGCGGCTGGCGCGGGCGGGTGTCGTCGAGGTGAGCGGTGGCAGTTGGTGCACCGCCGCCGATCCGATCCGGTTTTATTCCCACCGGCGTGATCAGCGCACCGGGCGCATGGCGGCGCTTTTGTGGCGGGCGGCATCGCATCGAGTGTTATAGTATATCGCTCCTATGATCGAACTGATTCCCATCGTCGGCTTCACCGCCTTGGCCGGTATCGCCAGCGCCCTGCTCGCCGGGGTGGTGCTGCTGCTCGGCGCGAAGGTGCGCGAGCGCGTGATGCCGCACATGGTCAGTTTCGCCACGGGCGCCTTGCTCGGTACCGCCTTGCTCGCCCTCGTGCCGCATGCGATCGAGGGTGCGGGCGTCGAACGTGTGCACGAGATCGGCATCGCCTTGCTCGCCGGGATCGGCGTGTTCTTCGTGCTCGAGAAGTTTTTTCTGTGGCAGCACTGTCACACCGAAGACGTCGAATCGCATGCGGCCCACGAGCATCATCGTCACGGTGCCTCGGCGTGGATCGTGCTCGCCGGCGACGGCCTGCACAATTTCATCGACGGCGTGCTGATTGCGGCCGCATTTTTGACGGACTTCCATCTCGGCGTCGTCACGGCTCTGGCGATCATGGCGCACGAGATTCCGCAGGAAGTCGGCAACTTTGCCGTGTTGTTGCACGCCGGTTTCAGTCGGCGTCGGGCGCTCATCTGGAACATCGCCTCTAGCCTCACCGCGGTGCTCGGCGGCATCGTCGGCTGGTATGCGCTCAGCGCGGTGATGTATTGGCGTCCGTACGCCCTCGCACTCGCGGCCGCGAGCCTGCTGTACGTCGCGGTCGCCGACCTCATCCCGGGTTTGCACCGTCGCAGCGACACCGGTGCGAGCCTCGCACAGGTCTTCTGGATCGTGGCCGGCGTCCTCGTGGTGTCTTTGGCCGAGAGCCAGATCCACGACTGACCGCGCCGCATCGGCCCGCGGCCATCTTGCCAAGCAGGCCTTGATAAGCCCCGGGGGCGCCCTCATCTCCCTTGCACGAGCCGACATCCCTGAGAGGAGGCGTGCACCATGCGCCAGGACAAATTGACTGCCCGATTTCAGCAGGCCTTGGGCGATGCCCAGTCGCTCGCCGTGGGGCGCGACCATCAAATCTTGGAACCCGCCCACGTGCTGCTTGCGCTGCTCGATCAGCAGGGCGGTGCCGTGCGCCCCGTGCTGCAGAAGGCCGGTGGCAACCTGCAGCGGTTGCGCACCGAGCTCTCCGATGCGCTCGATCGACTGCCGAAGGTGCAGGGTGCGCCGGGCGAGATCCACGTCTCGAACGATCTCACCAAACTTTTGAACGTCACCGACAAGATCGCGCAGACCAAGGGTGACCAGTACATCTCGAGCGAGCTGTTCCTGCTCGCCGCGTACGAAGATCGCGCGCTGCTCGCGCGACTTTTGAAGGACGCGGGTTTCGCGCGCGCCGCCGTCGAGAAGGCGGTCGACGAAGTGCGCGGCGGCGAGCGCGTGCAGGACGTCAACGCCGAAGAGAATCGCCAGGCGCTCGAGAAATACACCATCGATCTCACCAAGCGCGCCACCGACGGCAAACTCGACCCGGTGATCGGGCGCGACGACGAGATTCGTCGCACCATCCAGGTGCTGCAGCGTCGCACCAAGAACAATCCGGTGCTGATCGGCGAGCCCGGCGTCGGCAAGACGGCGATCGTCGAAGGGCTCGCCTTGCGCATCGTGAACAACGAAGTGCCGGAGAGTCTGCGCAACAAGCGGATTCTCGCGCTCGACATGGGCGCCTTGATCGCCGGCGCGAAATTCCGCGGTGAATTCGAAGAGCGGCTGAAGGGCGTGCTCAACGATCTTTCGAAACAGGAAGGGCAGGTGATCCTGTTCATCGACGAATTGCACACCATGGTCGGCGCCGGCAAAGCCGAAGGCGCGATGGATGCGGGCAACATGCTGAAGCCGGCACTCGCCCGCGGCGAGTTGCACTGCGTCGGCGCGACCACGCTCGACGAGTACCGCAAGTACATCGAAAAAGACGCCGCGCTCGAGCGACGTTTCCAGAAAGTGTTGGTCGACGAGCCTTCGGTCGAAGACACGATCGCCATCCTGCGCGGTTTGCAGGAGCGCTACGAGGTTCACCACGGCGTCGACATCACCGACCCGGCAATCGTCGCGGCGGCGACGCTCTCGCACCGCTACATCAGCGATCGACAGCTGCCCGACAAGGCGATCGATCTCATCGACGAAGCCGCGGCGCGTATCCGCATGGAGATCGACTCGAAACCCGAGGCGCTCGACAAACTCGAGCGGCGCATCATCCAGCTGAAGATCGAGCAGGTCGCGCTGCAGAAAGAAAAAGACGAAGCCACCAAAAAGCGGCTCGCGACGCTCGAGGAGAGTCTCGCGCAACTCGAGAAGGAATACGCCGACCTCGAAGAAATCTGGAAGAGCGAAAAAGCGACTTTGCAGGGTGGCGCGGCAGTCAAGGAAGAACTCGACAAGGTCCGCCTCGAGCTCGATGCGGCGCGACGTCGCAGCGATCTCGCGCGCATGGCCGAGTTGCAGTACGGCCGCATCCCCGAGCTCGAAAAGCGGCTCGTCGACGCGCAGGCCGCGGAGACCCGCGACAACCAGCTGGTGCGCAACAAGGTCACCGAAGAAGAGATCGCCGAGGTCGTATCGAAGTGGACCGGCATCCCGGTGTCGAAGATGCTCGAGGGCGAGAAGGAAAAACTGCTGCGCATGGAAGAAGCGCTCGGCCGTCGCGTCGTCGGTCAGACAGAGGCCGTGCACATCGTCGCCAATGCGATCCGGCGCTCGCGTGCGGGTCTTGCCGATCCGCGCCGACCCAACGGTTCGTTTTTGTTCCTCGGCCCCACCGGCGTCGGCAAGACCGAACTGTGCAAGGCGCTGGCCGAATTTTTGTTCGACACCGAAGAGTCGATGGTGCGCATCGACATGTCGGAATTCATGGAGAAACATTCGGTCGCGCGCCTGATCGGCGCGCCGCCGGGCTACGTCGGCTACGAAGAGGGCGGTTATCTCACCGAGGCCGTGCGTCGCCGGCCCTATGCGGTGATCCTGCTCGACGAAGTCGAGAAAGCGCATCCCGACGTGTTCAATATTTTGCTGCAGGTGCTCGATGACGGACGCTTGACCGACGGCCAGGGTCGCACGGTCGATTTTCGCAACGCCGTGGTGATCATGACCTCGAACCTCGGCTCGCAAGTCATCCAGGAGCATGCCGGCGAGAAAAACTACGCGCGCATGAAGAGCGCGGTGCTGGAAGTGGTGACGCAGAACTTCCGACCCGAGTTCATCAACCGCATCGACGACATCGTCGTGTTCCATCCGCTCGGCGGGCCGCAGATCCGCGCCATCGTCGACATCCAGCTCGGCCTGCTGCGCAAGCGGCTGTTCGAGCGCGGCATGGACTTGACGCTGGACGAGCGTGCGCTCGATTTGCTCGGCGAAGCGGGGTTCGATCCCGTGTACGGCGCGCGACCGCTCAAGCGCGCCATCCAGCAGCAGATCGAAAATCCGCTCGCGCAGCAGTTGTTGCAGGGCACGTTCGGCCCGGGTGATCACATCCGCGTGGTCGTCGGCGAGGGCGGTCGCTTGATTTTCTCCAAGCAGGTGCGCTGAGACGCCGGTGGTCGCGGTTATAATCGGCGCAAAGCGAGGTAAGGATGCCGTTTTACGAGTACGAATGCGCCCAGTGCGGTCACTACGCCGAAGTCATGCGGAAGATTTCGGATCCGCCGCTGCGCAAGTGCCCGGCCTGCAACAAGCAGGCGTTGCGCAAGCTCGTCTCCGCGCCGGTGTTCCGTCTGAAAGGTTCGGGCTGGTACGAGACCGACTTCAAGACCGACAAAGATCAAAAAAGAAATCTGGCGGGCGAGGGGTCGACCGAGAAGACCGAAGCCAAGTCGGACGCGAAGCCCGACGATAAAACCGAGACCAAGTCCGAGCCGAAGTCCGAACCCAAGGCTGAAGCGAAGGCTGCGCCCAAGTCGGAAGGCGCCGGCAAGAAAACGAAATCCAGAACGGTCGCCAAGCCCGCGGCCAAGCGGGCCGCGAAGTCGGCCGCGCGCCGCAAGTGAGGAACCGCGACATGTCCGACGCCAAACAGCGATTGCTCGCCCACCTCGATTTGCAGGACGAAGTCGGCGCGTTCAGCGACGAAGCGTTCGAACGGCTCGGGGTTCTGGTCGAGGACATCCGTCGCGAGAACGTCTATCCCGCGCCGCTCGACACGCTCGACAAAGTATTCGGTCGCTGGGACACGACTTTTGCGCACTTCGGCGGCAAGCATTCGGCCGGCAAGCCGAAGGTGCACGACTCCGATCTCAAATTGCAGTCCTTCAATCGCTTTCCGGCCGTGCCGATCCGCGTGACGCGTCTGTGTCAGGAAATTTCGGCGACCGGCAACGCCTACAACAACGTCATCGATTTCACCTGCACCGACGGCAAAACGCAGGGCGTGCTCATCGTGCACGGGCGTTTCCGCCCCGACCCGGACAACCGGCAGCGCTTTCACGTCGAGTTTCATTGCACCGAGTTGCGACCCGCGGCCGGCGGCGACGAAGCGGGGCTGCGCAAGGCGCTCGGCTTCGCCGCCGAGCAGTCCCTGAAGGTCGATTTGAAGCCGCCGCGCCTGCATTCGGACGTCGTCTATCTCGACGACGAAATCCGCATCAACATCGGCGGGCTGGGCGGGCTTTATCTGCTGCGCCGTTCGAGCGACGCCCCGGTGTCCATCTGAGCCCTGCGCGCCGGGTTGCGCGGGTGGCGGGGCGTCCGTAACATCCCCGCCCCTTATGCGCACTCATTATTGCGGACAAGTCGACGAGACGCTCACCGGCCAGACGGTGACCGTTGCCGGTTGGGTTCATCGCCGTCGTGACCACGGCGGGGTGATTTTCGTCGATCTGCGCGATCGCGAGGGTCTCGTGCAGATCGTCTGCGATCCCGACGCCAAAGAATTGTTCGCGGTCGCCGAAAGTCTGCGCAACGAGTTCGTCGTCAGCATCGAGGGCCTGGTGCGTGCGCGCCCGGAGGGCACCACGAACCCGAATCTGCGCTCGGGCAAGATCGAGATGCTCGCGCGTCGCATCGAACTTTTGAACCGCTCGGAGCCGTTGCCGTTCCAGTTGGACGAAAACGTCTCGGAAGAAGTGCGACTCAAGTACCGCTATCTCGACCTGCGTCGCGACGTCATGAGCCAGCGCCTGCGCCAGCGGCACGCGATCACGCGCGCGATGCGCAACTATCTCGATGACGCCGGGTTCGTCGACATCGAAACGCCGATGCTCACCAAAGCGACGCCCGAGGGCGCGCGCGACTACCTCGTGCCGTCGCGCACGCACGCCGGCAAGTTCTTCGCGTTGCCGCAGTCGCCGCAGATCTTCA
>JAFMJH010000052.1 GCA_017853555.1 Steroidobacteraceae bacterium
CGCGGCCGAAAGTGCCGACCACGCCGCCGTCGCCATCCTCACTGCAAGCCAAGGTTGATCCCATGCTCAAGCGCCAATTCGTCGACGTCACCGAAGGGCAGGTCCACCTGCGAACCTGTCTTGCGAGTCAAACCGATACGACTCGCAAACCGCTCTGGATGATTCACCCCTCGCCAGGCTCGAGCATCGGCTTGAGCGGACTCATCCGCGAGTTCGGTGCGCATCGGTCCGTGTACGCGCCGGATACTTTGGGCAACGGCGATTCGTCACCGGCCACACCCGCGCAACCCGACATCGCCTACTACGCCGACGTCGCGCTGCGCACCATGGATGCACTGGGTCTCGAGCGCGTCGATTTGTACGGCAGTCATACCGGCGCGCACATTTGCGTGGAAATCGCGATCGCACGCCCCGAGCGCGTCGGGCGGATGATTCTGGACGGCATCGCGATGTTCAGTCCCGCCGACAAGCAGGATTTTCTCGCGCATTACGCGCCGGAGATGGCACCGGATGCGATCGGCAGTCAATTTCATTGGGCGTGGCATTTCGTGCGTGATCAGGGTTGGTTCTTCCCGCACTTCCGCAAAGATGCGCAGCATCTGCGCGGCGTCGCACCACCTTCGATCGACGCCTTGCACAACACCACCGTCGAAGTGCTGAAAGCGCTGCGCACCTATCACCTCGCCTACCGTGCCGCCTTCGCGCACGACGATCGCGGACGCTTGCCGCTCGTGCGTGTTCCGACGTTGGTCATGGCCGACGATACCGACCCGCTGCGCGTCGGCGTCGCCGAAGCGGCCGCATTGCTGCCCGGCTGTACGGCCTGGACATTCGAAAACGCGGCGCGTGCGGGCGCGCTCGCTTACAAGGCAAAAGTGCTTGCCGAGTTTCTGGATACGGGGAAATTGGTCGTCGATCGTTGAAGAATTCTTCAGACGTCGAATGCTCCCCCGTCCGCAAGGCGCCGTGCGACCTGCGCCTCGAGATCCAGTTGTTCGGCGCCGTCCTGCATCGGGCGATGCTCCCAATGCCCCGGCGGCCAAAGACGCGCGGCCGCGTAATCCGGGGCGTGCAAAAACGGTTGCAGCTGCGCGAGCCAGTTCGCCATCGGTCGCGCGCGGTGACGCCGCAAAGACTCGACGTCGATGTTCGCCGACACGGCACACTCCGCGCCGTCCGGTGACGACGCGAGGACCCGCCCCTCGTAGTCGACGATTTCCGATGGCCAACGATCATGCGGGCCATCCGGCATCGACGACATGGGGCCGATGTTCGCCGCGGCGACGTACATGACGTTCTCGAAGGCGCGGGTACGCCTCGCCAATCCGAACGCCGTGTCCTGCTGCGCCGGAACGCGAGCCGAGCCGAACGGGTTCAACAGAATCTCCGCGCCACGCAATGCGAGCGCGCGCGGCACTTCCGGCCAAAAAATATCGTACGCAATGGCCATGCCGATGCGACCGAGCGGTGTCTCGACGACCGGAAACAGAGCTTCGCGGCCGTAGTGACGCACATAGGCCTCGTAGACATCGCCGGGACGCGTCTTCGACGAGAATGCATAGGCTTTGCGGTACCGAAGCAGGATCGCCCCGTCCGGGCCGATCAGAAAGCCGGTGAGAAAGTGGCGCCCGGGAAACTCGGCGAGGCGTTCGCACAGCGTCCCGGCGATGTAGCAATCGAGCTCCCGTGCGAGGTCTCCGATGCGATCCGTGTACGGACCCGGAATCGGCGTCGCGGCGGCGTTCCAATCCGCGACGCTGCGGCCCGGCCCCCAGCCCTGGTAGGAAAACTCGGGCAACAAAAACAATTGCGGCTGATCCGGGCGCCGCTCTTCACGCAGGCGACGCTCCGTACGCGCGAAGTTGGCTTCGATCCGCCCGGCATCCACCGAACCGTCCGGCGCAAAACACGAATCGAGTGCGAGCTGGCAAACCGTCAGACGAAATTCCATGTCGAACTCCAACATTCAGCAGAACTGATCATTTGATAACATTCTTCGATCGATACCCGCGACCACTGCATCAGGGGCTGCCGCAATGGACATCGTTCAGCTCAAACGTTTCCTGATCCTCGCCGAGACGGGTCATTTCCGTCGTGCCGCAGCTCGACTGCGCATCAGCCAACCGGCACTCACGCACAGCATCAAAACACTGGAAGAAGAACTGGGTGGCGAAATCTTCGTCCGATCCAGCAAAGGCGTCACGTTGTCCGATTGCGGTCGTGCGCTCGTGCCGCGGGCACGCGCGATCCTGAACGAACGCGAGCGCATCGGTACGGAAATCCGTGACATCGCACTGGGCCACACCACGCGGCTGACGGTCGGCGTGGCGCCCTATTTCAGCCGGCGCCTGTTTCCGAATGCCGTGCAGAGTCTGCTCGCGGAGATGCCGCAGGTGCGACTGGAAGTGATCGAAGGGCACTCCGACGAGTTGCGCGCGGCGCTGCACGAAGGTCGCATCGATTTGGCGTTCTGCGTTCTCAGCCCCTCGATCGAAGCCGATGACGCCCTCGAGCGGCAAGTCACGTGCACCGAACGCTACTCGGTGGTGGCACGCAACAAGCACCCGCTGTTCGCCCGCAAACGCATCGGCGATCGCGACCTCGCGGGCTATCCCTGGGTCGTTTACGACCTGCAGCGCACCCCGGCCATGTATGCCGAACTGTTTCGCGCGCGCGGCGCGGCGGCGCCCGATTGCCCGGTCGCCACGTTGTCGCTGCCGCTGATGGCCGCTCTCGTGGCCAATACCGACCATCTCGCCTTGATGCCCGAAGATTTCGTCTGGCCGGAGATCGCCGCGAGCCGTTTGCGGCGGATCGTCGGCCACACCCTCGACGTGGTCGGTCGTGGCGGCATCATTTGGCGCCGCGACGGTTTGCGCGGCGAACCAGTCAAATCTTTGGCGCGTCACATCCGATCCGTATGCGAGCAATCGCAAGACAAAGCTCCGCGTCGCCGGGGAACCACCGCAGGGGCTATGGGCGAGTAGCGGGAGCCGCACGCAGCCGTTCGAGAAACGACAGTACCGCAGCCGTCACCGCGCGAGGTGCCTCGAGCGGCGGATAATGCGATACGCCTTGCAGCAGACGAGTCTCGACAGGAGCCGCAGTCAGCCGGTCCGCCATGGTTTGCATCGTCGCCGGGGGCAACACGAAATCTTGCGCGCCCCACAACAGCAGCGTCGGCGCCCGCACACGCGAGAGCAAATCGCGCACCTGGGCATCGTCGCGCATCAAAGGCGTCATGCTCGAAAAACGCTGTGCGTCCTCGCGGCGATTGAAATCGGTGTATTCGCGAACCAAGGCCGTGGTGACGTCACGCGGGCGCACGAAATTGAATTCCAGAAAGACGCGCCAGCACGCTTCATCGCGAGGCTCGCCGGCTTTGGTGCAAGCGGCGAGTTTGCGCTGCATCGCTTCGGGCGCACGGCGCGCCGCACCCGCATTGTCGACCGGCGCGGATGGCGGCACGTTCGACAATATGAGCGCGCGTACCATCTCGGGATGGTTCGCCGCATATCGGTAAGCGATGATTCCGCCGCTCGACGTCCCGAGAAAAATTGCCGGACCCACCTCGAGTCGCTGCAAAAAGCGATGCAGGAATTCGTCCATAGTCCCGTTGAAACCGGCCGGCACGGTGCCCGACAAACCGGCGGGCGGCTGGTCGTAGCGGATCACTCGGTAGCGATGCCGCAATGTCTCGGCCATGCGATCGAAGTTGCGCAGGGATCCGAACGAGCCGTGCAACAGGACGATCGTCGGACCACGACCCTCGTCTCGATAATGGACCTTCACGCCGTCGATCTCGACGTAGCGCGATGCCGCCGTACCGTATCTTTGCTGCAGGACGTCGAGCCCCACCCGCGACGCCGGCGCCGGCGCGAACACCGGTGGCGTCGGCGGCACGACCGCGCAGCCGACCAACGCGAGCGATGCAACGACGGCGAACGTCGCGCGAACCGCGGTCATGGCGACTCCGGCGCCACGGCGCCGTCGGCGCGCAAGTCCGCGAGGCGCTGCGCCGTCAAGCGATAGAACATCAACAAAAACATTCCCACGACGCAGGTGACCGCCGGGATCGTCGCCATCGCATTGCGGATCATCGCGATCGCTTCAGGCGGCTGTTCGGCGGCACTGACCTGTCCGGGAACGAGTCCCGCGCCGGACAGGACGAAACCCACGACCAAAGGTCCGATGACGAACGACGTGGTTTGCACCAACTCGAAACCGCCGAGAAACACGCCCTCGCGGCGCTGCCCGGTCGTCAGCCGATCGTATTCGATGGCGTCGGTGATCATGGCGGTCGATACCAGCACCGCGCCGCTGCCGGCCGCACCCATCACGATCGCGCGCAGCACGAACAATGCCGTCGGTTCATCCGGCATCGCGAGCCACCAGGACAGATAGCCCAGGAAATTCACCGCCAGCAGCCAGGTGAAGAACGGCTTGCGCTCGACGTGTTGCAAGATGCGGTTCCAGATGGGCACCGTGGCGAGACCGACCACGCTGCCGACCGAGCCGAACAAGGCCAGTGCGCTCTCGCCTCTGCCGAGCACGTAGGTCATGAAGAAGAGCGATGCTGCACCTGCGAAGGCCGTACCGAGTTGCAAGGTCAACTTGGAGAGCAGAATCAGAATGTAGGGCAGATTGGTGAAGGCCGTGCGCCACCAGACGGCAAACGGCAAGGGCCGGTTGCGTGGCGTCACGACCCGGGCCTGGCCGGTGAACACGACGGGCCACAACATCGCCACGGCAACGACCGCGGCGGCAGCCCAGGACATCGTCGCGTAAGCGGCCCGATCTTTGCCCAGCATCGCAACCAGCGCCGGCGCCCCCGAGGCGATCACCAACCCCGAGACGTACACGAAGAACGTCCGATAGGCCATCACCGACGCGCGCTCGCGGTAATCGTCCGACAGCTCGGTGCCGAGCGCGATGAACGGAATCGCGAACAGCGAATACGCCGTCAAATAAAGCAACAACGCGGCAAACACGTAGGCCGTGAGCGCGTTGCCCTCGAGCGCAGCAGGCGGATTGAAAATGGCGATGCAACCGATCGGCGCGAGGATCGCGCCGGCGAGCATCCACGGCTTGCGGCGTCCGAAACGCGATTCGGTGCGGTCGCTCGCCGCACCGATCAACGGATTGATGACCGCGTCGTACACCCTCGTCACGGCGAGCAGGCCACCGGCCAATGCGGCGGAGAGTCCGACGTGGCGCACCAAAAAATAAATCAGGAAAAGATTGATCAGATAGAGCATGGAAGTCGTGCCGGTTGCACCCATGCCCCAACTGAATTTCAAAAATCTCGGCAATCGTTCCTGCGACATGTACCCCCCGCCACCGATCACCCTACAAACTCAAGAACCGCAGTGCATTCTCGGACAATATTTTGCCGCGCAGCGCATCGTCGACCAGTTTTCCCTGCGTCACGGTGCGCACGTGATGGATGGTATCGGCGACATCGCCCGGATGGCCGTAATCGCTCGCGAGCAGCAGTCGATCTTCGCCGATGCAGGCGGCGAGCTGCGGCAAATCCTCGTGCAACTCGCAGGTGAAGAAGAGGTCGTGCTCCGCGACCACCTCGCGCACCCGCGCACGCAGCGCCGCAGGCTTCAGGCGCAGATGCAACGCCGTTTGCACCGCTGCCGGCACCCAGGTGCAGCCGGATTCGAAAAAGCCCACGCGCAAGGCCGGAAACGCCTCGTGCAACTTGCTGTTGAGCAGCACCGAGAAGGCATAGTAGTTCGGACTGTCGGAGATGAAGCGGTTGAAGGTCGCACCCTCGCGCTGCGTGATGGTCTCCATCGCGGGGCTGCCGTGACCGATATGCACGCAAATCGGCATGGCGAGATCGATCGCCGCGGCAAAGACCGGATCGAAGTCGCGATGGTCGATGAACCGGTCACCCTCCAGACCGCGGAACAAGACACCGACTGCGCCATGATCGCGCGCCCAGCGCATGTCACGCGCGGTTTCATGCGGATTTTTGAGCGACGGCACGAACACCCAGCGCAGGCGGCCGTTCGATTCGGCGCAACGCGCCGCGATCCATCGATTGTAGGCCCGCGTCAAGGCGAGCTCGGCCGCGGGCCGCGCGCAACGAACGTTCAGGAACAGGCTGGAAAAAATCACCTGCATGTCGACGCCTTGGCCATCCATCTCCGAAAGCCGTGCCGCAACGCTCTCGAGCGTGAGCGCTGACAGCGACATCTCGCCATTCGAGTACTTCGCGATTGCGGCGGCGTCGTGTTTGCCGTAGAGGTGATCGTCGATGACCCAGTACTCGCGGGTGTTGGGCCCCGAGAAGTGCGTTGCGATCGTGGCGCCGCTCTCCTTGCGCAGAATCGACGGCCGAAACGCTTCGTCCGCTTGCGCAAGATGCGTCCACACCGACGCGTCTTCGATCACGTGACAATCGACGTCGATCACCTTCATCGTCATGCCTTTGGTCCCCGCGGGCGCATGGTCGTCACGACCGGAAAAATGCGCTACCGTCACTGTAGCGGCAAATACCGCTCGCCGATGATCGAAAATTTCGATTCGGTGTATAAAACTTCGATCAACACAGACGGGGATTTCACGATGCGCCGACTCGCCGCAATGCTTTGCCTGACCTTCTGCTGGATGACGCTGGGCGCGCCGCTCGCGGTGGGCGGCGAACACATGACGATGGAGCAGTTGCGCGCCAAGTACGGCGACCGCAAAGCAAAAATCGCCCTGATCGGCGGCGTCGAGGTCTACTACAAAGACGAGGGCAAGGGCCCGGCCATCCTGATGGTCCACGGCTCGCAAAGCACCCTGAAGACCTGGGACTACGTCGCCACCAAGCTGACCCACCGCTACCGCGTCATCCGCTACGACATTCCGCCGCAGGGCCTGTCGGGTCACGTATCCGACGCAGCGGCGAAGAATTTGCAACCGACCGATATCGCCGAAGGCCTGTTGAAGCAACTCGGCGTCGACAAAATCACCTATGTCGGCGTATCGAGCGGCGGCACGTTGGGCGTGTTTCTCGCCGCCAAACGTCCGGATCTCGTGCAAAGGCTGATTCTGTCGAATACGCCTGCCGATACGGTCACGACCGCGCACCTGCCGCCGTCGCCGAGCTTCAACGAGGCGCAGCGTGAAGCCAAGGAGACGGGCTTCCAGTCGCAGTTCTTCTGGAACGAATTCCTGTCCTACTTCGCCGGCGACCCGAAGCGGCTCGATGCCAACATTCGCGAGCAGTACTACGACGTGAATCGACGCACGCCGGAGCCGAACTATCTCGCGTTGGTCGCCAAAGTGGCCGACCAGGTCAAAGCGAAGGATGCGATGTCCAAAGTCCGCGCCCCGACCCTGCTCGTCTGGGGCGCGCGCGATCCGCTGCTCGTTCCAGCGTCAGCCGACGCCCTGGCGAGCTATTTGACCGGCGCGCAGGTGTCCAAAATCATGCTGCCGGACGTCGGTCACTACCCGCCTCTCGAAGTGCCGGCGCGTTTCGCCGACATCATCGCGAATTACATCGAGGCGGTGACGCCCTGACGCGCGGCGTCGCGTCGCTAGAGGCCGCGAGCGTCCGCGAAAGCGAGCAGCTCGCGCGCCCAACGTCGCGGCTCGCGCATCAACGCGAACGAACCGCCGGTTGAAAACTCCCGCAGCTCGAAATCGGG
>JAFMJH010000023.1 GCA_017853555.1 Steroidobacteraceae bacterium
AGACCGGTCACGCCACCAACATGATCGCGGGTCTCGGCGTGTCGATGAAATCGACGGCGCTGCCGGTGATCTCGGTGTGCTTGGCGATCTGGGGCGCGTACTCGCTCGAAGGCCTGTACGGCATCGCGATCGCCGCGACCGCCATGCTCTCGCTCACGGGCATGATCGTCGCGCTCGACGCCTACGGTCCGATCACCGACAACGCCGGCGGCATCGCCGAAATGGCGGGGCTCGACAAGAAGGTCCGCAACATCACCGATCCGCTCGATGCCGTCGGCAACACGACCAAGGCCGTGACCAAAGGCTATGCCATCGGTTCGGCGGGTCTCGCCGCGCTCGTGCTGTTCGCCGATTACACGCACAACCTCGAAGCGGCGGGCAAACTGCAGGACTTCTCGCTGTCCGACCCGGCGGTGATCATCGGCCTCTTCATCGGTGGTCTCGTGCCCTACCTCTTCGCCGCCATGGCGATGGAAGCCGTGGGTCGCGCGGCAGGCTCGGTCGTCACGGAAGTGCGTCGTCAGTTCCGCGAGATCAAAGGCATCATGGAAGGCACCGCCAAGCCCGACTACTCGAAGGCCGTCGACCTGCTGACGCAGGCGGCGATCAAAGAAATGGTCGTGCCCTCGCTGTTGCCGATCCTCGTGCCGGTGATCATCGCCTTCGGCATGAATGCGATGATGGGTCCGGGTGCCGGCATCCGCGCGCTCGGCGGTTTGCTGATCGGCACGATCGTGACGGGGCTCTTCGTCGCGATTTCGATGTGCACCGGCGGCGGCGCTTGGGACAACGCCAAGAAGTACATCGAAGAAGGTCACTTCGGCGGCAAGGGTTCCGAGGCCCACAAGGCCGCGGTCACCGGTGACACCGTCGGCGACCCGTACAAAGACACGGCGGGCCCGGCGATCAACCCGCTCATCAAGATCATCAACATCGTCGCGCTGTTGCTCGTACCTCTGCTCTGACGGCTGCGGCCGTCTCGCCGGCGCGATGGCCGGCACGCGACATGAAGAAGCCCCGGAAAACCCGGGGCTTTTTCTTTCTGTCGACTGCGCGGCGAGCCCTGCGTAACATTGGCCGCATCGATTCATCCGGAGTTTCACCGTGACCCAACTGTTGCGCGCCGCCTTGCTGGCGCTCGTCACCTTCATCGTCCCGCTCGCCGCCGCTGCACCCGCGGCAGCACCCGCGGCAGCACCCGAAAAAGTCGTCTCGGCCGAGGGCATCACCGAGTACCGGCTTGCGAACGGACTGCGCGTGCTGCTGTTCCCGGATGCCTCGAAGCCGACGACGACCGTCAACATCACCTACCTCGTCGGCTCCCGTCACGAAGGCTACGGCGAGAGCGGCATGGCGCACCTGCTCGAGCACATGGTGTTCAAAGGCACGCCGCGCCACCCGAACATCCCGCAGGAACTCACCGCCCATGGCGCGCGTCCCAACGGCACGACCTGGTACGACCGCACCAACTATTTCGAAACCTTCGCGGCGACCGACGAGAACTTGCGCTGGGCGCTCGATCTCGAAGCCGATCGCATGATCAACTCCTTCATCGCCGAAAAGGATCTGCGCAGCGAATTCTCGGTGGTGCGCAACGAATTCGAATCCGGCGAAAACAACCCCGGTCGAGTGTTGCTCGATCGCGTGATGTCGTCGGCCTACCTTTGGCACAACTACGGCAAGTCGACCATCGGTTCGCGCGAAGACATCGAGCGCGTGCCCGTCGACAACCTGCGTGCCTTCTACAAAAAATACTATCAACCCGACAACGCCGTGCTGACCGTCGCCGGCAAATTCGACGAAGCGAAGACGCTCGCCTGGATCCAGGAACTGTTCGGGGCGATTCCGAAACCCGCACGCGTACTGCAACCGACCTACACGGTCGAACCGACGCAGGACGGCGAACGTCACGTCACGCTGCGACGCGTCGGCGACGTGCAAGTGACCGCCGCGGGCTATCACATTCCCGCAGGCGCCCATCCGGATTACGCCGCCGTGGAAATCCTCACCGAGGTGCTGACGGCCGAACCGTCAGGGCGCCTGTACAAAGCGCTGGTCGAAACCCGCAAGGCGAGCAGCATCGGCGGTCTGTCGTTCGAGTTGCGCGACCCGGGCTATGCCTACTTCGCGGCCGAAGTGCTCAAGGACAAGCCGGTGGCCGATGCGACCAGCACCATGCTGGCCGTGTTCGACGGACTCGCCAAGGCGCCGATCACCGACGAAGAAGTCCAGCGCGCGAAAAACGCGATCCTCAAAAATTTCGAGCTCTCGTTCGCCAACAGCGAACGTGCGGCGCTCGGTCTGTCCGAGTACATCGCCAAGGGCGACTGGCGGTTGTGGCTGTGGTCTCGCGATCAAACCGAAAAAGTGACGGCCGCGGACGTGAACCGCGTCGCCGCGCTCTATCTCAAGCCGTCGAATCGCACCACGGGCTTGTTCGTGCCCGAGGCGAATCCCGATCGCGCCGTCATCACCGCCGCGGCCGATCCGGCCGTGACCTTGAAGGACTACAAAGGCAAGCAGGCTTTGAAGCAGGCCGAGGTCTTCGATCCCTCGCCGGCGAACATCCTCGCGCGCTCGCGCACCGAAACCTTGCCGGGCGGCGCGCGCTACACCTTCCTCGCGAAGTCGACGCGCGGCAACACGGTCAACGTCATCATCACCCTCAACCTCGGCGGCCTCGATACGCTGCGCGGCAAAGCCACCGTCGCCGAACTGACGGCGGCGATGCTGCGTCGCGGCACCAAAAATCGCAGCTTCCAGCAAATCAACGACGAACTCGATCGCCTGAAAGCGCAGCTGTCGATCGGCGGCAGCGGTCAGACCGTGACCGTGTCGCTGCAGACCGTGCGCGACAATCTCACGCCGGCGCTCGAGGTGGTCGCGGATTTGCTGCGCGCACCGACCTTCCCGGATGCCGAGTTCGACAAGTTGCGCGACGAGTTGCTCGCCAACATCGAGCAACAGCGCAGCGACCCGCAGGCCCTCGCCGCGCAAGCGCTGCGCAGCACGCTCGATCCGTACCCGGCCGACGACTTCCGTCACATCATGACCTTCGACGGTCAAGCGGCGGCGATCAAAGCCGTGCGGACCGCCGAGTTGCGCGCGTTCCATGCCGATTACTACAACGCGAGCCGCGCGAACGTCGCGGTGGTCGGTGACTTCGACGAAACCACGACGCGCGCGGCACTCGGCGCGATGCTCGCAAGCTGGACGTCGAAGGTGGCCTATCAGCGCGCTGCCGAGCGACTGTTCGAGGTCGCGGCCGTGACACGCAAAATCGAAACGCCCGACAAGGCGAACGCGGTGATGCTCGCCGGTTCCAACCTCGCGCTGCGCGATGACGACCCGGACTATCCGGCACTCGTGATGGCGAACTACATGTTCGGCGGCGGCTTCCTGAACTCGCGTCTGGCCGTGCGCATACGCCAGAAGGACGGCCTGAGTTACGGCGTCGCCTCTGCGCTCAACGCCGGCTCGCTCGACAAGGTCGGCGGCTTCGGCGCGTTCGCGATCTACAATCCGGGCAATTCGGCAAAACTCGTCGCCGCCTATCGCGAAGAGCTCGCGCGCATGCTCGCCGACGGCTTCGCCGCCGACGAACTGCGCGATGCGCGCAGCGGCTGGCTGCAAAGTCGCAACGTGACGCGCTCGCAAGATCGCGGTCTCGCGGCGCGATTGGCGAGCTACCTGTTCCTCGATCGCAGCATGCAATGGGATGCGGATCTCGAGAAGAAGGTCGCGGCACTGACGCCCGCCGAC
The DNA here is from genome assembly GCA_017853555.1 of Steroidobacteraceae bacterium. GTDB lineage: Bacteria > Pseudomonadota > Gammaproteobacteria > Steroidobacterales > Steroidobacteraceae > UBA964. Next base: position 3,763 of record JAFMJH010000023.1, read on the forward strand.
GTCAACGCGGCGATCAAACGCTGGATCAAACCGGAGTCGATCAGCATCGTCGAAGCCGGTGACTTCAAAGGCAAAACCCCCACACCGTAACCGGGAGCATCAACCGTGAAAAACCAAGCACTGATCATCGCAGCCGTCGGTACGCTCGTGAGTCTCGGCGTCGCGCAAGCCATGGGCGCCAAAGAAGGCATGGAAAAATGCTACGGCGTCGCCAAAGCCGGCAAGAACGATTGCGCCGCCAACGGGCATTCCTGCGCCGCGCAGGCGAAGACCGATGGTGACAAGAGCGAATGGATCGCCGTGCCCAAAGGCACGTGCGAGAAAATCGTCGGCGGCAGTCTGACGCCGGGCGGTTGAGCGACCGCAAACCCGCCGGTTGGAACGTCGCAGCACCGCGCAGCGCCGGAGTCGGCCTGCGCGGTGCGCACCACGACGCGTGGTTGCGACAGGGCGCGCGCACCGGCTGGCTCGAAGCGCACGCCGAAAATCACTTCGCCCTGGGCGGTCCGCTGCAAGGGCTGCTCGAATCATTGCACGACGATCATCCGCTCGCCCTGCACGGCGTTGGCCTGTCGCTCGGCAACCTCGAGCCGCTCGATCCGCGGCATCTCGCGCACTGGCGCCGACTGATCGACCGCCACGATCCCTGCGTGGTGTCCGAGCATCTGTGCTGGGGGGCCTGCGATGGCGTGCACTTCAATGATTTGCTGCCCCTGCCCTTCACCGAAGAGGCCTTGCAACACGTCGCGGTACGCGTACGCGAATTCCAGGACGTGATCGGACGTCGCGTGCTGATCGAAAACGTCTCGAGTTACGTGCGGTATGCCGAATCCGCACTCGAGGAATGGGAGTTTCTCGCCGCGCTCGTCGAACGCAGCGGCTGCGGACTTTTGCTCGACATCAACAACGTCTTCGTCAACGCCTGCAATCACGGCTACGACGCCACGCGTTTTTTGCGCGCCTTGCCGAGCGAAGCGATCGGCGAAATTCATCTGGCGGGCCACGCGATGCAAACCGACGGCGAGCGCGTGATGCGCATCGACACGCACGATCGGCCGGTGAGCGATGCGGTCTGGGATCTCTATCGACTCGCGCTGCGCGTGCACGGTCGCGTGCCCACACTCATCGAGTGGGACGCGGATCTGCCGCCGCTTGAGAAACTGGTCGCAGAGGCGCGCCGCGCCGACGCCATCGCCATCGAGGTCTGCGGTGACTGATCTGCGCGCTTGGCAGGCCGATTTCGCCGCGACGCTGCGCGCACCGCAGGCGCCCGCCGGCGGCATGGGCGTCTACCACGCGAATCATCGTGCCAATTTCCGCCGCGCACTCGCGCTCGCGTATCCCGCGCTCGAACGGCTGGTCGGCGCGGACTATTTCACGCAGTTGAGTGACGAGTTTCAGGCCTGCACACCCTCGCGCAGCGGTGATCTGCATCACGCCGGGGCGCCGTTTCCCGCCTTCGTACGCGCGCACTTCGCGGCGCCGCGATTCGCAGCGGCGCGCTATCGGTGTCTCGCGGACGTGGCCGAGCTCGAGTGGGCGCATCAGGAAAGCTGGCTGGCCGCGGACGCGACACCCCTCGATCTCGGCACGTTGCGCGATATCGCCGCAGCCGATTGGCCGAGTTTGCGCTGGGTCTTGCACCCTTCATTGCGGCTGTTGCACTTGGCGTCTCCGGTGCACGCCATCTGGCTCGCGAACTGCCGCGCAGCCGACGCCGCGCTCGAGACGCCCGCGATCGAGCTCGGCGAGGGCGCGCAAAACCTGCGCCTCGGCCGCGCGGGCGAGACGGTCTTGGTGCGAGTCTTGTCGGACGGCGCCGACGCGTTCTGGCGCGGTCTCGCGGCAGGCGCCACCCTGGCCGAGGCCACCGATGCCGCGCTCGCGCGCGAGCCTGATTTCGATCTGACGGCGCAACTGACGGCCGCCTTCGGCGACGGTATGGTCACGGGCTGCGAATTGCGTTCATCCGGACTTGGCAGCCCGGCGGAAAACACGTAATTTCCCGCCCCGCCCGCCGACCACACGGTACGTCCGCATGTCATTCGAAGCCGCCCGCACCCAGATGATCCAGCAGCAGTTGCGTGCCTGGCACGTGCTCGATCTCGGCGTGCTGGAGATTTTCGCGCGCCTGTCGCGCGAGTCGTTCGTCCCGACGGCGTATCGCGAGCTCGCCTATGCCGACACCGAGATTCCGCTCGGTCGCGGCAACCGCATGCTCGCGCCGAAAATCGCCGGCCGTATCGTGCAAGCCGTGCGCCCGCGCGCCGGTGAACGCGTACTCGAAATCGGCACGGGTACGGGCTATCTCACGGCGGCCCTCGCCGCCGACGCCGCCGAAGTGCGGTCCCTCGAAATCCGCGGCGATCTCGCCGCTCACGCGACGCAGGCGCTCGCGGCAAGCGGCGTACGCAACGCGCAAGTCGAACATCGTGACGCCTACGCCGCCGAAGCCCTGGGCAGCGGCACCTACGACGTGATCGTGTTGACCGCGTCTTTGCCGCAGCCCGACGAGCGCTTCGAGCGGCATTTGGCCGTCGGCGGCCGCATGTTCGTCGTGATCGGCGCGGCACCGGTGATGACGGCGTTTTTGATCGAGCGCATCGACGATCGGCAATGCCGCCGCACCGAACTCTTCGATACCGTGCTCGAGCCTTTGCGCGGCGCCGACGCGCCCGAGCGGTTCCACTTTTGAACACCGACGCCACGCGAGGCTCGATTCCGTGATCCACGAACTGACCGTCGACGAACTCAAAGCGCAACTCGACGCGGGCGAACGTCCCTTGATCATCGACGTCCGCGAAGGCTGGGAACTCGAGCTCTGCAAGCTCGACGGCATCGTGCACATTCCGCTCGGACAATTGCCCGAGCGCTACGGTGAACTGGATGCCGAGCGTCCGACGATCATCATGTGCCGCTCGGGGGGCCGCAGCATGCAGGCCGCGCGCTTTCTGGAAGGCTGCGGATTTCGGTCGGTGACCAATCTGACCGGCGGAATTCTCGCCTGGGCGGAACGCATCGACCGATCGATGAGTCCATACTGACCGCGTCGGTCGTCCGGATGGACGGCTGCGCTCCGTAACTGTTATAGTTGTATATAACACCTATCTTGAGGTTGGCTGATATGAAGCGCGCTTTGGTGCTGTCGCTCGGTTGCTTGCTCACGTTCTCCGCGGCGCAGGCCGAAGATTTGAAGAGCGTCTACGACCGCGCGCTCGCCAACGACCCGCAGCTGCGCGAAGCCGATGCCGTGCGTCGCGCCGCGCGCGAAGCCAAGCCGCAGGCTTGGGCAGCGGTGTTGCCGCAGATCACGGGCTCGGCCAGCCGCACGCGTTCGGAGACCAACTCGACCGGACAGCAGCCCCAGGAACTCGAACAGCCGACCGGCTCCGGCAATCGCGTGGTGCTCAACTTCATCTCGGCCAGCGACTCGAAGCCCAAGACCGAGCGCTGGAGCCTGGATCTGCGTCAGTCGCTGTTCTCGTGGGCGAACTGGGTGGCGCTGTTCCGCGCCGACCGGCAAGTGGCGCAAGCCGAAGCCGATTACCAACTTGCCGAACAACAGCTGATCACCCGCGTCGCCGAGGCGTACTTCAACGTGCTCGCCGCCAAAGACAGCGTCGACTCGCAAACCTCCGCGTTCGAATCGATCTCACGGCAGCTCGAACAAGCCGAAAAGCGCTTCGAAGTGGGGCTCATCGCGATCACCGACGTGCAGGAAGCGAAGGCCGCGCGCGACAGCTCCGCGGCCGCGGTGATCAGTGCCAAACGCACTTTGGCCTCCACCGAAGAAGCGCTGCGCGAGATCACGGGTGAAGGCTATGCCAGCTTGTCGAAGCCCGGCGTCTCCATTCCTTTGGCAGCGCCCGAGCCCGCGGACGAGACCAAATGGATCGAGCAGGCGATGGAACAAAACCTCGCGCTCGTCTCGAGCCGACTCGCCGCCGATATTGCACGCGACAATCTGCGCGCCTCGTTCGGCGGTCATCTGCCCTCGATCGATTTGACGGCGAGCAAAAGCAACGTCGACCAGACCGGACCGATCTATTTCGCGAGCGGCAACATCGGCAAGCGGCTGAGCAATGCCGACGACAAAACCTACGCGCTGCAGGTGACGATGCCGATCTTCAGCGGTGGCGCGGCACAGTCGCGCGTGCGCCAGAGCGAATACCAATGGCAAGCCGCGCGCGAGCGCCTCACGCGCACCACGCGTCAGACCGAACGCGCCACGCGCGATGCGTATCTCGGCGTGATCAGCGACATGTCGCGCGTCAAAGCCCTGACGCAGGCGCTCGAATCGAGCCGCACCGCGTTGAAGGCGACCGAAGCGGGCTATGAAGTCGGCACCCGTACCGCCGTCGAAGTGCTCGACTCGCGTCGCACGCTCGCGCAAGCCGAGACCAACTATTCGCGCGCGCGTTACGACTACATCGTCGGCGTGCTGAAATTGCGGCTCGCCTCCGGCGCGCTCGATCGCAAGTTGCTCGACGAAGTCAACGCGTGGTTGACGGACTCGGCGAAGTTGCGCTGAGCAAAGGCGCGAGCAACTCGAGCAGCCGCTCGAGCGTCCCTCGATTGCGATCCACGACCGCGATGCCGCTCGCGCCGCGGCGCCGGCGCTCGTCCGCGTCGCTCGCGAGCGCGAGCACCGTCCTCGTCAAAGATTCTCCGTCCTGAACGAGACTCACGGCACCGTCGGCCACTAGCGCCGCGGCCACGTCCTCGGCGTTGAACACGTGCGGCCCGGTGATGGTCGCGACACCGAGGGCTGCCGGCTCGAGCAGATTGTGGCCGCCGATCGGCACCAGGCTGCCGCCGACGAATGCGAGATCCGCCGCCGCGTAGTACTGCGACAACTCGCCGATCGAATCGAGCAGCACGACGTCCGTCGAGGCGGTCGCGCTCGAGCCCGTCGAACAACGTACGAAGCTCAGCCCCGCGCTCTGCAGTCGCGCGGCCACGGTCGGAAAGCGTGGCGGATGCCGCGGCGCAAGCACGAGCAACGCATCGACACCCGCTGCGCGCAACGCCGCTTGCGCTTGCAGCACGAGCTGTTCTTCGCCCTCGTGCGTGCTGCCCGCGACCCATACGAACCGATCGCGCGCCGCGTGGCGCGTGCGCAAGGCCGCACCGCGCTCGCGATGATCGGCGGGCACGTGCAAATCGAATTTGACGTTGCCGATCACGTACGTGCGCAACGGATTCGCGCCGATGGACACGAAGCGCTCGGCATCGCCCTTGCTTTGCGCGGCGATCACGATGCCGTTCGAGAGCGCTTCGCGGAACAGACTCGCGAGTTTGCGATAGCGACCGACCGAGCGCGGCGAAATGCGCGCACTCGCAAGCACCAGCGGTACGCCGCGACGCCCGCATTCGTCGTACAGATTGGGCCACAACTCGGTCTCGAGAATCACCGCGATGCGCGGTCGCACGCGATCGAAAAACCGGCGCACGCTGCCGATCAAATCGTACGGCACGTAGCGCACGTCGACGTCGGCCCCGAACAGCGCGCGGGCGCGGGCGGCACCGGTGGGCGTCACCGTCGTCAGCGTGAGCGGCACGTCGGGATAGCGTCGGCGCAATTCTTTGACGAGTTCGGAAGCGGCCTGCACTTCGCCGACCGACACGGCATGCACCCAGATCGAGGGCGCTGCGCTCGACGCACCGAAACCGAACCGCTCGGCGAAGCCGCCGCGATAGTTTTTCTCGCGCAAACTGCGCAGCCCGAGCGCCACGCAGGCGACGGGCACGAGCAGATAGACGACCAATTGGTAGAGGATGCGGATCATGCCGTACCTGCCGCCGCCTCGTTCGCCGCCGCATCGCGATAACCTGCAAGCAGAGCGGCCCACAAAGTCTCGTTGAAGCGCGGCGCCGGGACGGCATCGCAAATTTTGAGGATGGAGCGACGCAGGCGCACGAGATTGGCATCACACCACAAGCCGCGCGCACGCACGGTGCCGCGATCGAAGTCGATCAGATGCGCCGCACCGTGCGCGTCGAAAAGAACGTTGTGAGCATTCAAATCCGCATGACACAAACCGACGCCATGGAAGCGCCCGAGCATGCGTCCGACGGCGATCCACACCGGCACCTCGACGGGGCCCTGCACGAGTCGCTCGGCCAGGGTTTGCGCGCCGGCGATGCGTCGCGTCAGCAAATCACCGCGACACCAAAGATTTCGGCGCTGCAGACGCACGCCCGCCGCCGGCGCGACCGGCAGCCCGTGCCGCCACAGGCGATGGGTGAGCAAAAATTCCTGCAAGGGCCGCGCCACGCTCTCGGTCGGACAGAAATAACGATCGTGAACGAACTTGGCGACCAGCCCGCCGCGGCGGCAATGACGCAGCGCGAACTCATGGCCACCGGCTTCGAAAAACACCGTCTCGCCGCGTCCGCGCGCCGTACCGGTGACGGCGCCACTTGCGCGCCAACGGGCGGGCTCGAACCAGTCGGCGGTCAAATTGCCGGCGAGGTACGGGTCATATAGCATCACGTCGCCGCCGGACTCGACCCGTACGACACCGGGCGCGGGCTGCCGCCAATCATCGAGCATCTTCGCCCTCACGCCGGATGGACCCATGTTGCCGCTCGACAAGCCGCCCGAACACGTGTGCCTGCTGCGGCTCTCCGCGATCGGTGACACCTGCAACGTGGTGCCGGTGCTGCGCACTTTGCAGCGTGCCTGGCCCACGACCCGGTTCACGTGGATCATCGGCCGCATCGAAGCGCGGCTGATGAGCCTCATTCCCGAGGTCGAGTTTATCACCGTCGACAAGCGTGACGGCCTCGCGGGGTTGCGAGCCCTGCGGCGCACCCTCGGCGGTCGGCGATTCGACGTCCTGCTGCATTTGCAAAGCTCCTTGCGGGCGAGTGCGGTCGCGGCCGTCATTCCGGCGCGCATCAAGCTCGGCTTCGATCGCGAACGCTCGCGAGAAATGCAGTGGCTGTTCACCAATGCGCGCATCGCCACCGGCGGCCGCGAGCACGTGCTCGACGGCTTTCGCGGCTTCACGCGGGCGCTCGGCGTGCCCGATTTCGAGCTGCGCTGGGATCTGCCCCTGCCCGAATCGGCGCTCGCCTACGCCCGTGCACTCATCCCCGAAGAGCGCGGTGACGGTCGGCCCGGCACGCTCGTCATCAGCGCCTGCTCGAGCCATGCCGCACGAAACTGGCTGCCGGAGCGCTACGCCGCCGTGGCGAGCCACGCCGTGCGCCATCACGGCCTGCGCGTGATCCTCGCCGGGGGTCCGGCGCCGATCGAACGCGCGATGGCCGATGCGATCGTGCGGGCCTGCCCTGAGCCGATCCGCGATCAAGTGGGCAAAGATACGTTGCCCGAATTGCTCGCCTTGCTGGCACGCGCCCGCGTGCTGCTCGCACCGGACACCGGCCCCGCGCATATGGCGACCATGGTCGGCACGCAGGTGATCGGTCTCTATGCCGCCACCAATCCGGCGCGCAGCGGGCCGTATCTCTCGCGCGAGTGGTGCATCGATGCCTACGCACGCGCGGCGCAAAAATTCGCCGACTCGACGCCCGACCGTTTGTCGTGGACCCGCAAACTGGAAATGCCGGGCGTGATGACGCTGATCGAAACCGACGAAGTCTGCGCGAAACTCGATGCCTTGCTCGCGGCGGCTTGCTAGCATTGCCGCCATGAAAGACATCCTCGTGCCCGTCTCGCCGGGCGAATTGCTCGACAAAATCACCATCCTGCGCATCAAGGCCGCACGCATGACCGACGCGACGAAAGTGGCGAACGTGCGCCTCGAACTCGACCTGCTCGAGCAGACGTGGCGCGACAGTGGCGCGGCGATCGCGGCCGTGGCCGCCGACGAAGCGGCGCTGCAGCGCGTCAACGAAGCGCTGTGGGACATCGAGGATGACATCCGCGACAAAGAGCTCGCGCAGCAATTCGATGCGCGCTTCGTGGAACTCGCGCGCGCGGTTTACGTCACGAACGACGAACGCGCGGCGATCAAAAAACGCATCAACGTCGCGCTCGGCTCGCGCATCGTCGAAGAAAAGTCCTACAAACCGTACACGCCCGCCTGACCGGCGGAGCGCCTCTGCAAGCCGCTCAGCGCTGCAAGCGATATTCGGCGCTGCAATACGGGCACTTGGCCCAACCGGTCTTCTCCACCGGCAGATAAACCCGCGGATGCGAATTCCACAATTGCATCTGCGGCATGGGACAGGAGAGCGGCAAATCTTCGGCCGTCACCACGTACTCGTTCTGCGCGTTCGGCTGGATGAGCGTTTTCTGCGTCATGGAGCCGATTATACCGTGCCGCCGAAGGTGGCGTCCCATACCGCCGCGACGCGCTCGCGCTCGGCGACGAACTCCGACGCATCGACCACGGCCGACTCGTCGCGCAGCGACCGGTGGTGGCCGCGCGCCCGATAGCGTCGATACGCATCGACGAGGACATCGACCGTCTGCTGCGGCACGAGATCGCCCGAGGCCAGGGTTTCGAGTTGCCGAATCGTGTCCGCGAACAGCGCCACCGCCGGATGACGGGCCGCGTGCTGCAGCGCCCAGTACTGCGCCAGGAACTCGATGTCGGCGACGCCGCCGCGATCCTGCTTGAGATCGAACTGGCCGCGCGTCGCGCGGCTGAGTTCACGTCGCATGCGCTCGCGCATGTCGCTCACCTCGGCGCGCAAGTTGTCGCGCCGCACGTCGCGCTCGAGAGTCGCGAGGCGTCGCGCTTCGAATCGGCTGCGCAACTCCGCAGAGCCCGCGACGGCGCGCGCATGCAGCAAGGCCTGATGCTCCCAGGTCCACGCTTCGTCGCGTTGATAGGCACAGAACGCATCGAGTTGCGTGATCAACATGCCGCCCTTGCCGCTCGGGCGCAAGCGCACGTCGACTTCGTAGAGTCGGCCGGCCGCCGAATGCACCGTGAGGATGTGCACGATGCGCTGCGCGAGACGCACGAAGAACACCTGGTTGTCGATCGGACGCTCGCCCGTCGTTTCCTGCTGCTCGCCGCTCGAGTCGTGCAGGAACACGAGATCGAGATCGGAGCCGTAGCCGAGCTCCATGCCGCCCAACTTGCCGTAGCCGAGCGCGCAGATCCGCACTTCGCGCAGCACACCGTCGGCTTCACGACAGTGCGGCGTGCCGAACTGCTGCGTCATCTGCGCCCAGGCCTGCGCCATCGCCTGCTCGATCACGAGCTCGGCGATGTCGGTGAGTCGATCAGACACGTGCATCAAGGGCAACAGACCCGAGAGATCCGCGATCGCGACCCGGAACACCGCAGCCCGCTTGAACTGCGCCAGCGCTTCGACGCCGCGCTCGGGATCGTCGCGTTCGACGCGCGCCACGCGATCGGCGAGGTCGGCTTCGAGCTCTGCCCGCGTCGGCGGCGTGGCGAGCGTACGCTCATCGAGCAGCTCATCGAGCAACAGCGGATGCGCGGCGAGCTGCGCCACCAGAAAATCACCGCCGCGACAAACCGTGACGAAGCGACGGCGCGCGGCGCCGTTTTCATTGAGCAAAGCGAAATATGCCGAGCGCGGACCGATCGCCTCGAGCACGCGCAGCACGCGCCGCGTCATCACCAGCGCGTCGTCGTCGAGCGTGAACTCGGCGAGCAGTTCGGGCACCAGGCGTTGCAAGCGACGCAGCGACACCGCATCGAGGCGGCGCAGCAACGCACTGTTGCGAAAGTCGAGCAAAAGTTGCGCGATCTCGGCGGTCTGCGTCATCCCGCCTGCCACGAGCATCTCCTCGAGCGCGCGGCGATCCGAGGTCTCGTCCCACAACGCGGCATAGCGCAACGCGGCGCTCGAAGCCTGGACACCGGAGCCCGCCTCGGCTTCACCGCGATCGTCCACCGGCGAGAACACCAGCGCCTGGAATTCGCGCTGCACGCGCGTGAAGTGTCGCTCCACCGTATTCGCCAGCGCCTCCCAACCCGACTCCCCCATTGCACGTGCCAGACGCGCACGCGACTCGACGTCTTCGGGCAGGCTGTGCGTCTGCGCGTCGCGCAACATCTGGATCCGATTCTCGAGCGTGCGCAAATAGCGATACGACTCGCCGAGCCGCTCGACCACCTGCGGATTGAGCAAGCGATCGCGCCCGAGCAGGGGCAGCACTTCGAGCAAGCGCGGATTCTGCAAACGGCGGTCCTGGCCACCGCGTATCAACTGCAGCGCCTGCACGATGAACTCGATCTCGCGGATCCCGCCGCGCCCGAGTTTCACGTGGCCGACGAGTTCGCGGCGCACGACTTGTTTTTCGATCAGCGCTTTCATCTCGCGCAGACTTTCGAAGACGCCGAAATCGAGATAGCGACGATAGACGAAGGGGCGCACCGCCTCGTCGTACAACTCCGCATACGCCGTAGTGCCGGTGATCGCGCGCGCCTTGATCCAGGCGTAGCGCTCCCAGTCGCGACCGTGCTGCAGAAGATAATCTTCGAATGCCGAAAAACCGCAGGCGAGCGGGCCGGAGTCGCCGAAGGGCCGCAAGCGCATGTCGACGCGGAAGACGAAACCGTCGACCGTCGGTGCCGACAACAACCGGACCAATGCCTGTCCGAGGCGGACGAAGAATTCGTCGTGACTGACGGGCGCGGCATGCGCGGTGTCGCCGTAGCCCGGAAACAGGAATACGAGATCGATGTCGGAAGAAAAATTCAGCTCGTGGCCCCCGAGCTTGCCCATGCCGATCACGACCAGCGGCATCGACCGACCGTCGGCATACTGCGGTTCGCCGTAGCGCGCCACGAGCTGCGCCGTCGCACGCGCAAGCGCGAGCTGGATCGCATCGTCGGCGAAGCTCGACAAATCCTGCAGCGTCTCCTCGAGCGTCGCGCGCCCGGTCAGATCGCGCCAGGCGATGCGCACCATTTCGCGCCGGCGCCAGCGTCGCAACCACGACTGCAACTGCGGCTCGTCGGCCTCCGGCGGCGGCAACGCGCCGTCCGGCCAGCAGCGCCGACCGCCATCGCTGCGCAGATGATCGAGCGCGCCGTCGCGTTCGAGATCCGCATACAAGGCCGCATCGCGCGCAAACGACTCGGTGACGAATTCGCTGCATCCGAAGACGTGCGCGGCTTCGGCCGTCCGCTCGGCGGGAAAATCTTCGACCTGCATGATGGTGCGCAGACTGCCACAGCGTCCCGCACGAGGCGAGCGCCGCAAAAAAGAGCCCCGCACGAATGCGGGGCGATTTATGCGTTGACCGAGGAGGGGGGAAGTGGCCAACGCACGCCTGCAGATTAGGAGCCCGATTCCCGGCCGTCTGTACGCACTTGTACTGAATCGAGGGACGTTTTCGCGGATAATCGGCGCGATGAACGCCGACGCCGGGCAGCCGCGCCCCACCCTATCCGCCGACGACTACCGCAATGCCATCGGCCGCTTCCTGACCGGCGTGACCGTGGTGACCACGCAGCATGCAGGGCAACTGCAAGGCATCACGGCGAGCGCCGTGGCCTCGGTCTCGCTGCAACCGCCGACGCTGCTCATTTGCTTGAACCGCCAATCGAGCACCTGCCGCACACTGACGACCTCGGGCGCTTTTTGCGTGAACGTGCTCGCCGACGCGCAGCAAGCACTCGGCCTGCGCTTTGCGAGCAAGACGGACGACAAATTCGCCGGCATCGAATTTCTCCCCGGCGCAAACGGCGCGCCACGCATCGCCGGCGCCCTCGCCCAACTCGAATGCACGGTGACCTCGATGCACGAGGCGGCGACTCACAACGTGTTCTTCGGCACCGTCACGCAGGTACACGTGGCCGATGGCCAACCGCTGGCGTATTTTCGAGGCAGCTTCACGCGCCTCGAAGCCTGAGGGCAACGCTCAAAAATCGATCGGTGCGAACGGCGGCTGCGCCTGCTGCTGTGCGGCTGCCACGCGCAACAAGGTCGACTCGCCGAACGGTCGCGCCACGTATTGCGCCGCGATCGGCAAACCCTTGCCGTCGCGACCCGCCGGCACGGCGATCGCCGGCAGCCCGAGATAATTGAAGGGCGCGGTGCAGTGCACGAGCTTGGCGAGGATGTCCCACATGCGCGCCCCGCCACCCACATCGGTCTCGTCGCGGCGCGGCAAAGAAATCGGCAGCAGCGGCGTGTGCAGCACGTCGCATCGCGAAAACACCGTCGTCACGAAGCGCTCTAGCAGCGGTTGCCGCAGCTGCAAGGCCTCGAAGTAGATCGGCGCCGGAATGGCAAGCCCCGTACTCGCGCGCACGCGCACCTGCGGCGTGTATCGGTCTGCACGCGCGCGCAGCCACGATGCATGCAAACCGGTGGCTTCGGCGTACACGATCGCCCGACTCAATTCGGCCATCGGTGCCACGTTCGGCACTTCGACCTCGACGATCACCGCCCCCGCCGCGCGCAAATCCCGCACGCAGCGATCGAGCGCGGATCGCACCTCGTCGGTCGCGACTTCAAAGAATCCGCTGCGCGGGATGCCGACGCGCAGGCCGCGCACGCCCTGCGCGAGCGCGCCCGCGTAGTCGGGCGGCGTGCGGCGCGAACTTTGCCGATCACCGGCATCGAAGCCGGCGATGACTTGCAGCACGAGCGCCAGATCGGCGACGTCGCGTGTCACCGGACCGAGCACGTCGATCGACGGCGCGAGCGGCATGCTGCCGGTGCGTGGTATGAGCCCGAAAGTGGGCTTTAGACCGACGCAGCCGTTGGCGGCCGCCGGAATGCGCACCGAGCCACCGGTGTCCGAACCGATGCTCGCGTACGCCGCGCCGAGCGCGACCGCGACGCCCGAGCCGCTCGACGAACCACCGGCGATGTAGGCCGGATCGTGCGCATTGCGACAATCGCCGAAGGCCGCGTTATGCCCGGTGGCACCGAGAGCGAATTCGGCCATGGCGAGCGTACCGAGTTCGATCGCACCGGCGCGCGCGAGACGCTCGAGCACCGCGGCGCGCGCGGCAGGGGCATGCCGAGGACGCACGCGCGACCCGTAGCTCACGGTCCGTCCGGCGCGCGCGAACATGTCCTTGTGCGCGAGCGGCACACCATGCAAAGGACCGAGCGGCTCGCCGCGTGCTCGCGCCGCATCGGCCGCCGTCGCCGCCGCCAAAGCGCCCTGCGCATCGATCTCGAGAAAACAATTGCTGCGCTGCTGCGCGCGCTGCGCGCGCTCGAGCACGGCGCGCGTGACCTCGACGCTGCTGAATTCGCCCGCGCGCAAACCCGCCGCGACCCGGGCGAGCGTCATCGCAAAGAAATCGCTCAAGCCTCGGGCTCCGCCAAACGCTCGAGCGTCGCCAGATGATCGGCGTGCGCATCGAAGAGCTCGACGCCAATCGCCTGCACATCGACGAGCGCATCGCGCACCGCCGCCACGGCATTGGCGGCACCCGCCGCAATCCGCGCGGCCATCGCTTCGTCATCCACCGCGACCCCGGTGACGCGCGCAAGTTCGAGGACGGCTTGTGCCGACAAAGTCTCCGGATTCATGCCGCAATTCTGCGGCGTGACGCAGATGGCGGCAACTGCCGCAGGTGTACACTGCCGCGCATGAACGAACCACTGACGCGTTCCGACGTCATCGTCATCGGCGCGGGACTTTCGGGACTCGAGGCGGCGCTGACGCTGGAGGAAAACGGCTTGCGCGTGACGCTGCTCGAAGGGCGGACGCGCGTCGGTGGTCGGCTCTACAGCCTCGATCTGCCGGGAAACCCGGAGGTCGGCGGCAATACCGTGAGCACCGCCTATGGCCGCGTGATCGCCGCCGGACGCCGATACGGCGTGCCGCTCGACGACCAATCGCCGCGCTACGACGCGTTCCCGGACACGCAAGAACTTTTTTTGCAGGGCGAACGGATCGAATTGCAGAACTGGGCCGAACATCCGCGCAATCCGTTCGAGGGTGCGGCGCGGAAACTGACGCCGGCCGCGTGGGGGCGATCGATCATCCGGCGTCATCCGCCGTTTGCCGATCTCGAAAACTGGCACGACCCGCGCCATGCGGATCAGGACGTCTCGGTCTACCAATATTTGAAAAGCGTCGGCGCGAGCGATGCGGCCATCGCACTCGGCTACGAGACCAACATCCCGTACGGCGTGACGGCGCACGACGTGTCGCTGCTGCAACTGGCCTTCGTCGAACACTGGAGCAACATCAATCGTCGCAACGCCGGCGCCAACGATCGTTTCATCGGCGTGTTCCGGGGCGGCAATCAAAACTTGCCGCGCGCGATGGCGCGGCGCGTACGCGGCGATCTGCTGCTCGGGCAACGCGTCGCCGCGATCGATCTCGATGCCGACGGCGTGACGGCGCGCTGCGCCGACGGCAGTCGACATCGTGCCCGCGCACTCGTTTGCTCCGCACCGTTTCCCGTGTTGCGCAGCATCGCGATCGACCCGTTGCCGCCGCGCGCGCAGTGGCGCGCCATCCAGACGCTGGGCGCAAAACCCATCACGCAGTTTCATCTGCTTCCCAAGCGCGAATTTTGGCGTGACGACGGACGCTCGCCGGCGTTGTGGTCCGACGGACTCGTCGGCTCCGTACTCGTCAATCGCGACCCTGCCGATGCGGCGCGGGTCACCTCGCTCACGGTCTGGTGCAGCGGCGAGACGGCCCGCGTTCTCGATCGCTACCCGCACGCCGAAGCGGCAAAACTCGTGATCGCCGAATACGAAAAACTGCGCCCGGCCGCGCGCGGCGCGCTCACGGTCGGGGCGGTGCATTCCTGGGAGCAAGACCCGTACGCCGGCGGCACCTGGGCGATCTTCAAGCCCGGTCAGGTGCGCGATTTCGCGCGCCTCATGTCGGCGCCGCACGGCCGGATGTTCTTCTGCGGCGAACACACGGCAATCGGCGCGCGCGGCATGGAAGCGGCGATGGAATCGGCCGAGCGCGTCGCGCTCGAGGTGCTCGCCGCGCTCGGCTGAGGCGCCACGCGCACGCCGCACAACCTTCAACGAAAGTGCGGGATGACCTCGGTCGCGTACAAGCGCGCCTGCTCGACCATCGCAGCCTGACGCGCACCGTGCGGGTGCGGTACCGGCGAGCCGCCGAGTTGGTAGACGTGATCGAGACCCATCGCGAGCAACTCGCCGAGTCGCTGCCGACATTTGGCCGGCGAGCCGCAAATCGAAAACCAATCGACGAACTCGTCCGGCACTTCGCGCAGATGGCTGCCGGACTCCTGCGCGTGGTGCTTCATGTCGTAGCCGGTCTGCATGTGCGCCGCGAGCGTCTTCAACTGGGGCGGCAGATGATCGAGCGGCGCATCTTTCATGCCCGCAAAGTGGGCCACCATGCCGGAGATCATGCGCCCGAGATTGATCGCGCGCTGCTCGTCGTGGTCGCACACCAGATTCACGTACGCGCCGATCGAGAGGCTGCTGCGCGCGCGACCGGTCTCGCGCAGGCGCTCGAGCGCCACGTCCATCGCCCAACGCACGCGCTCCGGCGCACTGCCGACGGCGAAGCTCACGCGATCACCGACGTCGACCGCCATGCGTATGGTTTGCGGCCCGGTGCACGCGACGTCGATGAGCACCGGCGGCGGCTGCAGCGAATCGAACCAGCGCATACGCGACGGCGTGCCGTCGCGATCGACCGTTTCGCCGCGCGTATAGGCTTGCAGGCGCTGCACGAAGGTTTTCAGTTGCGCCGTCGTGCCGTTGCGCAGCCCGATGTGCGCCGCCGAAGAATCGCCGCGGCCGATGCCGCAGATCACGCGCCCCTTCGACTCGGCCTGCAGGGTCGCGAGCGCACAAGCGGTCACGGCGGCATCGCGCGTGACCGGATTCGTGACGCCGGTGCCGAGCTTCAAGCGCGTCGTGGTCTGCGCCGCGAGTGCCAATTGCCCGAACGGATCGGGGCTCAAATTCTGCGTATCCGGGCACAGCAGCACGTCGAACCCGAGTTGCTCGATGTCGCGCGCGAGCGGGGCCGTAAAGCCCGGCGAAGCTTCCATGACGATGCCGAATTCAGCCACCGTGAGTACCTCGAAGTACGACGTAAAGTACGCAGTCTATCGGGTCGTGCCGGGGATAGTGGACGGACCCCGGAACCGGTTAGCATGCGGTTACTGTATTTCCGAACGGAGCACTCGCCCATGACCCGTCTAACCTCCTGCGTCGCTGCCTGCCTCGTCGCCGTCGCGAGCCTCGTCGGCTCCGCCACCGCCCGCGCGGACGACTACGTCGACACCATCACGATGTTCCGCAACGCCGGCCAAAGCGCGGGCTTTTTCGACCGCAGCTATGGCTACGCGGTGTTTCCGACCATCGGCAAAGGTGGTCTCGGCATCGGCGGCGCGCATGGTCAAGGCCGCGTCTACGAACAAGGCCGCTACGTCGGCAACATCACCATGACGCAGGTGAGCCTCGGCTTCCAGGCGGGCGGCCAGGCGTTCAGCCAGATCATCTTCGTGCAGGACAAGCGCGCGTTCGATGAACTGACCTCGGGCGAATTCGGCTTTGGCGCCGGCGTCGGCGCGGTGGCGATCACCTCGGCGGCCAATGCGACGGCATCGACCACCGGCGCGAGCGCGACCGCGAGCGGCGGCAAGAACGACGCGACTACCGCCGGCGAGTACTACAAGGGCATGGCGGTGTTCACCATCGCCAAGGGCGGCCTCATGTACGAAGCGACCATCGCCGGCCAGAAGTTCGATTACAAGAAAATCAAATCCAAATAAATCCACCGACCGACGCACCGTCAAAGAGGATTGCCATGCGCGCATCGATTTTCGCCGCCCTCGTCGCAGCCGCGCTGCCGACGGCGACGCTCGCCGCCGGACCCGTCATCTCCTGCAAGGACGACGACAAGAACCTCAAAACCTACCTGCAGATGCACGACGTGCTCTTCATGGAGCGTGACGCAGCGCGGGTCGAAGAGTTCTATGCGCCCGAAGTGATCTCGCACAACAGCGACGCCGGCGGCAGCACCACTGCACGCGTGAAGTCTGCGAGTCTCGCGGCGATGTGGAGCAATTCCAAGAAGAACAACCCCGAGCGCGTGCTCGAAGACGACTTGATCCTCTGCGCCGAGAACTACGTCATCGTGCGCACGATCCTGAAGAGCCTCGATACGACCGGCGTCGCCGGCAATGCTCCGACCAACAAACCCTTCGCCGCCTCGGCCATCGACATCTACCGCTTCGAGAACGGCCGCGTCGTGGAGCGCTGGGGCAATTCGGATCTCGCCGGCATCTACCAGCAACTCGGTTTCAAGGTCGTGCCGCGCTGACCGACGCGTCCATCGCACTGCAAGAGGGGGCTCAAATGCAGAAAACACAGGCCGGCTGGGTCGGCATACTCGTTTTCAGTCTGTTCGCCTGGACGGTGAGCAATCTCGATCAATCTTTGTTCGGCTACGCCATCCCGGGCATCATCACCGAATTCGGCATCGGTCTCGATCAGATCGGACTCATACTCTCGGTCGGCTTCATCGTCGCCGCCGTCATGGTGGTGTTCGCCGGTCTCGCCGCTGACACCTGGGGACGGCGCTGGACGCTCGCGCTATTGCTCGCATCGTCGGCGTTCTTCGTCGGTCTGCACGGGTTCGTCTCCGACGAATCGCAACTGACGGTCGCACGCGCGCTCGCCTTCGGTCTCGCGGCGGGCCTCGCGCCGATCACGTCCGCCTACGTCGCCGAGTCCGCACCTGCACAACACCGCGGCATGCTGATGGGCGTTTTGCAGTGCGGTTATCCGCTCGGCTGGTTCCTGGCGGCGATGCTCGCGGCACCGCTGCTCGAGACCAGCGGTTGGCGCTCGATTTTTTTGATCGGCTTTGCGGTGGTGCCGCTCGCGTTCCTGATCGCGTGGCGTCTGCCCGAAAGCCAGCGCTTCACCGACTCGGCGGCGGCACGCACGAACACCAAAGTGCTCGACTTCGCCTTGCTGCGCGAAATGTTCGGCGGCCGCTATCGGCGCCGTTCGGTGGCCTCGTTCGTGTTGTTCTTCACCTTCGGCTGCGCCTACGCCGGCACGGCGTTTTTCTTCCCGACGTTTTTCATGACGGTGCGCGGCTACTCGCAAGCCGATGCGGCGCAGCTCGTCGGCATCTCGAACGGGATCGCGATCGTCGGCTATCTTGCCGCGGCCTATGTCGGCGAATATCTGATGCCGCGTCGCAATACCTTCGCCGTGTGGTGCCTGCTCGGCGCGGTGGCGCTGGTCGCCTTGATGTGGTGGCCCACCGAGCGTTGGCAGGATCTGACGCTGTTCGCCCTGACCGGCGCGTTTTTCTACGGCAGCAACGCCGTGGTCGGCACTTTGCTCACCGAACTCTACCCCACGCGCATGCGCACCACCGCGTATGCCGTCTGCGGCTCTGCACCGCTGACCTTGGGATTCGCGTTGTTTCCGGCCATCGTGCCGCAGTTCGTCGCGAGCATCGGCTGGCAGTGGTCGTTCTCGGTCCTGATCGCGCCGCTGCTCGTGGTCGCGGCGGCTGCAGCGCTGATGCTGCCCAATCTGCGTTCGGGTCAGGACGTCGACGCGGAATAATCCTCGCGCACTTCCTTGTGGTTGCTCGAATCACCTAGCGGCTCGGCTCCGGCCGGACGCTCGATGAATCGTCGCACCGAACCCCGCTCGCCCGAAACGAGTGATCGCAAACGCTCGCGAATTTTCGCGTCGGCGAGCGTCGGTCGCGTCTGGCGACGCAGATAGTCGATCCACGTCGGGCTCTCGAATTGTTCGATCCACTGCTCGGGCCGGTCGATGTCCTGCGCCACCGACCAGTTGAAGGCGCCATCGCGCCGACGGATGCGTCCGAGTTCGTTCACGGCCGCCACGAACGCGATCGCGTTGCGCTCGGGCACCGTGTATTCGATGTGCACGGCGATCGGCCCCGAGGCCGGATGCAGCGGATATTTGGGCGGCAACACTTCGCCCGCCACTTGCGGATCGAGCGCGCCCACGCTCGCCACCGACACCCGCACCCAACGCGCCACGACGAACGACAGCAGACAGGCGCAGGCCGCGATCGTCAGCGCTTCGCGCACCCCGACGATGGTGGCCGAACGACCCCAGATCCATGCGCCGACGGCCATGCCCGCGAAGGCGAAGGTTTGATAGGTCGCGAGCGTGCGCCCCATCACCCAACGCGGCGAGGACGATTGCACGGCGATGTTGAAATTCGCGAGCCCCAGCGTCCACACCGAGCCTGCCAGCACGTGCGCGAGGAAGGTCGTCACCGCCCACGGACTGAGCACGATGGCGAACAGCGCGATGCTCGCCACCAGCACGACGCCGCGCAGCAGCGTGTCGACTGCAAACCGTTGCCGCAACGCGCTGCTCGACAAGGCGCCGCACATCGCCCCGACTCCGAAGCCGCCGAGCAGCAAACCGAAAGTTGGCGCCCCGCCGCCGAGCAAATCGCGCGCCACCACCGGCATCAACGCATTCACCGCCGAAAACGGCACGGTGAACATCACGCAACGCAGGTAGATCGCGATCAGGTCGGGCGACAAACGCACGTACCGCACGCCCGCGCGGATCGCCGAGCCTAGCGGCTCGGGCGGCAGCGACGGGCGCACCACGGGCGGCTTCCACCAGACCAGTGTCGCCAACATGCCGATGTACGACACGGCATTGATGAAAAACGCCGTCACAGCGCCGAAGGCCGCGACGATCACGCCGCCGATCGCAGGCCCCACCGAGCGCGCGAGATTGAATCCCATCGCATTGGCCATGACCGCGGCCGGCACCTGCGTGCGCGGGACCTGTTCGCTGATCGACGACTGCCAGGCCGGCGCGAAGGCGGCCGATCCGCAGCCGAGCAGAAAGGTCATGCCGAGCAGCAGCAAAGGCGTCGTGATGCCGAACCAGGTCAAGCCGGCCAGCAACACCGAGGCGGCGAACATCACGCCCTGCGAAATCAGCATCAACAGGCGCCGATCGTTGGTGTCGGCGAGCGCACCGGCGACGATCGAGAGGAAGAAGAACGGCAAGGTCCCGGCCGTCTGCACGAGCGCGACGCTCTCGGCCGAATGCTCGATCGTGGCCATGAGCCACGAGGCACCGACCGATTGGATCAGGCTGCCGAAACTCGACACCAGCGTCGCCCACCAGAACAGCGCGAACACGCGGTGCTCGAATGGCGCGAGCGTGGATGAGCGCCAGCGCTCGAAACGTGAGGAATCTTGGGTCATCGTCGCGGCGCGACTCTAGCACGCGGCGCCGACGAACGCTGACCAACGCAAGGTCGAGAAACTGACCTCAGCTCGCGAATGCCGCGACGATGGCGGCAAAGCGCTCCTCGGTACTTGCCCCGGCCTGCACCACGCGCACGCATGCGGGCAAACCCTCTGCGACCAACGCCTGTACCTCGCGACGCACGATCGAGCCGTGCCAGTCGACGAGCGTGGTGGGCACGGCGAGATCCGCGAAGCTGCGCGCGTTCTCGGCGTGAAACGCGAGACGATAGGCGGCGTCCCAGGACGGATTCGCGATCAAAAAATGATTCGCCATCGACTGCACCACGGCCAGCGGCGCAGGCGGACGATCGAGTCGATGCTCCGGCGCTTCCGAAAACCACGGAAACGACATGAACTGGCGACGCGCGATCTCCCAGACTTTGGGCATGTGACTGCCATCGGCCTGCGGTGCGAGGTCCGGAAAATAGTGTGGCTCCCAATCGGCCACCTGCGCGTCGGTGAACAGTGCGCAATTGTCGAGCACGAGTCGCGTGATGCGTTCGGGCGCGTGACGGGCAAGCGCGAGCGCAAGCTGCGCACCGGTGGCGGTGCCGTACACGCCGCAGCGATCGATGGCTAGCGCGTCCATGCCGGTGAGGAAGGCGCGCGCGTAATCCGCCAAAGATTTCGGCGCTGCGGGCAAGGGGTCGGACTGCCCGTAGCCCGGCGTGTCGAGCGCAATCGCGCGATATCCCGCCGCGGCGAGCGCGCACAGCTGGCCTTCCATGAAGGCCGAAGACAAAGGGCTCGCATGCATCACCAGCACCGGCGCGCCCTCGCCCATCGCGCGGTAATGGAGCTGCGCACCGGCAGCGCCGGCATAGCCACGAAGCGACGGTCGAGACATGCAGATGACCTCCGACTTTGACGGTCCTGCGACGCATCGCATCGCGATCACCGGATGAAAAAAGGTCGCCATCTTGCGATGGCGACCCTGGATTCACGCGGTCGAGGCCCGACGGCCTGTCGACGACCGGCCGTGGATCAGTGCTTCAAGTCGTACGCGATACCGAGCTTCACGTAGCGCGGGCTGCTGTACGACAGCACCGTTCCATAGGTGCTGCGCAGACCGGTGCCCGAGTTGTAGCGCTCTTCGATCGACTCGGCGACCTGACGGTTGAAGACGTTGAACACGTCCACCTTGAAGGTGACGCCGGGCAGCGCGGCCGGCTTGTACTTCAAGTTCATGTCGAAGGTCAAAGTGGACGGCAAAGTGCCTCGTGAACCGCGCGGCGAAGGCTGACCCGCGCAGAAGAAGTAGGCCGAACCGTAACCCGAGTAGGTCGTGACCGGGCCACCCAACACGTAGGGCGACGAGCTGGGCGTCGCCACCGGCGCGTTGCCGATGCAATTTTTGGGACGGCCCGTGGCGAAGATGGTGTTGCCACCGATGCCGAATTCCTCGGTCAGCTGGTAGTAGCCGAACGCCTTGAGCTGATGCGTACGGTTGTTCGGCAGCAGACCGTCGGCGTTCACCGAGAACTCGGGGAAGTCGTACGCCTGCGTGGTCGCCACGTCACCTTGACCGATGTCCGACAACAGCTGCCCTTCGGCGTTGCCATTGTTGCGCGACCAGGTGTAGTTGACCTTGGCCCACCACTTGCCGTCAAAGGCATGCTCGAGACCCAGATCGAGCGCCTTGTAAAGGCGCTTGACCTTCGCGATGCCGAGATCCGCGGCGGACAAGGCGATCGTTTCGAGTTTGCCGTCACCGTTCATGTCGAGCGTGAAGGTGTTGGCGATACCCGGATTGAACAAGGCGCAGTTGTAACCTTCGTAGTTATCCGTGTTGATCTTGTTGCGCGCCGCCCAAGCGAGGAACGGACGGTCGTCGCAATGATCGTCGATCGCGGTCTTGAGCGAGCGATAGGTCACCTTCGCGCTGCCTTTCCAGCCTTCGAAGAGTTGCTGCTCCATGCCCACGCTGAACTCGTCCTGGTAGTTGCCCTTCATGTTGGAGGCAGCCACCGTGGCCGGATCTTTGGCCTGGCCGTATTCGTTGTTGGACGAATAGAGGGGGCCCAAGGCCACCGTGCCGGTCGGCGCGCCGGTCTTCGGATCGACGCCCGTGTAGGCGTAGGCCGTACGCGCGTTGTAGGACGAACCCGCACCACGCACGGCCACGTTGGTCGGCAGCGGCACGTGGTAACGACCCGCCGATGCCTTGAACACCTGCGTCGCATCACCGTTGCGGTCCCAGATGACCGAGAACCGCGGTGCGAGTTGCTTGTTGAGCTTGATGTACGACTCCTTGTCGCCGTTCTGGTTGTCGAAGGCTTCGTTGCGCAAACCGACGATCATCAGCACGTCTTTGTTGATCTGCCATTGATCTTCGACGTACGCCGCTTGCTGCTTGACGCGCGGCGTGGACGCTGCGGAGAAGCGGCTGCTCTCGACGTAGTAACCCTGCTGCGCGATCGCGTTGCCCGCCACCGAGCCCGGACCCTTGGCGCCCGGATAAACCGGATCGTTGGGGTTGCTGGCCTTCAGGTAGGTCCACACGACGCCGCCGGCGGTCGAGGTGCCCGCCAAAGAATTGATCACGTTGTAGTCGATGCCCGCGCGCAGTTTGTGCGCGTCGTTGATCTTCCACTCGACGTCGAAGCGACCACCCTTGTTCTCGTCGAACGCTCCCGGCGTCAGCAAGTTGCCGGTCGTGCCCTGCGGCGCGGTGTAGGACAGGCCCGGGGCCTGACCGTTGGTGAAACCCACCTGCGGCAGCGTCGGGTCGTAACCGTCCGGTGATTGGGCGTGCGCGGTGTAGGTCTTGCCGATCAGCGCCGTGACGGTCAAAGAATCGGTCAGATAACCGGTGTACTTGAGGATGTCCACCTTCGCGCCTTGCTGCGAGGCGACCGGAGTCGGCCCCCAGTTGACGTAACTCACGCCGCCCTTCTGCACGTTGGTGCGCTCGAGCGTGGCGTAGTTGAAACCGAAGTACTTGCGATCGTCTTCGGTCTTGTCGTCGATGCGCGTGTACTCGAGCGAGTTGTTGTCGTTGATCTGCCAATCGAGTTTCACGAGATAACGCGGCACGTTGACGTCGATCTCCTGGAACGACGTCGCCTGCGTGGCGGCGCTGATCGTGTAGGTCGGCGACGAGTTGGTGTTGCGCACCGCGTCACGCGACGTCTTGGTCTGCTCGAAGGCCGCGAAGAAGAACAGGTTGTCCTTGATGATCGGGCCGCCCGCATAGGCGCGCAGCGTGTGACGCTCTTGCGTGTTGCCCGCGGCGTAGTACTGCAACTTGCCGTCGAAGGCGACGCCACCGCTGGTCACGCCGGTGTTGCCGTAATAGATGTTGCGTTCTTTGGATCGCAAATCTTTGAGTTCGAATTCAGCCGAGACGCCGGCTTCCCACTCGTTGGTGCCGCGCTTGGTGATCAGGTTGACCACGCCACCGGTGGAACGACCGAATTCGGCACCGTAGCCGCCGGTCAACACTTGCGCCTGACCGATGGCGTTGAAGGGCAACTGCGAGAAGCCCACCTGGGTCAGCAGCGTCGTCACCGGAAAGCCGTTGATGTAGTACGCGTTTTCGGAGGCGCTCGCACCACCGAAGCTCGGCGCGTTGCCACCGCCGTAGCGGCTGTCACCCTTGGTGGTGTTCGGCGCAAGCTGGATGACCGCGCCCAGATTGTTGGCGACCGGCAGACGTTGCAGGTCGTTCGACGTGAACACGGCCGCCGCGGTCGCGGACTTGATGTTGATGCGCGCCGCGCGATTGCCGACCACGACCACGGTCTGCAAACCCGTGAGGTCGACTTCCACGCCTTCGCTCAGACGCACTTCGACGCCGTCTTGCTTGGCGACGACATTGCCTTTGCGAATCAGCGAGACGGTATACGTGCCGGTCGGCACGGAGTTCAGGTTGAACCGGCCGCCGGCATCGGGCTTGATCGTGCGCTTGAAGCCGGTACCGGCGCTTTCCACCAGCACCTCGTCACCGGCGGTGGCCTGGGTGGTGCCGTAGATCGAGCCGACGGTGTTCGACTGCGCAAGCGCGGTCGGAACCATGAACGCAGGTGCTGCAGCGGCAAGAATGACCGCCACGGCCCGAAAGACCATTGGGTTTCGTCTCATCTGGTTGTGCTCCCCGAACTGAAGGACTGTTCGAATTATTCGAGCAACGACCATAGCCAAAACCCAGCCTATCGTCCAGTTGGGCAAAACTTCGTTGCTACGGAACAGACGCAACGCGGGGGCAAAGAAAAAGCCCCGGCAGTCTCCTGCCGGGGCTTTTCGGTCTTTGCAGACTGAAGGTCAGGTAAGCGCGTGGCTTACATGCCCATGTCGCCCATGCCGCCCGGGGCCGGGTGGACATGGTCGTGATCGTCCTTCGGAGCCTCGGCGATCATCACTTCGGTCGTGAGCAGCAGGCCGGCGACCGACGCTGCGTTCTGCAGCGCGAGACGCGTGACCTTGGCCGGATCGAGGATGCCGAAGTCGAGCATGTCGCCGTAGGTGCCCTTGGCGGCGTTGTAGCCGTAAGCACCCTTGCCGGCCTTGACCTCGTTGAGGACCACGGCCGCATCTTCACCGGCGTTCTCGACGATCTGACGCAGCGGCTCTTCGATCGCACGCGCGAGGATGCGGATGCCGACCGACTGGTCTTCGTTCGCACCTTCGAGCTTGTCGAGCGCCTTGTGTGCGCGGATCAGCGCCACACCACCGCCCGGCACCACGCCTTCTTCGACGGCCGC
>JAFMJH010000053.1 GCA_017853555.1 Steroidobacteraceae bacterium
CAGACGCAATTTGACGCTATCCATCACGTCGACGTTGAGCACGAGGTCCAGAAAGGTCATCGGACTGAACACCTGCGGCACATAGGTCGGATATGCAGTTCCGGGCGCCGCCGTGTTCGGGAAAGTATCGGTCCAGTCGGACCACTCCCCGTAGTAACGACCCCTCAGCGTCACCTCATAGCGATCGAACTTGTACGCTCCGCTCAAGGTCGCACGATTTCGCGGCAACGAATCCTCGGTCATTTTCTTAGAGTATGGATTCAGCGCACGCGAACCACCAGTTATTTCGGTGTCGATCATGGTGAGCGCCCCGGTGAGCGTCAAGCGGCCCGCACCGATCTGCGAGCCATATACCGCGACGACATCGACTCCTTGAGTTTGGGTGTCATAGTCGTTCTGCAGGAAGTTGACCGTGTAGATATTCTGCAGGTTCGGAATCTTGAGCGCCGTCAATGCCGCGTTCTCCGCGGCGGTGAGCACGTAAGCAGTACTGGTGTTGAGACGGTTTTTGATGTCGATTCGATAAAGATCGACCGTCGTCTGGAAGCCGTTGTCGGCATCCCAAGTCGCACCAAAAGAGTAATTGCGCGACTTCTCGGGTTGCAGCGCCTTTATGCTCACGCCCGCGCGGTTGTTCAAGATCGAAGCAACCGGGCCGATCGGACTGAATCGACCCGTAGTGGTGATCGACGCGGCCGCGCTCGGCAAAAATTGCGACAGTCCCTCGCTGTATGTCTGCGCAGGGGTCGGCGCGCGAAAGCCGGTCGACGCCGTGCCGCGCAATGCGAAACCGGGCGCCACCTCGATCCGACTTGACAACTTGAAAGTCAAGGAGCTCCCGAACGTCGAGAAGGTTTCGTAACGCGCCGCGGCATCGACGGACCACTGTTTGCTGAACGGGACGAAGAAATCGACATAACCTGCCTGGCTGCGCTGCGACCACGAACCTGAATTGACGGGGGAATATCCGGGGAATCCGCTCGAGCAGCAAGACAGCGCCGGCGAACCGTACGCGCCGGGACCAAAAGAATAGGATGCTTCATCGCCCGGTTCGATGGTGAACTTCTCGCGACGATATTCGACGCCGAAAGCGAAATTCGCCGCTTCCGCAGCGCCGAGCTCGACCGGCAACGAGCCATCTAAATTGACGTTGATTTCGTCCTGCTGAACGGTACCGTCGTCGAACGAGGTCGGACTTTTAGGTCCAAGCGAGGCGTTGATTGAATTGGTCATGAAGTAGTTGATTCGATTGCGTCCCGTTCCGACACTGAGGTCGAACTTGACGTCACCCAACAGCCCTTTGACCCCCGCAACGAGACTCATATCCTGGTCTTTGCTGCCGAAGTGCGGTGTAAATCCGGTCGGATACACGCTCAGCAAGGTCCAACCGGGAAACGCGGTAGTCGCCTTGAAAAGGCTCGCGTAATTGCCGACCGGACCTCGATAGTTGAAATCACCGACGCCCCGCCCGTTGCCGTAGGTACCGAATGCGTACAGGTCGGTCTCGCCGAGTTTCACACCCGACGTGATCGCGACACGAGTCGCGTTGCGCGACGGCTTTCCCCAACGAACGTCGGGGTTTGGAAAGGACAAGGTCGGATATGCCGCTTGCGACGCGGCGGCATTGGTCGATTGGTTCGCGCGCGACGTGGCATCGACGTCGGAGTACTCGACCGTCAGCGCAAAGAAACCGTCATCGCCGCGAAGCCCGGCGTGCGCCCCGACTCGCGGCCCCGCCCCATCGCCTTCGAACTGCTGGCCGTACTGGGCGAACGCGCGAAACCCGGCGCTGTCGTCGAGATTGAGATTGATCACCCCTGCGATGGCATCGGAACCATATTGCGCGGCTGCACCTTCACGCAACACGTCCACCGTCTTCAAAGCAAGATTGGGAATCTGATCGAGATCCGGTGCCTGAAATGCACTGCCGTAACTCGGATTCATCATCATCGCCGAACGGTGGACGCGCTTTCCGTTCAACAACACCAAGGTCTGGTCGGGCGACAGATTGCGCAGTCTCGCGGGGCGGACAAAAATCGTGGCGTCCAACGCGGGAAGCGTCTGGACACTGAAAGCCGGAACGAGGCTTGCCAAGGTTTCCACCAATTCCGCCGAGCCGGTCTGATCAATAGCGTCTCTCGAGATCACATCGACGGGAACCATGCTCTCGATTGCCGAGCGGGGCGCGACGCGCGACCCCGTAATGGTGACCAACTCCAATTCGTCTGCCTGGTCGGTTTTAACGGCCTTATCGGCGGCCCATGAAACCGTGGTGACGGACGCGACCAGCGTCATGATGAACAACGCGCGAACCCTAGACTTGGCAACCATGCAACTTCCCTCTCCATTATCGAAGTATTGATTTCAACTCCGGGCATGGTGTTCGGACGAGATGAAGTGCGCATGACACGGTGGTGACGAAGCGATGACGTCCTCAGTAACGGTCGTGTAACCTGTCTGCGTTGAAATAGTCGCCCGTCACCAACCTATTCGGGGTTCTTGCCAAATGATCGACCGACGCAGTTTGTTGCAGGCTTCGATGTTGGGGCTCGGTGCGCTGAGCGTGCCGGGACTTGCGGCTGCGTTGAACACACGCGGCTTCACGCACGGCGTTGCAAGTGGCGAACCGACGCACACCTCCGTTCTCCTTTGGACACGATACGTGGCCGAACGAGACGTCAAACTGCGTGCCGAAATCGCCCTCGACGCGGGCTTCAAACGGACCGTTGTCGGCGGCGAAACCATGGCCGCGGTCGAGCGCGATCACACGGCCAAAGTCGTGCTCGACGGGCTCCAACCCGGTCGCTGGTACTTCTATCGGTTCATCGCACCGAACGGGATGATCAGTCGCGTCGGACGTACGCGCACGTTGCCCGAAGGCGCTGTTGACCGCTTCGGGATTGCCCTTTTCTCTTGTTCCAACCTGCCGTTCGGCTATTTCAATGCTTACGCGCACGCCGCATCGCGTGATGATCTAGACCTCGCGTTGCACGTCGGCGACTACATCTACGAATACCAGCGCGGCGTGTATCCGGATGCAAAGTCGGCCGTTGCTGAGCGCAGCATAGATCCGGCGCACGAGATCCTGACGCTGGCGGATTATCGATTGCGCTATGCCTGCTATCGTCTCGATCCGGATTTGCAGGCTTTGCACGCCAGACTACCCATGATCGCCCAATGGGACGATCACGAAATCGCCAACGACTCATGGCGCAATGGTGCCGAAAATCACCAACCCGAAACCGAAGGATCCTGGGAGACGCGAAAAGCCGTTGCGATGCGCGTCTACCGCGAGTGGATGCCCGTAGCCGACGATCTTTGGAAGGAATATCAAATAGGCCATTTGGCGACGCTTTACAAAGTCGAAACGCGAATCGCCGGCCGCAGCGGACCCGTGGATATCTCTGCAGCGCTGCGGGGCGCGACGGATGTTGATCGCGCGATCGGAAAATTCCGAGACGACGTGTGGCGCGATCCGACACGGACTCTGATGGGCGCGGAGCAGGAAAATTGGCTTCATGCGGCACTCGCTTCTTCGAAACGGGCCGGCACCCGTTGGCAAGTACTCGCCCAACAGGTTGTCATGGGCGACGTCTTGATGCCGCAAGCGGTATCCGGATGGTTGCGCCCCGATGCACCGACCAGCATGCGACAGTACGTCCAGGTCGGCACGGCCTCAGCGCGACAAGGCGTACCGTTCAACTTTGACAGCTGGGGAGGCTTCCCCGCCGCGCGCGAGCGCTTGTTGCGCGCGGCACTCGCATGCAACGCCGACCTTATTGTCCTCTCGGGCGACAGCCACAACGCTTGGGGTCAAAATTTGACCGTCGACGGTGCCGACGCAGGCGTCGAATTCGCCGGACACTCGGTCACCTCTCCCGGCTACGAAAAATTTGCGCCGCAGATATCGCATGGCGAATTCGCAGCCGCGATGCGCAACGCGAATACCGGACTCGTCTACACCGAGCTTGCACGACGCGGTTATGTGAGTCTGGCGATCACACCCTCGCGAATCGACGGCAGCTGGCACTTCATGAAAACGGTGACGGTGCGTGACGCCGCAGTTGCCGACACTCAAACGTTGTCCGTCTCGTCGGGCGGCCGCAAGTTTTCTGGCGTCTAATTTTTAACCGTACGTCTTTCGGTCAGCGGAAAAACCAATCCGCACCACACAGCGCAGAACGAGAACGCAACGGGCAAATAAAGGGACGACAGCTCGACGCCGAACCGTTGCAGCAATGTGACGCCTAGCGACGATACGGCTTTGCCGGTGCGATACCCGAATACGTCGATCAGCTCCTTGGTGCGATATCGACCGTCAAAAGACAGCGGCAGGTAGATGAGCTCTTTGGCTCCGCGAAACAGAGAATAGTCGAAAACTTTGAAGGCCATGAACGCGAGACCAACCGAGTAGAGCGACGGCTCTGTCAAAGCCCACCCGATCGCACCGAGTTGCACGACAGGTATCAACAGATGCGCTTGCCGCAGCGAGAATCTGGTCAGCAGCAATGGCGTGAGCAGAAATTGCGACAGCAGCGCGGCGCCGTTCAGATAAGACCAGAATTGACCTTGGAATGCGGTTTCGGCGTCGCGCCGACCCTCGAACGCAAGCGATGACAACTGTTGGAAATTCAGTTCCAACAATGATGAAATCATCTGCGTCGCGAGCACGATTGCAAGGAGCGCACGCAGTTGCGGCTCGCTTCGAAGCAGATTTGCGCCGATGCCTGCGCCTCGCAGGCCGAGCGCAGGTTTCGAAGCATCCACCTCACCGAAGCGCCGATAGGTTTGATTTATGAGCCACGCGGCAGGCAATAGCGTCAGTCCGCCGACCAACACCATCGCAGCGGTCCCCATCGGCAACGCCGCGATCGAAACGAAATATCCGCCGATCATGCTGCCGAATCCGGCGACACCCGTGATCGGGCCGTTCAGACGTCGGGCGGCAAACGGCGACAGCGAGGAGTTGAGATAACTCCAGTACTGCTCGATCAACAGCACGATGTAAAACTCTTTGAGCCAGTAAAGCACCAACGTCGCCGGGCGCAATTCTAGTTCGACGGCGACGTAGGCCGAGACGATCAACGCGGCAAACCCGAGCGAAGTCGCCACCGCCGTACGTCTCGGTCCCAAAGCCGACAGCAATTTCCCGTAAATCCAAAGCCCGAGGAGTATCACGAGCGGCGTGGTAGTCATCGCCGGCGCAAGGACGTCGGGGCCGTATGCGGATTTCAGCAGGATCGTGGCGGACGAACGCAGAGCCTCGTAACCGGCCAAGGTAAATACGGCCGTGCATGCCGTGAGAATACCCAGCTGGCGCTCACGGCTCGTGAGATGACTCATGAAGTGCACGCTGACGTGATTGGGCAGGACATCGTAGATCGATCGCGACGCGAAAGCCGGCAATCAGCTATTGGACCACGGAATCGGATCGAGTACTGCGGTTGAATGTCCGACACACGCTGGTCGGTGCGAACGGCCACGCCAGGCTCAATGAGGAAGACATCGTTGCTCTAACGCCACCGTCCGCACCGTAGCCGAATATCCGTGGATTTCGCCGGGTCGTGATATCGCGAAGTTTGGCGCAGCAGCGTGAAGAGAAAATGATGATCCGATTAAACTGATGCTAAAAGCTGGTCGCTCGATCGAGCAGCGTGTCGAATCGAATAAGCCACAAGTCGATCACAGACGCTTTGCGATCGGCAATCACCAATTCACCATGGTGTGCCTCGCCCGAAGTACACCCGCTAAGCCGAGCGGTACTCGCGTCGAGCGTGCAATCTTCGATGCTACCGCGCAACGTTTGATCCGAGGCATCTCGCAGCTCCGACGAAAGTCCGAAATCGTTGTCGTTGATGATCGCGATCGTGTGATCATCCACAACGGCGAGTCCCTCGGCCTTGCCCTGCGCCCAACCGAGCGCATTGAGATCCAGAATTCGTTCTTTTCGTAGTGCGATCACGCCGTTGTAATCCGCTCCGGCAACCGGGTCGCCCGCGATGCTGCTGACTTCCAATGCATGGTCGAAGTTCGAGATATCCGTTGTGCCAGGTTCGATGGTGATCCTCATCAGCCAATTTTGAATCACGCCGTCACCTGCGCGAGCACCCTGCTCTATCGCGAGAAACTTTCCGCCACCCAGCGCAACGATATCGCCGATCTTCGCGGCCCCGGTACGCCCTTTTTCATAGAGCGATCCGTCGATCGGATATGCAAAGGTCCGGCGCACCGCGGTCGCCGGATCAAATTCGAGCCACCGCAGAAACTTCGCCGCGTGTTTGATATCGACCGTGCTTCCGTCCTTGCGTCGAGCCTTGAGAGACTTGCCGTCGGCGATGGCCATGCTCTACTTCCATGACTCGAGCAGCGCCCAAGCCGCACACGCCGCACCGCATGCGCTGTGGCCGGTTCCCGATCAGCGTCAATGGAAACTGAAGGAATGGCTGATGTTTCTGGGCTACGCGAGAGGTACGCTCGACTCTCCGGCAATGCCCGCCCTACCGGCCGCTTTGCAAAACTGGACGGTCCAGTGCGAGCTCGTACGCCCGGGCGGGGGAAGAGTCGTCATCGCCGCGGGGCCAGGAAATGCGTGTGCATGACGCTGATGGTGTCGCGCAATTTCAGTTACCAGGAGATGATTCCAATGAAAGCCACTCGTACAGCACTTGTTTCCGCCGTCGTCGTTACGTTGCTGATGGGGCTCTCCGTCGCCCAAGCCGACACGGGCAGCAACCCCGCCCCCGCCGCCAACCCGCCCG
Source organism: Steroidobacteraceae bacterium (assembly GCA_017853555.1). Taxonomy (GTDB): domain Bacteria; phylum Pseudomonadota; class Gammaproteobacteria; order Steroidobacterales; family Steroidobacteraceae; genus UBA964. The sequence continues at coordinate 6,759 of JAFMJH010000053.1, forward strand.
CCGCGCCGGGCTCGGCTCCCGCTCCGGCGCCCAGCCACAAGCACAAGCGCCACGGCAAGAAACACCATCGCTGAGATCTGATCGGTTCGAAACCGCGCCTGCTCAAACGATCTGCGCAAGCACCGCGATGCGATCGTAGATCGACCATTCGGCGACGATTCGACCCGCGACGATCTGCCAGTGCGTGACGCCGAGGATCAGCGCCGGCCGACCCGAGGCGCTCGCGCCCCACAGAGTGCCGGTGTGCTCGAAAGCTGAGGTCCATCGTGCCGCGACCCAGTATTCGTCGTCGTTGCGATCTTGTACGGCGACGTGATCGATCGAAACCGCGGTGCGCGACATCGCGGCACGCAAGGCGGCGTAGTGAGACTCGATGACCTCGCGACCGCTCGCGATCGGATGCGAGTCGTGCAACACGGCGTACGGCGCATACTGCACCGCCATCGAATGCGGATCGTTCGCGCCCCACTGCGCACCGATCACGGCCTTGGCGAACTCGACTGCGTCCTGAGCTGCGAAATCGCGCGCT
>JAFMJH010000024.1 GCA_017853555.1 Steroidobacteraceae bacterium
CAGGTCGGCGGGGCGAAGGTGCTGCTCGGTTTGTCGGGCGGCGTCGATTCTTCGGTCGTTGCCGCGCTGCTGCTTCGCGCCATCGGTGATCAGCTCGTCTGCGTATTCGTCGATCACGGCTTGCTGCGCTTGGGCGAAGGCGATGCGGTGATGGATATTTTTGCGCGCAATCTCGGCGTGCGCGTGATCCGCGTCGATGCGGCCGAACGCTTCTTCAGCGCGCTTGCCGGTGTCGAAGACCCGGAAGCCAAGCGCAAGATCATCGGCCGGCTGTTCGTCGAGGTCTTCGACGAGGAGTCGCGAAAACTTGCAGGCGAGGGCGCGAGCGACCGCGTCGACTACCTCGCGCAGGGTACCATCTATCCCGACGTGATCGAATCGGCCGGCAGCAAGACCGGCAAGGCGCACGTCATCAAAAGCCACCACAACGTCGGTGGCCTGCCGGCACACATGAAGCTGAAACTCGTCGAGCCGCTGCGCGAGTTGTTCAAAGACGAAGTGCGGCGCATCGGCGTCGAGCTCGGGCTGCCGGCCGAGATGGTCTATCGCCATCCGTTCCCAGGTCCCGGTCTCGGCGTCCGGATCCTGGGCGCCGTCACGCCCGCTGCTGCCGACACCTTGCGGCACGCCGATCACATCTTCATCGAAGAATTGCGCAAGGTCGGCTGGTATGAAAAGACCAGCCAGGCGTTCGCCGTCTTCCTGCCCGTCAAAAGTGTCGGCGTCACCGGCGACGGTCGTCGGCACGATCCCGTGATCGCGCTGCGCGCCGTCGAGACCGTCGATTTCATGACGGCGCACTGGGCGCACCTGCCCTATGAATTGCTCGACGTCTGTTCGCGTCGCATCGTCAACGAAGTGAAGGGCGTGAGCCGCGTCGTCTACGACATCAGCGGCAAGCCGCCCGCGACGATCGAGTGGGAGTGACGCAAGAGCATCGCGGTTTCGCGGCATGGAAGCCGCTCGAGCGACTCGCACGCTCCATTCGCAAACGCATCGCGATCTGGCGCGACGAGCCGATGCCGTTGCACACGCCGGACCGCGAATTCCTCGAACAGCGCATCTTCCCGTTCTTGAATGCGCGCGCGGCCGCGGGACAAAAGCTGCTGTTCATCGGCGTCGCGGCCTACACGCGCCACTACTATCCGCAGTTGCGTTACGACGTGCACACGATCGATTTCAATCGGCGCGCCAAAAAGTACGGCCACGCCGGTCGGCACGTCGTGGGTTCGGCGACCGAACTGACCCGTTTCTATGGTCGCGAGTTCGACGTGATCGTCGCCAATGGGTTGATCGGCTACGGGCTCGACGATCGGGAGGGCTTTCGGCGGCTATTGCAGATGTGTCATGCCTGTCTGCGCGAGGGTGGGGTATTGATCCTCGGCTACAACGACAATGCCTCGCACCTCGATTTTGCGGTGCGTGACGTCGAGGAGTATCGCGGGTTCGAAGAATTCGTACCCGCGATCGACTCGGTCACGGCGGCCACGATGAAGGTGAACCCTGCGAACGATCACACCTTCGTGTTTCTCAAGCGCGGCCCCTTGCGATAAACCGACTTTGCCGGCACGGAGCCACGCATGAAACCCGAAACAAAAGAAGTCGTCGTTTTTCTGGGTGCCGGCATTCTCGCGTTGCTGGTTTTTGCGGGGCCGAAGCTTTATTGGCTTGTGATGCGATGACGCACTCCGTCGCGTCATCTGCAAATTTTAATTCATTTTTTGGGAGATGCCCGTGATCGATCGTCGTTCGCTGCTCGCCGGGTCCGGGATTGCCGTTGCACTGCTTGGTGCAGCGTCGCACGCGGAACAGTCGCCCACTTCCTCGCCCAACGATTCGGTCGCGTCGCTGCCGCCCAAGGTGACCGAAATTCTTGCGCGTTATGTCGTGGAGTCGAAATTCGAAGATTTGCCCGTTGCCGTGCGTCGCGAAGGTCGGCGCACTCTGCTGAACTGGGTTGCGGTGACGGTGGGCGGCTCGCGTCACGAGACTTTGGAGGTCGCGGTGCGCGCGCTCGTGCCGTTCTCCGGGCCCGCGCAGGCGTCTCTCCTCGGGCGTCGTGAACGTCTGGACGTTCTTAATGCTGCGTTTTTGAATGGCGTCGCGAGTCATGTATTCGACTATGACGACACCCACCTGAAGACCGTCATTCATCCGGGTGGTCCCGTGATTTCCGCGTTGATGGCGTGGGCCGAACTGCATCCGGTGTCGGGGCGCGAGTTCCTGAACGCGCTCGTGGTGGGCGTCGAAGTCGCCTGCCGGGTCGGAAATGGCGTGTATCCCGATCATTACGATGCTGGTTGGCACATCACCGGTACCGCCGGCGTGATCGGCGCAGCGGCGGCTGTGGCTCGGCTCATGCGTCTCGATGTGCAAAGGACGGTTTGGGCTCTGGGTCTTGCAGCCTCGCAGCCGGTCGGGTTTCGCGAGAGCTTCGGCTCCATGAACAAAAGCTTCAATCCGGGACGTGCGGCGAGCAACGGCCTATTCGCGGCTATTCTGGCGCAGCAGGGCTACACGAGTTCCGATGCGATGCTAGAAGCCCGTCGTGGTTGGGCGCAGACAATCTCGACCAAACGCGATTACGCCGCCATGCTGGACGGTCTCGGGCAGCGCTACGAAGCGGCGCTCAACACCTACAAGCCGTTTGCGTGCGGCATCGTTTTGCATCCGGCGATCGACGCGGCTATCCAGTTGCGCACCGCTCATGCGCTCGAGGCGCGTTCGATCGAAAGAGTGGATTTGCGCGTGCACCCGCTGGTGCTCGAACTCACGGGCAAGCGCTCGCCGCGTTCAGGACTCGAGGGGAAGTTCAGTGTCTATCACGCCGTGGCCGTCGCAATCGTCGAAGGCGCGGCCGGGGAGCATCAGTTCTCCGATCGTGCCGTGCAAGACCCGACCATCGCAGCGTTGGCGGAGCGTGTTCGGCCGATCGTCACGCCGGGCATCGCGCCGGAACAAGTCGAATTGACGATCACGCTGCGTGACGGACGGAAATTCGAACGGCGCATTGAGCGCGCCATCGGCAGCGTTGAAAATCCCATGAGCGATGCGGCGCTCGAGCAAAAATTCCGGGATCTTGCCGTCGATATACTGCCGGCTGATCGCGTGAGCGAGTTGATCGGGCTGTGTCGTGACGTCGAGACCCTTGCTTCGGCGGCTGAAATCGCGACGCGTGCGGCGCAGATCATCGGGTCGCCCGCCTAAATTTAATCCGCTTCGGATGGTTTACCGGCGTGCAGGATGCTTTCAACAGCAACATCGGCTTGCATCGCGACCGCGGTGATTCCCGCGCGGCCTAATCATTTCCAAACTCGCAGTGACTGACTAAAGTCAGGGCCACGCGACCCCGGCGGCGTGTTGTTGGCGATCCTCTCTCTCTTCTAGTGTGGTCGAACCCACGGAGGTTTCGTCATGCACACCGCCCAATTCCGTCTCAAATCGCTGCTTTGCAAGGGTCTGCCTGTCGTCGTCGCCGCGACGCTGTCGCTCGTGGCGAGCGCGTCGAGTCACCGCGAAGCGCCCTATATCGCCACGCAACCCAAGCTCGACGCGACGGACTTCTACATGTTCCGCTCCTACGAAACGGGACGCGCGGATTTCGTCACGATCATCGCCAACTATCAGCCTTTGCAGGACGCATACGGCGGTCCGAACTATTTCACGATGGATCAGGACGGTCTGTACGAAATTCACATCGATCAGAATGGCGACGCCGTGGAAGACCTCACCTTCCAGTTCCGCTTCCGGAATACGCTGAAGGACATCGCGTTGCCGATCGGCAGCAAGAACGTATCGATTCCATTGATTCAGGCCGGTGGCATCTCGTCGGTAAATCCCGGCACGCTCAATCTGCGCGAGACGTATTCGATCGACGTCGTGCGTGGTGATCGGCGTCTCGGGACGCGCGGCGCCGTCGCGAACGCGATCGATGGCTCGACGGTGTTCGACAAGCCGGCAGACAACATCGGCGTCAAGACCTTCGGGTCGGTGGCGGCCTATCAGACCTATGCGTCCCGGCATCAGTACTCGATCACGGTTCCGGGTTGTACCGGCGCGGGCAAAGTATTCGTCGGTCAGCGTCAAGACCCGTTCGCGGTGAATCTCGGGCGGATCTTCGATCTCATCAACCTGAATCCGCTCGGCGCGCAAGACCAGAACGCGAACACCATCGCCGACAAGAACGTCACCACGATCGCGCTCGAATTGCCGATCGCCTGCGTCAAGGCCGCGTCGAGCAACATTGTGGGTGCCTGGACGACCGCAAGCCAGCGACAGGCTCGCCTGTTGAACGGCGCGCCGACCTCGGGTCATGTCACGCCACCCAAGAACGGTGGTGCCTGGACGCAGGTGTCGCGGCTCGGCATGCCGCTCGTCAACGAAGTCGTGATCGGTCTCAAGGACAAAGACAAGTTCAACGCAGCCAAACCCAAAGACGACGGTCAGTTCGCCGATTACGTGACGAACCCGACGCTGCCGGCGCTGATCAACATCCTGTTCAAAGACGCCGTAGGTTTGCCGAATCTCGCGCCCACGAATTTCCCGCGTACCGATCTCGTCGCGGCGTTTTTGACCGGCGTGGAGGGCGTGAACAAGCCGACGGGCGTCGTGGCCTCGGAAATGCTGCGCCTCAATCTCGGCCTGGCTCCCACGCCGAAGGCGACGCAGAGCAATCTCGGCGTGCTCGGCGGCGACTTGGCCGGCTTTCCGAACGGGCGTCGACCGGGCGATGACGTCGTCGACGCCGCGTTGCGCGTCGCGATGGGCGTGTTGTGCGTCGCGACGGGTGCGAACGATGCGTTGAAGGTCGGTTGCAAAGCGTCGGATGCGCCCATCGGGGGTGCGCCCTTGGTCGATGGTGCTCTGCAGAGCGCTGCGCAGTTCGCCGACACCTTCCCGTATTTGAACACCCCGCTGCCGGGCTCGCGCTGAGTCGCGGCGGAGAGGATCCCATGACATCGAAAGCACGATGGATACTCATCATTTCGGCGGCGTTGCTTGGTGCGTGCGGCAAAAAGGGTCTCGACCCGGTGCCGCCGGCGACCCCGATGGCGCCGGAGTTCTTCGCCCTCGTGAAGAAGTTGGCGACCGGCGGGCCCGACGAGACGGGCTCGCCGATCGGCTTCGACGCGGTGCAGGACTCGTACACGTCCGAGACGGCGGAGCCCGAGGCGATCTAGTTCGCGCGCGAGACCGTGTGATGCGGCGGCGCACACGGTGGTGGCTTGCGCTGTTGATCGTCGCGGGCTCCGCGAATATTGCGCCGGCGACGTCGGTATCGCTCGCCGATCCGACCGTCGTCCTGGAGCGCTTGCCGAGTTCGGCCCGCGCCTACAGAGATGCGCGTACGCCGCTCGAGCGAACCCGTCTGGCCCGCGAGCGTCTCGCGCTCGCCCACGAGCGTGACGATCCTGCGCTCGCTGCTCAAGCGTACGCATTGTTGCGTGCCATCCCCGCGTCCGAGCGATCGGCCGATGCGTGGTTTGGCTTGGCGGCGGCGCAGCAATATCTGCACGACTTCGATGCGAGTGTCCGCGCCTATCTCGTCGGCCTGCGCGCTCGACCCGAGGATGCGGGTCGATGGCTCGAGTTGGCACAGGTGTTGAAGATCGACGGAGCGGTAGCGGACGCACGCCGCGCCTGCGTGAATGCAGGCACGGCCGGTTTGGCGCGAATCGCGACGGTGTGCGAGTTGGAGCTCCGCGTACTCGGAACGGTCGATGCGGACGATGGCGCGAGTCGGCAGCTGCACGTGCTGCGCACGGACGCGAGTCCGCTCGTCAGCGCCTGGGCCCTGCAGACGCAACTCGAGCTGTGTCGGCAGGGGCGCCTCCTGCGGTGCGCGCCGTTCGACGAGACGGTGCGGGCATGGCGCGCTTTGCGGAGTGTGTTTCCATCGCAAGAACGCTATTTGCGCGCCGCCGAAGCGGCCGCCTGGTTGCGCAACGGCGATGTCGCCGGGGCGCATGAGGCCTTGAGAGTGCTCGCACCGATTGCCGGCAGCGACAAAAGTCTGCTACTGACGGCGCGCGCCCAAAAAATTCTGGGTGATGCAGGGCTGCAAGAGACGCGTGCGCTGATGACGCAGCGTCAACGCGACGCCGTCCAGCTCGGCGCGTCGGGGGGTCGTCACGCACGCGAATACGCACAATTCGAACTGTACGTGAACGAAAGACCGGAGCTTGCGCTGCGCTGGGCGCAGGACAATCTGCGTCTGCAGCGCGAAGCGCAGGATTACGTACTCGCGTGGCAGGCGGCTGCTGCGGCCGGCCGGACGCCTTTGGCAATGCAGCTGCGCACCGACGCGCAACGCCGCGGATGGTCGATCTCCGAGTCGCAGTGGCGCGTGCCCGTCGATTATTGATGTCCGCCGTGATGCCGCATCGCGATCGACTGCGTCGCCTGCTTGCGGTGCTCGTCGTGCTCTGGCCGAGTGCCGGGATGGCGCATCAGACGAGTGTTGCCTATCTGCGCGTGCTGCCGTCGGCCCAAGGTCTCGCGCTGCAGGTGGAGGTGCCGCTACGCGCGCTGGCGCTCGAAGTCGATCTCGATCGTGACGACGATCGCGCGTTGACCGTCGCCGAGTTCAACCGTGCCTATCCCGACATCGTCGCGCGCGTGCAGGAGAGTCTCGTTCCGCAGAGTCCTGCGTGCATTTGGCGCGACGTGCCGGCTGAACCGCGCGCGGTACGCTATCGGGATGGGGTCTACGCCGAAGTGCGGCTGCAGAGCCCCTGCGCCCGCTTTTCTTTGAGTTATCGATTGCTCGAGTCGACGGACGCGGCGCATCGCGGGCTGTGGCGTGACGGCAGCATCGTGCAGGTCATCGCGCCGGGCGAGCAGCGGGAAGTGACCGGCTTGAGGTCTGCGACTTCAACTGATGCCGTGTCGCCGGCGCCGGCGATGCGCGCATCCGCCGCCGTGTCGATGCTCGTCGCCGGTGTCGAGCATATTTGGCAGGGGTTCGATCATCTGGTCTTTTTGTTGACGTTGTTGTTGCCGCTGGCCGTCGCGGGTGGCATGCCGGTCGATCGGTTCGGCCGCGCCTTCGTGCCGGCACTCGGCATCGTCACGGCCTTTACGATCGCGCATTCGATGACGCTCGCGCTCGCAGCGTTCGGCTGGATTGCATTGCCTTCGCAGTGGGTCGAGTCGGCCATCGCCGCGACCATCCTGATTTCCGCATTCGACAACCTGCGGCCGATCTTCGGGCATCGTCGCGTGTCGCTCGCCTTCGTGTTCGGCTTGGTCCATGGCTTCGGGTTCGCCAACGCGCTCGCCGAACTCGATCTGCCGCGCGAAGACTTCGCGTGGCGGCTACTGCAGTTCAACGCAGGCGTCGAAATCGGTCAGGTCGCGATCGTCTTACCGACGCTCTTCGTGTTGTACGGGTTGCGTCACTGGTCGGGTTACCGGCGTTGCGTGCTGCAACTCGGGTCGCTGGGCTGCGGCATGATGGCGCTCTTTTGGTTGGTCGAGCGACTCTCCGGATAGCAGCCGCCGTTCCGGGGGTCACGCGCGCCCGTTCCGCCGTGAGGGGCTGCCCTGGCGTGAGGCATGCGATAATTCGCGCATGCCCATTCCTTCGGACGCCGATTTCATGCAACGCGCCATCGCGCTCGCGCGGGCGGCGGCTTCGCGCGGCGAGGTGCCGGTCGGCGCACTTTTGGTGCGCGGCGATCGGGTGCTCGGCGAAGGGTCCAATGCACCGATCGAGCGCTGCGATCCGACGGCGCACGCCGAAATCGAAGCCTTGCGCGCGGCGGCGAAAGAGGTGGGCGACTATCGACTGACCGACACCACGCTGTACGTGACGCTCGAGCCTTGCACGATGTGCGCGGCGGCACTCGTGCACGCGCGCGTCGGCCGGGTGGTGTTCGGGGCCTGGGATCCGAAAGCGGGTGCGGCCGGCAGCATCACCGACGTTTTCGCGATCCCGCAGTTGAACCACCGAGTGGACGTCTTCGGCGGGGTGCTCGCGGACGAATGCGGTACCCTACTGTCCGAATTTTTCCGCGCCCGGCGTACATGAAACCTACCGTCTCGCTCACCGAAGGGTCCATCCCTCGGACCTTGTTCACCTTTGCGATCCCCATTTTGCTCGGCAACGTGTTGCAGTCGATCAACGGCTCGATCAACGCGATCTGGATCGGCAAATATTTGGGTGCCGCGGCACTCACCGGAGCGAGCAACGCCAACATCGTGATGTTCCTGCTGCTCGGTGCGGTATTCGGCATCACCATGGCCTCGACGATCCTGATCGCCCAAAACGTCGGCGCACAAAAGATGGCCGAGGCGAAGCGGGTGGTCGGTACGAGCGCGACGTTCTTCTTCACGCTCGCCTTGCTGTTCACGGCTTTGGGGTTGTTCCTGAGTCCCACGATCCTGCGATGGATGGGCACGCCGGTCGATGCGGTGCCCTACGGCATCGCCTACATGCGCGTCATGTTCGCGGGCTTGCCGCCTTCCTTCGCGTTCTTTTTCATCAACAGCGCCTTGCGCGGCGCCGGTGATTCGAAGACGCCGTTCGCCTTCCTCGTGATGTCGGTCGCGCTCGACATCGCGCTCAATCCGCTGTTCATCTTCGGCTGGGGTCCGATCCCGGCGATGGGCATTTCGGGCTCGGCGCTCGCGACGCTGGTTGCGCAGTCGGCCAGTCTCGCCGCGCTCCTGATCACGATTTACCGACGCAAAAATCCGCTCGCGCTGCATGCGGGCGAGGGGCATCTGCTGCGCATCGACTGGAGCATCGTGCGCGCGCTCGTACTCAAAGGTCTGCCGATGGGCCTGCAGATGATCGTCTTGTCCTCCAGCATGGTGTTGTTCCTCGGCGTGGTGAATCAATTCGGTTCCGACACTTCGGCGGCATTCGCGGCCGACATGCAGCTGTGGAACTACGTGCAGATGCCGGCGCTCGCGCTCGGCGCGGCGGTCTCGTCGATGGCCGCGCAGAATATCGGCGCCGGTCTTTGGGGGCGTGTCGGTTCGATCGCGCGCTATGCCGTCGCATTCAATTTTTTGTTGACCGGCATTCCCGTGCTCGTCATCTACCTGCTGAGCTCGCACGTGATCGGCGTCTTCCTGCCCCCGGGCAGCCCTTCGGTCTCGATCGCGGAGCACGCCAACTACATCATCCTGTGGTCGTTCCCCCTGTTCGGGGTCTCGATGGTGCTCTCGGGCGTGGTGCGTGCGGCCGGTGCGGTCGTGCCGCCCTTGATGGTGCTCGTGCTCGCGCTGCTCGTGGTCCGCGCCCCGCTCGCGCAGTACAGCGTGGGCCACTGGGGCGTCGACGGCGTCTGGTGGAGTTTTTGCATCTCGGCGATCGTCGCGATGTCGCTGACGGTCGGGTATTACCGCTTCGGCAACTGGCGCGCCGCCCGAATGGCGGTCTGATCTCGCCGAATCGGGTTCATTTCGGGTATGATCCGCGGCCCCGGAGAGGTACCGAAGTGGTCATAACGGCGCCGACTCGAAATCGGATGGTCGGTTAATCCCGGCACGTGGGTTCGAATCCCACCCTCTCCGCCATTTTTCCCCGCTGCGATGCCATGCCTCCGAGCCATATCTACAAAGTGATGTTCGTGAATCAGGGCAAGACCTACGAGGTCTACGCCCGCAAGGTGTCGCACGGCAACTTGTTCGGATTCATCGAAGTCGAAGAACTCGTCTTCGGCGAGCGCTCCTCGGTGGTGCTGGATCCGGGTGAAGAGCGCATCAAATCCGAATTCGAAGGCGTCAAGCGCAGCTATCTGCCGCTGCACTCCGTGCTGCGCATCGACGAAGTGCGCAAGCAAGGCGTCAGCAAGATCAGCGCCTACGAAGGCGGCAATGTCGCTCAGTTTCCGATGCCGGTGTACTCGCCGCCCGCGGGCGACGGTTCGCCCGGCAAATAGGCCGCGGGCCCGTCATGCTGGTTCGCGGATCCGCCGCGCTCTCGGACTTCCGACTCGCCAAACTCCTCGATCGTCTGCAGGCCGCAGTGCCTGATGTGCTGCGCGTCGCGACGCGCTACGTGCATGTCGTCGATGTGAGCCGCGCTTTGCGCGACGACGAACTCGAATTGCTTAACGCCTTGCTGCACTACGGTTCGCGCGCGGCACAGGCCGATGAGTCCGGCTCGGCAACCACGACGCAGTTCTGGGTGCTGCCGCGCGCCGGCACGATTTCGCCGTGGTCGAGCAAAGCCACCGATATCGCACACGTCTGCGGCCTCGATGCCGTGCGTCGCATCGAGCGCGGCATCGAAATCACTTTGCATGCGCGCGCGCCGCTCGACGCCGCGCGCAGGGCGCAACTGGCGCCGCTGTTGCATGATCGCATGACCGAGCGCGTGGTCGATGCGGCCGAACTCGACGACTTGTTCGCCGCCGAAGCGCCGCGTCCGCTGCGTCGCGTGTCGCTTGCGCAGGGTCGTGCGGCCTTGGAGCGTGCCGATCGCGAGCTCGGGCTCGCACTCTCGCCGGACGAAATCGATTATTTGCTGCAGGCGTTCGCGGCCCTCGGTCGCGATCCGTCCGACGTCGAACTGATGATGTTCGCGCAGGCGAACTCCGAACACTGTCGCCACAAGATCTTCAACGCCGATTGGATCATCGACGGCGTGCGCCAGCCGAAATCTTTGTTCGCGATGATCCGCAACACGCATTCGCGTGCCCCGGCGGGCGTGTTGAGCGCCTATCGCGACAATGCCTCGGTGATCGAAGGCGTGCGCGAGGGCTCGCGTTGGTTCCCGCAACCGGCGAACGGCGTGTACGCCGCGCAACGTGAAGCGATCGACATCCTGATGAAGGTCGAGACGCACAACCACCCGACGGCGATCTCGCCTTTCCCGGGTGCATCGACCGGGTCGGGCGGCGAGATTCGCGACGAAGGCGCGACCGGCATCGGTGCCAAACCCAAAGCCGGACTGGTCGGGTTTTCGGTGTCGCACCTGCGCATCCCGGGATTCGAGCAGCCCTGGGAGCACACGCTCGGCAAGCCGCAACGCATCGCTTCGGCGCTCGACATCATGATCGACGGTCCGCTCGGTGCGGCCGCCTTCAACAATGAATTCGGACGACCGGGCATTTGCGGCTATTTCCGCACGCTCGAAATCGCGGTTCCGGGCGATGCGCCGCAGCGCATGCGCGGCTATCACAAGCCGATCATGATCGCCGGCGGACTCGGCAACGTGCGTCGTGCCCACATCGAAAAACGCGACTGTCCCGCCGGCGCGAAACTCGTCGTGCTCGGCGGCCCGTCGATGCTCATCGGTCTCGGCGGCGGCGCAGCCTCGTCGGTCGGTTCGGGCAATTCGGCCGAAGCGCTCGATTTCGCGTCGGTGCAACGCGGCAATCCCGAGATGCAGCGACGCGCGCAGGAAGTGATCGATCGTTGCTGGGAACTGGGCGAGTCCAATCCCATTTTGTTGATCCACGACGTCGGCGCGGGTGGCCTCTCGAACGCCGTGCCGGAGGCGGTGGCGCACAGTGCGCGCGGTGCGATCGTCGATCTGCGTGCGATCGCCTCGGACGAGCCCGGCATGTCGCCGATGGAGATCTGGTGCAACGAGTCGCAAGAGCGCTACGTGCTCGTGATCGCCGCAGCATCCGTACAGGCCTTTGCCGAACTTTGCGCGCGTGAGCGTTGTCCGCACGCCGTGATCGGCACGCTCACCGACGACGGACGATTGCTGGTGCGTGATCCTTTGCACGGCGATACGCCGGTCGACATGCCGATCGAGGTGTTGCTCGGCAAGCCGCCGCGCATGCTGCGTGACGTGAAGAGTCTGCAGCGCAGCCCCCGGCCGCTCGATCTCGCGCGATTCGAGCCGCGCGCCGCGCTGCGTCGCGTGCTGCAGTTTCCCGCGGTGGCCGACAAGACGTTTTTGATCAGCATCGGCGACCGCACGGTCGGCGGCATGATTTCGCGCGATCAGATGGTCGGTCCGTGGCAGGTGCCGGTGGCCGATTGCGGCGTAACCACGGCCGACTACTTCGGTTGCGCGGGTGAAGCGATGGCGATGGGCGAGCGTACGCCGGTCGCTTTGTTGTCTTCGCCGGCGGCGGCACGACTGGCCGTCGGTGAAGCATTGACGAATATTTTGAGTGCGGACGTCGCCTCGCTCGCCGAGGTGCGTTTGTCGGCGAACTGGATGGCGGCCTGCGGCGAGCCCGGCGAGGATGCGGCCTTGCACGCGGCCGTGCATGCGATCGGCGAAGAACTCTGCCCCGCGTTGGGCATCGCCATCCCGGTCGGCAAAGATTCCTTGTCGATGCGCACCGCGTGGCAAGACGGCGGTACCGCGAAGTCCGTGGTCGCGCCGGTGTCGCTGATCGCGTCCGCTTTCGCGCCGGTGCGCGACGTGCGATGCACCGTCACCCCGCAATTGCAGCGCGATGCCGGTCCGACGGCTTTGTTGCTCGTCGATCTGGCCGCCGGGCGTTTGCGTCTCGGCGGTTCGGTGCTCGCGCAGGTTTACGGCGAGCTCGGTACGGAGCCGGCGGATTTCGATGCGCCCGAGCGTTGCGTGGCGTTGGCTGCGGCGCTTGCCGAGTTGCGCGCGAGTGATCGCTTGCTCGCGTACCACGATCGCTCCGACGGTGGCGTCGCGGTGACGCTGCTCGAAATGGCGTTCGCCGGGCACATGGGGCTCGAGATCGACTTGCCGGTCGCCGCAGGCGAGCACGGGCTTGCAGCCTTGTTCGCCGAAGAACTCGGCGTCGTGTTGCAGGTGCGCGAGTCTGAACTTGCCGCGGTCGAGGCCGTTTTTGCCGCGCACGGGCTTGCCGGAGCCGTCACGCGCATCGGACGACCGCTCGAGACGTCGCGCATCGTGTTGCGCGCCGGCGAGGTGTGCATCGAAGAGGATTGGTCGACGCTGAAACGCGAGTGGTCCGAAACCTCGTATCGCATGCGCGCACTGCGCGACGATCCCGAGTGCGCGCGCGAAGAATTCGCACTCGCGACGCGTTTCGACGCGCCGGCGTTGCAAGTTGCGTTGTCTTTCGATGCCGAGCAGGACGTGGCGGCGCCGTTCGTGGCGCGCGGTGCGCGTCCGGCGGTCGCCATCTTGCGCGAGCAAGGCGTGAACAGTCAGTCCGAGATGGCCGCAGTCTTCGATCGCGCAGGGTTCGAAGCGCACGACGTGCACATGACCGATCTGATCGCGGGGCGTCGCGCGTTGACGGAGTTTCGCGGGCTCGTGGCCTGCGGCGGATTTTCCTACGGCGACGTGCTCGGCGCGGGCGAGGGTTGGGCCAAATCCATCCTGTTCAACGCGCGACTGCGCGACATGTTCGAGGATTACTTCGCGCGCAGCGATCGCTTCGCGCTCGGCGTGTGCAACGGTTGCCAGATGATGGCGCAACTCGCGCCCATCGTGCCCGGTGCCGAGCACTGGCCGCGTTTCGTGCGCAATCGGGTCGAACAATTCGAAGCGCGCGCGACGCTGGTCGAAGTGCAGGATTCGCCGTCGATCCTGTTGGCCGGCATGCGCGGTTCGATGCTGCCGATCGCGGTGTCGCACGGCGAAGGGCGGGCGGAATTCCGCGATGTCATGCAGGCGGCGCGTTGCGAATCCTCGGGCACCGTCGGCTTGCGTTACGTGAGCGCGGCGGGTGCGATCGCCGTCGACTATCCGTCGAACCCGAACGGTTCACCCAATGGTCTGGCGGCGTTGTGCAATCTCGACGGTCGCGTCACCATCGCGATGCCGCACCCGGAGCGCGTGTTCCGCAACGTGCAGATGTCGTGGCGACCGACCGCCGCACCCGAGTATTCGGGTTGGATGCGCTTGTTCCGCAACGCCCGCGTCTGGGTTGGTTGAAGCCTCGCGCTCAGCGCGTCAAAGGTTTGTAGCGGATGCGATGCGGCTGGGCCGCATCTTCGCCGCGACGCTTGCGATAGTCCTCGACGTATTCCTGGTAATTCCCCTCGAACCACACCACTTCCGAGTTGCCTTCGAAGGCGAGGATGTGGGTGGCGATGCGATCGAGGAACCAGCGATCATGCGAGATCACCACGGCGCAGCCCGGGAACGCGAGCAGACCCTCTTCTAGGGCGCGCAGCGTCTCGACGTCGAGATCGTTGGTCGGTTCGTCGAGCAACAGGACGTTGCCGCCAGACTTCAATACTTTGGCCAGATGCACGCGGTTGCGTTCGCCGCCCGACAACTCGCCGATCAGTTGCTGCTGCTGCGTGCCTTTGAAATTGAAGCGACCGACGTAGCCGCGCGAGGGGGTCTCGTAGTTGCCGACCTTGATGAGGTCGAGCCCGTTGGAGATTTCCTGCCAGACGCTGTTTTTGTCGTTGAGTGCTTGGCGCGACTGGTCGACGTAGGCGAGTTTGACCGTGGGCCCGATGCGGATCTCGCCTGCGTCCGGCGTCTCGGCTCCGGTGAGCATGCGGAACAGCGTCGTCTTGCCGGCGCCGTTCGGGCCGATGATGCCGACGATGCCGCCCGGCGGCAGGTTGAAGTTCAGGTTGTCGATCAGCAGCCGATCGCCGAAGGCCTTGCGCAGACCTTTGGCTTCGATCACGAGATCACCGAGACGCTCGCCCGGCGGAACGTAGATTTCGTTGGTCTCGTTGCGTTCCTGGAATTCGCGCGAGGCGAGCTCTTCGTACCGCTGCATGCGCGCCTTGCTCTTGGCCTGCCGCGCCTTCGGATTCTGGCGGACCCATTCAAGCTCGCGCTCCAGAGTCTTGCGCAGTGCTTCGCGCTCGCGCTCTTCCTGGGCGAGACGCTTTTCCTTCTGCTCGAGCCAGCTCGAATAGTTGCCGTGATAGGGGATGCCGTGGCCGCGGTCGAGTTCGAGGATCCACTCGGCGACGTTGTCGAGGAAGTAGCGATCGTGCGTGACCGCGATCACGGTGCTCGGATACGCCTCCAGATATTTTTCCAGCCACGCGATCGACTCGGCGTCGAGGTGGTTGGTCGGTTCGTCGAGCAACAACATGTCGGGCGCCGAGAGCAGCAGCCGGCACAACGCGACGCGACGCTTTTCACCGCCGGAGAGTTGGCCGATGAGCGCATCCCAGGGCGGCAGGCGCAGCGCGTCGGCGGCGATCTCGAGCTTTCGGTCGAGTTCCCAGCCGCCCGCGGCGTCGATGTCGTCTTGCAGCTTGGCTTGCTCTTCGAGCAGTTTGTTCATCTCGTCGTCGGACATCGGTTCGGCGAACTGTTCGCTGATCGCGTTGAAGCGTTCGACTTTCGCGAACATTCCGCCGATGCCCTGTACGACTTCTTCGCGCACCGTTTTTGCCGCGTCGAGTTCGGGTTCCTGCGGCAGGTATCCGACTTTGATCCCCGATTGCGGGCGCGCTTCACCCTCGATGTTCGAGTCGAGCCCCGCCATGATCTTGAGCAGCGTGGATTTGCCCGAGCCGTTGAGGCCCAGCACGCCGATCTTGGCGCCGGGGAAAAATGACAGACTGATGTCGCGCAGGATGTGCCGTTTGGGAGGCACGATCTTGCCGACGCGGTTCATCGTGTAAATGTATTGAGCCATGGGCGCATTATCGCCTGTGCTAGGCTCGGCCGCATCATGTCCGAGGTTTTGGTCATCGCGGGTGAACGATTGGCCCGTTACGGGTTCGGCCACAACCACCCGTTCGGCACGGATCGTCACGCGGCGTTCTACCGCGAGTTCGCGGCGCGCGGGCTCGAGCGACGTTGTCTCGTCGAAGATACGCGCATGGCCACGCTCGAAGAGCTGCAACTGTTCCACACGCTGCCCTACCTCGAGTTCGTGCAAGCGCGCTCGGGCGAGGGGGTCGGGCATCTGGATGGCGGCGACACGCCGGTGTTCCGCGGCATTTTCGAGGCGGCCTCCGACGTCGCCGGCGGTGCGCTCGCGGCGGCCGAGGCGATGATGTTCGGCCGTGTGCGCCGCGCCTTCGTGCCGATCGCCGGTTTGCATCACGCCGCGCGGGGCGGTGCGGCCGGGTTTTGTGCGCTGAACGATTGCGGCGTCGTGATCGAGTGGCTGCGCGCGGCGCGCGGGCTCGAGCGCATAGCCTATGTCGACATCGATGCGCATCACGGCGACGGCGTGTTCTACGCGTTCGAAGACGACCCGCAGCTGGTGTTCGCCGATCTGCACGAGGATGGGAGATTTCTCTATCCGGGCACCGGCAGCGAAGCCGAGCGGGGCAAGGGCGCGGCGGCCGGCACCAAACTCAACATTCCCTTGGCGCCCGGCGCCGACGATCACGCATTCGCGGCCGTATGGCCGCGCGTGTTGCGTCATCTCGAGGCCCATGCGCCGCAATTCATCGTTCTGCAGTGCGGCGCCGACAGCCTGGCGGGCGATCCGCTTGCGCATCTGGCGTTCTCGGACGCGGTGCATCGCCAGGCCGCCGCCGATCTCACGGCGCTCGCCGAGCGGCTCGGCCACGGGCGGGTTCTGGCATTGGGCGGCGGCGGGTACGACCGCGGCAACATCGCGCGCGGCTGGAACGCGGTGGTGGAGGGTTTGTTCGTTTAGAATAGCGGCATCCCTTTTGCCTGCGCCGAGGCCTCCGACGATGTTCCCAGCCGATACGAAAATTGCGGGATTCGATCCCGAGCTCGATGCCGCCATCCACGCCGAAATGCAGCGGCAAGAAGATCACATCGAACTCATCGCCTCGGAGAACTACGCCAGCCCGCGCGTGCTCGAGGCGCAGGGCTCGGTGCTCACCAACAAGTACGCCGAAGGGTATCCGGGCAAGCGCTACTACGGTGGCTGCGAACACGTCGACGTCGCCGAGACGCTCGCCATCGAGCGCGCCAAAAAATTGTTCGGTGCCGATTACGCGAACGTGCAGCCGCACTCGGGCTCGCAGGCCAATGCGGCGGTCTACCTCGCGCTTCTGAAAGCCGGTGATCCGATTCTCGGCATGAGTCTCGATCACGGCGGCCACCTCACGCACGGCGCCAAAGTGAATTTCTCGGGCAAGCTCTTCACCGCCCACCAGTACGGCATCCGTCCGGACAACGGCGAAATCGATTACGACGCGCTCGAGCGTCAGGCGCTCGAAGTGAAGCCGCGGCTGATCATCGCCGGATTCTCGGCGTATTCGCGGGTGCTCGATTTCCCGCGGTTCCGTGCGATCGCCGACAAGGTCGGCGCGTATCTGCACGTCGACATGGCGCACGTGGCGGGTCTCGTGGCCGCGGGCGTCTATCCGACGCCGATCCCGTACGCGGACGTCGTCACGACGACCACGCACAAGACGCTGCGCGGCCCGCGCGGCGGCTTGATCCTCGCGCGCAAGAACGACGATCTCACCAAAAAATTCAACTCGCTGGTGTTCCCGGGCACGCAGGGCGGGCCGCTGATGCACGTGATCGCCGCCAAGGCGGTGGCGTTCCTCGAAGCCCTGCAACCGGAATTCGTCGATTACCAGAAGCAGGTGCTCGCCAACGCCCGGGCGATGGCCGCGCGCATGCAGCAGCGTGGTTATCGCATCGTCTCGGGCGGCACCGACAATCATCTGTTGCTGATCGATCTCGCCGACAAGAACATCACCGGCAAGGATGCCGATGCCGCGCTCGGTCGCGCGCACATCACGGTCAACAAGAACGCGGTGCCGAACGATCCGCGTCCGCCGATGGTCACGAGTGGCGTGCGTGTCGGTACGCCGGCGGCGACCACGCGCGGCTTCAAAGAGGCCGAGATCGTGCAGGTCGCCGACTGGATCGCCGACATCCTCGATGCCGAAGGATCCGAAGCCTCGATCGAGCGCGTTCGCGGGCAAGTGACGGCGCTCTGTCGTCGCTTCCCGGTGTACGCGCCGCGACGCTGATCGCAGACCACCGCCGCGACGGGTCGTCATCGTGCACTGCCCCTTCTGCAATCACGAAGAGACCAAGGTGAACGACTCGCGTCTGGCGGCCGAGGGGCGTCAGATTCGAAGGCGGCGCGAGTGTCTCGCTTGCGGCGAACGTTTCACGACCTTCGAGACGGCCGAACTGGTCATGCCCTTGATCGTGAAGAGTCACGGCAGTCGCGAACCGTTCGACGAGCAAAAACTGCGACTCGGCCTGCTGAAAGCGTTGGAGAAACGCCCCGTGCCGGGTGAGCGCATGGAAGAGGCGATCGGCCGAATCAGTCATCGCTTGCGCAGTCTCGGTGAGCGCGAAGTGCCATCGCGACAAGTCGGCGAGATGGTGATGGAAGAATTGCGTCACCTCGACGAGGTGGCCTACGTGCGCTTCGCGTCCGTATATCGCTCCTTCCAGGATGTCGAAGCCTTTCGCGACGAAGTGGAAAAGCTGCGGCATCGGCGCCGACGCGAGCCCTTGGCCGGGCAGATGTCGCTACTCGGCGACCCGCCGGTCGGGCAGGTCGGGCCGCCGCGCGGCCGCGGCAAACGCGATGAGTGATTTTTCGGATTTTGATCGGCGCGCCATGGAACGCGCGCTCGAACTCGCCGCGCTTGGTTGCAACACGACGCAACCCAATCCGCGCGTCGGATGCGTGGTGGCGCGCGACGAGCGCATCATCGGCGAGGGCTGGCATCAGCGCGCCGGAGAGCCGCATGCCGAAGTGTTCGCGTTGCGCGTGGCGGGCGCCGCAGCGCGTGGCGCAACGGCGTACGTGACGCTCGAACCTTGCAACCATCATGGTCGGACGCCCCCGTGCAGCGAAGCCTTGATCGCCGCAGGCATTGCGCGCGTCGTCTATTCGAACGGCGATCCCAATCCGCGGGTCGACGGCAGTGGCGCGGCACGTCTGCGTGCCGCGGGCGTGCGCGTCGAGACGGGATTGCTCGGCGAACGCGGCGCCGAGCTCAATCTCGGATTCTTTGCGCGCATGCGTCGCGGCCGCCCTTGGCTGCGCTTGAAACTCGCCGCCAGTCTCGATGGTCGTACGGCACTCGCGAACGGCGAGAGTCGCTGGATCAGCTCGGACTCCGCGCGTGCGGACGTACATCGATTTCGTGCCGCGAGCGCCGCGCTACTCTCGACGAGCGCAACGGTGATCGCCGACGACCCGCGTCTCGACGTCCGCGGCATCGACGTCACGCCGCCGCGTCATCCGACGCGCATTGTGCTCGATAGCCATTTGCGCATTCGCGCCGATGCGCAGCTGTTTGCCACACCCGGCGATGTGGTGCTGCTCGCGGTCGAATCCGCCGTGCGTGCGACGTCCCACGGCGAGCGTGTCCACGTGCAGCGGCTGCCGGCCGACGCAACGGGACGCGTGTCGTTGCGCGCGGCGCTCGAGTGGATGGGCGCGGCAGGTCATAACGAAATCTGGACCGAAGCGGGTGCGACGCTCGCCGGCGCATTGCTCGCCGAGCAGTGGGCCGACGAAGTGGTGTTGTACTTGGCGCCGAAATTTTTAGGCCCCGATGCGCGGCCGCTCGCGCAACTGCCTGCGCTGGCGCGACTGGCGGACGCGCAGGCCTATCGGGTGCACGATCTGCGACAGATCGGGCCCGATGTCCGTATCATGCTGCGCTCTGGAGGCTAGGCATGTTCACCGGCATCGTTCAAGACATGGGTCGCATCGCGGCGCTGCAAGCGCAGGGCGGTGATCTGCGTTTGACCATCGAAGTGTCGCGCCTGTCGTTGGCGGACGCGCGCACCGGTGACAGCATCGCGGTCTCGGGTGTCTGTCTCACTGCACTCGAACTCACCTCCAAAACTTTTTCTGCCGACGTGTCGAACGAGACCTTGTCGCTCACCACGCTCGGTCAGTTGCGCTCGGGCGATCAGGTGAATCTAGAGCCTGCGCTGCGTGCGGGCGATGCCCTCGGCGGGCATCTGGTGTCCGGTCATGTCGATGGTCTGGCCGAAGTGCTCTCCGTGCAAGGCGATGCGCGTTCGCAGCGGGTGCGCTTTCGCGTGCCGGCCGCACTCTCGCGTTACGTCGCGCGCAAAGGGTCGGTCGCGATCGACGGCGTGAGTCTCACGGTCAACGAAGTCGAGGGTGACGTCTTCGGCGTCAATCTCATCCCGCACACCTGGGAGGTGACGACGCTCGGCACGCTGGCGCCGGGCCGTCGCGTCAATCTCGAGATCGATCAAGTCGCACGTTACGTCGAGCGTCTGATCGGTGAGGCGCGTTGACATGACGAGCGTGCGCGCAGCAGAGACCGAGCGCGGTTTCGATCGCATCGAAGACGTGCTGGCGGATCTTGCGGCCGGTCGCATGGTGGTGATCCTCGACGACGAGCACCGCGAGAACGAGGGCGATCTGCTGATGGCAGCAGAGAAAGTTCGTCCCGAAGACATCAATTTCATGGCCCGCTACGGTCGTGGCCTTATCTGCCTCACGCTCACGCAACAACGCTGTCAGCAGCTGCGTTTGCCGTTGATGGTGAGCGATACGCATCGCGAACATCGCACCAACTTCACGCTCTCGATCGAAGCGGCCGAAGGCGTCACCACCGGAATTTCCGCGCACGATCGCGCCCACACCGTGCGCACGGCCGTCGCGCGTGACGCCCGCCCGCAGGATCTGCGCCAACCCGGTCATATTTTTCCGATCATGGCGCAACCGGGGGGCGTGCTCACGCGCGCAGGTCACACCGAAGCGGGTTGCGACCTTGCGCGTCTGGCGGGACTCGAGCCCGCTGCCGTGATCGTCGAAATCATGAACGACGACGGCACGATGGCGCGGCGTCCCGAACTGGAAAGATTCGCGCAGCAGCATGGGCTGCGCATCGGCACGATCGCCGATCTCATCCGCTATCGACTGCGCAACGAGCGTTCGGTCGAACGCGTCGCCGAGCGCATGGTGGCGACCGAATTCGGTGAATTCCAGTTGCTTGCCTATCAGGATCACGTGCATCGCGACGTGCATCTCGTGCTCACGCGCGGCGCCTGGGCCAAAGAGCGTGCGCCTTTGGTGCGCGTACACGTCACCGACACCTTGCGCGACGTACTCGGCGTCGACGCCGCCACGCCTGCGGCGCGCGAGCGGCGCCGCTGGACGTTGCGTGCGGCGATGGCCCGCATCGCACAGGAAGGCGCGGGCGTGATCGTCATCCTGCGCGACACCGAAACGCCGCGCGAGCTCGCCGATGCCGTGCGGTCGCTCGGTGCTCAGGCCGATGCCGGCGCGAGCGAAGCGGCGCCGGTGCTGCGCACCTACGGCATCGGGGCACAGATCCTGAAAGATCTCGGTATCAAGACGATGCGCGTGTTGTCGGCACCCAAGACCATGCACGGTCTGTCGGCCTTTGACCTCGAAGTGGAAAGTTACGTGGACTGCGAATCATGAAACTCGATCGTGCGAGCGCACCGACGTTGGACGCCCGCGGCTTGCGCGTGGCGCTGGTCGCCGCGCGCTTCAACGATGTCATCGTCGGTGAGATGCTCGCGTCGGCGCGCGCCGCGTGGGCGCGCTTGCAGGGGGATGACGCCGCGCTCACCGTGCATCACGTCCCGGGTGCTTTCGAGTTGCCGTTCGCCTGCCGGAAGCTTGCGCTCGCCGGCGATTGCGATGCGATCGTGGCGCTCGGTTGCATCATTCGTGGCGATACGCCGCACTTCGATTACGTCGCGGGCGAGTGCGCACGCGGTCTCATGCAGGTCGGGCTTGAAACGCCCGTGCCCGTGATTTTCGGCGTGCTCACCGTGAACACGGTGGCCCAGGCCGAAGAGCGCGCTGATCCCGCGCGTCTCGACAAGGGCCGAGAATTCATCGAAGCGGCGATCGAGATGGCGCGATTTTCTTTGCGGGGTATGACATGACGCGTGCTACGGGGACTCGGCGCGATCCGGCTGCGGGCGCGCGCTCGGTGGCGCGCAAGCTTGCGCTGCAGGCGCTCTATCGCTTGCAGTTGAACGACGGCCCTTGGCAGGACCTCGTCACCGATTTTCGCACCGAAGAGGACATGGCGCGGGCCGACGAAACGTTCTTCGTCGCACTGGTGCAGGGAATCGCCGTCGATCGGGTGGCGCTCGATGAGCGGCTCGCCGCATACACAGATCGCAAACCGGTGGAGCTCGATCCGGTCGAGCATGCGGTATTGTTGATCGGTATCTATGAATTGCTGCACCACCCCGAAGTGCCGTGGCGCGTCGTGCTCAACGAAGCGGTCGCCATCACCAAACGATTCGGGGCGACCGACGGCCACAAATTCGTCAATGCGGTCCTCGATCGCGCGGCGCGCGAGTTGCGACCGCACGAGCAGTGATGGCGCGCGGTGAATTTGCGCTGATCGATCGACATTTTCGCGCCGTCGGTGCGTTGCGTGGCGACGTCGTGCTCGGCGTGGGGGATGACGGTGCGATTTTGCGTCCGCCGCCCGACCACGATTTGGTGGCCGTCAGCGACACCTTGGTCGAAGATGTACATTTTCCGCGTGGCGCTGCGCCGCGCTCGATCGGTCATCGGGCGCTCGCCGTCAACCTCAGCGATATCGCCGCCATGGGTGCGACCCCGGCCTGGTCGTTGTTGTCGCTGACGCTGCCTGCGGCCGAGGACGATTGGCTCGCCGAGTTCGCCACGGGCTACGCCTCGCTTGCGCGCGCGCACGACGTGGCGCTCGTCGGCGGTGACACCACGCGAGGTCCGCTCGTCGTCGGCGTTCAGGTGCTCGGATTTTTGCCGCGGGGTCGTGGCTTGCGTCGTGCCGGCGCGCGTCCGGGAGATCGCATCTTCGTGTCGGGTACGCCGGGCGATGCCGCTGCCGGGCTCGCGTTGCTGCAAGCGCGCCTGAGCGCGTCCGCCGCGCCCGAGCAGGCTGCCGAGTTGCGCGAGCGTTTCGAGTTTCCCGCACCGCGTGTCGCGCTCGGTCGTGCTTTGCTCATGATTGCGAGCGCGTGCATCGACATCTCCGATGGACTGCAAGGCGACTTGGCGAAACTCGCCACCGCGAGCGGGTGTGCTGCGCACCTCGAACTCGAACGCTTGCCGATTTCGGCGGCGCTCGCGGCGATCCATGATGCTGAAGCGGCTACGCGATCTGCACTCACCGGCGGCGACGACTATGAATTGCTGTTCACCGTTCCGCCTGCGCACTGGCCTGCCATCGAGGCGCTGCGGGGTACGGTCGGGATGCCGCGTATCGCCGAGATCGGCGTGCTACGCGAAGGCGAGGGCGTCGTACTCACCCGCGACGGGTGTCCCGTGCCGCAAGCGCACGCGGGCTTCGATCACTTCGCCTGAGCGTCGTTGCGTTTGTCGCGCTCGATGAGCGCGTACGCCGAGTGGTTGTGGATGGATTCGAAGTTTTCCGCTTCGACCACGTACGCGGTGACGCGTGTTTCCGCATTCAGGCGCATCGCGATGTCGCGCACCAGGTCTTCGACGAACTTCGGATTGTCGTAGGCACGCTCCGTGACGTATTTCTCGTCCGGGCGTTTCAGGATGCCGAACACTTCGCAGGAGGCTTCGGATTCCGCGATGTCGATCAATTCTTCGATCCACATGTGCGCATTGAGCAGCGCCGAGATCGTCACGTGCGAGCGCTGGTTGTGCGCGCCGCGCTCGGAAATCTTCTTGCTGCACGGGCATAGGCTGGTCACCGGCACCACGACGCGCACCCACACGTCAGACGTCGCGCCGCGTCGCTCGCCGATCAGCGTCGCCTGATAATCCATCAGGCTCTCGACGCCCGACACGGGCGCCTTTTTCATCACGAAAAACGGGAAGCTCATCTCGATGTGCCCGGCTTCGGCTTCGAGTCGCTGCGTCATCTCCTCGAGCATGCGTCCGAAATTCTCCACGGAGATTTCGCGTTCGCGATGCAGGATCTCGACGAATCGCGACATGTGCGTGCCTTTGAAATCGTGCGGCAGGTTCACGTACATGTTGAACGTGGCGATGGTGTGCTGCTCGCCCGTGGAGCGATCGCGCAGTTTGACGGGATGCCGAATGTCCTTGATGCCGACCTTGTCGATCGGAATGCGCCGGTGATCGGCACGACCTTGGACGTCTTCGACGGTATTGGCGGAGGACATCGGAAAACCTTCGTTTGGAAATTCAGCGTACTTGTCGCAGATCGTTCGCGCCGCCCTGCGCGCGCCACCATTGGGTGACGTTGCGGGCGAGGCTCGCCGCATCGAGTCCGGCGGCCGCGAGGCAATCGTCGCGACTGCCATGTTCGATGAACCGATCGGGTATGCCGATCGAGTGCAGCGGCCGCTGCAGATCGAGCGCGGCGAGGGCTTCGGCGACGGCCGAGCCGGCACCGCCTGCGATCGCATTCTCCTCGATCGTCACGATGGCCGCGTGGTCGGCAGCGATGCGCGCCAACAGCGCCTGATCCAGCGGCTTCACGAAGCGCATGTTGACGAGCGTGGCGTCGAGTTCCGCGGCGATCGGTCGCGCCGATTTCAACAGCGTCCCGAACACCAGAATCGCGAGTCCGCTGCGACCCTCGCGACAGATTTCGCCGCGGCCGACGGGCAAGGTCTCGAGCGGTCCGCGGGTCGCGTTGCCATCGCCGACGCCGCGCGGATAACGAACCGCGGATGGACCGGAGAGCGTGGTGGCCGTCTGCAGCATGCGGCGGCATTCGTCTTCGTTGGCCGGCGTCATCAGCACCATGTTCGGAATGCAGCGCAGGAACGAAATGTCGTAGGCACCTTGATGCGTCGCCCCGTCGCTGCCGACGAGACCGGCGCGATCGAGAGCGAAGATGACCGGCAGGTTCTGCAAAGCCACGTCGTGCACGAGCTGATCGTATCCGCGCTGCAGGAAGGTCGAATAAATCGCGACCACCGGCTTGTAGCCCTCGCAGGCGAGACCGGCGGCGAAGGTCACGGCATGTTGCTCCGCGATGGCGACGTCGAAATACCGATCGGGAAAGCGGCGCGAAAACTCCACCATGCCCGACCCCTCGCGCATCGCCGGGGTGATGCCGATGAGCTTCGGGTCTGCGTCGGCGGCATCGCACAGCCAGTCGCCGAACACTTGCGAGAAACTCGGTCCCGCGGATTTTTCTTTGAAGATCGTGCCGCTGGCCGGATCGAACGGGCCCGGGCCATGCCACTTGATCGGATCGGCCTCGGCAGGCGCATAGCCTTTTCCTTTGCGCGTAACGACATGCAGGAACTGCGGTCCTTTGAGCTCGCGCTGATTGCGCAGGGTACGCACCAGCATGCCGATATCATGGCCGTCGATCGGCCCGATGTAGTTGAAGCCGAGCTCTTCGAAGAGCGTGCCGGGCAACAGCCAACCTTTGAAGTGCTCTTCCGAGCGCTTGGCGAACTCGCGCATCACCGGCAGGTCGCGCAACACCTTCTTGCCGCCTTCACGCAGACTTGCGTAGGTGCGACCGGAGATGATGCGGGCGAGATATCGCGACATCGCACCGACGTTTTCGGAAATCGACATGTCGTTGTCGTTGAGCACGACGAGCAAATTCGCCTGCAACGAGCCCGCGTTGTTCAACGCTTCGAAGGCCTGGCCGCCGGTCATCGCGCCGTCCCCGATGACGGCGACGACGCGTCTGTCCAGCCCTTCGCGTTGCGCCGCGACCGCCATGCCGAGTGCGGCGCTGATCGAGGTGCTCGAATGCCCGACGCCGAAGGTGTCGTATTCGCTTTCGCTTCGGGTTGGGAACGGAGCAAGACCGTCTTTCTGTTTGATCGTGGCCAGACGATCCCGTCGACCCGTGAGGACTTTGTGCGGATAGGCTTGATGGCCCACGTCCCACACGATGCGATCGTGCGGCGTGTCGAAGACGCGATGCAACGCGACCGTGAGTTCCACCGTGCCGAGACCCGCGGCAAAGTGTCCGCCCCGCGTCGCGACGGTATTGATCAGATAGTTGCGCAGTTCGTCGCACACGGTGGCGACTTGCGCATCCTCGAGCGCGCGCAGATCCGCCGGGCGCTCGATGCGTGACAGCAACGGAAATGCATCGGCTTGGCCGGCAGGATCACTCATGGGCGAATGTTACCGCGACTCAGCTGGCGCGGCCGATGACGAAGTCCGCGAGCTTCGCGAGTTCGGCGCCGGCGCTGCCGAGCGGCGCGAGCGCATCGAGTGCGCGTGCGCGCTGCTCCGTGGCCGCGCGCTTGGCGCCATCAAGTCCGAGCAGACTGGTGTAGGTCGGTTTGTCGCGGGCCGCATCGGCGCCGGCGATCTTGCCGATGTCGGCCGTGGTGCCGGTGACGTCGAGGATGTCGTCCTGGATCTGGAAGGCGATGCCGATGGCGTCGCCGTAGTGTCGCAGCGCTTCGTAGCGCGGACCGTCATGGACGTCGGCCGCCGCTGCGCCGAGCAGAACGCTGGTTTCGATCAGCGCACCGGTTTTCCGCCGGTGCATTTCCTGCAATTGCGTCAGATCGAGTTCGCGACCGACGGCTTCGAGATCGATGGCTTGTCCTCCGGCCATGCCTAGCGTGCCGATGCCGCGCGCCAAAAGACGCGTCATGACGAGGCGACGACGCAGCTCGGGCTCGGCGTACGCACCCGTGCCGGCCAGCACTTCGAAGGCGAGCGCTTGCAGCGCATCGCCGGCGAGTATCGCCGTCGCTTCGTCGAACGCGCGATGGCAGGTCGGTCGGCCGCGACGCAAATCGTCATCGTCCATCGCCGGCAGATCGTCGTGCACGAGACTGTAAACGTGGATCAACTCGACGGCTGCAGCCGGGTCGTCCAGCACTTCGGCGCTTGCACCGAGCGCGGCGCCTGCGGTGTACACCAGCAAAGGACGCAGACGTTTGCCGCCACCGAGCACGCTGTAGCGCATGGCCTCGCGCAGGCGAGGCGAGCCGGGATCGGGCAGCGCGAGCGCGCGCTCCAGCACCCCTTCGATGCGCGCGCGGTACTCCATCAATCCTCGGCTTCGGTCTCGTCGGCTTCGTCGGCGTCGGTCGCGAACGGGGCGAGGGTCTCGGCACCCTCGCGTTGCAGCAGAATGTCGACGCGACTCTGGGCTGCGGCAAGCGCACTCTGACATTCGCGCGTCAGGGCGACGCCGCGCTCGAAGGCCTTCAGTGCCTCGTCCAGGGGCAAATCGCCGCGCTCGAGCCGCTCGACCAGCGTTTCGAGCTCCTGCAACGATTTTTCGAAATCCGGGGGGCGTTTGGGCTTGGTCACGGCGGAATCCTGCTGGGTAGGGCCCGAAGCTTATACCGACGGGTCGGGGGGGTGGTGAACCGCGGTTGACGCTGTGACCGCGGCTGATTACAGTTCGCGCGGCTAGACCAAGTCTAAAGCGCTGGCTTGCGAGGGATCGCAAGGCCCCGCACCCGTTCCTGCGCTTCACCGTTTCCAACCAAGGAGAGTCTCTGTGCAACTCAAAGGAAGCAAGACCGAGCAGAACCTGAAGGACGCCTTCGCGGGCGAATCCCAGGCGAACCGCCGCTATCTCTATTTCGCAGCCAAGGCCGACGTTGAAGGTTTCAACGACGTTTCGGCCGTGTTCCGTTCGACCGCCGAGGGCGAGACCGGCCACGCGCACGGTCACCTCGAGTACCTCGAAGCGTCGGGTGACCCGGCCACGGGTCTGCCGATCGGTGACACCAAGCTGAACCTCAAGGCGTCCATCGCCGGCGAAACGCACGAGTACACGGACATGTACCCGGGCATGGCCAAGACGGCCCGCGACGAAGGCTTCGACGAAATCGCCGACTGGTTCGAGACGCTGGCCAAGGCCGAGCGTT
>JAFMJH010000025.1 GCA_017853555.1 Steroidobacteraceae bacterium
CGTCCCGACGTTCACGTGCGGCTTGCTGCGTTCGAATTTTTCCTTGGACACGACTTTTTCTCCTCAGAAGAAAGCGGGTTAGTTCTTGATGATGGAATCGGCAACGTTCGGCGGCACTTCCATGTATTTTTCGAATTCCATGGTGAATGTCGCGCGACCCTGGCTCATCGAGCGCACGGTCGTCGCATAGCCGAACATTTCCGAAAGGGGCACCTGCGCAAGGATCGACTTGCCCGAAGGCGAATCGTCCATGCCGGTGATCTGGCCGCGGCGGCGGTTGAGGTCGCCGATGACGTCGCCCGAATAATCTTCGGGGGTCACGACCTCGACCTTCATGATGGGCTCGAGAATCACGGGCTTCGCGTTGCGGAAGCCGTCCTTGAAGCCCATCGAGGCTGCAATCTTGAATGCCATTTCATTCGAATCGACGTCGTGGAACGAGCCGTCGAATGCGGTGACTTTGATGTCGACGACCGGGTAGCCGGCGAGCACGCCGGTGTCGACGGCTTCTTTGACGCCCTTGTCGATCGCCGGGATGAATTCGCGCGGGATCGCGCCGCCGACGATGCCGTTGACGAATTCGTAACCTTTGCCGAGCCCGTTGGGTTCGAGCTTGAGCCAGACGTGGCCGTATTGCCCGCGACCGCCCGACTGGCGCACGAACTTGCCCTCGGACTCGACGGTACCGCGGATGGTTTCGCGATACGCGACCTGCGGCTTGCCGACGTTGGCCTCGACTTTGAATTCGCGCTTCATGCGATCGACGATGATCTCGAGGTGCAACTCGCCCATGCCCGAGATGATGGTCTGACCGGATTCCTGATCGGTGTGCACGCGGAACGAAGGGTCTTCTTTCGCCAAGCGTTGCAGCGCCAGTCCCATCTTTTCCTGGTCGGCCTTGGTCTTCGGTTCGACGGCGACCGAGATGACGGGCGTCGGGAACACCATCTTCTCGAGCGTGATCACGTTCTTCTCGGCGCACAGCGTGTCGCCGGTGATCACGTCTTTGAGGCCCACCGCCGCGCCGATGTCGCCGGCGCGCACTTCTTTGATTTCGGTACGTTCGGAGGCGTGCATCTGCAACAGCCGACCGATGCGCTCGGTGCGATTCTTGGTCGGAACGTATACCGCATCGCCCGAGTTGAGGACGCCCGAATAGACGCGGAAGAAGGTGAGATTGCCGACGAAGGGATCGTTCAGAATTTTGAAGGCGAGTGCCGCGAACGGCGCATCGTCCGACGCCTCGCGCGTGGCGGGCTCGCCGGCCTCGTCGACGCCCTTGACCGCCGGCATCTCGATCGGCGAGGGCATGTATTCGATCACGGCGTCGAGCATCGCCTGCACGCCTTTGTTTTTGAAGGCGCTGCCGCACATGCACAGCACGATCTCGTTGCGCAGCGCGCGCTCGCGCAAACCGGCCTTGATCTCGGCGGCGTCGAGTTCGCCACCTTCGAGATATTTGTTGGTCAGCGTTTCGTTCGCTTCCGCCGCCGCTTCGATCATGTGCGTGCGGTAGAGCTGGGCTTCTTCGAGCATGTCCGCGGGAATGTCGCGGTATTCGAATTTCATGCCCTGGGTTTCCATGTCCCAGTGGATCGCCTTCATCTTGACGAGGTCGATGACGCCTTCGAAGGCATCTTCGGCACCGATCGGCAGTTGGATGGGCACGGGGTTGCCGCGCAGGCGGGTTTTGATCTGCTCGACGCAACGCAGGAAATTCGCGCCGGCACGGTCCATTTTGTTGACGAAGGCGATGCGCGGCACGGCGTAGCGATTCATCTGCCGCCAGACCGTTTCGGACTGCGGTTGCACGCCCGAGACGGCGCAGAACAACGCGACCGCCGAATCGAGCACGCGCAGTGAGCGCTCGACTTCGATGGTGAAGTCTACGTGGCCCGGCGTGTCGATGATGTTGACGCGAAATTCCGGGAAGGTCTTGTCCATGCCCTTCCAGAAACAGGTGGTCGCGGCGGAGGTGATGGTGATACCACGCTCCTGCTCCTGCTCCATGTAGTCCATCACGGCTGCGCCGTCATGGACCTCGCCGATCTTGTGCGACACACCGGTGTAGAACAGCACGCGCTCGGTGGTCGTGGTTTTGCCCGCATCGATGTGCGCGGAGATACCGATGTTTCGGTAGCGCTCGATGGGTGTGATGCGGGGCATGGCAGCAGAATCCGGATCTCGCGAAAGAGCCGCGAATTACCAGCGGTAGTGCGCGAAGGCCTTGTTGGCCTCGGCCATGCGATGGGTCTCTTCACGCTTGCGCACGGCGGCACCGCGGTTTTCCGCAGCTTCCATGAGTTCGTGGGCGAGACGGAAGGCCATCGATTTTTCGCTGCGCGCACGCGCGGCTTCGATCATCCAGCGCATGGCGAGCGTCTGACGACGCGGCGCACGCACTTCGACCGGCACCTGATACGTGGCACCGCCGACGCGACGCGACTTCACTTCGACGACCGGCTTCACGTTCTCGAGTGCCTGCGACAAGAGCGCGATGGCATCGCCACCTTGCTTGCCGGTCTTCTCGGCGATGCGATCGATCGCACCGTAGATGATGCGCTCGGCCGCCGACTTCTTGCCGCTCTTCATGACTACGTTCATGAACTTGGCGAGCATGTCGTTGTTGAACTTCGGGTCCGGCAGGATGTGACGGACGGGGGCTTGTGCACGACGTGACATCGTTCGCTCTCCTGTCTCTTATTTCTTGGGGCGCTTGGCGCCGTACTTGGAGCGGCTCTGCTTGCGGTCGTTCACGCCGGCGCAATCGAGCGTGCCGCGCACCGTGTGGTAACGCACGCCCGGCAGATCCTTGACGCGGCCACCGCGGATGAGCACCACCGAGTGCTCTTGCAGATTGTGGCCTTCGCCGCCGATGTACGAGGAGACCTCGTAACCGTTGACGAGCCGCACGCGGCACACTTTGCGCAGCGCGGAGTTCGGCTTCTTGGGGGTGGTGGTGTAGACGCGAGTGCAGACGCCACGCTTTTGCGGGGCGGCACCGAGCGCCGGAACCTTCGTCTTCTCAACCCTGGTCCGGCGCGGAGCGCGGATCAGCTGACCTGTCGTGGCCATGCAGTCTCCAAGTCTTCAGCGTTGTTCGAAAAATGCCGGACAGGAGACGCCGTTCGTACTGGCCCGCTAAAACATCCCGCGCGAGCGGGAGAACCCGGACCGACGACCGACAGCTACACGACCGGCTGCGGTGGGCGGCCTCCCGAGACAACCCGGGCCACCCCCTTGCGAGGGCGGCCCGGTGTCGCGAAAAAGCCGCTGTTTTTCGGACGCACGCCGTAGGCGGAGTCCGAGAAAGGCGGCGGATTCTAGGGATCGCGCCGGGCGGTGTCAATGCGCCCGCGGGCTCAGTCGCGAGTTCGGGTGGGCGCGTACAAGGCCGGCAACTCGTGAACGCCGGATGCCTCGAGGAACGGGTTCACGGCCCGGACGCGGCCATAGTGGCGGCCGTGCTGGAAGTCTTCAGAGAGCAACTCGTCGAGCCCGTGCACCTCGGCGATCGCCCAGATCTGGGCGTCGAACCAGGGCAGACGGTAGTGCGTCATGCCGCGCATGGCGGTGGTGAGCACGTCGCGCGACGGGTAGAGGACATCCCACTGCCGCAGCAGGTTTTCGGCCTCGAATAGCGCCTCATCCGCCGACATCAAGGCGCGACCGCCGAGGCTCTGGAGGGGCCGCGTGACGACCGCCACGAACTCCACGATCGATTGGTGAGCGAGCCGCAAGGAGCGGTCGAGCAAGCCAGCCTCGAGCAGCGACGTCGCACGACCTTGCTTCACCGGATCGCGCGGATCGAAGCGGTACACGAGGACGTTGGTGTCAACCAGCCGGGCCACGCTCGTACAACTCGTCGCGACGCCAGCCGCGGTCTGATTCTGCAGCGACGGCACCGATCGCCACATTGCGCGCCGCCTGCCGCGCCGTCGCTTCGCGAAACAAGCGCAAGCGCTCGGCGGTGCTCAACTCACCCGCCGCCGCGGCACGCGGCGCCAGACGCAACCCCTCGCCCGCCACCGCGAATTCGACCTCGTCGCCGGGGCCGATGCCGACCGCTTCGGCCATGCGTTTCGGCAAGGTGATCTGCAGTTTGCGGGTGACCTTGGGCATTCCTTACTTTAACAAGGAAAATTTCCTTGGTCAAATGCTCCACCCAAAAAAAAGCCGCCCTCTTGCGAGGGCGGCCCTTGACGGAACGATCTTCCGTGAGTGCTGCGAACTTAGAACTTGTAGCGGACGCGAGCACCCCAGCTGCCCGGGCGATCCAGGAACTGGAACACGCCGAGGGCGGACATCGGGTACGCCTTGTCCTGGCAGTTGCGGCAGTCGATCGCGAGCGTGAAGCCCGGCGCATCGGCCAACTTCACGTTCAGACCGGCGTTCAGGTAGGTCTGCGTTCCCGACCAGGTGCCGTTGGTGCTCGCCGCACTGCCGGTGGTCGCGATCGCATAAGCATCGCTGCGGTTCATGCCGACGCTCGGCTCGAGGATCACGTTGCCCATGCGGAACTCGTAGCTCGCATCGAGGCTCAGCGTGTAATCCGGCGCGCGCACCGGTGCCGCGATGTTGCCGAACATGTCCACGAAGTTGGCGTTGCACGCCGGCGCACCGTTGTAGTTCGCCGTCGCGTTGGCGCGGCAGACGGCCGCCTGCGCGAGCACGGTCGCGGCGATGTTGGCGTACCGCGCACGCTGCAAGCCGAGACCGGCCGTGACATTCAAGCCCTGGATCGGCGCCCAAGTGGCGTCGATTTCAAGACCGTGATTCTTGAGATCGGCCGGGTTCGTGGTGGTCGAGATCTGCGTGCCGTTGATGTCGATACGCGCCGGGATCTGCACGTCCGAGGTGATAGCGTAGAACGCGGTGGCGTTCAAACGCAGCGTGTTGTCGAACAAGTCGGCACGCGTACCGACCTCGTACGACCACACTTTCTCGGGCTTGAACGGGATGAACGCGGTGTTCGCCGCCGCACGAGCCGGCCAGCCGCCCGACTTGAAACCGCGCGTCATCGAGGCGAAGAACATCACGTCGGAATCGATGCGATATTCGAGCGCGAGACGCGGAGTCCAGAGCTTCTGATCGAGCTCGAGCGGAATTCCCGCCGCAGCGACCGCTGCAGTCGAGAACGCGACGCCGCCGGCGCCCGGGTTGCGCTCGATCGAGAAGTCCTTCTTCTCGTTGGTGTAACGCAGGCCCGCCGTGAGCGTGAAGCTGTCGGAGAGCTTGTAGTCGCCTTGGCCGTACACCGCGAACGCATCGAGGCCATTCTTCATGGTGCGATCACCGCTGATCGTGAATGCGCCGTTCACCGTGCTGGTGCTGGCGTTCGCGAAGTCGGTGACGTTGGCTTCCTTCATGTAGTAGACGCCGCTCACCCAGTTGAGCGCGCCACCCATGCTTTCGCCATTGAGTTTGAATTCCTGCGACTTCTGCTCGTGACGTCCGGCGTTGTCGAGCGGCGTGAAACCACGCGTCGTGCTGACGCGCGGCAAGTCACCGCCCGAATCGACGAGGAAGTCGTGATAGGTGTAGCGGTAGCCGCTGATCGACGTCAGCGACAGGTGTTCGCTGATGTCCCACTTCACGTTCGCCGTGTAGGCGCGCGTGCTCGCTTCGTTGCCGAGGTCGAAATTGGCTTTCGCACCGACGAACGTGCCGACGAGCGCACCCTTCTGCAACTTGTTGTTGACGACGCGATTGCCGTTGGCGTCGAGCACGTTGAGGAAGTTGGTGTTGCGATCGGCGATCCACTCGGCGATCAAATCGACGGTGACGTCGTCGGTCGGCAGCAAGCGCACTTGCCCGCGCAGACCCGTGGCGTCGCGATCATTGAGCTTGTTGCCGGTCGAGATCTGATACGCGTAGCCGTCGTCCTTGACCTTGTAGACCGACAATTTGGTCAGGATCTTGTCGCTGATCGGCAAGTCGGCCGAAGCGCGCGCGGTATACAGGCCGAAACGACCGATACCGGCTTCGACGTAGCCGGCACGCTCGGTGCCGGGCTTCTTCATGACGATGTTGATCGCACCGCCGGTGGTGTTGCGACCGAACAGCGTGCCCTGCGGGCCGCGCAGCACTTCGATGCGCTCCACGTCGAACATGCTGAAGTTGTTCTGATTCTGACGGGCGATGTAGACGTCGTCCACGTATGTGCCAACCGGCACGTCGAAGGTCGCGATCGACTCGCCGTTGCCGATACCGCGGATGTAGTAGGAGCTCGAGGTACCGACGCCGACGTTGTTGTTGCCGGTGAGGTTCGGGATGTTGCGCACGAGATCGTAGGTGTCGACGATATTGCGACGTGCAAGCTGCTCGGAAGTGAACGCGGTGATCGCGATCGGCACGTCCTGCAGGCTCTGTTCGCGGCGCTGCGCGGTAACCGTCACTTCTTCGAGACCGCCGGTCTCGTTCTGGGCACTGGCGATCGAGGCGGCCGACACGGCGGCGGCGACGACGAGCCACTGGACATTGCGTTGCTTCATCTGCACTCCTGAAAGATGACCGATTGAACCGTCGACGCAGACCGCATCGACGGGCACCGATCGTCTTACATTTATGATGTTCACGCAACCAGCGTAGTTTTAATGCAACATCCGTGTTTCAACGCAGGAGTCAACGCTATGCAACGTCGTTTCGTCGCGCTTGCCGACGGCACGCAAGTGCACTATCGCCGCGCAGGAGAGGGTCCGCCGGTGGTGTTGTTGCATCCATCGCCACAGTCCGGCGCATTCTCCGAGCCGATGGCACGACGCCTCGCGAAAAATTTCACCGCGATCACGCTCGATACGCCCGGCTACGGCCTCTCCGATCGTCTCGCTGGCGATCCCGAACGGCCGGAACTCGAGCGTTACGTTGCGCCCTTGCGTGCATTCCTCGATGCACTCGGCCTCGAACGCGTTGCGCTCTACGGCAACGCCACCGGTGCCGAGATCGCGCAGTTGTTCGCGTACGCGCACCCGGAGCGCGTCGGGCTCTGCATGCTGGACACCGCAGGACACAAAGAAGATTCCGATCTCGATGCGATGCTCGACGGCTATTTCCCCGACGTGATGCCGCGCCGCGACGGCGCACATCTGCTCACGCACTGGGACATGGTGCGATCGCTGGCGACGTTTTCGCCTTGGCATCACGATCGCGCCGCGCAGCGCCTGCGCGCCGACCTTCCGCCGCCTGCGTCGTTGCATCGCACGGTGCTCGATTATCTGCGGGCAGGCACGCGTTACGCAGCGGCCTATCGCCCGGCGTTTTATACCGCCAAACACGCACTCATCAGTCGCGTGCGTGTCCCGGCGACGCTGATGCGTTGGGAGGGCAAGCCCGATCTGTCGGAAGTCGACGCCTTGATCGCCCGCGGCTTGCCCGCGAACTTCACGATCTTGCACGCCGGGCCCACGCTCGAGGCGCGACAAGCAGCCAACGAAGCGCATCTGCTCGCGCACTGGTTGCCGACCGGTCTCGGCACGCCACCGCCGCCACCGCAAACGAGCGCCGCTGCGAACCGGTTGCAGCACGTTTGCATCGAAACGCCCGCGGGCATGGTGCATGCGCTCGAACATCGCGGCGGCCGCGGGCTGCCGCTGCTCGGGTTGCATGCAGCGGCCGGATCCGCGCGCGCGCTCGGCGCACGCGTGTCGTCGCTCGTCGGCACGCGCCCCTTGCTGCTAGTCGATTTGCCGAACTTCGGCGATTCGGCTGCACGACCGGATGCGCCGCACACGATCGAGTCGTATGCCGCCGCGGTCGCCGAAACGCTCGACGTCCTCGGCATCCGGTCGGTCGAGATCATCGGCGAAGAACTCGGCGCAGCGGTAGGCGCGGAACTGGCGCTGCAACGCCCCGAGCTCGTGCGTCATCTTTGGTCTTGCGACCTGCCGCAGGTGGACGAGGCGCGACGTGATCTTTGGCGCCGCCACGGCGACGTGTCGATCGCGCCGCGCTGGGACGGCTCACATCTGGTGACCGCCTGGGCGATCGCGCGCGACATGCAGCTATTCGAACCTTGGTACGACCGTCGCGGCAGTGCGGCGCTCGCGCTCGACGACGCGCTGGACCCGGTCGCGCTGGATGCAAAAGTGCTCGATTTGCTGAAAGCCGGGGATGCATGGCGCGAAGCGACGCGGGCCTTGCTCGACTACCCGCTCGAAGCGCGCCTCGCGCAATCCGGTTTGGCGCACGACACGCTCGATGCGTTGCGCACGAAGCGTCAGGCTGATCAAAACCAGCTGTAGTTGAACGAAATGCTCACGCGCTCGGTGACGACGGGATTCGCCGGCACTTCGTGACGCAACCAGCTTTCGAACAACACCACGTTGCCGGCGCGCGCCGGCTCGGTGTGCCAGGTGCGCGCCGCCGGCGTCGCATCGGCGCGCCGCGGAGGTGCCGCCATGAAGCGATCGAGCCGCGGGTCCTCGAACTTGAGGCCCGGCGCACCGCGGGGCACGCGCACGTAATACGTGCCGCTGAGCGTCGAGGCCGGATGCAGATGCAGTCCGTGCGTGACATGTTGCGGCATGACGTTCACCCAGCAATCGGTCATCGCGAGTTCGCGGCCCGCCAAGTCGATTTCCAGCGCCTGCACGAATGCGCGCACGTGTCGCGCCAATTTTTTCTCGAGTGTGGCAAAAGTCGGCGACACGCGTTGCATGCGGCATTGCGAACCATAGGACGTATAGCCGCCCGGATAATTGCGCTGCGACCAGCGACGACCCGCCGGATCGTCGGCGCGCAGTTGCAGGCACTCGCGCAGCAAGCGCGCATTGAACGCGGCGGCTCCGCGCGTCATGAGCGGTGCCACGTACAACTGCGTCGGGAACAGCGTGCGTAGCGTCATGCGGAGCGCGGCTCGGGACGACCACGGTAGGCCTTGAGCAGCAACCAGCGCACCGTGCGCGGAAAGTGCCGCGCCAGAAACACGATCACTTTGCCGTGACCCGTCACGACGATTTCGGCGCGGCCGCGCTCGACACCACGCACGATTTCGCGCACGGCAACGTCGGTCGGCACGCGCAACCAGGCGGGCACGGGGTCGGGGACGCCTTCATGCAAGACGCCTCGATTGTCGGTGCGACGGATGTCTGAATCGACGAAGCCGGGCGATACCAAGGTCACGCGAATGCCGAGGGGTGCGAAATCGCCGCGCATCGCTTCGGCAAGACCGCGCACTGCGAATTTGCTGCCGGCATACGCCGAAGCGTTCGGTGCGGCAACGTGACCGGCGACGCTGCCGATCAGTACCAGTTGGCCGCGCGCCGCGCGCAACGTGTCGAGCGTTTCGTACACGGTGCGCAACAAGCCAAACACGTTGGTTTCGAACTGTCGTCGATAGTCGTCCAAAGTGAGATTTTGCACCGCACCGGCGACGCCAAAACCCGCATTCGCGAACACCAGATCGATCTGCCCGCCGTGCCCCTGAACGTCGGCGACGACGCGAGCCACGTCGCCCTCGCGCGTGACGTCGGCCTCGTACACGCTCACCTGCGTGCCACGCGCGCGCAGATCGGCCGCCAAAAGATCCAGCAATTCGCGGCGCCGGGCCAGCAACAGCAAGCGCGCACCGCGCGCGGCATACGCACGCGCAAGTTCGGCACCGATGCCGCTCGAAGCGCCGGTGATCAAAACGGTCGGTGCAGTCACCACGTGTTCTCCTTGCGAGCGCGCCGCCCGCGCAACAAAGCCGCCGCCGCGAGCAGCAACAGGGTCGCCGGATCGAACGCTCCGCCGCCGCCACCACCACCGCCCGATGAAACCGGTGCATTCGCCGTGCCCGACAGAGCGACGCTCGACGGACTACCGCTCGCATTATGCGCGATCGCGAGCGTCGCACTCTTCGCACCGGCGCTCGTCGGTGCG
This sequence comes from Steroidobacteraceae bacterium, assembly GCA_017853555.1. Classification (GTDB taxonomy): domain Bacteria; phylum Pseudomonadota; class Gammaproteobacteria; order Steroidobacterales; family Steroidobacteraceae; genus UBA964. Next base: position 9,862 of record JAFMJH010000025.1, read on the forward strand.
AACGTGACGTTGATGGTGCACGAACCGCCGACGGTCACGCTGCTGCAATTGCTGGACTGCGTGAACTGGGCCGCATCGGCGCCGGTGATGCCGACGTTGCTGACCTGCATGCCGGCGTTGCCGGTGTTGGCGATGGTCACGACTTGCGCGCTGCTCGATGCGCCGATCATGAGACTCGCGAAGTCCAGCGTGGTCGCACTCAAAGAAATCTTCGGTGCGAACACGATCGCGGTCGGACAGGCGGCCGCGGTGATGCTCGCCGGCGCCGTGCTGCTCGCACTCGAACTGCCCACCGTGACTTCGGCACTGTCGATGGCACCGACGTCGTCGGTGACGGTGAGTTGCAGACGCACGCTGCCGGTCGCGGGCGCGAGCACGGTGGCACTCGCCGCATTGGCGCCCGAGACGAGACTCGCCGCCGAACCCGACGTGACGGCCCAGGCATAGGACACGATGCGGCGACCACAGGATGCGGCCGAGCCCGCGCCCTGCAGCACGAGGTTTTGCCCGGCCGACACGGCGCCTTGCACCGCGATGGCCGCGATCGGTCGACGCGCCTCGCGCAGCGCGCCGACGGCATTCGTCATGCCTGCGCCGCAGGCCGCCGTGGTGCACGCACACTCGCTCGATTGCAGATCGGTCGCACTCGTCGGCACACGACACAGCGCGAGGCCGGACGGCGCCGGCGGATACGGCGTCGCGCCCCGTCGCAGACGCGCGATGAGTTGCGATGTCGACAGATTCTGATTCACCGACAGCATCAGCGCGGCGACACCCGACACGATGGGCGCCGAGAAACTGGTCCCGACGTTGTAATTTTGTTGGTCCGTGTAACTGTCGGTCGTCGGCGTGTTCGTACCGCTGTTGGTGGTGGTGTCGATGGAAAACAAACACGGCTGACCGGCGCCCGTATTCACGCAGTTGCCGCCGGGCGCGCCGATGGTCGCCTCCGCACCGAGATTGCTGAAACCGACTTTGGTGCCGACGTGGCGCAGCGCGACGACCGACACCACGCCTTTGCAGTCGGCCGGCGCGCCGACCGGCCCCGACTCGTTGCCCGCCGAAGCGACCACCAAAACGCCGCGCGCGGCGAGCTCGTCGATCACGGTTTGATAGGACGCGGGGCACGCACCGGTCGAGCCCAAACTCAGATTGATGATGCGCGCCGGATACGGATTCGCGGGCACGCCACCCACGCTCAAGCCTCCCGCCCAACGTATCGCCGCCAAAATATCCGAGTCGTAGCCGCCGCATTTGCCGAGCACGCGCACCGGCAAAATCCATGACGCCCACGTCAATCCCGCGATACCCGTCGAATTGTTGGAGCGTGCGCCGATGATGCCGGCCACTCGCGTGCCGTGCCACGAACTCGAGCTCGCCGTGCAATCGCTGTAAAACGGCAACTTCGCTTCGGTGTCGGTGACCCAATCGCCCGGATCACTCGCATCGGGGTCGCGTCCATCGCCGTCGTTCGCGGTGGTGAACGAACCGTCGCGATCACCCGAAACGAAATCGTACCCGGGCAGCAAGCGGCCGCCCGCCGCGGCGCGTTGCAAATCCGGATGATCGAAGCGCGCGCCCGTATCGAGCACGGCGACCACCACGCCCGCACTGCCGGTCTCGCCATCCCAGGCCGTGGTCGCGGCCACGGCAGCCGGTTGCGCGGTCTGCATGTACCACTGCCCCGTGAACAACGGGTCGTTCGGTACGGCGTGCGCATAGCGCCGCTGGTCGAGCTCGGCGAACGCGACGTTCGGGTCGGCGCGCAGATCCTCGAGTGCCGCGGCCAGATTGCTGGCGGTCGCCGGCGCCTCGAGCCGGGTCACTTGCACGCGTTCGGTCAAACCCGCCGCGCGCGACAACGGCACGCGTGCGCGGCGCGACAACGCGCCGACGGCCGAAGTCGCCGCCGCCTCGCCCGCACCGGCGAGCACGCCGGGTTTGAAGCCGACGATGATCCGCCCCGACGACGGTTCGACGCGCAATGGTTGGCGCGCCACGGGGTTCCATTCGGTCGTCGGGGGCCGGGCCGTAGCCGTCAGCGACAGCATCCCGACCAGCAGTGTCGCGGCGAGCCTCTCGATTCCGTAACGCGTACGTGACATTCAAAGTTTTCCGGTTGACAGCCTGCGCCGGGGCCTCAAGATAACAAAGACTGCACGCTCGCGGGATGTGACGCCGCGAAGTGCGCGAACGGCATTACGGGGGTACTGGCCGTGACACGCAAACCGATACTGATCGCTCTCGGATGGCTGTGCGTCGGCGGCGCGATCGCCGCACCCGATGACACGGAATCGACCCGGCAGGGGGCGGCATCGCCGCCCTCGCTCGAAATCACCGACGGTGCCGCGCTCTATACGCTCGGGCAGCTCATCAGCCGAACCCTGTCGGGTTTTGCCCTCGATGAACGCGAACTCGCCCTCGTCGTGAACGGTCTCGAAGACGGCGTGCGCTCGAAAACTCCGCGCGTCGATCTGGCGACCCATGCCGATCGCCTCTCGACCATGCAGACCGAACGCCAAGCGCAATCCATCGGTCGCGAACGGCAGCGCGGCGAAGCGTTTCGCGATCGATTCGCGGCCAAGCCGGACATCGTGCGCCATTCGAGCGGCTTGCTGATGCAAGCGTTGACGGCCGGCGCCGGTGGTACGCCGCGCGTCGAAGATGAAGTGAGCGTGCATTACGAAGGTGCGCTGATCGACGGCACGGTGTTCGACAGCTCGCGTGAACGCGGCACCGCCTCGACCTTGCCCTTGCGTGGCGTGATCGCCTGCTGGACCGAAGCGTTGCAGGCCATGAAGGTCGGTGGCCGCAGTCGTATCGTGTGTCCGCCCGAACTCGCCTATGGCGAGCGCGGCGCACCACCCATCATCAAACCCGGCGCTACGCTCGTGTTCGACATCGAGTTGCTCGCGATCGTGCACTGAACGCCCTCGGAACCCTCGAAACCCTTCATCCAACCGGAGAGTCATCATGTCATCCACCATCACGTCGCGATTGCTCGCCATCGCCCTGTGCGCGATCTCGGGCGCGGCACTTGCGCAAATGGGCCCGCCGCCGCCGAAGAGCGATATTGCGCAGCGCATCGAAAAAGCCCTGGCAAGCAACATCCGCACCGACGAAGAACGCGCACGTGACGCCAAAGAGCGCAAACCCGTGCCGACGCTGGAATTCTTCGGCTTGAAGCCCGAAATGAAGGTGATCGAGCTGCTGCCCGGCGCCGGCTGGTACACGAAAGTGCTCGGCCCCGTGCTGGCCGAGAAGGGCCAGTATTCGGTCGCGATCAGTGCAGCCCGTCTCGCACCGCGCCTCGCCGAATGGAAACTCGACAAGGTACGCGTCATCGAAGACAAAGCGCCGCTGAAGCCTTCGGGTCAATTCGGCGTCTTCCAGAGCGACGGCTTCGATCTGCAGACGACCGATGCCGACATGGTGCTCACGTTCCGCAACTACCACAACATGAACGCACCGACGCGCGCGCTGCTCAATCAAGCCGTGTTCAAAGCGCTGAAGCCGGGCGGCGTCTACGGCATCGTCGATCACACCCGTCGTCACAACGAACCGGCCACCAATGAAACCTGGCGTCGCGTCGACCCCGTGCTCGTCATCAAAGAAGTGCTCGACGCGGGCTTCGTGTTCGAGGCCTACAGCGATCTGCACTACCGCCCCGACGACGATCTGCGCTTCGACAGTCAGCGCGACTCCCTCAAAGGCTACAGCGACCGCTTCACGCTGAAGTTCCGCAAGCCCGCGAAGTAAACCGCGAACATCGACGACATGTACACGCTCTACATCACGAACAAGAACTACTCGTCGTGGTCCTTGCGACCGTGGGTGCTGATGCGCACGCTCGGCATCGCCTTCGAAGAGCGTCTGGTGCCGCTGCCCGAGGATGATGCCGCGGAACTGTTCCGCAGTTTTTCGCCCTCGGGCCGCGTCCCCTGTCTGCACGACGGCGATATCGTCGTCTGGGACTCGCTGGCCATCGTCGAGTATCTCGCCGAACGACTCGACGGCGTCTGGCCAACCGATGCGCGTGCGCGCGCGTATGCGCGTTCGGCGAGCGCGGAGATGCATTCGAGCTTCTTCGCGCTGCGCAATCATTGCAGCATGACCTGCGGACAGCGCATCGTGCTGCGCGAGCGTCCGGCCGCGCTTGACGCCGATCTCGCCCGACTCGCCGCGTTGTGGCAGCAGGGACTGCAAAGCTTCGGCGGCCCCTTCCTCGCCGGGCCGCGATTCTCCGCCGTCGATGCCTTCTTCGCGCCGGTCGCGTTCCGCCTGCGCGGCTACGGCCTGTCGCTCGATGCGCGCTGCGACGAGTATGCGGCGCGTCTGCTGGCGCTGCCTGCCATGCAGGCCTGGGATGCGGCGGCGCTGCAGGAACCCTGGCGCGAAGCCGCGCACGAACGCGAAGTCGCGGCCGTCGCCGCCTCGATCGTCGATCTGCGCACGCGCCTCTGAAATCTTTGATTGCCTGGAGATTTGCCGATGTTCGATCGACGTGAATTCATTGCCGCCGCCACCGCCGTAGGCGCGACCGCCGTTGCCAGCGCCGCCACGCCGCGTCAAAAAGCGCGCATCGATCGCTCGCGCGTCTGGCGCATCGGCTCGCCGCCGTCGATCGCGAATCTGCAGCTCGTCACGCGTGATACGCCGACACCGGCCGCCGGCGAAGTATTGGTGCGCGTCGTGGCCTCCTCGATCAACGCGCGCGATCGCGGCATCGTCGCGGGCTTCTTCCCCATCGGCACCAACAAGGCGTCCATCCCGCTCAGCGAAGGCGCGGGTGAAATCATCGCGGTCGGCCCGGACGTCACGCGCGTCAAAGTCGGTGATCGCGTGACCAGTTGCCACTTCCCGAATTGGGTCACGGGCCGCTGGAGCCCAGATGTCTACGAACGCGACATCGGCAATACCGTCGACGGCTGGCTCGGCGAAAAAGTCATCCTGCCCGCCTCCGGCATCGTCGTGTTGCCGCCGCAAATTTCTTTTGATGCGGCCGCGACGCTCGCTTCTTCCGGCGTCACCGCCTGGCATGCGCTCTTCGAGATCGCGCGCGTACGCCCCGGCCAAACCGTGCTCACGCTCGGCACCGGCGGCGTGTCGACCATCGGTTTGCAACTTGCCAAAGCCGCCGGCGCGCGCGTGGTCGTCACCTCCTCGCGCGACGACAAACTGGCGCGCATGCGCGAACTCGGTGCCGATCTCGGCGTCAACTACCGCAGCACTGCGGCCTGGGGCGAACGGGTGCGCGAGCTCACCGGCGGCGTCGACATCGTGCTCGAGAACGTCGGGCGCCCCACGCTCGACGAATCCATGAACGCCTGCGCGCCGAGCGCCACCATCGTGATGATCGGCACCGGCCCCTTGCCCAAAGAACTGCCGAAGATGCCGGGCTTCTACCAGAAGAATTTGTTGCTCAAGGCCATCAGCAACGGCAGTCGGCAAATGTTCGAAGATTTGCTCGCCGGCATGGTCACGGCACGCATCAACCCGGTCATCGATCGCACCTTCACCTTCGAGCAGGCGATCGAAGCCTTCCGCGAGATGGAGGCAGGCGACCACATCGGCAAGGTGCTGATCCGCCACCCCTGAGCGTGCAGTTCGCACGCTCGATGTGCGAATATCCACGCATGAAAATCCAGCCTCGCCGCGCGCACGGCCAGTCTCTTGCGCCCGTCTTCCGCCTCGCTCCGCTGCTCCTGCTGCTGCTGTGGCCACAAGCCCATGCCGGGGTCGCCGCCGTGGCCTCGCCCGAACAGCACGGCACCGAAACCGCAGTCGCGGTGCTGAATGCGGGCGGCAATGCGGTCGATGCCGCGGTCGCCACGGCGTTCGTGCTGGCCGTCACCTACCCCGAAGCCGGCAACATCGGCGGCGGCGGCTTCGCCACGCTCACGCGCGGCAACGAGGCGCGCTTCCTCGACTTCCGCGAGAGCGCGCCGCAGACCGCCAGCCGCGACATGTATCTCGATGCCAACGGCAAGGTCATCCCCGATTCGAGTCTGGTTGGCCATCGGGCCGCGGGCATTCCGGGCACCGTGGCCGGCTTGTTCGAGCTGCACAAGAAGTACGGCTCGAAGCCGTGGAAATCCTTGCTGCAACCGGCCATCAAACTCGCGCGCGACGGCTACACGCCGCCGCAGCATCTGGTCACGCGCACCACGGAAAAGACGCGCGGCATCGCCGGTCGCACGAACTTCGCACGCTACTTCGGCGCGCTCAGCACCGAGCGCGTGTTCGTCCAGCCCGAACTCGCGCGCACGCTCGAGCGCATCGCCGCACGCGGTCCCGAAGGTTTCTATCGCGGCGAGACCGCTCGCCTGATCAGCGCCGAAATGCGCCGTGGCGGTGGCCTCATCACCGAAGCGGATCTGCGCGGTTACCGCGCGATCTGGCGCGAGCCGTTGCGCACGAGCTGGCGCAACTATGAAATCGTCACCGCACCGCCGCCGAGCTCCGGCGGCGTCGCACTCGTGCAACTGCTGCGCATGAAAGACGCGCTCAAGTCGCGTTTCGAAGGCTTGACGCACAACTCGGGGCAATACGTGCATCTCGTCGCCGAAATGGAAAAGCGCGTGTTCGCGGACCGCGCCGAATATTTGGGCGACCCCGACTTCGTCAAAGTTCCGGTGGCGCGCCTGATCGAACCGCAATACGTCGCGAAGCGCGCATCCGAGGTCGACCCGAGCGGCATCTCGACACTCGATCACGTGCGCCCCGGTTTGCCCGAGTCGCTCGAAACGACGCACTTCTCGATCGTCGACGGTGCGGGCGATGCGGTCGCGATCACGTACACCTTGAACGGCTCGTTCGGCAACGCCGTCGTCGTCGAGGGTGCGGGCTTCCTGCTCAACAACGAAATGGACGACTTCAGCATCAAGCCGGGCGAGCCGAACTACTACGGCGTGATCGGCGGGGGCGCCAATGAAATCGCCCCGGGCAAGCGCATGCTCTCGTCGATGACTCCGACCATTCTTCTGCAGGACGGCAAAGTGCGCATGGTGCTCGGCTCGCCGGGTGGCTCGACGATTTTCACCACCGTCTTTCAGGGCATCGTGAACGTGGAAGATTTCGGCATGAGCGCGGCGCAGGCCGTCGCTGCCGCGCGTTTCCACCATCAGCTCCTGCCGCCGCGACGCATCACCTACAGCCGCTGCTGCAGCCTGCCCGACAGCGCGCTCGTCGAGCTGCGATCACGCGGCTACGAGCCGGTACGCAACCCCTGGGAATTCGGTGATCTGCAGATGATCCGCATCGACGCGAACGGCAAGGCCGAAGCCGCGTCCGACCCGCGCGGTCGCGGTGCGAGCCAGGTGATCACGCTCACCGCACCGGTCGCCAAGCCCGCCAAACGCTGATACGACGCAGCGTTTGCCGTCTCACGCAGGCGGCAAACGCTGCAGCTCGTCGGCCTGCAGCTGGCGCGGCGTCACGTCGACCGACTCCAATGTCTCGAGTTTGTCGGCGGACAGACCTGCATCGAGATCACGAAAGCGTCGCGCCGTAACCATCACGCGACTCTCGAGCGTCCCGGTCGCGCGGTTGTAGACGTCCACCGCTTGCCGCAAGCCGGTGCCGACTTTGGTCCAGTGCTCGCCAAGCGTATTCAACCGCTCGTAGATTTCTTTGCCGAGCTGGCTGATCTCCGCCGCGTTGCGAGCGATCTGCTCCTGACGCCAACCGTAGTGCACGGCCCGCAGCAACGCGATCAACGAGGTCGGCGTAGCGATCATCACACCTTGCTCGACGCCGGCCTCGATGAGCTCGGGGTCTTGCTCGAGTGCGGCGCTGAAGAACACTTCGCCCGGCAGGAACAGCACGACGAACTGCGCGCTCGCCCGGACCTCTTCGGCGTAATTCTTGGCCGACAACTGCCGGATGTGATTTTTGACGGCCTTGGCGTGCTCTTGCAGGCGCAAGGTGCGCGTCGCCTCGTCGCGCGCTTCGAGTGCGCCGAGATATCCCGACAGCGGCACCTTCGAGTCTACGATAACGTTGCGATCGCCGGGCAGGCGGATCACGAGGTCCGGTCGCAGCCGACCCTCCTCGCCATCCACCGACTGCTGCTCGAAGAAATCGCAATAGTTGAGCATGCCCGCGAGCTCGACGACGCGGCGCAACTGGATCTCGCCCCAACGTCCACGCACCGTCGGCTGGCGCAAGGCGCTGACGAGGTTGCTCGTCTCGCCACGCAATTGCTGCTGATCCTGCATCAATTGCTCGAGTTGCTTGTGCACGGCCGAATAGGCACCGACGCGCTCTTTTTCGAGAGCCTGGATTTTTTCGTCGACCTTCTGCATCGATTCGCGGATCGGATTCAAAGTTTCGCCGATCTGTTTCTGACGCGACTCGAGATCCTGTTTCGCTTCGAGCTGGAAACGCTCGAGCTGCGTGCTCGCGAGCGTCAGGAATTGTTGCGCGTTGCGGCTCAAGGCGTCGGAAGACAAAGCCTTGAAGGTCTCGGTCAGACGTTCGCGATTTTGCTCTAGAGTCGCGAGCTTGTCGGCCGCAGCCGCGCGTTCGGTCTCGAGCTGCGCCGCGAGTTTCGCGTTCTCGGCCGTGAGCGCCAACTCACGCGCGGCAGCGCGTTGGCGCGCCCACAACGCTCCGATCGCAACCCCGAGCACGGCGGCGACGAGTGCCGCAGAAACCAACACGGACGTGTCCACTAGCCTCTCCTTCAGCTGCGACGATTATGGGGGTGCGGTGGCTCAAATGGTGAGACGTCGAGAAACGCGCGCAACCGGGTGGCGAATTCGGCGGTATGCGTATCGAGGAAGCCGTGCGCGCGACCCGGCAGATCGAGCCATTGCGCCGTACGCAACAACGCAAACCCGCGCGGCGTCTGCACCGCCAAATCGTCTTCCGGGTTCACGACCAGCACCGGCTGCGTCACGCGCGGCAAGGCCGCGGCCAGATCGTAATCGAAGGCGGCTTTGTGCCCCCAGTGTGCGAACGGCCCGCCGCGCAGACCTTCGGCGAAATTGCGCGCCAGCACCGCGAGCGGCACGTCCGGGTTGTAGAAGCGCTGCATGTTGAGCCACGCATCGACCAGATGTCCGCCGTCCTCGCGCGGTTCGCGTTCGCCGTATTCGGCACGAAAACTCGCAAGTTCCGCAGCGGTGAACACGGGCGAGGAAATCTGCACCACGCGGCGTACCCGCTGCGGCTGCGCGACGGCGAGCGCGATCGCCGTCATCGCGCCGGTGTGGTAGCCGAGTACGTCGATTTGCGTGTGGCCGCGTGCACGCGCCAGATCCGCGACCGCAGCGGCATACGTTTCGATCGACGGTGCGGCGTCGGTCGGCTCCGATTCGCCGAAGCCCGGCGTATCGACGGCGACGACTTCGCGATCGCTCGCCATCGCACGCTGCAGGGCCTCGAAGATGCGATTCGAGTTCGGACTCATGTGCAGCAGATACAACGGCGGTCGATCACCGCCCGCACGACCGGCATGACGAAAGTGCAAAAGTCCGGACGGTCCATCGTGGTAGGCGCCTCGGGCGGCCGTGCCCGCGAGCGGCGTCAAGGCCGCCGGAGGTGCAGGCTTGGCGATCGTGTTTACGGCCTGCGTGTCGTCCGCGGGGCCGTCCAGAAATTCGCGCACCAGCATCGCCGCCTCGCCGGTGTGCACGTCGAGAAATCCGTGCGCCCATCCGGGCAGGGGCAAAAATCGGCCGTTGCGCAGCAAGGCTGCTGCGCGACGCGTCGGTGTCGCCAGATCGTCGTCCGGACAGAGCAACAACACGGGCTGCGCCACCTGTGGCAGCACCTCGGCATGTTGCACCTCGAACGCCGCGCGATAGGTACGCCACGCGCTATCGGCGACGCGCAGTCCTTCGGCGACTTCGCGCTGCACGAACCACGCATCGGCGAGCGGATCTTTGAACTGCCAATGTCCGCGCCACCGCTCACGCAGATGCGAGCCGTCGCGCAACGGGACCTCACCACCCGCCGCCGCCAGCGTCGCGCGTTGGGCGTCGAGTTCGCTCGCCGTGTACACCGGTGCCGACACCAGCACCACCCGTCGCACTTGCTGCGGTCGTTGCCGCGCCAGCTCCAAAGCGATCTTGGAGCCCGTGTGATAACCCATGACGTCGATGCGTCGCAGGTCGTGCGCTGCCGCGAGTCCATCCAGAAACGCGCCGAGCAACGACGCGAGCGCAGCGATCGACGGCGGTTCAGCCGGCGTACTCGACCCGCCGAAGCCCGGCGTATCGGGGGCGATCGCCAAGCGATCCCGTCCCATTTCGGCGATGAAACGCGCGTAGACACGTCCGGAGTTGGGCGTGAGGTGGATGCACAGCAGCGGCACGCGCGCCGTCTGCTCGGGCACCGCGATGCGGTAGTGAATTTGGCCCGCACCCGACTCGGCATAACGGCGCCGCACGTTCGGCGGCGTACGCCAAAACTGCGCCGACGGCAGCGACATCACGTTCAACTGCGGTACGAAGGATCGCGTCGTTCGAGCCGACGCAACAGCGTCGGCCACACGAATCTTCCGCCCATCCCGCCCGTCTGGACGCGCACCGATTCGGCCACGCCGTCGATGATGCTCTGCGACACCGGAATCAGCTCCGCACCGCCCGATTGCGCGGCGATCTGGATCTGGCAAGTCGCCTCGAAGATGTACATGGCGAGGAACGCATCCGCCACGGTCGGGCCTACGGTCAGCAAGCCGTGGTTGCGCAAGCAAAGAAAGTTCGCGCGCCCGAGGTCCGCCTGCAATCGCGGTTTTTCATCCGGGCGAAAAGCGACGCCTTCGTAGTCGTGGTAGGCGAGCGAGGCGAGGACGGCGGTACTTTGCTGCGAAATCGGCAGCACGCCCGCCTTCTGTGCCGACACCGCGACTCCGGCGCGCGTGTGCGTGTGCAGCACGCAGCCGGCATCGTCTCGCACCTCATGCACGGCGCTGTGGATCACGAACCCCGCCGGGTTCACGGGGAACGGCGAATCGTGCAGTTTGTTGCACGCGGCATCGACCTTCACGAGTGACGAGGCGGTGATCTCGTCGAAGGCGAGCCCGTACGGATTGATGAGAAAGTGGTGCTCCGGTCCGGGCATGCGTGCGCTGATGTGCGTGAACACCAAATCGCTCCAGCCGAATTCGTCGACCAGACGATAGGCGGCGGCGAGATCGCAGCGCAGCTGCCACTCGGCGTCGGAGACCTTGCCCTGCAAAGAGGCGATCTGCAACGAGGCGCTCATGATTCGATCCCGTAGATGCGATGCCGCTCCGGCGTGAACACGCCGAGCATCGTGCCGTCGCGTGACAACGTGCGCGAGCGCTGTCCGAGACCGGCATCGCCGAAGGCGCGCACGATCATCCCTTCCCACATTTTCTGTGCCTCGTCGTCGGTACGAATTTCGATCTGCCCCCAGACGATCACGTGCGCCATGACGGTCGGCTTCGAGATCGCGACGCAGGCGCGCGGATCGCGCTCGAGGTTGCGTACCTTCTGCTTGCCGGTGAGACTGAACAGCAGATAGGGTGCATCGACGCCCATCATCATCGGCGTGACGTGCGGCGAACCGTCTTTCAACACCGTTGCCAAATGCACCCAGTCGGACGGCGCGTGCAAGGATTCGATCGCCGCGAACAACTTCTCGTCCATCGAAGACTCCTACGCTGAAAACTGACTTCGGTCGAAGATATCACGCTAGCGACGGTCGATCCTGCGCAACAAGGGCTGCAGAGCGACGGCCGACAAGATGATCAGCACCCCGACGTAAAAACTCACGGTGAGCTCGCGATCTTCGCGGAACCACAGCGCCGCGATCAGAATCGCATACACCGGTTCGAGATTGAGAGCGAGCTGGGTCGCAAAGGCGCTGATGTGCCGCAGAGCGCGCAGCCACAGCACGTACGGCAACAACGTGCAGACCACGGCCAGCAACAACAACCAGAGCAAATCCTCGCCGGCGGGCAAGGTCGTCAGACTCTCCGACCCCTGCAAAAGATACATGCCGAGCGCGACGAAGATCGCACCCGCACCGATTTGCACGAAGGTGAGCGCGAGCGCGCTGCCGTCCCCGATGTGGCGCTTGTTGAGCGTCGACAACAGTGCCGTCAGAAATGCCGACAGGATGCCGACCGCAAGCCCGAGCTGCATACCCGCGGGGATGCCGCCGGCGACCAGCACGACGCCCGGAACGGCGATCAAACCCAACAGAAACTCGTGCCGCTCGTGGGCACGTCGCGTCAACCACGGCTCAAGTATCGCCGTGAAGATAGAGCCGAGCGCCACGCAACTCACGGCAACCGATGCATTGGCGAGCTTGATCGCGCCGTAGAACGTCAGCCAATGCAGCGCGAGCACGACGCCGATGCCGGCGTAGATCGCGATGCCGCGCACGCTCATGGCGCGCAGACCCCGCCACACCGCGGGAATCGCCGCCAACATCCCGGTGACGAGCACCATGCGCCACACCACGAGTGCGGCCGCGGGCAAGCTGATGAGTTTGCCGAGGATGGCCGTGAAGCCCCACAGCAGCACGCAGAAATGCATCTGCGCGAGTGCGCGTCGTTCTGCGGTGTGCATCAGCGGCGGCGCGTGCAGCCCGCGCGCATCAAAGATGCGTGGAGTGCGCGACTTCGAGCAAGGCGGGCAACAGACGCTTGCGCGCATCGTCGAACGACACCGCCGACAACGCGAAGCGAACGGCCACCACGGCCGCCGGTTCACCCTCGACGATGATCGGCACGGCAAGGCTGCCCTGTTCGGTCAGCCGCAAAGGCCGCACCGACTTGCCGTAACCGCGTTCCCGCGTGGCCGCGAGCTCGCGATCGAGTGCCGCACGATCGGGCCAGATGGCCTGCGTCTCGTCGGGACGGACGGGCCAGAGATGATCGAGGACCGACTCGCGCACCTTGGCGCTCGAATAAGCGAGAAAAGCGCGCCCCGAAGCGGAGGTGAGCACGGGGATCGTCATGCCGCGCTCGAAATACTCGACCGCGAAGCCGCTTTCGCGATCGGTCGAATCTTCGATGAACATTTCAGGGAAGCGAAACCGCATCACCGTCATGGGCCATTGCACCCGCGTCGCCGCCGCATGCAGTTGGGCACGCACCGGCTCGAGACGCTCGGTGACCGGATCGAAACCGTGACTGAGCGTGCGCGCCTTGATGGTGAGTTTGAAGCGCCGCGAATCGGACTCGCGCTCGACGAAACCCTGCGCTTCAAGGGTCGCGAGGCAACGGTTGACCGTCGTTCGCGCGAGCCGCAATTTTTGACTGAGCGCAGCGGTGGTGAGCGGACCCTGACGATTCAGGACTTGAATCAACTCCAAGCCGCGCAACAGCACGCGCACCGGGGTCGGATGCCCCGGCGGCATGCGATGCGGACCACGCGCGACGGCGCCCGACGATGCCGTGCCCGCGCCCTGTTCCGCCTTCCTTTCCGAATCGCTCATCACTCGTTACCGCAACACCCCGCAGCGGATTCGATCAACCGGCCGCACCCTCTTCTTCGCCCACCGAAGATTCGTCGGCATCGCCACCGGCACCGCTGACGTCCATGAAGCCGCCGCCCCGGTCGTCCAACTTGCGACGACGATGCTCATGAGCGGCGAAGCCCGTGCCCGCCGGAATGAGTCGGCCGACGATGACGTTTTCCTTCAGGCCGCGCAGATCGTCCTTGAGGCCGCGCACCGCAGCTTCGGTGAGCACGCGCGTGGTTTCCTGGAACGAGGCCGCCGAGATGAACGACTCGGTCGCCAGCGACGCCTTGGTGATGCCGAGCAACACCGGCGTGAGACTCGCGAGTTCCTTGCCATCACGGGTCATCCGGTCATTGATGTCGAGCGCACGCGAGCGATCGAGCTGCTCGCCCTTGAGCAACGGCGTCTCGCCGATGCTCACCACTTCGGCCTTGCGCAACATCTGTCGAATGATGACTTCGATGTGCTTGTCGTTGATCTTCACGCCCTGCAGACGATAGACGTCCTGGATTTCGCGTACGAGATAGTTCGCGAGCGCCTCGACGCCTTGCAGGCGCAAAATGTCGTGCGGATTAGGCTCGCCGTCGGCGATCACTTCGCCGCGCGCGACTTGTTCGCCCTCGAACACGTTCAGCTGACGCCACTTCGGAATCAGCTCCTCGTACTTCTCGCTCTTTTCGTCGGTGATGACGAGCCGACGCTTGCCCTTGGTTTCTTTGCCGAAACTCACCGTGCCGCTCTTCTCGGCGAGAATCGCCTGATCCTTCGGCTTGCGCGCTTCGAACAGATCGGCCACGCGCGGCAGACCGCCGGTGATGTCGCGCGTCTTCGACGATTCCTGCGGGATGCGCGCGATCACGTCGCCGACCGACACCTTCGCACCGTCTTCGAGACTCACGAGCGCACCGGCCGGCAGCGTGTAAATCGCCGGGATCTCGGTATTCGCGAACGGCACTTCCTTGCCCTTCGCGTTCAACAGCTTGATGGTCGGACGCAATTCTTTGCCGCCGCGCTGCTTGCTGCTGTCCTGCACCACGATCGACGACAAGCCCGTGACCTCGTCCACCTGCGTCGTGACCGTGAGGCCATCGACGAAGTCCTGGAACTTGAGGAAACCGGCCACTTCGCTGACCACGGGATGCGTATGCGGATCCCAGGTCGCGACCGACTGACCGGCTGCCACGAGCACGCCTTCACGCACGTTGATTTGCGCACCGTAGGGGATCTTGTAGCGCTCGCGCTCGCGGCCGAACTCGTCGACCACGCCGATTTCGCCCGATCGCGATACGGCGACCAGATGACCCTTTTCGTGGGCCACGGTCTTCACGTTGTGGAACCGCAGCGTACCCTTGTTGCGCACTTCGACGCTGGAGGCCGCTGCCGCTCGCGATGCCGCACCACCGATGTGGAAGGTGCGCATGGTGAGCTGCGTGCCAGGCTCGCCGATCGACTGCGCCGCCATGACGCCGACGGCTTCGCCGATGTTGATGATGCGACCGCGCGCGAGATCGCGCCCGTAGCACGTGGCGCATACGCCGTAGCGCGTCGCACAGGTGATCGGCGAACGCACCATCACTTGATCGACGCCCTGCTGTTCGAGCAAGCGCACCAGCGCTTCGTCGATCAGGGTGCCCGCGGGCACCAGCACCGCACCCTTGCCGCCCGGCTTCAGAATGTCTTCGACGACCACGCGACCGAGCACGCGCTCGCCGAGGCCTTCGACCACGTCGCCGCCTTCGACGAGCGGCGTCACGGTCAAACCGTTCGTCGTGCCGCAATCGACCTCGGTGACCACGAGATCCTGCGCCACGTCGACGAGGCGACGCGTGAGGTAACCCGAGTTCGCGGTCTTGAGTGCGGTGTCGGCGAGACCCTTGCGCGCGCCGTGCGTCGAGATGAAGTACTGCAGAACGTTCAGGCCTTCACGGAAGTTCGCCGTGATCGGCGTCTCGATGATCGAACCGTCCGGCTTGGCCATGAGGCCGCGCATGCCGGCGAGCTGGCGGATCTGGGCCGCGCTGCCGCGCGCGCCCGAGTCGGCCATCATGAAGATCGAGTTGAACGACTTCTGACGCTGCTTCTGACCCTTGGAGTCGACGGCATCTTCACTGCCGAGTTTCTCCATCATCGCCTTGGCGACTTGGTCGTTGGCGCGCGACCAGATGTCGACGACCTTGTTGTAGCGCTCGCCGTTGGTCACCAAACCCGAGGCGTACTGATCCTGGATTTCTTTGACTTCGCGATCGGCCGCCGCGACGATCTTGCCCTTCTGCTCGGGGATCACGATGTCGTCGACGCCGAAGGACACCGACGCGCGGGTCGCATACGCGAAACCCGTGTACATCAGACGGTCGGCGAAGATCACCGTGTCCTTGAGACCGAGCTGGCGATAGCAGGCGTTGATGGTCGCCGAAATCGTCTTCTTGGTCATATCCTGGTTGATGAGATCGAACGACATGCCTTCCGGCAACACGTCCGACAACAAAGCGCGACCGACCGTCGTCTTCACGAGACGACGACGCGGCGTCTTCACGCCATCGACGATCAGCGTCTCGCCGATACGCACCTGGACGCGCGCTTGCAGATCGACCTGACGGGTTTCGTAGGCGCGATGCACTTCGCCGACGTCGGCGAACATCATCCACTCGCCCTTGGCGCCGATGCGCTCGCGCGTCATGAAGTACAAACCGAGCACGACGTCTTGCGACGGCACGATGATCGGGTCGCCGTTGGCGGGCGACAGGATGTTGTTCGACGACATCATCAAAGCACGAGCTTCGAGCTGCGCTTCGAGCGACAGCGGTACGTGCACGGCCATCTGGTCACCGTCGAAGTCCGCGTTGAACGCGGTGCAGACGAGCGGGTGCAGCTGGATCGCCTTGCCTTCGATCAGCACCGGCTCGAACGCCTGGATGCCGAGTCGGTGCAAGGTCGGTGCGCGGTTGAGCAGCACCGGATGTTCACGGATCACCTCTTCGAGGATGTCCCAGACTTCCGGCCCTTCGCGCTCGACGAGACGCTTGGCGGCCTTGATGGTCGAGGCGTCACCGCGCAACTGCAATTTCTGGAAGATGAACGGCTTGAAGAGTTCGAGCGCCATCTTCTTCGGCAGACCGCACTGGTGCAGACGCAGCGTCGGACCGACCACGATGACCGAACGGCCGGAGTAGTCGACGCGCTTGCCGAGCAGATTCTGACGGAAGCGACCCTGCTTGCCTTTGATCATGTCGGCGAGCGACTTGAGCGGACGCTTGTTCGTGCCCGTGATCGCACGGCCGCGACGGCCGTTGTCGAGCAACGCATCGACCGCTTCCTGCAACATGCGCTTTTCGTTGCGCACGATGATGTCCGGCGCGTTCAACTCGAGCAGCCGACGCAGGCGGTTGTTGCGGTTGATGACGCGGCGGTAGAGATCGTTGAGATCGGAGGTCGCGAACCGACCGCCGTCGAGCGGCACGAGCGGACGCAGATCGGGCGGCAGCACCGGCAGGA
>JAFMJH010000026.1 GCA_017853555.1 Steroidobacteraceae bacterium
TTGGCGGAGAGGGTGAGATTCGAACTCACGAGCCCCGTGAGGGGCCGCCGGTTTTCAAGACCGGTGCATTCAACCGCTCTGCCACCTCTCCTTCACAAGATGTCGATCAAACGGCGGGCGATAGTTTATCCGATCCGCCCATGTAGGGACGCAGCGCGGCGGGGATGTTGATGCTGCCGTCGGCGTTCTGGTGGTTCTCGAGCACGGCGACGAGCGCGCGACCGACGGCGACGCCGGAGCCGTTCAAGGTGTGCAGCGGTTCGGGTTTGCCGGTTTCGGGGTTGCGCCAGCGCGCCTGCATGCGTCGCGCCTGGAACGCCTCACAATTGCTGCACGAGGAAATCTCGCGATATTTGCCCTGCCCCGGCAACCACACTTCGAGGTCGTAGGTTTTGGCGCTGCCGAAGCCGATGTCGCCGGCGCACAGCGCGAGCACGCGATACGGCAGCTCGAGGCGCTTCAACACTTCTTCGGCGTGCGAGGTCAGGCTTTCAAGCGCTGCGTACGACTCGGCGGGCTTGGCGATCTGCACGAGCTCGACCTTGTCGAACTGGTGCTGACGAATGAGGCCGCGCGTATCTTTGCCCGCCGCGCCCGCTTCGGAGCGAAAGCACGGCGTGTGCGCGACATAGCGCATGGGCAATTGTTCGGGCGCGATGATCTGCTCGCGCACGAGATTGGTGACGGGCACTTCGGCGGTCGGAATCAGATACAGCGGGCGCTCGCCGCGCACCGCGAACAAATCCTGCTCGAACTTCGGCAACTGACCGGTACCGGTTAGCGCGGCGGCCGACACGAGATACGGTGCGTAGATTTCCTGGTAGCCATGCTCGCTGGTGTGCAGGTCGAGCATGAACTGCGCGAGTGCGCGATGGAGTCTCGCGAGCGCACCGCGCAACACGACGAAGCGCGCGCCCGAAATGCGCGCGGCGGCGTCGAAATCGAGCCCGGCGAGTTTGACGCCGAGATCGACATGATCGAGCGGCGTGAAGTCGAACTGGCGCGGCGTGCCGTGACGGCGCACTTCGAGGTTGGCGCTTTCGTCGCGACCTTCGGGCACCGAGTCGTGCAGCAGATTCGGCAAACCCATCAACCATTCGTCCGACTCGGCCTGCACGGCGACGAGCGCGGCTTCGCTGCGTTCGAGTTCGGCGGTCAGTTGTTCGCCGCGCGCGAGCAGCGTGCTCGCATCTTCACCTTTGCCTTTGGCCATGCCGACGGCTTTGGCATTCGCATTGCGCTCGGCACGCACGCGATCGGCTTCGACCTGCGCCTGCTTGCGACGCTCTTCGAGCGCGCGGAACGCCTCGAGGTCGAGTTTGTAGCCGCGACGCGCGAGATTGCGTGCGACGTTTTCGGTGTCGGTGCGTAGTTGTTTTGAATCGAGCACGTCAAATCTCCGTCAAAAGCGAACCGACGACCCGACCGGCTTGCGCAAGCAACGCACAGCCGACGACGGTCGCGATCAAATATGCAAACGCGCGCGGCCATGCGCCCTCGCCCGCCAACGTCACGGTTTCGAGCGCGAACGCCGAATACGTGGTGAAACCCCCGAGCACGCCGGTCATGAAAAACAGCCGTAGTGCCTCTTCGTGACCCGCACCGCGCGCGGCGATGAGCACCGCGGCGAAGCCGATCACGAAACTGCCGAGCAGGTTCGCGGCCATTGTAGCGAGCGGCCACTCGCCCGGCACGCCGGGTACGCCGCGTGCGAGCGCATAACGCGCCAGGCTCCCGAGCGCACCGCCTGCGGCGACCAGCATCCAGTTCATGGTTTGTTCCCTCCACCACCGCGCAAGCGCTGCAAAGCCTCGGCGATGCGTATTTCGAGGCCGCGCGCGACCGGACGGTAATAGTGGCGGTCGGGCAGCTCGTCGGGCAAATAGCGCTCGCCACGCGCATAGGCGTCGGGCTCGTCGTGCGCGTAACGATAGCCTTTGCCGTAGTCGAGCTCTTTCATGAGTTTGGTCGGCGCGTTACGCAAGCGCAACGGCACCTCGAGCGAACCGAACTGCTCGACATCGCGACGGGCCTCGCCGAAGCCCGCATAAACGGCGTTGCTCTTCGGCGCGCAGGCGAGATAGACGACCGCATTGGCGAGCGCGAGGTCGCCCTCGGGGCTGCCCATGCGCTCGTGCGCCTGCCAGGCATCGAGCGCCATCTGCAAACCGCGCGGGTCGGCAAGCCCGATGTCCTCGACGGCCATGCGCGTGATGCGCCGCGCGAGATAGGCCGGATCGCAGCCACCATCGAGCATGCGTGCGAGCCAATAGAGCGCCGCATCGGGGTCGGTGCCGCGCACGCATTTGTGCAGCGCGGAGATCTGGTCGTAGAACGCTTCGCCACCTTTGTCGAAGCGTCGTCGCGTGCCACCGGCGACTTCGCGCGCGGCTGCAAGCTGTATGGTTGCGCGGCCATCGAGCTCGACGGCGAGATCGGCCGCGATCTCGAGCATGTTGAGTGCGCGGCGACCATCACCGTCGGCCGCTTCGGCCAGCAACTGCAGCGCCTCGGGCTCGATCGCCAAATGGCGCGCACCCAGACCGCGCGCCTCATCGGCGAGCGCGCGCTGCAACAGCACGACGAGATCTTTGGCTTGCAAAGATTTCAGCACATAGACGCGGGCGCGCGAGAGCAAAGCGCCGACGACTTCGAAGGACGGGTTCTCGGTGGTCGCGCCGATGAAGGTCAGCGTACCGTCCTCGAGATACGGCAAAAACGTGTCTTGCTGCGATTTGCTGAAGCGATGCACTTCATCGAGGAACAACACCGTGCCCCGCCCCGCGGCGCGCTCGGTCTGCGCACGCTCGACGGCGGCACGCACGTCTTTGACGCCCGCCATCACGGCCGAGAGCGCGATGAACTGCGCGTTCGAGCGCTGGGCGACGAGCCGCGCGAGCGTGGTCTTGCCGGTGCCCGGCGGTCCCCAAAGAATGAACGAATGCGGGGTGCCTGATTCCACGGCCTGCCGCAAGGGTTTGCCGGGGCCGAGGACGTGCGTCTGGCCGACGATCTCCTCGAGATCGCGTGGCCGCATGCGGTCGGCCAGCGGTCGGGTCAATTCGGCGTGAGCCACTTCTCGATTCTCGCGAACAAGGAATCGCGCAACAGCACGGCGAGCAACAGCCCGAGGACCATGCCGACAGCGTCGGCCAGGACGTCGCCCACTTCGGCCGTGCGACCGTAGGGCATGAGGTATTGCGCGATTTCGATGCCGATGCCGAGCACCAACATCGCGGCGGCGAGCCAAAGATACGCGCGCCGTTCGAACAGCCCGGCGAACCAGGCCGAGAGCAGGAAGAAAGCGCTGGCGTGATAGACCTTGTCGGCGTACGGGAACCCGGCCGGCGGACCACCCGGCTTCAAGGCGAAATACAAAGTCACCGCGATCAGCACGCTGCCGATCAAAAACCAGAGTCGCGCGAGTCGCAGTTGGCGGAAGGCCGTCATCACTGCACCGGCTTGCCGATCACGTCGACGCCCGCCGGCGTGGCGAACGCGAGCTCGTCGGCGCGTACCTCGCCGTTGCGTTCGCTGCGCGCGAAACGCAGCTCGGCACGCTGACCGAGTTTGTCGTCGATCTCGAGACGGCGTAGTTCGAGACCCGCGAATCCGAATCGCGCACTGCGAAATTCGGCATCGACGCTCTTCGGTTGCACGGCCACCCACTCGAGCCCGTCGCGCTGACCCTTCGCCTCGACGCCGAAGGCCTCACGCAGGGGCGCAGCGCCGGACAGCAGCGCCGCGGGCGTCGCGCTCAAGGCGCGCGCGGCGGGCTTCACGGTCACCTGTTCGAGATCGCGGTCGTAGAACCAAAGATTTCGACCGTCGGCGATCATCAGCTGCGCCGTCGCGGTGGCGCCGCGCGGCGCGCTCTCCCATCGAAATTTGCCCGGACGCTGGATCAGCAACACGCCTTGCGTCTCGCCGCGTGCACGCCCGCGCGCATCGGTGAGCGTCTGGGTGTAGCTCGCGCGCCAGGCACGCAAACCGTCGAGGTATCGATCGAGCGCCGTGTCGGCGGGCGCGGCAGAGGCCACGGCACAGGCGAGCCCGAGCGCCGCGGCGACGAGGCGCACCCGAGCCCGTTGCAGGCTCACTCGCCCGCCGGCGGCGGCACGAGAATTTCGCGACCACCGTTCGATTGCAGCGGTCCGACGAGACCGGCCGCTTCCATGGATTCGATGAGACGCGCGGCGCGGTTGTAGCCGATCTTCAAGCGCCGCTGCACGTAGGAGATCGAGGGCTTGCGTTCGGTGACGACGATTTTGACGGCCTCGTCGTACAACGCATCCTGCTCGGCATCGCCCGCCTCGCCGCCCTCACCCTCTTCGGGGGCGAGACCGGGCACGGGACCGCGCGGCCCCGAGAGCACTTCTTCGATGTAATCGGGTGCGCCGGCTTTGCGCAGCGCCTCGACCACGCGATGCACTTCCTGGTCGGAGACGTAGGCACCGTGCACGCGCGTCGGCATCGACGAACCCGAGGGCAGATACAACATGTCGCCGTGGCCGAGCAAAGATTCGGCGCCGCCTTGATCGAGGATGGTGCGCGAGTCGACTTTTGCGGACACCTGGAAAGCGATGCGGCAGGGGATATTGGCTTTGATGAGACCGGTGATGACGTCGACCGAGGGGCGCTGCGTCGCGAGCACGAGGTGGATGCCCGAGGCACGCGCCTTTTGCGCAAGGCGCGCGATCAACTCTTCGACCTTTTTGCCGACGATCATCATGAGATCGGCAAGCTCGTCGATGATGACGACGACGAACGGCAAGGGCACAAGATCCGGAATGGTCTTCTGATCGAAGTTCGGATCCATCGAAGCGCGCTGCATCATCACCGGATCTTTGATCGGCTTCTTGTCGTCGATCGCGTCCTTCACCTTGCGGTTGAAGCCGGCGATGTTGCGCACGCCGAGCGCCGCCATCAGCTGATAGCGTCGCTCCATTTCGGCGACGCACCAGCGCAGCGCGTTCGCCGCCTGCTTCATGTCGGTGACCACGGGCGCGAGCAGATGCGGAATGCCTTCATATACCGACAACTCGAGCATCTTCGGGTCGATCATGATGAGGCGCACGTCTTCGGCCGAGCTCTTGTAGAGCATCGACAGCACCATCGCGTTGATCGCCACCGACTTGCCAGACCCTGTGGTACCGGCGACGAGCAAATGCGGCATCTTCTGCAGATCGGCGACGACGGGCGCCCCGCCGATGTCCTTGCCGAGCGCGAGTGCGAGCGGCGAGGCGACTTCGTCGTAGGTCTTGGACTTCACGATCTCGCCGAGCGTGACGATCTCGCGCTTCTCGTTCGGGATTTCGAGACCCATCACGGACTTGCCGGGGATCACCTCGACGACGCGCACGCTGATCGCGGACAGCGCACGCGCCAGATCTTTGGAGAGCGAACTGATCTGACTCGCCTTGACGCCCGGCGCCGGGCGCATCTCGAAGCGCGTGACCACGGGCCCGGGCAGCACGGCGACGACTTCCACTTCGACGCCGAAATCTTTGAGTTTGAGTTCGACGAGGCGCGACATCGCCTCGAGCGCCTCGGCCGAATAGCCCGCTTCGCGGGTCGGTGCATCGTCGAGCAACTGCAGCGGCGGCAGATCGCCGCCTTTGGCGGTGAACAGCGGCACTTGCCGCTCTTTGTCGACGCGCGCGCTCTTCTCGACCTGCGGCGCCGGCGCTTCGATGCGCGGCTTCGGGCGCGCCGCGACTTTTTTGGTTTCGGCTTCGACGACTTCCTTGCGTGCGGCTTTGTTCTCTTCACCGACGGCGACATCGCGACGTTCGAGGCGACGATTGCGCATCCATTCGATGCCCGTCCAGAAACCCGCGCCCAGGCGGTCGATGACGTTGAGCCAGGAGACGCCGAAGGCGAGCGCGATGCCGACCATGGTGGTAGCGAGCAACAACAGCGTCGCACCGACGAAATTGAAGTTCGCGCGCATCCAGTCGCCGACCAGACCGCCGATCACGCCGCCCGCACTCTGACGCAACACGCCGGGCGGCCAATGCAAGGTTGCCAGCGCACAGCTCGAGGCGAGCAACAACACGAAACCGCCCGCCCTCACGAGCGTGTTGGCGCGCGATGCGGGCTCTTCGTCCTCATCGCGCGTGCGGAACATGAGCCAGCAGGACGCCGCGAGCATCACGGGAAACAACGCGGCCGGAAATCCGAACAGGAACAGCAGCGTGTCGGCGAGCCATGCGCCGCGTCGGCCGATGAGATTGCCGATTTCAGCCGAACCTTCGCCGGTGAAGGAGAACCCGGGGTCGCGCGGGTCGTAGGTGATGAGCGCGGCGGCGAGCGTCAGCGCGAGCACGCCGGTGACGATGACCGCCGCCTCGCGCAAGGCGCGCAGGACGGTGCGAGTGAAGCGGGACTGGTCGCCCTGCGCTGCAGTGTCGGCCAAGGTGTGGGATTCTCGCTGCGAAAACCGGATTTCGGCGCGGCGGATTCTAACATTTCCGCACGTGGCGCGGGCCGCGCGGAACCCCTACCATTCGCCCATGACCACGACCCACCGCAAACTCATCATCCTCGGCTCCGGCCCGGCCGGCTATTCGGCCGCCGTCTACGCCGCGCGCGCCAACCGCGCCCCGATGCTCATCGCGGGCTTGCAGGAAGGCGGCCAACTCATGACCACCACCGAAGTCGACAACTGGCCGGGCGATGCGCACGGCCTGCTCGGCCCCGCGCTCATGGAGCGCATGAAGGCGCACGCGCTGCGCTTCGGCACCGAGATGGTCGGCGATCACATCCACACGGCAGAGCTCGACCGGCGTCCGTTTCGCCTGATCGGCGAGCTCGGCGAATACACCTGCGACGCGCTGATCATCGCCACGGGCGCATCGGCACGCTATCTCGGTCTCGAATCCGAAGAAGCGTTCAAGGGTCGGGGCGTGTCGGCCTGCGCGACCTGCGACGGCTTTTTCTTCCGCGGCCAGAACGTCGCGGTGGTCGGTGGCGGCAACACGGCCGTCGAAGAGGCGCTGTACCTCGCGAACATCGCCGCACACGTGACGCTGGTGCACCGGCGCGATTCGCTGCGCGCCGAGAAGATCATGCAGGATCGACTGTTCGCCAAAGAGCGCGAAGGCAAAGTGCGCATCCTCTGGAACCATGCGGTCGACCGCGTGCTCGGCGACGACTCGGGCGTCACCGGCCTGCGCGTACACGGCACGAACGGCGGCAGCGAAGATTTGGCGGTGACCGGGGTGTTCATCGCCATCGGCCATACGCCGAACACCGAGATTTTCCGCGGTCAACTCGAGATGCACGACGGCTATCTCGCCGTGCAATCGGGCACGCGTGGCGATGCCACGCAGACGAGCGTCGAAGGCGTATTCGCCGCCGGCGACGTCGCCGATCACGTCTATCGGCAGGCGATCACCTCGGCAGGGTCCGGCTGCATGGCGGCGCTCGACGCCGATCGCTACCTCGACCGCGTCGACCGGCGCTGAGGGCGCGCCGCCGTGCGCGTCGCGGTGGTCGAAGAAATCGCGTCGCTCGAGGCCGCGGCGTGGGATGCTTTGTCCGACGGCTCGCAACCGTTCGTGCGGCACGCCTTCCTGCACGCGCTCGAGAAAACCGGCCGCGTGGGCGGCGCCAGCGGCTGGCAGCCGTGGTTCGTCACCCTCCACGATGATCGGGGCCTCGCGGCCGCCGCGCCCGCCTGGCTCAAACGACATTCCTACGGCGAGTTCGTATTAGATTTTGCGTGGGCACAGGCATACGCGCGCGCCGGCCTCGCCTACTACCCGAAGCTCGTGGTGGCCGTGCCCTTCACGCCGGCGACCGGGCCGCGACTGCTGGTGCGCGCGGATCTCGATCACGCATCGACCGCACGCAAGCTGCTCGAGGCGCTCGGCGCACAAGCCGACACGCTCGGCCTGCAAACGGCGCACGTCCTGTTCCCCGATGCGCGCGATCGAGCCGTGCTGGAGCACGACGCTTGGCTGCTGCGACGCGACTGCCAATTTCATTGGAGCAATCGCGGCTATCGCGACTTCGACGATTTTTTGGCGACCTTCTCCGCCGACAAGCGCAAAAAAGCCAAACGCGAACGACGCCGCGTGGCCGAAGCGGGCGTGGAGTTCGACACGGTGTTCGGCAATCGCGCGAGCGAAGCGGAGATCGATGCCGCTTTCGAGCTGCATCGCGTCAACTTCCTGCGGCACGGCAACGAGCCGTATCTCGATCGCGCCTGTTTTTTCGAGCTCGCCGCGACGCTCGGCGAGTCGATGCTGTTCAAGTTCGCGCGGGTCGGCACGCGCATCGTCGCGGTCGCGGTGTTCTTCAAAAGTGCCGATACGCTGTACGGTCGATATTGGGGCGCCATCGACGACTTTCACAGCCTGCATTTCGAAACCTGCTATCACCAAGGCGTCGAGTTCTGCATCGAGCACGGCCTGCAGCGCTTCGAACCGGGCACGCAGGGCGAACACAAAGTCAGCCGCGGCTTCGAGCCGACGACCGTGTACTCGGCGCATCGCATCAAAGATCCCCGCTTCAAAACGGCGATCGCCGATTTCCTGCGCCGCGAGGGCGATGCGATCGACGACTACGCCGCGGAAGTCCGCACGCACGTACCGTTTCGCGCACCGTGAAACGCATCACCTGGCTTGCGCCCGAGGGTGACCCGGACGCCTTCCCGCCCGCCGAGGCGGTGCTCGACGATCCGCCAGGCTTGCTCGCCGCGGGCGGCGATCTGCGTCCCGCGCGCCTGATCGCCGCATACCGACGCGGAATCTTTCCGTGGTACTCGCCGGGGCAGCCGATCCTGTGGTGGTGTCCTGACCCGCGCGAAGTGCTGCTGCCCGAGGAGTTCAAACGCTCGCGCAGCCTCGCCAAGCGCGAACGCAACGCGGGCTTCGAGATCCGCAGCGACAGCGCCTTCGAGGCCGTGATCGACGCCTGTGCGGCGCCGCGCGAGAGCGAGAGCGGCACGTGGATCACCGCCGAAATGCGCGCGGCCTATCTCGCGCTGCATCGGCTCGGCATCGCACACAGCATCGAAACCTGGCAGGCCGGGCAATTGGTCGGGGGTCTCTACGGCGTGCAGCTCGGTGCGGTGTTCTTCGGCGAATCGATGTTCTCGCGCGAGAACGACGCATCGAAGGTGGCGCTGTCGGCCTTGGTGCGCGCAGCGCTCGCCGGCGGCACCCGGCTGATCGACTGCCAGATGCGTACGCGCCACTTGAGTTCGTTGGGCAGCCGCGCCCTCGCGCGCGGCGAATTCCTGCCGATCGTCACCCGATATGCGGCCGAATCGGACCGTTGGCGCGCGCCCGGAACGGCTTGATTTGCTTAGCAGTGCGCATTTGGGCAGAATCCGCGCTTCGTTTTTAGGGGTGCCCGCAAACCGATGTCGAAAGAAGACGCGATTCAGATGGACGGCGAAGTCGTCGAGACGCTGCCGAACACCACCTTTCGCGTGAAGCTGAAGAACGGGCACGTCGTGACGGCGCACATCTCGGGCAAGATGCGCAAGAACTACATCCGCATTCTCACCGGCGACACGGTCACCGTCGAAGTGACGCCCTACGATCTCACCAAAGGTCGCATCGTCTACCGCGGCCGCTGAGGCGGCCGCCGCTCACACCAACTCGGGTTCTTCGTTCGGCACGCAGTCGAGCTGCAGCGCCGATGCGTCCGCGTTCACGCTCACGCGCACCTGACCACCACCGACGAGTTTGCCGAAGAGCAATTCTTCGGCGAGCGGTCGCTTGATGTAATCCTGGATGATGCGCGCCATCGGCCTCGCACCCATCTTCGGATCGTAGCCTTTGGTCGCGATCCAGCGGCGCGCGGCATCGTCGAGCGACAGCGCGACGCGCTTGCTCTCGAGCTGCGATTCGATCTCGAGCAACAACTTGTCGACCACGCGCTCGATGGTGCGCTCGTCGAGCCCGCCGAACTGGATGACCGCATCGAGGCGGTTGCGGAACTCGGGCGAGAACAGTTTTTTGATCGCTTCCATGCCGTCGCTGGTGTTGTCGGCCTGCGTGAAGCCGATCGCCGCACGCGCCATGTCGGCCGCACCCGCGTTGGTGGTCATCACGATGATGACGTGACGGAAATCGGCTTTGCGACCGTTGTTGTCGGTGAGCGTGCCGTGATCCATCACTTGCAGCAAAAGATTGAACACGTCGGGGTGCGCTTTCTCGATTTCGTCGAGCAGCAGCACGGCATGCGGGTGCTTGGTGATCGCTTCGGTGAGCAAGCCGCCCTGATCGAAACCGACGTAACCCGGGGGCGCGCCGATCAGACGCGAGACAGTGTGCCGCTCCATGTATTCCGACATGTCGAAGCGGATGAATTCGATGCCGAGCGCGATGGCGAGTTGGCGCGTGACTTCGGTCTTGCCGACCCCGGTCGGACCGGCGAAGAGGAAACTGCCGACGGGCTTGCGCTCATCGCCCAAGCCCGAGCGCGCCATCTTGATCGAGGCGGAGAGCGTTTCGACCGCTTTGTCCTGCCCGTAGATGACGAGCTTGAGGTTGCGCTCGAGATTGCGCAGCACTTCTTTGTCGTTGGTCGACACGGTCTTCGGCGGAATGCGCGCGATGCGGGCGACGACTTCTTCGATGTGATGCACGTCGACCGTGTCTTCACGCTCGGCCGCCGGCTTCAAGCGCAAGCGCGCACCGGCTTCGTCGACGACGTCGATGGCCTTGTCGGGCAGGTGACGATCGTTGATGTGACGCGCGGCAAGTTCGGCCGCGGCCTTCAGCGCGCCATCGGTGTATTTGATCTGATGATGGTCTTCGAAGCGGCTGCGCAACCCCTTCAGGATCTCGATGGTTTCGGCGACGGTGGGTTCGACCACGTCGATCTTCTGGAAGCGACGCGCGAGCGCGTGGTCTTTTTCGAAGATGCCGCGATATTCGCTGTAGGTCGTGGAGCCGATGCAGCGCAACTCGCCGTTGCTGAGCACGGGCTTGATGAGGTTCGAAGCATCCATCACGCCACCGGAGGCCGCCCCGGCGCCGATGATGGTGTGGATTTCGTCGATGAAGAGCACCGCACCCGGCTGCTTCTTGAGTTCGGCGAGCACGCCCTTCAGGCGCTTTTCGAAGTCGCCGCGATATTTGGTGCCGGCGATCAGCGAGCCCATGTCGAGCGAGTAGATCGTGGCATCGGCGAGCACTTCGGGCACTTGCTTCTCGACGATGCGACGCGCGAGACCCTCGGCGATGGCGGTCTTGCCGACGCCTGCTTCGCCGACGTACAGCGGGTTGTTCTTGCGCCGACGGCAAAGAATTTCGATGGTCCGCTCGAGTTCGGTCTGACGACCGATGAGCGGGTCGATCTTGCCCTCTTCGGCCTGACGATTGAGATTGGTGGTGTATTTGTCGAGCGCGCTGGCCTCGGCCTCGCGCTCGCCACCCAAGGCGGCACCGGGCGCCGACTCGCGCGCGTCGGGCTTTTCGTCCGCACCCTTCGACATGCCGTGCGAGATGTAGTTGACGACGTCGAGCCGTGCGACGTCCTGGCGCGCAAGCAAAAACACGGCGTGACTCTGCTTCTCGCCGAAGATCGCCACCAGCACGTTGGTGACGGCGACTTCTTTGCGGCCGCTCGACTGCACGTGGAACACCGCGCGCTGCAACACCCGCTGGAAACCGAGCGTCGGCTGCACTTCGCGCTCCTCGCCCTGCGGCAATTGCGGCGTGTTGCGCGTGATGTGGTCGATGAGATCGCTCCGCAACCGGTCGGGATCGCCGCCGCAGGCGCGCAAGACCTCGCGCACCGCAGGCGTGTCGGCGATGGCGTAGAGCAGGTGCTCGACGGTCAGGAATTCATGACGCGCCTCGCGCGCCAAGGTGAACGCCTGGTTGAGGCAGGTTTCGAGTTCGCTGGAGAGCATCAGGCTTCCTCGAGGGAGCACATCAGCGGGTGCTGATGGTCGCGTGCATAACGGGTGACAAGGGCAACTTTGGTTTCGGCGATATCATGCGTGTAGACGCCGCACACACCCTTGCCGCGGGTGTGCACTTCGAGCATGACCTGCGTGGCTTGGGTGCGATTGAGACCGAAAAATCTCTCGAGCACATCCACCACGAATTCCATGGGCGTGTAGTCGTCGTTGATCAACACGACCTGATACAGGGGGGGCTGTTTGACCTCGGGCGAGGCCTCGGCCACGGAGGTGTCGAAATCGGGTCGTTGCGCTTCGCCGGACATGAGCCTTTTATAGGGGCGCCGACCCCACAACTCAAGCCTGCGACACGCACTATCGCGGACTAGTATCATCCGCACATGACTGCCCCGTCGAAGTTCAGCGTGCGCGCCCCGCAAATCGTGATGGTGGCGCTCACGTTCGCGACCGCGCTGCAGCTTGCGCACTGGATCACGGGGCGCTCAGGCGCCCGCACGCCAAGTGCGGCCGCCCTCACCCCGACGCGCGCCGCCAACCGCCCGGCGGTGGATCTGGCGGCGATCAGCGCGGCGCAACTCTTCGGCCCGCTGGCCAATACGGCCATGCCGACCGGCAGCGCCGATCCCGACCATGCGCCGCCGACCAGCCTGCCGCTGGTGCTCGCCGGGGTGTTCGCACGCACCGATCCACAGGCGGGCTACGCGATCGTCGGCGAAACCGCCGCGAACGCCCGCTTGCACGCCGTCGGCGCGGCGCTGCCCGGCGGCGCCACCCTGAAGGCCGTCTACCCGGATCGGGTATTGCTCGAACACAACGGCGGTTACGAGACGCTCACCCTGCCCCAGCGCGCCGCCCCTTGGGCCGGTACCGCCGCCGCCTCGCCCGGCCCCGGGCCCGCGGCCCAACTCGACCGCGCCCGCGACGTGCTGGCGCGTAATCCGAATGCCATCGGTCAGGCCTTACGCTGGCAGCAGGTGCTGGCCGACGGCGCGACGCGAGGATTTCGGGTGTACCCGGGTAGCAACGAGAAAGTATTCAAGGCGCTCGGCCTGAAACCCGGCGATCTGCTCACCGCCCTCAATCAGGTGCCGCTCGACGGCGCCGCGCGCGGCGAGGAGATCATGGGCACGCTCGCGAGCGCCGGGCGCGTGACCGTCACCCTCTCGCGCGAGGGGCGGGAGCAGAACCTGACGCTCGATATCGAACAGGCGTTGCGCAGCGTGGAAACGCAGACGCCCGAACCGAATTCACCTATCGTAGCCGACGAACGCGCGCGCGCCGAACGCCGTCCGGGCGAATGACGATCTCTACCGGAGTCTGCATGTTGCAACGCACCTTGATCTGCCTTTGCGCCGCGATGCTCGTGACGTTCGCGAGCCCGAGCGAGGCACAGAATGCCGCGGCCAACGGCCAGCGCATCACGCCGAACTTCAAAGATGCGGACATCACGCAGGTGATCGAAGCGGTGGCCGCAGCGACCGGCCGCAACATGATCGTCGATCCGCGCGTGCGCGCGCAGGTGACGCTGCTGTCGTCGACGCCGATGACGCCGGATGCGTTCTACGAAGCGTTCCTCGCGCTCTTGCAGGTGCACGGCTTCGTCGCCGTGCCGTCGGGCAACACCGTCAAAGTGATTCCGGACGCCAACGCGCGCACCCTGCCCGGCAACGATTTGCCCGATCGCGTCAGCGCGACCTCGGATGAAATCGTCACGCAGGTCGTCGGCGTGAAGAACGTGAGCGCGGCGCAGCTGGTGGCGATCCTGCGACCTTTGATGCCGCAGCAGGCGCATCTGGCCGCGTACCCGTCGTCGAACATGTTGGTGCTCAGCGATCGCGCCAACAACGTCAATCGCATGCTGCGCATCATCCGTCGCATCGATCAGGAAACCGACACCGACATCGAAGTCGTGCCGATGCAAAACGCCTCGGCCGCCGAAGTCGTGCGCACGATGACGGCGCTCAATCAGGGTCAGGCGAGCGCCGAGAGCGGCGTCGCGCCGCTGCGCGTGGTGTCGGACGAACGGTCGAACAGCATTTTGCTCGCCGGCGAGAAAACGCAGCGGCTGCGCGCGCGCACGCTGATCGCCTACCTCGACACCCCGCTCGCCAACGGCGGCGACACGCGCGTGCGCTATCTGCGCTATGCCGACGCCGAAAAAATCGCCGCGAAACTCAAAGAACAAGTCACCGGCACGACGGCGCCCGCAGCCGGCGGCGCAGCCGGTGCGAGCAGCGCCTCGGGCGAGCGCAACACGGTGATCTGGGCCGAACCCGAAACCAACGCACTCGTGGTGACCGCACCCGCCAAAACCATGAACGCGCTCATGGCGGTGGTCGACAAACTCGACATCCGCCGCGCGCAGGTGTTGGTCGAGGCGATCATCGTCGAAGTCACCGCCGACAAATCGTCCGAGCTCGGCGTGAACTGGGCGCTCGACGGCAGCAACCGCAATTCGGTGGTCGGCGGCTTCGTCCAGCCGATCGGCGGCATCAGCATCATCGATCTGGCGCGCGCGGCGAATGATCCTTCGACGCTCTCGTCGGTGCCGAGCGGCACCACCGTCGGCGTCGGACGTTTGCGCGATTCGGGCGTGAATTTTGCCGCCGTGCTGCGCGCGCTGCGCGGCGATGCGAACACCAACATCATCGCCACGCCGTCGATCGTGACCATGGACAACCAGCAGGCCGAGATCAAAGTGGCGCAGGAAGTGCCCTTCCTCACCGGGCGTTATACGAGCACGGGCGCGAACACGGGCTCGAACCTGAATCCGTTCCAGACCATCCAGCGTCAGGAAGTCGGCACGATTTTGAAGATCACGCCGCAGATCAACGAAGGCAATGCCGTGATGCTGAAGATCGAGCAGGAAAGCTCGAGCATCGCGAGCACGAGCGCGGGCGCGGTCGACCTCGTCACCAACAAGCGCACCATCAACACCAACGTGTTGATCGAAGATGGCGGCACGGTGGTGCTCGGCGGGCTCATCCAGGATACGCAGACCGGCGGCGAGCAACGCGTGCCCTACCTCGGTCGCATCCCGGTGCTGGGCGAAGCCTTCCGTACCCGCAGCGCCAAAAAAACCAAGACGAATCTGATGGTGTTCATCCAGCCGCGCATCCTGCACGACGGCGTCGATGCCACGCTCGAAACCAATCAGAAGTACAACTACATCCGTGATCAGCAGCTGAAGATGGGGGCGCGCTACGAGGTGCTGCCGCTGTTGCCGGGCGAGAAGCGCAGCGTGCTGCCCGAGTTGCCGCCCGCGCCGACGCCTGCGCCCGCGCCGACGGCACCGATCGCACCGACGAGCGCGCCGACGGGCCCGACGAAGCCGCCGGTCACCGTGGAGCCGCGTCAGTGAGCACCACGCTGCCGCTCGCGTTCGCGCGACGTCACGGCGTACTGGTTCAAAGCGTCAGCGGTGGCGCGGCACACGGCGTCATGCGCGCCGACGTCGCACCGACTGCGCTCGCCGAAGCGCGTCGACACCTGCGCCTGCCGCTGCGTCTTTCGCAAGTGAGTGACGACGCCTTCGATGCCCTGCTGCGCAGCGCCTACGAAGCCGGCAGCGACGCCCGCATCGCCGCGGATGATCTCGACGGCGACACCGACCTCGCCTTTCTCGCGCAGGAGTTGCCAGAACAGACCGATCTGCTCGAGAGCGAAGACGATGCGCCGATCATCCGACTCATCAACGCGTTGCTGACGCAGGCGATCAAGGACAACGCCTCGGACATCCACATCGAGCCCTATGAAAACCGTCTCGTCGTGCGCTTTCGCATCGACGGCGTGATGCGCGAAGTGCTGCAGACGCGACGCGCGGTGGCGGCGGCGATGGTGTCGCGCATCAAGGTGATGTCGAAGCTCGACATCGCCGAGAAGCGTTTGCCGCAAGACGGGCGCATCGGCCTCAAAGTCGCCGGGCGCGCGGTCGACGTGCGCGTGTCGACGATCCCGTCGGGTCATGGCGAGCGCGTCGTGCTGCGCCTGCTCGACAAGCAGGCCGGACGACTCAATCTCGGGCAACTCGGCATGGACGATGCGACCACCGCACTCGTCGATGCCTTGATCCACAAACCGAACGGCATCCTGCTGGTCACGGGCCCGACGGGCTCGGGCAAGACCACGACCTTGTACGCGGCGCTCTCGCGCCTGAACGACGCGACGCGCAATATTTTGACCGTCGAAGATCCGATCGAATATTTCATCGACGGCATCGGTCAGACCCAGGTGAACACGCGCGTCGACATGAGCTTCGCACGCGGCTTGCGCGCGATTCTGCGTCAGGACCCGGACGTGGTGATGGTCGGCGAAATTCGCGATCTGGAAACGGCGCAGATTGCCGTGCAAGCGTCGCTCACGGGCCATCTCGTGCTCTCGACGCTGCACACCAACACGGCGGTCGGCGCGGTCACGCGACTGCGCGACATGGGCGTCGAGCCTTTCCTGCTCGCCTCGAGCCTCATCGGCGTGCTCGCGCAGCGCCTGGTGCGCACGCTGGACCCGAACACCTGCGATTCGTACGTCGCCTCGAACCTCGAGCGCGCGCAACTCGGGCTGTCGACCGACGCGCCGCCGCTCACGCTGCGCCGCGCCGGTGCGGGCGGCATCGGCTATCGCGGTCGCACCGGCATCTACGAACTCGTCGGCATCGACGAGACGATGCGCACGCTGATCCACGATGGCGCATCGGAGGCGGAACTCGAGCGCCACGCCCGCTCGCAGACGCCGTCGATCCGCGACGACGGCTTGCGACGCGTGCGCGCCGGCGAGACGACGCTCGAAGAAGTGCTGCGCGTCACGCGCGAGGACTGACGTGGGCGCGTTCGAGTATTCCGCACTCGATGCCGACGGCCGCGAACTGCGCGGCGTGCTCGAGGGCGATGGCGCCAAACAAATCCGTCAAACGTTGCGCGAGCGCGGGCTGTTGCCGGTGAGCGTGCTGCCGGTGCGTGATGGCGCGCAATCCTCGCGCGAACGCGGCGTGCTCGAGCGCTGGCGCGCGCGGATCGGCCCGGCGGACGTCGCGCTGCTCACCCGCCAACTCGCGACTCTCGTGCGCGCGGCGCTGCCACTCGAAGAGGCGCTGCTCGCCGTTTCGCAGCAATCCGAACGGCCGGCGGTGCAACGCGTGCTCGCCACGGTGCGCGCCGGCGTCGTCGAAGGACGCAGTCTCGCCGCCGCACTCGGCGCCTTTCCGCGCGTGTTCCCGGAGATCTATCGGGCCACGGTCGCCGCCGGCGAGCAGTCCGGCCGACTCGACGTGGTGCTCGAGCGGCTCGCCGATTACACCGAAAGCCGCGACCAACTGCGGCAACGCGTGCAAGGCGCATTGCTCTACCCGGTGCTGCTCAGCGTCATGTGCCTGCTGATCGTCACCGGCCTCATGACCTATGTCGTGCCGCAAGTGGTCGAAGTGTTCGCCTCGGGCAAAACGCAGCTGCCGCTGATGACGCGCATCCTGCTCGCCACCAGCGACGGCCTGCGTCACTACGGACTCCTGTTGGCGGCGCTGATCGCGGCGCTGGTCTTCGGCTATCGACGCTGGCTGCGCGACCCGAATGCGCGCCGGCGTCACGATCGCCGCTTGCTGCGCCTGCCGCTCGTCGGACGATTGATCCGCGGCGTCGAGACGGCGCGATTCACCCGTACGTTCGCGATCCTCACCGGCAGCGCGGTGCCGGTGCTCGAAGGCCTGCGCATCGCCGGGGCGGTGATGGTGAACGTGCCGATGCGCGAAGCGGTCGCCGCCGCCGCCGAGCGCGTGCGCGAAGGCGCACCCATCGGTCGATCGCTCGCCGAGAGCCGGCTGTTTCCGCCCATGGCGGTCCACCTCATCGGCAGCGGCGAGACGAGCGGCGAACTCGAAGACATGCTCGAACGCGCCGCCGCGAACCAGGAGCGCGAGCTCGACGGCATGCTGCAGGCGCTGGTCGGACTTCTGGGACCGATGATGATCGTGGTGATGGGGGTCTTCGTGCTCGCGATCGTGTTCGCGATGCTGATGCCGATCTTCGAGATGAACACCCTCGTACGCTGAGCGGTCGGGGTGTCGACGCCCGTCTTGCAAGATCGCGAACATCGTCCTAAATTCCGCCCGACGTGACCCGTGGAAAATGGGGTTGCACCCCGGGTCACGGCTTTCTGCCATGAACGAAAGACCCGAACAGGAAGACTTCGAAGACGAGGACGATAGCCTCGAGAGCGGTGAGGACGTCGATCGCGCGATGCGCGACATCGATCAGGTGCGACGTCGCGGCGCGCAAAAAGGCGTCGATCCGGCGTGGCGACGACTCGAGCGTCTGCGCGAAGACAAACGCACGGCCGAACTCACCCGCGATTTCGACGACTACGACCTCGGTCCGGAGCCGCTGCGCGCCGGGCGCGGCAAAAAGCGCTGAATCGTCGCTCGGGCGCGATGCGTATCGCGTCTCAGCGAAAATCGCGCGAAC
The DNA here is from genome assembly GCA_017853555.1 of Steroidobacteraceae bacterium. Lineage (GTDB taxonomy): Bacteria > Pseudomonadota > Gammaproteobacteria > Steroidobacterales > Steroidobacteraceae > UBA964. Next base: position 18,343 of record JAFMJH010000026.1, read on the forward strand.
GCGTCAACAACCGGCCGAGCCACGGCGTCCGGTCGTGGATGCGCGTGACGATCACGTGCAGCACCGACTGCTCGCGCTGCAGACGGCCCTCGACTTCCATCAAACGTGCGCCGTACAACGCGCGTCGCTGCGCTTCACCGACTTTTTTCCAGACGATCAGATTGACGTTGCCGGTGTGATCTTCGAGCGTGACGAAGGTCACACCACTCGCGGTCGATGGCTTCTGACGCGTCACGACGATGCCGGCCACGCGCACGCGCGTGCCGTGCGCGAGCTGCGCAAGTTCGCTCGCGCTCGTGACGGCGCGGCCGCGCGTGCCGAATTGCGGCCACAACAATGCGAGCGGATGGCGGCCGAGCGTGAGTCCGACGCTGCGATAGTCGGCCACCAGATCTTCGCCTTCGGTCGGTCGCGGCAACAACGGCAAGGCCGCATCTTCGACCACCGGTGCGAGCGGCAACGGCTTTTCGGTGCCGGCGACCTGCCAGAAGGCGTGATGCCGATTGCCGAGCAGACTCGCGCACGCACCGGCTGCCGCAAGCGCTTCGAGATCGCCGCGATCGAGCGCCGCAGCCTCGGCCAGCTGTTGCAGCGTGGCGAACGGCTGCGCCGCGCGCGCCGCGACGATGCGCATCGCGCCGGCCGCCGACAGCGAACGCACCATGCGCAAGCCGAGACGCAGCGCGGGGCGCTCGTCCGCGCCCGCCTCGAGCGTGCAGTCGACCGCACTCACGGTGACGTCGACCGCGCGCACTTCGACGCGGTGATCGCGCGCATCGCGCACCAGTTGTGACGGCGAATAAAAACCCATGGGCTGCGAATTCAGCAAGGCACAACAAAACGCCGCCGGCTCGTGACATTTCAGCCAGGCCGACACGTACACGAGCAACGCGAAACTCGCGGCGTGGGATTCGGGAAAACCGTATTCGCCGAAACCTTTGATCTGCTCGAAGATGCGCGCGGCGAAATCGGCGGCGTAACCGCGTTCGAGCATGCCGTTGATGAGTCGTTCGCCGAAGTGACCGAGACCCCCTTGCCGCTTCCAGGCCGCCATCGCGCGGCGCAATTGATCGGCCTCGCCCGGCGTGAACCCGGCCGCCACGATGGCCAATTGCATCACCTGCTCCTGGAAGATCGGCACGCCGAGCGTACGCCGCAACACCCCTTCGACGGCGGCACTCGGATAGGTCACCGGCTCTTCGCCGCTGCGGCGCCGCAAATATGGATGCACCATGTCGCCCTGGATGGGCCCGGGGCGCACGATCGCCACTTCGATCACCAGATCGTAGAAGTTGCGCGGACGCAGGCGCGGCAACATCGCCATCTGGGCGCGCGACTCGATCTGGAATACGCCGACCGAATCGGCGCGACAGAGCATGTCGTACACGCGCGGATCTTCGGGCGGCACGTCGGCGAGCGTGAGCGCCGTGCCGCCCTGCGCGATGCGCTGCGCGGACACCAGCGCGAGTGCGCGCCGGATCGCACTCAACATGCCGAGCGCGAGCAGGTCGACCTTCAAAAGTCCGAGCGCATCGAGATCGTCTTTGTCCCATTGGATCACGGTGCGTTCGGACATCGAGGCGTTTTCGATGGGCACGAGTTCTTCGAGCGAATCGCGGGCGATCACGAAACCGCCGACGTGCTGCGAGAGATGGCGCGGAAAACCCTGCAATTGCTGCGCAAGCTCGAGCAGGCGATGCAGCGTGGCGTCCTGCGGATCGAAGCCCGCTTCACGCAGGCGCTGCGCATCGATCTGCCGATCCCAGTGCGACACCGCTTTGGCGAGCCGCTCGACCGTCGCCGGCTCCAGACCGAAGGCCTTGCCGAGATCGCGCAGCACGCTGCGCGGGCGATAGCTGATGACGGTGGCGGCGAGTGCGGCGCGCTCGCGACCGTATTTGCGATATACGTACTGGATGACTTCTTCGCGTCGTTCGTGCTCGAAATCGATGTCGATGTCGGGCGGCTCGTTGCGCTCGCGCGAAATGAAACGCTCGAACAGGGTCGACATGCGCGACGGGTCGACCTCGGTGATGCCGAGACAGAAGCAGACCGCGGAATTTGCGGCCGAACCACGCCCCTGACAAAGAATTCCGCGACCGCGCGCGAACTCGACCAGATCGTGCACCGTGAGAAAGTACGGTTCGTAGCCGAGCTCGGCGATCAGCGCGAGTTCGTGCTCGACGAGGGTGCGCACGTGCGCGGGCATCACCGCGCGCGTGCCGGCGTGACCGAAGCGTCGCTGCGCGCCGCGCTCGACGAGCTCGCGCAGCCATTCGGAGGCGGTGCGACCTTCGGGTACGAGTTCACGCGGATATTCGTAGCGCAATTCGTCGAGCGAGAAGCGGCACTCGGCGGCGATCTCGAGCGTGGCCTGCAGCAATCGGGGCGGATAGAGCTTGGCGAGTCGGGCGCGATCACGCAGATGCCGCTCGCCGCTCGGCAACAACTCGAGCCCTGCGGCGGCGATCGGCACGCCGAGACGAATCGCCGTGAGTGCATCGTGCAGCTGTCGACGTGCCCGCTCGTGCATGCAGACCGCGCCTGCAGCCACGAGCGCCACGCCGCTCTCGCGCCCGAGCGCGGTAAGCGCGGCCAGATGCGCGCGTTCGGTGCCGTCGCGCAGCAACTCGACGGCGATCCGCGCGGCGGCACCGAACTGCGTGCGCAGCCACGCGGCCGTGGCCTGCGGCGCAGGATCGCTCGCCAAGTCGCGCGGACGCGGCGCCCACAACACGAAAAGATGCGCAGGCTCGAGCAGCGCGACGCAATCTTCGCGCGTGAGGTGGTAACTGCCCTTCGGCGCCGCACGTCGACCGCGGGTGATGAGTTTGCAGAGCAAGCCGTAACCGCGTCGATCGCGCGCGAGCACCACGAGCGGCGTGCCGCAGGCGAGACTGAACTCGGCGCCGACGATGAGACGCGTGCGCACGGATTTTTCGTCGACGTGCAAACTTTTGAGAGCGGCGTGGGCACGCACCACGCCGGCGACGGAACATTCGTCGGTGATCGCGAGCGCCGCATAACCGAGTTCGACCGCACGCGCGGCGAGTTCGGCAGGCTGCGACGCGCCGCGCAGAAAACTGAAACTGCTCACGCAGTGCAGTTCGGCGTAGTCGGGAATCACCACTTATCCGAACAGGCCGTGCAGATACCAGGCGTGTGGCGCGAGTCGTTCGCGGTAGATCCAGAGTTCGGCGCCTTCGGCATCGCGCGCGATGTAATAGTCGCGTGCAACGTCGTGCCCGTCCCACCAACCGCTCTCGATCCGTTCGGGACCTTCGAGCAATTGCAGATCTTGCGGGCCGCGCAGCAGGCATTCGGGTTCGCGCAGCAACCACAGCGGCCGACGCGCCTGCGCAAGGCGCGCACAAGGCGCGCGCTGCGCCGTGGGCAACACGGGTTCGGTCACGCGCCACGCACCCTCGGGGCGATGTTCGTCGACGACGTGCAGACCATAGACCGCGCTCGCGCCGAGCCGCGCACGCAGCCGCTCGACCAGTGCGGGCGACTCGCGCGTCAATGCACCGCCGTGCTCGCCCGGTCGCCACAAACCTTCGCTCGCACCGACTTGCGGCCGCAACACGCCTGAATACAGGTCGAAGCGCACCACGGGCGCGGGCAGTTCGATGCGCGCGAGCTGTTCGGCCAGCAACAGCGCGAAGCGCACCGCGAGAAAGTCTGCGCTCGAGAGTCGCAACACGAGTTGCGTGCAAGGCGGTATGCCCCGCTCTGCGCGTTCGCGGTGTGCAAGACGCAGCACCAGCACTTCGATGGCGCTCTGGCGCACGCGCAAGAATTCTTCGAGCGCATCGAGCAACGGCGCGAGATGGCGCAGCAGCGTGTCGTGGTACGTCAGTTCGTAGGTGGGCTCGTGGCGCACACGAAAACGCTCGCGCGGCACGTATGCACGGCGCGGTTCGGACTGACGACCGACGAGCCGGTCGAGATCGGCGAGCATCGCGTGCCCGAAGCGGCGCGTGAACCCCGCGCGCGGCAGACGCAGTGCAGCCCCGATCTCGCGTACGCCGGAGGATTCGAGGCGCGCGAGGATGCGCGCATCCCAGCGCAACGTCGACAGCGGCAAACCGGCCAGCGTGCCGACGAGACGCTCATGCGTGGTGACGATCGACGTGCGCCCCGTACGCGCGAGCGCAAGCGCGGCACGCGGCGTGGGTGCGAGCGACCAATGCACCGTGTGACCCGCGGCCTGCACGCGCGCGAGCAACGTCGCGCACAACGCTTCGAGACCGCCGAACAAACGCAGACTGCCGCGCACTTCGAGCAATATGCCGTCGGGCGGTTCGAGACTCACGCGTGAGCTGAACCCCGCAGCGATCCGCGCGAGCGCCGCGAGCGACTCGGGATCCGCAGCGGATGCCGCGGGCCACTGCAAGGCGAGCCAGAGTTCGGGCGCAAGATCGAAGGCCGATTCGAACTGCAGCGTGGCTTGCGAGGCAACGCCGGCGGACAGCGCGCCCGATGGCGATGCCTCGCGCGGCCGTGCGAGTTGCGTGAAGGCACGACGCCCCGACGCTACGCGTTCACGACGTGCCATGCCCGGACTCCCATTGCACATCGAAGGGCATGCGCGCACCGCCGCGACTTTTGAGCAACCGCAAACGCGCACCACCGACACGCGGCTCGAAGGCGATGCGCAGTTCTGCGGGCGAAGCTTGCGCCGCCGCACAGGCGGGACGGAACAGAAAGGCCGGCGTGCTCTGGCGTTGCGTCGCCCATTGCAGACGTCGCAGATCGTTCGCCGCCGCCGGTGTGCGCCCGAGCCACGCCAGCGCTGCGGCGCAGGCGCCGGAGTCGAGCAACTGCTCGAGCACCCAGAGCGGCTGCGTGGTGCGCACGACGAGTTGCCGCTCCGGCGAGACGTCGGCTTCGGCGAGTGCGGGAGCATAGGGTTCGAAAGGTGGCGCAACCCAGGCAACCCAACGTGCAGGCGTGGCGTGCGCGAACGCGCGCAACAAAGGAATCAGCAGCCGCAGTTCACCTGCACCGTGACGCGGCGCGAGAATTTCGGTGAGCCCGGCGAGCGGCCAGCCCTGCCCGGGCAGTGCGTCATCGAGCGGTGAAAACCCCGTGCTGTGCGTAGCGGTGCGTGCAACGCTGCGCCCGCGCCAAATGGCTGGGTGTTCGAGCAGCAGTTCGAGGCCTGGCTTGCGCATGGACGACGGGCCGGTGACAAGGCTTGGACAAAGGTTTGGAGCGGCGGTGATGACCCATGGAGCACGCTACGGCGTCATGCGACGGGTGCGCGACACGCCGCGAACGGCGGCGCACACGACGTCAACCGAGACCGGTGGCCGATTTGCCCAACGCACCGGCACCGCGCCGCAACACGCCGACCACCACCCCTTCGATGATGAGCGGCTCTTCGCGCAAATTGACGCGGATGGGTTCGAAGTCGTCGTTCTCGGGCAGCAACCACACCGTCGGGCCTTCTTGTTTGTAGCGTTTGACGGTGACTTCGTTTTCGAGGCGCGCGACGATGATTTGGCGGTTGCGCACTTCGGGCGTGCGATGCACGGCGACGAGATCGCCATCGAGGATGCCGGCGTCTTTCATGGACATGCCGGTGACCTTCAGGAGGTAGTGCGGTTTGGGCGAAAAAATGTCAGGGTCGATGTTGAAGCGCGCTTCGATGTTCTCTTCTGCGAGAATGGGCTTGCCGGCGGCGACGCGGCCGATGAGCGGCAAACCGAGCTGCTCGCGCAGGACGTCTTTGAGCTGGATGCCGCGCGACGTGCCCGGCACGAGCGCGATGACGCCCTTGCGGGCGAGCGCACGCAGGTGCTCTTCGGCGGCGTTGGCGGATTTGAACCCGAGCTCTTCGGCGATCTCGGCGCGGGTGGGCGGCATGCCGGTTTCGGCGATGGCGCGCTGGATCAGGCGGAGAATTTCGGTTTGGCGGGGAGTTAAGTCGGTCATGTGGCACCTCTGTTGATTCATACAGTACCTGTGGTTTCATCCAGTTTCAAGCCCCCCTCGGCAGGATTCGACGCCATCGTGATCGGCGCCGGTCACAACGGCCTTGTCTGCGCTTGCTACCTCGCCCGCGCCGGGCGGCGCGTGCTGGTGCTCGAGCGGCGCGGCCTGGTCGGCGGCGCGGCGGTCACCGAGGAGTTCGTGCCGGGCTTTCGCAATTCGAGCGCGAGTTACACCGTCAGCCTGCTCGATCGCACGGTGCGTGACGAACTGCATCTCGAAGCACACGGCCTGCGCATCCTCGAGCGCCCGGTCCAGAATTTTCTGCCGCTCGCCGACGGCGACAGTTTCACCGCCGGCCCCGACGGCGCGGCGACGCTCGCCGAGACTGCGCGCTTCAGCCGGCGCGATGCCGAACGTCTGCCGCAATTCCAGCGCATGCAGGAACGCGCGGTCGCCCTGCTGCGCAACTTGCTGCATCGCACGCCACCGACCGATCTGCGTCGCATCCGCGACCTCTTCGAAGTGCTGCGCTTCGGCAAAGACTTCCGCGCCCTGCCGCTCGGCACGCAGCGCGAGTTGCATGAGTTCTTCACGCGCAGCGCAGGCGAGCTGCTCGATCACTGGTTCGAGAGCGACGGTCTGAAAGCCGTGCTCGGCTTCGATTCGGTGGTCGGTTCTTATGCGAGCCCCTACACACCGGGCAGCGGCTACGTGCTGCTGCACCACGCCTTCGGCGAAACCCATGGCAAACCCGGCGTGTGGGGTCATGCGGTCGGCGGCATGGGCGCGATCACGCAAGCCATGGCGGCCGAGGCGCGCCGACTCGGCGTGCAGATCGAATGCGATGCGCCGGTGCGTCGCATCATCACCGAACAGGGTCGCGCGACCGGCGTCGAACTCGAAGACGGGCGGCGCGTGCAAAGTCGCGTGATCGCCGCGAACGTCGGCCCGAAACCGTTGTTCTTGCAGCTCGTCGATGCCGACGCGCTACCGGCGGATTTTCGTGCGCACATCGAACGCTGGCGCGTCGGTTCGGCCACCTTTCGCATGAACGTCGCACTCGCCGCGCTGCCGCGTTTCACGGCGCGTCGCACGCGCAGCGACGAGGCACATCTCGGCGCCGGCATCATCCTCGCCCCTTCGCTCGCGTACATGGATCGCGCCTACGCCAGCGCACGTCTCGACGGCATGTCGCAGGAACCGATCGTCGAGATGCTGATTCCCTCGACGCTCGACGATTCGCTCGCGCCGCGCGGGATGCACGTCGCGAGTCTCTTCTGCCAGCATTTCGACTACACGCTCGCGCGCCCGGGCGCGGCGCATTCGAACTGGGACGATGCGGCGCTGCGCAGTCGCGCGATCGAGCGCATATTCGACACGATCGAGCGGCACGCCCCGGGATTTCGCGCCTCGCTGCTCGGCCATTCGGCACTCACGCCCTTCGATCTCGAGCGCCGTTTCGGACTCGCCGGCGGCGACATCTTCCACGGCGCACTCGGACTCGATCAGTTGTGGGCCGCGCGCCCCGCCCTCGGCTACGGCGACTATCGCACGCCCGTGCACAACCTCTTCCTGTGCGGCTCGGGTGCGCATCCGGGCGGCGGCGTCACCGGCATACCCGGACGCAACGCCGCGCGCGCGATCCTGGGCGCGCTCTGACACAATCGCGCCATGCGCATCCTGCACGTCGTCCTCTCGCGCGGCTTCGCCGGCACCGAACGCGCCACCGCCGAAATGTGCAACGCGTTGGCGGCCGAGCACGAAGTTTCTTTGGTGGTGCGCCGCGATCATCGCGGTGCAGGTGGCGCCTCGATCCTCGATCACATCGACCCGCGAGTCACGGTGCGCGAGGTGCATCCGTGGTTCCCCGGGTTCGGGCTCGCGCGCGCCGTGCGCGAACTGCAACCGGAGATCATCCACACGCATCTGCGCAAGGCGACGCGACTGATCGCGCGTCTGCGCCCGCCCTGCGCAACCGTCGCCACGCTGCACATGTGGGTCAACGGCCGGCATTTCCTGCGCATGGACGGACTGATCGTCATCGCCGAATGGCAGAAGCGCGATCTCGCCGATTATCGCGGCCGCATCTTCGACATCAACGAATCGCTCGTCCCGCAACCGCGCATCGACGCCGCACGCCGCGCCGCGCTGCGTGCCGAATGCGGCGCGAACGAAACCGATTTTCTGATCGGCGGCGTCGGTCGCCTCGCGCAGTCCAAAGGGTTCGACACGCTGATCCGCGCCTTTCGCGCCGCGGCGATTCCAGACTCGAAACTCGTCATCGTCGGCGCCGGTCGCGAACGCGCCGCGCTCGAAAAACTCGCCGCCGGTGCCGCGATCCGGTTTCCGGGATTCCGCGACGACGTCAAAGATTTCCAGCAAGCCTTCGATCTGTTCGTGAGCCCCTCGCGCAGCGAACCGCTCGGTCGCGTGCTCTTCGAAGCGCTCGATGCCGGCACGCCGGTGCTCGCGACGCGCACGCAGG
>JAFMJH010000027.1 GCA_017853555.1 Steroidobacteraceae bacterium
ACGCGCACAAGTGCTGCAGCCGTTCGTGCGGCTCGAGGGCGGCAATGAATCGGGAGCGGGCATGGGGCTTGCGATCGCGGCGGCGGTTGCGCGTTTGCATGGCGGCAATTTGTTTCTGGATAGTGCCGAGCCAGGTCTGCGCGCCCGGCTGCGGCTCGGCGTCATGCCGGCGGCCACCACAAACTGATCTCGAGGCCGCGCGCCAAGTTGCGTGCTCGGCATCCGCCGCCCTGCGCGTTCATTACGCGTGCGGTGATGGCGAGGCCCAGTCCCGCGCCGCCGCTCTCTCGCGCGCGGTCCGGCGCGACGCGATGGAAGGGTTCGAAAATGCGTTCCAATTCATGGGCCGGGACGCCCGGTCCCGTGTCGCGCACGAACAGTCGATAGCGGTCGGCGTCGGCGACGAGTTGCACTTCGACGCTCGAGTCGCGCGGCGCATGATGCAACGCGTTGCGTACCACGTTCTCGATCGCCGCGCCCGTCCAATCGGCATCACCGAGGATCTGGAAGTCGGTCTCGGGAGCATGCCACTCGACGCTGCAACCTTTGGCCTGTGCTTCGAATCCCGCATCGGTGCAGATGCGATCGACGAGCGCGACCAGATCGAGCGGATCGCGGCGCAGAATTTCGGAACCGGCCTCGAGTCGCGCGACATCGAGAATATTGCCCACCAGCATGTCGAGACGCTCGACTTCAGTGTCGATGCGCTCGAGTTGCAAATCGAGACCGACGCCGTCGCGCGCGAGTTCGGTGGCGAGGCGCATGCGCGTGAGCGGCGAGCGAATCTCGTGCGACACGTCGCGCAACAGACGTTCGCGCGCACGCAGCAATTCGGCGAGTCGCGCCGCCATGGTGTCGAACGATTGGGCGAGTTTGCCGAGCTCGTCACGACGTTCGACGGCTTCCGGTGCGACGCGGGCGTCGAGGTTGCCGGCGGCGAGTTCGCGCGTCGTACGTTGCAACGCACGCACGGGGCGCGTGATCGAGTGCGCGAGCACGGAGCTCACCAACGCGGTGATGAGCAATGCCACGATGGCGAGCGGCATGCGCGTGCTCGGCAAGCCGAAGGGTCCGACCGATGCATCGCCCACGGCGTGCAAGTAAAAACGTTCGCCATCGGGCGAAAGCAGGGTCGGCAGACCGCGTACGCGGTCGTCGATGGCCGCGCCGGGTTGCGCACCCTCGAATTTGCGCGCGATCTCGGCAGGCACCGGGCGCCCGAGCAGATCGTCGCCCCACTCGTCGAGCACGAGCACGTGCGTGCCGCCGTCGCGCGCCGCGTTGACGCTGCGTTCGAGTTGCGTCGCCCATTCGGTCAAACCGTCGATGCCGTCGCGTTCGAGTGCCGCCGACGCTTCGATGGCGTTTTCGCTCAAAGTTTCGCTCGCGGCTCGATGACTTTCGGAGAGGACCCACGAGGTGATGCCGACGACGCTTGCGCCGACCATGAGCAAGGTGACGAAGAACGCGACGAAAATGCGTACCGAGAGACGACTCACGTCGTCGCATCCTCCAAAAGTTCATAGCCCGCACCGCGCACGGCGCGAATCACGACTCCGGAAGGGCCCGCACGTTCGAGCTTGCGTCGCAGATTGCTCACGTGGGTGTCGATGCTGCGATCGTACAGCGCCAGCTTGCGACCGAGTGCCTGTTCGGTGAGTCGCGCGCGATCGATCGGACGACCGTAGGCGTCCGCGAGACACGCGAGAATGCGAAACTCCGCGCTGGTCAGCTCCAGCGCTTGATCGGCCACCAACGCTCGCTTGCGGCGCAAGTCGATTTGCAGACGCGCGACGTTGAATGCCTCGCGACCGGACGAGGGCGTTTGACCCACTTGAATGCGGCGCAAAATGGCCCGCACCCGCGCACAGAGTTCGCGTGGATCGAAGGGTTTGGCGAGGTAATCGTCGGCGCCGAGTTCGAGACCGAGAATGCGATCGACGGCGTCGCCGCGCGCCGTCAGCATCAGCACCGGCAGCGCGGGATGCGTCGCGCGCAATTCGCGCAACAAGTCGAGACCACTGCGTCCCGGCAGCATCACGTCCAGGATCAAAAGTTCGGGGAGCGTCGTCGCGATGGCGTCGAGTCCGCTTTGCGCATCGTGCCGGGTCGATACCTGATGTCCTTCGCGCTGCAGCAACTGCGCGAGCATGCCGGTCAATTCCCGGTCGTCGTCGATGATGAGTATGTTGCTGCTCATGGACTCATGGTGCCCCGGTTTCGCCTCGATTGTCAGCGCAGGCGGTTCGCCTTGACACTACTTTGCGCAACTTCGTGGAAACTTGTCACCCCGCCCGGGTCGAAAAGGCGAGAATGAATTGAACCCCCCGCAGGAGATTCGCCCATGAACAGTTCAGGCTCGACACGAATCGCCGTACTTCGCAGACCGAACGCGTTGCTTGCCCTGTTGCTCGCCGGCGCGTTGATGGGTGGCGTCGCTTCGGCACGGCCCGCTGACGGCCCGCAAGGCAGACCCGAAGGCGCGGGCGTGGCCGCCGCGATGATTCCGAACCCGCGCATGCTCGACCGCATGGCCCAAGAACTCGGACTCACCGATGCGCAGCGCGGCAAGATCAAGAGCGCCTTCGAAGCGGCGCGTCCGGAGATGCAGAAACTGCGCGAGCAGTTGCGTACGGCCACCAAAGATTTGCGCGGTCTGGACGCCGGCGATGCGCAGTATCTCGCCAAGGCGACCGAGGCGAGCAAGCGCATCGGCGATCTGACGGCGCGCATGGTGGTGCAGGCGGCACAATTGCGCAGCACCGTCTGGCAAACGCTGACGGCCGAACAGCGCGGCAAGCTCGAGGCCCGCATGGCCAAAATGCGTGAGCGTCGCGAAGATTTCCGCGAGCGCATGCGCGAAAGGATGGAGCGTCGCGGCGATGATCGTCGCTGGGGCCGCGGAGAAGGCCGGCCGCCGCGCGGTCCGGACGGCCCGCCGCCGCCGCGCGGCATGTGACGCAAATAGTCTTCCAGAGATAGTCGTCCAAAGAAAAAGCCCGGAGTGTCGCCACTCCGGGCTTTTTTCATGAACCTTGCAACTTGAAATCAGTTGACCATGTTCTTGAGGTTCTTCAAGGGCATCGCACGCACTTTCTTCGAAGCGGGCTTGGCCTTGAACACCATCTTTTCGCCGGTGAACGGGTTGATGCCTTCACGGGCCTTGGTGGCGGGCTTCTTGACGACCTTCAACTTCGCGAGGCCGGGAAGCGTGAACAGACCGTTGGCGCGCAGGCTCTTCTTGATGATGCCGTTCAGCGCGTCGAACACGGACGAGACGTTCTTGCGGGACAGATCGGTTTCTTTCGCGATCTGGTTGAGGATTTCCGACTTGGTCGGCGGACCAGCCTTTTTCGCCATCTTGGAACTCTCCTGAGAATTTGGATTGTTGCGCGTTGCCGCGCGTGTCGTGTCGAGCGGAAAAATAGCACACGGCGCAGATCATGCAAACACTTTTTTGAAGTTTCGCACTGGAAAAAAAGGCACTTTCGCGCACTGCGTGCGCACCCTCACATGTCAAGCCGTCAGCGCAACAGGATCAGCAGTACCTGGATGATGATGCCGGCCCACATCGGCGACAGATCGAGACCCGCAAAGGCCGGCATGGCGGCGCGAATGCGGCCGAGTACCGGTTCGCAGAGCGATTCGAGCAGATCTTGCAGCGGCGAATTGATGCCGGGCGCGATCATCGACAGCAGCGCATAGACGAAAATAGCCCAGAAATAGAGCCACAAGCCGTCACGCGCAATTTGCAGCAAGGCCTCGAGCAGCCACGGCCAGGCCGGCGGCAGGCCGGCGCCCAGGATGAGATCGATGGCCGCTACCCGCGCGAGTGCCACGGCCAGCAGGGCGAGGGCGCTTGCGGTATCGAGGCGACCGATGGCCGGCAGCAAGCGCCGCAAGGGCACGACCAGCCAGTTGGTGCCTTGCAGCACGCCCTGCGCAAGCGGGTTGCGAAAATTGGCCCGTACCCATTGCATCAGCAGGCGCAACAGGAACACGAAAAACAACAGCGAGAAACCGGTGTCGACCAGAAACAGCAGGGCTTGTTGCATGGTCAGTGCGACGCTCCGTATCGATCCGACAATTCACGGCTGCGGGCCACGGCCGCGGTCACCGCCGCCTTGATGGTGGCGGCGAAGTTCGCGGTCGCGAGGCTTTGCAAGGCCGCCTCGGTGGTACCGCCCTTCGAGGTCACGGCCTCGCGCATGCCGGCGACGTCCGAGTCTTCGGCGGCCATGGTGCCGGCGCCGTGCAAGGTGGCTGCCGCGAGCCGTTGTGCCGCATCGGGATCGAGCCCTTGAGCGACGGCCGCAGCGGCCAGGGTTTCCGCGAGCAGGAAAAAATACGCGGGTCCACTGCCCGAGAGGGCCGTGACGACGTCCATCGCCGATTCGTCATCGACCCACACCACCGTGCCGGAGACCCCCAAAATTCCGGCGGCACGCTGCCGCGCTTCGCTGCCGACCGAGGGGGGCGCATAGAGCCCCGTCGCGCCCGCGCCGGTGAGCGCCGGTCGGTTCGGCATGCTGCGTACGATGGGCAGATCGGCGCCGAGCATGCGAGCGAGATCCGCGACCCGCAGCCCCGCCGCGACCGAAATCACGAGGGGTTTGCTCGCGGCCAATCCATCGCGCAACGGCGCGAGCACCCGCGCCATGTCCTGCGGCTTGACGGCCAGCACCAGCACGCCGACGTCGGCGATCAAGCGTTGATTGTCGGCGTGAGTCTCGATGCCGAAGTCGCGCGTCAGCGCCGCGCGGACCTCGGCATTCGGTTCGCCGACCGCGATGGTCGACGCGGCGGCGCCGCTGCGTCGCAACGCGGCGATGAGCGCCCGCGCCATGTTGCCGCCACCCAGAAAACCGATCCGTTCGTTCATGCGTCCGATTGTAGTGGCTCGTCAGTTCGCGTGCGCGGTCGCGCCGCGCGGGCCGAACAGGGCCGTGCCGATGCGCAGCTGGGTCGCACCCTCGGCGATCGCCGCATCGAGATCCGCGCTCATGCCCATCGACAAGGTGTCGAGCCCCGGATGACGGACGCGAGCGGCCTCGAACAGCGTGCGCAACGCGGCAAACCAGCGGCGTTGCGCGTCGGTCGAAGATTCTTCGGGCGGAATGGCCATCAAGCCGCGCAGTTGCAGGCGGGGACAGGCGGCGACGTGATCGAGCAGAGCCGGCAATTCGGCGGGGCTGACGCCGCCTTTGCTCGCTTCGTCGCCCAAATGCACCTGCACGCACACTTGCAGCGCCGGCAGCGTGGCGGGGCGTTGTGCCGAGAGCCGGTCGGCGAGTTTGGCGCGATCGATCGTGTGGGCCCAGGCGAAGTGTTCGGCGACGGCGCGCGTTTTGTTGGACTGCAGTTGTCCTATGAAATGCCAGACCAGCGGCCGCGCGGCGAGCGTCGCGATTTTCTCCAGCGCTTCTTGCAGGTAATTTTCGCCGAAATCGCGCTGCCCCAGCGCGGCGAGCGCATCGACGGCGGCGGCGGAGTGCGTTTTGGAGACGGCGATCAGCGTGATGTCCGCGGCGTCACGACCGTACCGGGCAGCGGCATCGGCGATGCGCGCGCGCACCGCGGCGAGGCGCGCGGCCGCCGCGTCAGCGACCGTCGACGACATCGAAGACGCTGTAGGCGTCGAACACCGGGCCGTCCACGCAGACGCGCTTCATGGCCGGGCCTTGCGGCGTCTTCACGCGCACCACGCAACCGGCGCAACCGCCGACCGCGCAGGCCATGAATTCTTCGAGCGACACCTGGCAGGGCACGGCATGACGTGCCGCGAGTTTTGCCACCGCCTCGAGCATGGGGGTCGGGCCGCAGGCGAAGATTTCCACTTCGGATCGCGCCTGCGCATCGAGCGAGCCGAGCCACTCGGCGGCCAATTCGGTGACGAAACCGTCGTGGCACCCCGCAAAGCCGGCGCGACTCGCGAGACGGCTCGGAATACCAAAACTTTCGAGCAAGGGATGCGCGGCGATCACGCCGTCCGGAATGCCGGGCACGAGGATGGTCGAAGGACGCGCTTTGAACGGAAACGGTATCTCCGATCCCATCAGCACGAGCGGCTTCCAGGCCGTGCCACCGGCGGCGATTTCGGCGCGCATCGATTCGGCCAAGTACACCATCGGCGGAATGCCTACGCCGCCACCGATCAGCAAGGCACGCGGGCGTGCGGCGTGGGGCGCGAAGCCGCGACCGATGGGACCGAGCACGGACAACGTGTCGCCCGGGCGCCGGCGCGCGAGTGCCGCGAGACCCGGCCCGACGATTTTGTAGAGAATTTCGATCCAGCCGGCTTGCGCATCGACGCGCATCAGCGACAGCGGGCGACGCATCGGGATGTCGTCGTCGACGGTCAGATGCACGAAGCTGCCCGCGGTGGCTCGGGCGGCGCATTTCGGCGCCTGAATGCGCACCACGAATTGCTCGCCGGGGTGAGACTCCTGGCTGAGCAAGCGTCCGTCCTCGAGGCAGATCGAGCCGCGGTGCGCCGGATGTGGGACGTTGCTCACGAGCGCGCTCCCATGATGGTTTCGAGGACGGCCATGCGCACGGCGACGCCGTGACGCACCTGATCGCGAATCGCCGATTGCGGACCGTCGGCCACCGCGCCGTCGATTTCGACGCCGCGATTCATGGGTTGCGGATGCATCACCATGGCATCGGGCTTCGCGCGTCGCAGACGGTCCGGCGTCAGACCCCATTCGGCAAAGTATTCGGCCTCGCCCGGGATGGAGGCGGCGGTCATGCGTTCTTTCTGGATGCGCAGCATCATCACCACGTCGCAGCCTTCGATGCCGCGACCGATTTCGCCATGGCGCACGCAGCCGGCGAATTCGCCGGCGTCCGGCATGAGTGCCGCGGGCGCGACGATGCGCAGCTGACCCACGCCGAGGGCGCCAAATATTTGGTAGGCCGAGCGTGCGACCCGCGAATGCCGCACGTCACCGACGATCGCGATGTCGAGGCCGTCGATGCGACCTTTGCGCTCGAGCACGGTGAGCGCATCGAGCAGGCCCTGCGTCGGATGCGAGTAACTGCCGGCGCCTCCGGACAAAACGCTCACGTGCGGCCCGACGGCTGCGGCGACGAGATCGGGCACTTCGGCTTGCGCATCACGCAACACGAACACGTCGACGTGCAAGGCTTCGAGCGTGGCGACGGTATCGAGCATGCTCTCGCCCTTCAGACGCGACGACAGCTGCACCTCGACGCTCGCGACGTCGGCGCCGAGTCGGCGCGCGGCGAGTTCGAAGGACACGCGCGTGCGGGTCGAGGGTTCGGTGAACAGCGTCGCGACCGTGACGCCGTCGAGGGCCTTGCTGCGTGCCGCGCGCAAGCCGAGCGGACGGGTGTAATGTCGCGCGCGCTCGAGCAAGCCTTCGAGGATGGCCGTCGGCAAACCTTCCAGGGTGAGCAGGTGACGCAACGAGCCATCGGCACGCAATTGCGGCACGGCTGCGAGATTGGCGGGTCGCGACATCTTCAACGTTCTCCTTCGCCCGAGAACCACCGCTCGAGGATCACGGCGGCGGCGGCGCTGTCGATCGATTCCCGGCTGATGCGCGCGCGACGCGCGCCGGAGGCGCGACGTTCACGCAACTGCTCGTGCGCTTCGAGCGACGAGTAGCGTTCATCGACCAGGTGGACCGGCAATGACGCGCGTTGCCCGAGCGCGGCGGCGAAATCACGCGCCTGCAAGGTCAGCGCGTGCGCACTGCCGTCCACATTATACGGGCAACCGACGACCAGTCGGTTCGCGCCGTGCGCGGTCAGCAAGCGGTGGATGCGTTGCCAGTCGGCATCGCTCGGCTTGCGGTCGATGGTGAGCGCCTCGAGCGGGCGGGCGCTCGCGGTCAGCGTATCGCCCACCGCCACGCCGATGCGCCGCAAACCGTAGTCGAAGGCGAGGACGATCTCCGGGCTGCGCTCAGGCATGCCCTGCGAAACGACTCATGCGTACGGGATCGATGCCCAGGTGACGCCATACGGCGTTCCAGCGATCCTCGAAGGGCATTTCGAACAGAATGTCGCCGTCGACGGGCAGTGCGATCCACGCGTTGTCGTGCATCTCGCGTTCAAGTTGGCCGGCTTCCCAGCCTGCATATCCGAGGGCGACGAACGCGTCGCGCGGGCCTTCGCCGCGCGCCATCGCGGCGAGGATGTCGCGCGAGGTGGTGACCTGCACGCCGTCCGAGATGACATGCGAGGAGTCCCAGTTTCCGCCGCTGCGATGCAGGACGAAGCCGCGCTCGCGATTCACCGGGCCGCCGCGCAACACCGGCTGCGCGGCGACGGTCGCGTCGCGCGCCTCGAGGTCCATTTGTTCGAAGACCTCGCCGAGCGTCATGGGCAAAGGTTTGTTGATGACGATGCCGAGCGCACCTTTGTCGGCGGAGTGTTCGCAGATCAGCGTGACTGATTGCACGAAGTTCGAATCTTCGAGCGACGGCATGGCCACGAGCAGGCGGTTGGTCAGACTGGCGTCGTCTTTCATGTGCCAAGTATGCGGCTCACGGCGCGCGCTCGCTAGCGTCGCGTGCCCCCGACTCGAAGCGCCATTCGTAGGCAAAACGCAACTCCGGGCTGACGCGAGCGAGCGTTTCGTCGAAGACTTCGAACGGACCGGCGTTACGCACGATCTGGACGGCGGCCTGGTCGATGGCCATGACACCGCTGCTGCGGCGTACGGTGACTTCGCGCACGCGCCCGTCGGCGCGCAGGACGATTTCGAGCACCGGTGCACGGGCATCGGCCGGTGTGGTGGCGGGGAAGTTGAGCGTGCCGAACCGTTCGACTTTGCGCCGCCACCGATCGAGATACGGCGCGAATGCCGCGGCACGCGTATCGGGCGACACGAGCTCGCCTTCTTTGGATGCGGGGCCGGTCAGGGCCGCTCGATCGACGCGATCGTCCCCGCCGCTTTCGATTTGCGGGTCGCGATGCGCGAGCTGTTCGCGTTGCGCCGCCTGGCGACCGATCTCGAGCGGCGCGTTCGTCGGCGCACCCGAGTACAGGATGGTGATGTGCGGCACGGCACGAGCGAGCACGGCGATGCGGTCGGGCAGACCTTCGGGCTGCCTTCGACCCGTGGCATCCACGGCGTCCTCCGCGGGTCGCGGTTCGAGACCGCGGGGCGTAAGTGCGCGGATGCGCTCGGTCGTGGTGCCGCGACCGACCCGATCGAATTCCGCGAGGTACGCGGCATCGCCGCTGCGCGGCTCGTCACCGGCCTCGGGTACGAGGCGCACTTCGAGACTCTGCAGTGGCGCGAAACTGCCCGCTCCGAGACCGAAGGTGATGCCGAGTATCAAGACGAGATGCGCGAGCACGGCGAGGAACAGCGTCGCCGTGATGCGTTCGCGTGCCGGCGGGATCCCCGCTGCCGAATCCGCGATCACGCGCGCCGGTCGAGTCGCTGGCCGATGGCGGTGATGAGATCGGCGGTCAGGTCGATGGAGAACTGCTTTTGCAGTTCGCGCGCCCCGGTCGGACTCGTGACGTTGATTTCGGTGACGAAGCCGCCGATCACGTCGAGGCCGACGAACAGCATGCCGCGCGCCGCGAGTTCCGGGCCGATCTGCGCGGCGAGGAAGCGATCGCGTTCGTCGAGCTCGCGGCCGACGCCCGTGCCGCCGGCGGCGAGATTGCCGCGATGATCGTCGCCGCGCGGGATGCGTGCCAACGCGTACGGCGAGGGTTTGCCGTCGACCAAAAGTATGCGCGAGTCGCCCGTGGTGACGATATCCGGGATGTAGCGTTGCGCCATCGCGAATCGCGAGCCGTCGTGCGTCAGCGTTTCGAGGATCACGCGCATGTTTTTGTCGCCGCGGTCGATCACGAAGATCGAGCGCCCGCCCATGCCGTCGAGCGGTTTGCAGACCATCTTGCCGTGCTCGACGAGAAAGTCCTCCATGTCCTGCATGTTGCGCGTCACGAGCGTCGGAGCGCAGCAATGCGGGAACCAGGCGGTGAACACTTTTTCGTTCATGTCGCGCAGACCGCGCGGTTCGTTCACCACGAGCGTGCCTTGTTCGCGCGCCCGTTCGAGCACGTAGGTCGTGTGGATGAACTCCATGTCGAACGGCGGATCCTTGCGCATCAAAAGCGCATCGATGTCGCCGAGGCGTGTTACGCGCGGCTCGCCGAGCGCGAACCAGCGCGCCGGATCGCGGAACACTTCGAGCGGACGTACGCGGCCGTAAGCGATGCCGTCGCGCAGCCAAAGATCACTTTGCGTGAGGTAGAGCAACTCGTAGCCCTGGTCCTGCGCTGCCCAAGCCATGGCGAGCGTGGTGTCCTTGGCGTAGTTGATGTGCGCGATGGGGTCCATCACGATGGCGATAGTGCGGCGATTCATGCGGGCATTTTACGCAAGTCGCCGAGCAGTGCCTGCGCGACGGCGAGCGCGGTCGCGCCGGCCGTTTCGGTGCGCAGCACGCGCGGACCGAGCGAAACCGCCTGGAAGCCGCATCCGGCAGCCTGGGATTGCTCGGCGTCGGTCAGGCCACCCTCCGGCCCGACGAGCACGCTCAAGCGCGCAGCTTGGGGAGTCGCTTGCGGCAGGTTTTGCAGGGCGGCGACGAAGTCCCGCGCCGCGGTCGGCACGAACAGGAACGAGTGCATGCCGAGACCGCGGGTGGCTTGTACGGCGCACGCCGCCGCGAGCGTGATGGGGGTCGAAATCTCGGGGATGCGGTTGCGCCCGCATTGTTCGCAGGCCGCCGCCGCCACGCCGCGCCAATGTTCCAGGCGCTTTTCGGCGCGATCGTCGGCGAGCTGCACGACGCTGCGCGCCGTGGCGATCGGCACGATGCGGTGCACGCCGAGTTCGGTGGCTTTCTGCACCACCCAGTCCATTTTTTCGCCCCGCACCAACGCTTGCAGCAACGTGATCTCGAGCGGCGACTCGCGTTCGATGGGCAGGTGTTGCAGCGCTCGCACGCGGACAGCGGATTTGGTGATCTCGACGATTTCCGCCTCCCACTCGCCGCCGCGACCATCGAACAGCGTGAGCGTCTCGCCGGCGCGCAGGCGCAAAACTTTGACGACATGCTGCGCCGCGGCTGCCGGCAGATCCCAGACCGACTCGGTCACGATGGGCTGCGACGAAAAAATGCGTATCTCGCGCAAGGCTGTTCTTCTCGTGCTGCGGTCAGTGACGCACCGCGTGATCGAGCGCCTCGCGAGCGACCGACACCATGAGGTCGATTTCCGCGGGCGTGATGACGTAGGGCGGCATGAAATAGATGACATTGCCGAGCGGACGCAACAGCACGCCGTGTTCGAGGGCGTGGCGATGGATGGCGAGCGAGCGACGCTCGCGCCAGCCGAACGGTTCGCGCGTCTTGCGATCGCGCACGAATTCGACTGCCGCGATCATGCCGCAACGGCGCACGTCGGCCACATGGGCATGGTCGGCAAAGATTTCGCGCACTTTTGCATCGAGATGTGCGGCGAGCGTCCGATTGCGCGACAGCACGGCGTCCTCGCGAAAGATCGCGAGCGAGGCGAGCGCGGCCGCGCAACCGAGCGGGTTGCCCGCGTAGCTGTGCGAATGCAGGAACGCATTGAGTTTCGCGTATTCGTCATAGAACGCGCCATAGATCGTCTCGCTCGTGAGTACCACCGACATCGGCAGATAGCCTGCGGTGAGTCCTTTCGAGAGACACAGAAAATCGGGCGATATGTCGGCTTGCTCGCACGCGAACATCGTGCCGGTCCGGCCGAACCCGACCGCGATTTCGTCGGCGATCAGGTGCACCTCGTGACGCGTGCAGATGTCGCGCAACAGGCGCAGATATTCGGCATCGTGCATGCGCATGTTGCCGGCGCACTGCACGAGCGGCTCGATGATGACCGCGGCGATTTCCTCCGCTTGCGCGGCGAGCACGCGCTCGAGTTCGGCCGCCGCGCGACGTGCCCGTTCGAGCGGCGTCTCGCCCGGCTCGCACAAATAAGCATCGGGCGAGGGCACGGTGATGACGTCCATCAACAGCGGTCGATAGATCGCCTTGTACAACTCGACGTTGCCCACGGCGAGCGCGCCCAGCGTTTCACCGTGATAGCTGTTGGCGAGCGTGACGAAGCGCGTCTTGCGGCCGCGGCCGCGATTCTGCCAATGATGGAAGCTCATCTTGACGGCGATCTCGATCGCCGCCGAGCCGCTGTCGGCAAAGAAACACCGACTGAGTCCGGGTGGCGCGAGGGCGGCGAGTTGTTCCGCCAACTGCAAGGCCGGCTCGTGCGTGAAACCGGCGAACATCACGTGCGGCAGCGCGTCGAGCTGCGCGTGCAGAGCCGCGTTGATGCGCGGCTCGGCATGCCCGTGCAAATTCACCCACCAGGAACTGATGGCATCGAGCAGTCGATGGCCGTCGTGATCGGTGAGCCACACGCCGCGGCCGCTGCGGATCGGCACCAGCGGCAGATCGCGCTCGTGATCCTTCATTTGGGTGCACGGATGCCAGACGTGGGCGAGATCGCGCGCGCGCAAGGCGGCATTCGAAGAGGGCGACATGCACGTATTCTGGCATGATCGCGCGGCATGACAGGCGCGACGCCGATCGAATCCGTGGATCTTGCGACCGGGCTGCTGCGTGGCGCGCGGCAGGTCACCTCGCCCCACTGGAACGCGCGCCCGCCCGGCAGCGCCGTCGAGCTGGTCGTCGTGCACGGCATCAGCCTGCCGCCTGATCAATACGGCGGTGGTTGGATCGAACGTTTTTTTTGCGGCAACCTGCCCGCTGATGCGCATCCGTATTTCGCCACCATCGCCACCTTGAAGGTTTCCGCGCACGCACTCATCGGTCGCGACGGGACGGTGACGCAATTCGTACCCTTCCAAGGCCGGGCCTGGCACGCCGGCGTGTCGTCGTGGCAGGGGCGCGAGCAGTGCAACGATTATTCGATCGGCATCGAGCTCGAGGGTGGCGACGAGACGCCCTATGCGGATGCCCAATATCGGTCGTTGGCAGGCCTGCTGCGCGCTTTGTTCGACGCCTATCCGGGGCTCGCGCCCGAGCGCGTCGTCGGGCATAGTGACGTCGCTCCGGGTCGCAAAAGCGATCCGGGTCCGGCTTTTGATTGGGCGCGACTGCGTTCCGCGATCGCGCCGTCGACGGGGGGTTGAACATGAACGACACGCTGCAGCGCCGTCCGGCGCCCGCTTACTATCCTTGGCTCGTCGCCTTCGTGGGGATGTTCGCGCTGTTTCTCTCGAACGGCATGACGGCCACCGGCATCACCATCTTCGACCCGCCGCTGCTCGACGAATTCAAGTGGCCGCGCGGCGACTTCAAGTTCCGCGACTTCCTCAATTTTTTGGTGACCGCCTCGATTTCACCGTTCATCGGCATCCTGATCGACCGCCTCAACCCGCGCTATTTGCTGATGACCGGCTGCGGTCTGCTGATGCTCGGCTATTTCGGCTACAGCATGCTGCAGAACGGCGCTTCGCCGCCGATCATCCAGGCGATCGCGCTGCTCACGGCATTCGGTCTCGCAGGCGTGGTGGTGGTTGCGCTCAGCGTGCTCGCGCCCTCGCTCGGTCGCAACGTTTCGATCGTCATCGCGGTGGCGCTCGGTGCGCTCGGCTTTTACCTTTACTGGCAGCACTGGGCGAGCGATGCGCTGAAGCAGGTGTACGTGATCCATCTGCTGTTTTCTTTGGCATTGTCGACCAGCGGCTCGATGACCGTGATCTATCTGGTCTCGAGCTGGTTCGTGAAGCACCGCGGCCTCGCCATCGGCATCGCGCTGGTCGGCACCAGCATGGGCAGCGCGGTGTTGCCCTTCCTCAATCCGTATCTGATCGAAGCCTACGGCTGGCGCGAAGCATTCCGCTTGAACGCCTACATGCCGTTGGTGTTGTTGTTATTGGTGTTTTTGGTGATCAAAGGCACGCCCGCGCAGTCGGGTTACACGGCCGTGGGCCAGAACCAGGCACTCGGCGATCTCAAGCAGCACGGCCTGACTTTTCGCGAGGCGATTCGCACCCGCACGTTCTGGGCGATCGGCATTTCCGGGTTTTTGACCTATTACGCGATCTTCAGTTTCGTGCAGCATTTCGTGCTGCATCTGAACAAGGGTTTCGGTTATCCGCTGAAGGAAGCAGGTCCGTTGCTCGGTTTGTTCAGCATCGTCGCCATGTTCGCGAAACTCGGCAACGGTGCGCTCGCCGACCGCATCGATCGCCACAAAGTATTCATGGCCTGCCTGGTCATCATGTTCGTCGGCCTCGTCGGCCTCGCATCGATGAAGCAGGAATGGGTGATCGGGTCGGCCATCGTCATCGGACTCGGCTGGGGCGGCCTCTTCACGCTCTACAACATGCTGGCCGTCAACAATTTCGGTCTGCGCGAGATCGGTCGCATCAACGGCGCGATCAGCTTCATGGAATCGATCGGCGTGGGCCTCGGCAGTTGGGTGACCGGCATGCTGTTCGATATGTACGGCAGCTATCAGGTCGCCTTCATCGGGCTCGCCGCCGCCGTGTTTCTGGCGATGATCATCGGCACGCAGATCCGCAGCGAAGTCGACGAGCGCGTGCTGAGCGGTTGAACGACGCGGCGCCTCAGGCGCCGCGGTTGCGTTGCCAGACCACCTCGCTGCCGGTTTCGGCGCGTGCGAGCACGCGCGCGATGACGAACAGCAAATCCGACAAGCGGTTCAGATAGCGCGCCGGCTCCGGGCCGACGTCCGGTGCGTCGGCCGCGAGCGTCCAGACGCGACGTTCGGCGCGCCGCGTGATGGTGCGCGCGAGATGGCAGGCCGCGGCCGCCGGGCCGCCGCCGGGCAGGATGAATTCCTTGAGCGGCGGCAAGGGATCGTTGAAGGCGTCGAGCAGGCGTTCGAGTTCGGTGATGCGCGCGGCGTCGATCAACCGCATTCCCGGCACGCACAACTCGCCGCCGAGATCGAAGAGGTCGTGCTGCACCGCCGTGAGGCAGTCGCGGATCTCGGTCGGCAGGCCGGGCACGGCGAGCACCACGCCGATCGCGCTGTTGGCCTCGTCGACCGTGCCGTAGGCCTCGACTCGTGCATCGTCCTTGGAAACGCGCGCTCCGTCGCCGAGACCGGTGGTGCCATCGTCGCCCGTGCGGGTGTAGATCTTGCTGAGTCGGTTGCCCATGCGTCGCGTCCTGATCGATCGGAGCGCAAAGATACTCTGCCGCGGGCCCGGTTGACAGGCATCGGGCGCGAACGCACCCTGCGCACGCCTTCCCGAACTTCGGAGACCACGATCTTGCCGTCCGCCGAACTGCAGGCTGCGCTCGACGCCGCCGAAGCCGCTGCCCGTGTCATTCGCGAGCTTTATCAACGCAATCTCGCGGTCGTGACCAAGGCCGACAAGTCGCCGGTCACCGAAGCCGACGTGCGCGCGGAGCAGGCGATCCACGACGTGTTGTCGAAGCGTTTTCCGAGCTACGGTTTCTACGGCGAAGAAACCGGTCGACACGCCATGGATGCCGAGAGCATCTGGCTGGTCGATCCGATCGACGGCACGAAGTCGTTCGTCCGCGAGTGCCCGTTTTTCTCGACGCAGATCGCGCTCTATCGCGCCGGGCGCATGGTGCTCGGCGTGTCGTCGGCGCCGGCGTACGGCGAACTCGCCTATGCCGAGCGCGGTGCCGGTGCATTTTTGGCGGACAAGCGGATGCGCGTGAGTGCGGTGTCGCAAATCGATGCGGCGATCGTGTCGAGCGGCAATTTGAAGACGCTGGCGGCGGGGCCGCGTTGGGCGCGCTACGGTGAACTCGTCACGCGCGTCAATCGCATCCGCGGTTACGGCGATTTCGTCCACTACCATTTGCTCGCGCGCGGCGCGCTCGATGCCGTGATCGAATCCGACGTCAATATCCTCGATATCGCGGCGCTCACCGTGATCGTGGAAGAAGCCGGCGGGACGTTCACCGATTTGGACGGGGGCCCGGTCACGCTGGAGACGACGACGGTGTTGGCGAGCAACGGACCGTTGCACGCGCCGCTGCTGGCGCAATTGCGCTAGCGCGTGTCGCCGCGACCTTAGGGTTGCAGGCGCGTACAGCTCCAGTTGCCGTAGATCACCGGCGCGCTTTCGGTTGCGCCGAATTGCACGCTGCGAGTCCAGCGCGCGCGATCGTGGATGCGCGATTCGCCTTCGATCCACAGTTCGACGGCTTCGGCGTGCACGTCATAACCACCCCAATTGGGCGGACGCGGAATGTCGGCGCCCAAGTCGCGCTGCTCGGGCAAATCTTCGGGGCCGGGGATCGGCGTGCCGAAACGTCGTGCCGTGTCGACCACCGCGCGTTCGAGTGCGGCCCGCGAATCCACCGGCCGGCTCTGCGCGCTGGCCCATGCGCCGATGCGCCGTTGCCAAGGCCGCGTACGGAAGTACGCATCGCTTTCGTGAGCCGGCGTGCGTCGCACGCGTCCCTCGATGCGCAGTTGACGATGCAGATGGTCCCAGTGCATCACGATCGCGACCTGGGGATGAGCTTCGATCTCGCGACCCTTGTGCGAGTCGTAGTTCGTGTAGAACGTAATGTAGCCGGGGTTCGCCACCAGTTCCTTGCAGAGCACGACGCGAGCGGAAGGGCGCCCGTCGGTGCCGACCGTCGCGACCACCATCGCGTTCGGGTTGGGTTGATCGCGGCGCTCGCGCGCGAGCGCGAGCCACTGGGCGGCGATCGGCATCGGATCGGCGGGCAGCGGGTCCGGAAGGAATTGGGCGGGAAGGGGCATGCGTCTATAGTAGCCGCTTCTGGCCACTTTTCGTTCGGATCACGACCCCATGCCGACGCTCGATGAACTGCGCAGCCACCTCGACGAGATCGACGCCAAGTTGATCGAACTCATCGCCGATCGGCAACGGACCAGCCGTGACATCGCGCGCGTGAAACGCGCCACCGGTCACGCCACCCGCGATTACGGCCGCGAGCGCGAAGTGATCCTGGGTGCACGGGCCTCGGCCGAAGCCGCCGGCGTGCCGCCGCAGTTGGCCGAAGAGCTGATGCGGATGTTGATCCGCTCGTCGCTCACCACCCAGGAAAAAGCCAGCGTGGCGGCGCGTGCGCATGGCACGGGACGTCGCGCGCTGGTGATCGGCGGTGCCGGCAAGATGGGCGCGTGGTTCGTCGATTTTCTGCAGTCCCAGGGGTTCACCGTCGAGAGCAGCGATCCGGCCGGTGCGCCCGAGGGTGCGCTCGAGGTGGGCGATTTCCGTGAGCTCGCGCTCGATCACGACCTGATCGTCGTCGCCACGCCGCTCGGCCACACCAATGCGGTACTCGAAGCGCTCGCCGCGCGTCGACCGGCGGGTGTGATCTTTGATCTCGGATCTTTGAAGTCGCCGTTGCGCAGTGGTCTTGCCGCATTGCAGGCGGCGGGTTGTCGCGTGACCTCGGTGCATCCGATGTTCGGGCCCGACACCGAGTTGCTCTCGGGTCGACACGTGATCTTCGTCGATCTCGGCAGTGCTGCCGCGCTCGCGCTCGCGCGCGAGTTGTTCACGCCGACGATGGTCGAGCAAGTGGTCATGACGCTCGACGAGCACGACCGGCTGATCGCCTACGTGCTCGGCTTGTCGCATGCACTCAACATCGCGTTCTTCACCGCGCTCGAGGGCAGCGGTGAGGCCGCGCCGCGTCTCGCGAAACTCTCGAGTACCACGTTCGATGCGCAACTCGACGTGGCCACCCGGGTTGCACAGGAAAGCCCCGATCTCTATTTCGAAATTCAGCGCTTGAACGATTTCGGCGGCGAATCGCTTGATGCATTGGCCACGGCCGTCGCCAAGGTGCGCGATGCAGTGACGAGCGGCGATCGCGAGGCGTTTCGTGAGCTGATGGAGCGCGGCCGCGCCTATCTCGAAGACCGGCGCAACTTGCACGCCAAACGCGCCTGATCGGTGCTTGTCGCCATCGCGGGCGACGGTGATACTGAAGCCGTGACCGACCACATCGACAACGAGGGCTTCCGCGCGAACGTCGGTATCGTGCTGACCGACGCGGCCGGACGCGTGTTTCTCGCGCGTCGAGCGGCCGGCAAGGGTTGGCAGTTCCCGCAAGGCGGCATACGTCGCGGCGAAACCGCCGAGCAAGCGATGTACCGTGAGCTGCACGAGGAAATCGGGCTCGGCGCACCGCAGGTCGAGGTGCTCGGCGTGACGCGGCGCTGGCTGCGCTATCGCCTGCCGCGTCAATTCGTCCGACACGATCAGCAGCCGCTGTGCATCGGGCAGAAGCAGCGCTGGTATTTGCTGCGCAGTCGCGAATCGATGCCCGACATCCGTTTCGACACCACCGGTGAGCCGGAATTCGCCGAATGGCGTTGGGCGGATTTTTGGGAGCCGGTGCGCGAAGTCATTCATTTCAAGCGCCGCGTCTACGAACTCGCGTTGCACGAACTCGGTCGCCAGGCTCTGCCCGGCGGTTTGCCGCCTTACCCCGAATGGTGGGGTGCGATCGACCTGCGAGCGCGGCGCGCGCGTCGATGAGCGACAAGACTCCGCCCATCGTCATACACGGGCCCGCCTGGGCGCGTGGCAAGCTTGCGGCCGCGATCGCCACGCTGGTGCTGATCGTGCTCGGTTGGGTGTTGTACGCGTGGGGCGGTTTGCGTGCGGGGCACGACGCGCTCGCCGCGGCGCGCACCCAGTTGGGTTTGCGTACCGACATTCTCGCGCGCGATCTCGAAATTCGTCGCCTCGAGCGTGTCGTCGCCGAATACGAGGTGCAGAAGGCGGGTCTGCAGCGCGAGCGTCAGGAAGTCTCGCGTACCATCGGCGAATTGCAGGCCGAGGTCGCGCGCCAGAAGCAACAGCTCGAGTTCTATCGCGGGATCGTCATCAAGGGCAGCGAGCGCATCGATGTCGCGATCCGCGAGCTGCGCGTCGCCCCGGGCGCATCGAGCGGGCGGTACGTGGTGCGCCTGTCGCTCGAGCAGCCCGGCAAGTCCCAGGGCGCAGTCACCGGCGTCGCGAAGTTCACCGTCGATGGTTTGCAGGCCGGTCGAGCGGCCCAAGTCGTCGGCCCGGAAACCGCCTACAATTTCCGCTACTTCTCGGCCCTGCAGCCGGAGCTGGTGTTGCCCGTGGGGTTCACGCCGCAACGTCTGACGGTTGAATTGCGTGCACCTGATCGGCCGGAAGTGCTCGTGACGCGTACGATGGTTTGGGCCGTCGACGGAGGTTGAGATGTTCGGTCGCAACAAAAATCGCCCGGTTTCGGGGTCCATCGATACTCTGGTGGCCAAGCAAACGCGCATCGAGGGTGACGTCGCCTTCCAAGGCGGCTTGCATCTGGATGGTCGCGTGCGCGGCGCGGTCTTGGCGGCCGACGGCAGCACTGCGACCTTGTGGATCGGCGAGGCCGGGCGTATCGAGGGTGACGTCGTCGTCACCAACCTCGTCGTCGACGGCGAGATCCACGGTTCGGTGCGCGTGGCCGGGCGCGCCGTCATCGGACCGAAGGCGCGGATCGTCGGCGATCTGCATTACGGCAGCCTCGAAACGGCGATGGGTGCACGGATCGAGGGCAAGCTCATCCCGGCGGCCGGCGCGACCGAGGCCAAGTCGATCGCGAGCGACCGTGCGCCGCCGCTCGAACTGTCGCCTTTTGACGCTCGCGAACCCCGCACCTAGAATGAACGCATGACTCAAGCCGCCAACGACCTGCCGAACGATCTTCCGCCCGCGCTGATCTTCACCGACGCCGCAGCGCGCAAGGTCGGTTCGCTCATCGAATCCGAAGGCAATCCCGATTTGAAACTGCGGGTCTTCGTGCAGGGCGGTGGGTGTTCCGGTCTGCAATACGGCTTCGAGTTCGACGATCAAGCGCAAGATGGCGACACTCTGGTCGAGAATCTCGGCGTCAAGTTGCTCGTCGATCCCATGAGCTTCCAATATTTGAGCGGTGCCGAAATCGACTACCGCGAAGGGCTCGATGGTGCGCAGTTCGTGATCCGTAACCCGAACGCCACCACGACCTGCGGCTGCGGATCGTCCTTCGCGGCTTGATCGGCGCGCGTCGGCGTGGCCCACGGTAGCGCTGCGCGGGTCGTGACCCGCAAATCTCCCGAGTTGCTTGCGGCCGTCGATCTCGGCTCCAACAGTTTTCACATGGTCGTCGCCCGCTATTCGCACGGGCAACTGGTCATCATCGATCGCCTGCGCGAAATGGTGCGTCTGGGTGCGGGGCTCGATGCCGAAGGGCGGCTCGACCGCGAGGTCGCGTTGCGCGCGCTCGCATGTCTCGAGCGCTTCGGACAACGGTTGCGCGACATGCATCCGGACACCGTGCGCGTCGTCGGCACCAACGCGCTGCGACGCGCGCATCGCAAACAGGCGTTTCTCGAACGCGCGCGTGCCGCCATCGGCCATCCCATAGAAATCGTCTCCGGCATGGAAGAAGCGCGCCTCATCTATTCGGGTGTCGCGCACACCATGCCGAGCGGCGGCGGGCGACGTCTGGTGGTGGACATCGGTGGCGGCAGTACCGAACTGATCATCGGTGATGGTCTCGTACCGCTCGAACTCGAAAGTCTCGAGGTGGGTTGCGTCGGATTGAGCGAGCGATTTTTCCCGGACGGACGACTCTCCGCCAAACGATTCGAGCGTGCGCGCGTCGCGGTGCGCAGCGAACTCGAGCCCATCCAGATTGCCTATCAGAAGCGGGGCTGGGCGCAGGCGGCGGGCAGCTCGGGCACCATTCGTGCGATCGGCGACGCGTTGCGCGAATTGGATCCCGGCGTGCAGGTCATCCGTCGCGACGGCCTCGAGCATCTCATCGGCTCATTGTGCGCCTTCGAAAACGTGCGCGAGTTGCGCTTCGCGAGCATCGACGCCGAGCGGCGCAGCGTATTTCCCGGTGGCCTCGCGATTCTGGCCGAGGTGTTCGCCGTGCTCGGGATCGACCGGATGGAGGTGTCCGACGGCGCGATGCGCGACGGCTTGTTGTACGACATGGTCGGCCGCATCACCAAAGAAGATGCGCGCGAGCGTACGGTGCGCGCGATGCAAGGGCGCTACCACGTCGATCTCGCACAGGCCGAACGCGTCGAGCGGACGGCGCAGGGTCTGCTCGAGCAAGTCGCAGCGGATTGGCAGCTCGACGATCCGCTTGCGGAGCAGATACTGAACTGGGCGGCGCGCCTGCACGAAATCGGACTCGACGTGGCGCACGCACGTCACCATCAGCACGGCGCCTACCTGCTCGAAAACGCCGATATGCCGGGCTTCCCGCGTGAAGAGCAGCGCTTGCTCGCCAAACTCGTCGGCAGCCATCGACGCAAGTTGTTGACCGAAGGCTTCGAGCGCTTGCTGCCGCCGTGGGACAAGCGCGTCATCAATTTGATCGTGTTGTTGCGGCTCGCCGTGCTGTTGCATCGCGGCCGCGGTCGCTTGCCCTTGCCGAACCTCGCCTTGGTCGCGAAGGGGCGCACGCTCGAAATCCGGTTCCCGATGCGCTGGTTGCGCGAAAACCCGTTGACGGTGGCCGATTTGAGCCAGGAAATAGACTGGTTGCGGGCGGTGGACTTTCGCTTGCGCGTTTATTCGTCCAGAGGCGTGCCGGCCGTATAGGCATCGAGCAATTGCTGCTGGGCGCAAACCGGCGGCGTGCCGTCGATGTGGGCGAGCCGCGTGTAGCGACCGCCGTCATCCAGCGTCCAGGCTTGCGTATCGTCGCGCAGATACGTTTCGAGATCGCCGAGGATGTGCGCGCGATGTTGCGGGTCGCGAATCGGGAAGGCGACTTCGACGCGACGGAAAAAATTGCGCTCCATCCAGTCGGCGCTGCTGCAGAACAACTCGGGGTCGTCGTCGTTGGCGAAGTAGAACACGCGCGAATGTTCGAGGAAGCGCCCGATGACCGAGCGCACGCGGATGTTCTCGGAAAGTCCGGCGACCCCGGGCCGCAAGGCGCACACGCCGCGCACGATCAAATCGATCTGTACGCCCGCTTGCGAGGCGCGACACAGCGCGTCGATCGCCTCGCGCTCCACCAGGGAATTCATTTTCAGAATCACGCGCCCCGGTTTGCCGAGCGCGGCATGTGACGCTTCGCGATCGAGTTTCGTGATCATCGCGCGTTGCAGCTCGAAGGGTGATTGCAGCAACACCGACAGGCGTGGCGTTCGCGTCAGACTCGTCAGTTGCAGGAAAATCTCGTGCACGTCCTGGCCGATGTCGGGCGCGCAGGTGAACAGACCGTAATCGGTGTACGTACGCGCCGTGCGCGAGTGATAGTTGCCCGTGCCGAGATGGCAATAGCGCCGAATGCCGTCACTTTCGCGACGCGCCACCATCAAAAGTTTGGCATGCGTCTTGAAGCCGACCACGCCGTACATCACGTGCGCTCCGGCTTCCTGCAACCGATCCGACAGCTCGATGTTCGCTTCTTCGTCGAAACGCGCGCGCAGCTCCACGACGACCGTGACGTCTTTGCCGGCATGCGCCGCCGCGACCAATGCGTCGACGATCGCCGAGTCGGCGCCGGTGCGGTACAGCGTTTGCTTGATGGCCAGCACCGACGGGTCGCCGGCCGCCTGCCGCAGGAAATCCACCACCGGCGCAAACGATTGGAACGGATGGTGCAGCAACAGATCGCCGTGGCGGATGGTTTCGAACAAGTCGGGCAGCGGCCCGAGTCGCTTCGGCAAGGCGGCGAGGAAAGGCGGATACTTGAGTTCGCTGCCGCTCGCCAGATCGACGATCGTCGACAGGCGGTGCAGGTTCACCGGCGTCGGCACGCGATACAAGTCGCGCGTACTCATCGCGAACTGCCGCAACAGAAAATCCACGAGTTCCGTCGGACAATCGATCGACGTCTCGAGACGCACCGCCGCACCGTACCGGCGATGCATCAGCTCGCCCTGCAGCGCGAGGCGCAGATCGTCCGCTTCTTCCTCGTCGACGAACAGATCGCTGTTGCGCGTCAATCGGAACTGGTGGCAGCCGAGCACGGCCATGCCTTCGAACAGTCGCGGCACGAATTCTTCGACGATCGTCGAGAGCAGCACGAAGCGTTGGGCACCTTGTTCGTCCACCGGCAGTGGCACGACGCGCGGCAGCGAACGCGGCGCCTGGATGATGGCCAGCGTCGCCTCGCGCCCGAACGCATCCTCGCCTTGCAGCGCAACGACGAAATTCAGGCTCTTGTTCTGGATGCGCGGAAACGGACGTGACGGATCGAGCGCAAGCGGCGTGACGACCGGTTCGATCTCGGAAACGAAATACCGTTCGAGCCACTCGCGAGTGCTGCCGACGAAATCGCCGCGTGGCACGACCACGATGCCGGCCGCGCGCAGTGCCGGAAACAGGACATCGTTGAGACAGGCATACTGGTCGGCCACGAGCTTCGAGGCACGCTCGTGCACGGCCTCGAGTTGTTCGGCAGGCGTCTGGCCGTCGCTGCTGCGTTCGGTCGAACCGCTCTCCAGAAGTTGCTTGATACCCGCCACGCGGATTTCGAAGAATTCGTCGAGGTTGCTCGACGAAATACAAAGAAATCGAAGCCGCTCCAGCAGCGGCACGCTCGGGTCGAGCGCCTGCGCGAGCACGCGCTGGTTGAATTCCAGCGCCGAGAGTTCGCGATTGATGAAAAAACGCGGTGTGAGGTCCATGTTCGCCGTCAAACCTTGGGTCGCCGGATCGAGCCGAACCCTAGTACATCACGCCGCATCGGTTCCGTGTGTTACACGGCGATGACAGCAGGGCGCCGGGGTTGATCAGAGGCGTCCGCCGCTGCGCGCGACGGTCGGGCCCGCGGCGGTCTTCGGGTTCGTCGCCGAGTCGAGTTGCGTCAGCAGCGGCCGTGCCGCCAAGCGGAAGTCGGCCAACGCCGCTCCAGACAGGGCCGGTTGCTCCGGCAGGACGACTTTTTGCGGGTCGCGGTGCGTACCGTTGACGATGTATTCGTAATGCAGGTGAGGCCCCGTAGCGAGACCCGTCATGCCGACATAGCCGATCACGCGTCCTTGCTCGATACGCTCGCCGGCCCGCAAGCCGCCCGCAAAGCGCGACAGATGTCCGTAGAGCGTACGCACGCGGTTGGCATGCTCGATTTCGATGACGTTGCCGTAGCCGCCTTTCTGTCCGACGAAGGACACGCGTCCCGCGCCCGAGGCCTTCACCGGCGTGCCGATCGGTGCGGCGTAATCGACGCCGCGATGCGCGCGTATGGAATTGAGTACCGGGTGCACGCGGAACAAGTTGAAGCGCGAGCTCACGCGCGTGAAGTCGAGTGGCGCGCGGATGAACGCCTTGCGCAGACTTTTGCCCTCGGGCGTGTAATAGCCTTCGATGCCGGAGGCGAGACGATGACGCACCGCGCGATACGTCTTGCCGCCGTTGATGAATTCGGCTGCAAGCACTTCGCCCGCACCGAGATATTCACCATCCTGACTCAAACGTTCGTACACCACGCGGAAGCGGTCGCCTGGTTGCACCTCGAGCACGAAGTCGATGTCCCACTGGAAGATGTCGGCGATGCGCAGCGCGACGCGATCATCGAGTCCGGCTGCAGCCGTCGCGTTGAAGAGCGAGGTGTCGATCACGCCTTCGACCGCGAGCACTTCGCGCTCGAGCGGGTTCACGATCACTTGCGTGTCGAAGCCTTTGGCTTCGCGCGTCACCTGCAGCGTTTCACTAGGGCTCAGCTTGCGCTCGAATCCCATCAACTTCATGTTCTGCACGTTGAAGGTGATGAGTTCGCCGGGGCGCAAGCGATCGAGTTGTTTGCGCACCTCGGGCAGCGCGCGCAAGGTCGCCAGATCCGTCAGCGACAACTGCAAGCGACGGAAGATTCTTTCCAAGGTGTCGTTGGCGCCGACGATCACTTCGACCGTCGCGAGTCCGAGCGACGCCTGCACGGCGGTCGCCGCCTTGCGGGCCGTCAATGCGGCATCGGCGATGTTTTCGCCTTGACGCGTGAGATCGGCGAGCAGCGTTTCGCCACGCCACCACGACAAGGCGAATATGCCGACCACGGCCCACTGCAGCCACACGGCGCGCCGCGAAGCGAAGAAGGCCGGGTTCGAGCGCATCTCCAACGGCATGGACTACACTTCCACGGTGGGTGTGGCGGCGCACGCTACCCGCCCCGCGGGGGTCGGGTCAACCCTGACGAACCAACCACATGCCAATCGGAAAGTTCACATGACGACCGTGCAGGAGCAACTCGCCGAGATCCGCCGTGGATGCTCGGAACTTTTGATCGAAGCGGAGCTCGAAAAGAAGCTCGCGCGCGGCAAGCCGCTGCGCATCAAAGCGGGCTTTGATCCCACCGCACCCGATTTGCATCTCGGCCACACCGTGCTCATCAACAAGATGCGCCAGTTCCAGCAGTTCGGTCACGAAGTGATCTTCCTCATCGGCGACTTCACCGGCTTGATCGGTGATCCGACGGGACGCAATGCGACGCGACCGCGCCTCACGCCCGAAGAGGTGCAGGCGAACGCGCGTACCTATCAATCGCAGATTTACAAAATTCTCGATCCCGAGCGCACCGTCATCGACTTCAACTCGCGCTGGTTCGGCGAGATGGGCGCGGCCGGCCTGATCGAAATCGCCGCAAAACATACGGTCGCGCGCATGCTCGAGCGCGACGATTTCGCCAAACGCTACAAATCCGGTCAACCGATCGCGGTGCACGAGTTCCTTTATCCGCTCGTGCAGGGCTACGACTCGGTCGCGTTGCGCGCCGACGTCGAGCTCGGCGGTACCGATCAAAAGTTCAATCTGCTCGTCGGCCGGCACCTGCAGGAGCATTACGGTCAGGAGCCGCAGTGCGTGCTCACCATGCCGCTGCTCGAGGGCCTGGATGGCGTGAACAAGATGTCCAAATCTTTGGGCAACTATGTCGCCATCAACGAAGCGCCCGATGCACAGTTCGGCAAGATCATGTCGATCAGCGACGAGTTGATGTGGCGCTATTTCGAATTGCTGTCGTTCCGGCCGCTCGCCGAGATCGACACGCTGCGCGGCGCGATCGCCGCCGGACGCAATCCGCGCGACGTCAAATTCGAGCTTGCCGGTGAAATCGTCGCGCGCTTTCACGGCGCCGAAGCGGCGGTGCGCGCGCAGGCCGAGTTCGTCGCCCGGTTCGCGCAGAAATCTTTGCCCACGGATTTGCCGCTCACGAGCATCGCCGCGCGCGATGCCGACGGCGAAACCATCGTCGCGGCGCTCAAGGCCGCGGGGCTCGCCGCCAGCAATTCCGAGGCCGTGCGCAAGCTCGCCGAGGGGGCGGTCCGCATCGACGGCGAGAAGGTGCAGGACCGTGACTTGCGTTTGCCGGTGGGGGCGGCGCACATCCTGCAGGTCGGACCACGCCGTTTCGCCCGGGTCAAGATAGAAAAACCCAGTTGAATCAGATAGTTAGGATAATTTAAAAAAACTGTCACGGGCGCGTTGACAGGGCCGTCGCCCCCCCTATAATGCGCGCCCTCAGCTACGAAGCACCCCGCGATTCACGCGGTGGTGAAAAGAGTTGAAATATGGGTTGACGGGCAGAGCCACATGGCTATACTGCCCGCCCCCTCTGCACCCCAGCGGTTCAGAGATCTTTAAAAATTCGGCAGGTAATTTGTGTGGGGACTCGCGTCGATGCGTCCTTTGGA
>JAFMJH010000028.1 GCA_017853555.1 Steroidobacteraceae bacterium
CGCCGCGTGACGAATCGGCGCGCGAGGATCGCGGCACATCGCAAGCGGCGGCGCAGACCGATTTCTTTGCTCCGCCGCCGCCTCGCGCGAGCACCGCGGGCATGAGCTGGACGGGCATGCCGGTCGAACCCGAATCGACCCCGACGGAAGCGGCAGCGCCTGCTCCGGCGCCAACGCCGGCGCCAAGTCCGGCGCCCGCACCGGTCGCGACCGAAGCGCCCGCACCGGCGCCGGCGATCACGGCCGAAGCGCCGAAAGAAGCGCCCAAAGTCGTGTGGTCGTCCAGCCCGTCGCCGGGGACGACGAGCTTCGGCGATCGCCGCCGCGACGATTATTGATCAGCGCGATGCACTCGCGAGGGCGGCCTCCGCCCTCGCGAGATCGTCGATGGTGTTGACGTCCGGCCCCGGCCGTTGCGCCGCGTTCGCGACCCGAATCTCCATGCCGTGCGCGAGTGCGCGCAACTGCTCGAGTTTCTCGAGTTCCTCGAGCGCCGTCGACGCCGCGGTCGCGAGCCGCATCAGCGCCGAGACGCGATATGCATATAAACCGAGATGCCGCCGCGCGGCGGCGTAATCGAATTGACCCGAGGGACCGTGATCGCGATCCCAGGGAATCGGCGCACGACTGAAATAAAGTGCGCGACCGTCGAGATCGGTCACGACTTTGACGGCGTTCGGATCGAGATATTCTTCGACTGACTGCACGGGCGTGGCGAGCGTCGCGATGGCCGCCGACGGATGCGCGTGCAACAACGCGGCCACTTGTTCGACGAGTTCGGCCGGCATGTTGGGCTCGTCGCCCTGCAGATTCACGACGATGTCGTCGTCGCGCCAGCCGCTGCGCGCGGCCACTTCGGCGATGCGATCGGTGCCGGTGGCATGGTTCGCGGCCGTCATCATCACCTCGGCGCCGAACGCACGGGCCACGCGCTCGATGCGCTCGTCGTCGGTCGCGATGACGATTTCAGCGGCGCGCGTGGAACGCGCGCGTCCATACACCCATTCGAGCATCGGACGCCCCGCGATCGCGAGCAAAGGCTTGCCCGGCAAACGACTCGAAGCGTAACGCGCAGGGATGACGATGCGGTACATGCCGATGCGACTCAGCGCGCGAGCAACGGATCGTCGACGGCCAAAGTACGCGCTTCATCTTCGAGCATCACCGGGATGCCGTCGCGAATCGGGAACGCGAGTCGGTCGGCGCGGCACACCAACACCGCCGCCGCACGCTGGTGAACGAGCGGCCCTTTGCACAACGGGCAGGCGAGTATGTCGAGCAGCTTGTCGTCCATGGATGATCCTCAGTTGGTCGGCGTTGCACGCACGAGTCGTGCGACGTGATCGACGAGCGAGCGCCCCGCAGCGGGCTCGAGCTCGGCCTCCACCGGCACCTGCCAGCAGCGGGCATCGGCGAATGACCGGCATTTTACGGCATCTTTGCAGGTCATCAGCACGGGAGCATCGTCGCCGAAGACGAGATCGCCGGCCGTGAACGCATGGTGATCGCGGAACGCATGTTCGATCGGCTCGAGGCCCGCCGCACGCAAGGCCGCGAAGAAACGCGCCGGGTGACCGATGCCGGCCACCGCATGCACGCGTTGGCCGCGAAAACTCGCCAGGCTGCGCGGCGCGGCGCTCGAGCCTTCGGCCACGGGCGTCGCATCCTGCTGGCGCAGATGCATGGCAAAGGTGCCGTGCCAGCCCTGCCAGACGCGCGGCACGTCGGTCCCGCTCGCATCGACGCGCGCACCCTGCACCACCACGAAATCCACGGCCGCAAGTCGCGCCGGCGCCTCGCGCAGCGGCCCCGCGGGCAACAAGCGCCCATTGCCGAAGCCGCGCGCCGCATCGATCACCACGATCTCGAGATCGCGCGCCAGCGCCCAGTGCTGCAAGCCGTCGTCGCAGACGATCAGATCGACGCCCGCCTGCTCCAAAAGTTTTGCGCCATCGCTGCGTCGCGGCGCCACCACCACTTTGGCGGACGTGCGACGAGCGTGCATAACGGCCTCGTCCCCGACGCGCGACGCCGGCGTGTCGGTCGTGACGAACTGCGCGGTTTTCGATTCGCCACCGTAGCCGCGCGAGAGTATGCCGGCTTCGACTCCGCGCACGGCAAGTTGCTCGACGAGCCAGGCCACCAGCGGACTTTTGCCCGTGCCGCCGACGGTGAGATTGCCGATCACCACCACCGGCACGCGCGCGCGATAAGTTTTGAACCATCCGGCGCGATACGCGTGGCGGCGCAGCGCGACGACTGCGGCATACAAGAACGACAATGGCGCGAGCCAAAACGCCAAGGCACCGGCCGGTGCGTACCAGGCGCGTTCGATGCGGGCGACGAGACTCGATGCCATCGCGCGCTCGACGCCCGTCAATCGGCGAACTGCAAGCGGTGCAGTTGCGCGTATACGCCGTCGCGCGCGAGCAGTTCGGCATGCGTACCGAGTTCGGCGATGCGCCCCTGCTGCAGCACGACGATCAAATCGGCGCGTTCGATGGTCGACAATCGATGCGC
Source organism: Steroidobacteraceae bacterium (assembly GCA_017853555.1). Lineage (GTDB taxonomy): Bacteria > Pseudomonadota > Gammaproteobacteria > Steroidobacterales > Steroidobacteraceae > UBA964. Next base: position 2,521 of record JAFMJH010000028.1, read on the forward strand.
GATGACGAGCGTGGTGCGATCGCGCACCAGCGCCTCGAGCGCGGCCTGGATGTGGCGCTCGGACTCGGTGTCGAGCGCGCTCGTCGCTTCGTCGAGAATGAGCACCGGCGCATCCTTGAGCAAGGCGCGCGCGATCGAGATGCGCTGCCGTTGTCCGCCGGAGAGCAGACTGCCGCGCTCGCCGATGGGACTGTCGAGGCCTTGCGGCAGATCGGCGGCGAAATCGAGCACGTACGCGGCACGCGCCGCCGCCTCGACCGCCGGCGTCTCGGGCGCGGCGAGATTGAAGGCGATGTTGCTGCGCACGCTCGCATCGAACAGCACCACCTCCTGACTTACGAGACTCACCTGGTTGCGCAGATCGGCGCGTCGATAGTCGCGCAGATCCACGCCATCGAGCAGTACGCTGCCTTCGGTCGGATCGTAGAATCGCGGCAGCAAGCTCGCGAGCGTGGTCTTGCCACTGCCGGATTTGCCGACGATCGCGACCGTCTGACCCGGACGCACTTTGAAGCTCACGCCGTCGAGCACGCGCTCCTTGCCGTCACCGTAGGCGAAACCCACGTCGCGAAATTCGAGTTCCCCGCGCGCACGCGCGAGCGTGCGACTGCCGCCCGCATCTTCGACGGGCGTATCGAGCACCTCGAACACGCTCGCACCGGCGGCGATGCCCTGCTGCAAGGGTCCGAAGATCTGCACCAGACGCCGCAACGGCGCGGTGATCAGCAGCAACGCGGTCAAAAATGCCATGAACTCGTCGACCCGCATCTCGTGCGTGAAGACCTGCCGGATCGAGAAGAACAGCACCCCCGCAAGCCCCAACGCCGCGATCATCTGCACCACGGGGTTGGCGAGCGCACGCGCGCCGATGAGACGCATGTTGCTGTGACGGTTGCGCTCGTTGGCGGCATCGAAGTGCTGCTCTTCGTGCGCCTCGGCGTTGAATACTTTGATGACCCGATGTGCATCGAGCGCTTCTTTGGCGACCCGGGTCACGTCGCCCATGGAGTTCTGGATACGCGTGCTGTAGCGGCGGAACGAGCGGTTGATGAACCGGATCAGCCAGGAAATCGGCGGCGCGAGCGCGAGCACGAAAGCCGCGAGGCGCCAGTTGTACCAGAACAGCATGCCGAGCAGACCGACGATGGTGAGCGTATCGCGGATCAATACGGTGACGGCGTTGGTGGTCGCTTCGGCGACGAGTTCGATGTTGTACGTGAGGCGCGACAACATCTGCCCGGACGCGGCGGACTCGTAATAGCGCGTCGGCAAACGCAGGTAGTGCGCGAACAGATCAGCGCGCATGGCCTTGATGATCTGCCGACCGACCCAACCGGGGAAATAGTTGGAGACGTAGTCGCCGACGCCACGCAGAAAAAACAGCACTACCGCGCCGATCGGCACGGCCCAGACGATACGCGGGTCCGGATCGACGAACGCACCGCCCAAAAATCGCTGCACGAGATAGGCGAGCGCGGCGTCGGTCGACGCGAAGGTCGCCATGCCGAGCACGCCGATGGCGAACATGCCGAGATGCGGACGCGCGTAGCCGAGCAAGCGGCGATAGACCGCCGCGGCGTCGGACTGTACGGGGTCATTCAAGGCGCAGCCTCGCGCACGGTCGCGACGTCGACCTCACGCACCCCGAGTCGCGTCAGCACGTCCATCGCCGTCACGACGGACTGATGCGTGGCGCGCGCATCGGCGCGCAAGGTGACGCGCCGCTCGCGCAAGTCGCCGGGCAGGCTAGCCAACGCGGCGCGCAAGGCGCGCGGCGTCGCGTCGACGACCTCGCGCTCATCGAGACGATAACGACCGTCGGCGCCGACGGCGAGCACGAGCGCGCGTTGTTCAGGCGGCGCGGTGCGGGTGCTCGCCTCCGGTAGGCGTACGCGCAAGCGCCCTTCTTGCGAGAAGGTCGAGGAGAGCATGAAGAAGATCACGATCATCAACATCACGTCGATGAGCGAGATCAGATTGATCTCGGGCTCGGCGCCGCGACGCGACCGGAAGTTCATCGCCGTGTCGCCTCGCGAGTTTCGAGCCAGTCGACGAACGCGATGGTCTCGCGTTCGAGCTCGAGCGCGAGCGCATCGACTCGGCCGCGCAACAAACGATAGGCCACGAGCGCGGGCACGGCGACCATCAAGCCTGCGGCGGTGGTGATCAAGGCTTCGCTGATCCCCCCGGAGAGCAGGCGCGGATCGCCGATCGCGCCTTGGTTGATCGCGGTGAACGATCGAATGATGCCGGTGACGGTACCGAGCAGACCGAGCAAAGGCGCAATGCTCGCGATCGTGCCCAACGTGTTGAGGAAGCGATCGAGTTCGTGCACGACCTGCCGGCCGGCGTCTTGCAAGCGCTCGAGCATGCGCTCGCGCGGACGGTGTCGCGCGGCGAGTCCCGCGGCGAGCACGCGACCGAAGGGCGAATTGCGCTCGAGCGCGGTGAGCATTTCGTCGCTGACCGAGCCTGCCTCGAGCAGGCGCCGCACTTTGGGCAGGAGGTCGGCCGGCAACACGCGCGAGCGCTGCAGCGTCCAGGCGCGCTCGAGGGTGATCCCCATCGCCAGCACCGAGCACAGGATGATCGGCCACATCGCCGGCCCGCCTGCGCTGATCAGTTCCCACATCGTGCCGCTTCCGCCCCTGAAGAAGCCGAATCATAGCCGACCGCGGGCTCCGGGCGCCAAAGCCCGGGGCGGCGAGCAGCCTTCGGCTGCGCGATGCGGGCGGTGGCCTGCGGCGCAAGCTCCACGCGGATCGCGCCGTCCGCGGTCGTGACGATGCAGGCTTCGGGCAGTTGCCAGTGCTGCGCGAGTGCCGTACGCCGCGAGGCCTCGACGCGCGCGGCCGACACGATCAAGACGCGCGGCCTCGCGGCAGCGACCAGCGCCGGCGCGGCCGCGGCGATCGACCCGCGGCGCGGCGCGAGCAAAACGTCGACGTCGCGTGCCGCCGGATCGGCAGCGAGCTCACGCGCTTCGAGCGCATCGATACGCTCGGCGAGCAACAACGCCGGCGCACCACGCGCGCGGATGCGCAGCACGCAAGACGCGGCGGGCTGCACACTCGCCGCCTGCAACTCGAACGTGACGCCGTCCCACTCCCAACGTTCACGGCCAAGGCAGGCCCCGACCCGCGGCGGCGGATCGCGCCACGTGCCGCCGGCACGAATCGCCTCGATCGGCAGCAGGCGCGCAAGCGTCGCCACGCCCGCGACGTTGCGCACCCCGGCACTGCCGAGCACGAGCAGGTCGATGGCCGACACGCCGTGCGCGCGCAAGTGTGGCCACAGCAGCGTGTGGGCACGCCGACCCGCACTGCCATAGACCTCGCCGGTCTCGTAGAGCACGGTGTGCGTCTGCGTACGGATCACGACGGCCACGCCGTCACCGGCCGCGAGCACATCGACCGCCGCGACACCCGCGGCGGGTGCCGCGCGCGACGGCCAGGCCCACGGCAGCAGGCAGGCGACGCTCGCCGCGCGCCAGCGCCACGGCACGGGCAGCGACCAAAGAATTGCCACCAGCATGAGCACCGACCACAACCGCGGATCATCCTGCACAGTCACGTTCGCCAACGGTTGCGCGGCGAGCGCACGCAGCAGGGGCCAGATGAGATCGTGCACCCAGGTCGCGACCGCCAAAAATGCGGCGGCGAGCGGCGTCGCAAACCACTGCAAGGCCGTCGCAAGCAGCACGAGCGGCACGAGCACGAAGGAAAAAACGGGAATCGCGACGATGTTGGCCAACAAGCCGGCCAATGAAAAGCTCGCAAACCACGCGAGCGTCACCGGCACGAGTGCGAGCGTGACGCGCCACTGGGTGACGAAGGTCTCGTGCCACCAACGACGCTGCGCAGGCGCGAGCGACAGATCGCTGCTCAACAAGGTTGCCATCGCCACGAACGACAACCAGAATCCCGACGACAGGGGCGCGAGCGGATCGAGCAGCAAAATCGCCAGCGCCGCGAGACTCAGCACTTCGTAACCGCGTTGTTCGCGACCCGAGAGTTTCGCCCACCACCACAGCGCCAACATCACGAGCGTCCGTTGCGTCGGAATGCCGAGGCCCGCGAACACGCCATACATGAGCGCCGCGAGCACGCCCGCGATGCCTGCAAAGCGCTCGCGTTCGATGCGCAGCGCGAGACCCGGCAGATATCGCCATGCGCCGCGCGCCAACGCCGCGACCAGCCAGGCGAACAAGGTCACGTGCATGCCCGAGATCGCGACCAGATGCGTGATGCCGGTGGCGGAATAGACCTGCCATTGTTCGCGCGAGATCGCACCGGTGGCGCCGACGGCAAGCCCGGCGAACAGCGCCGCCGCCTCGCGACCCGCGGTGAGTTCGTGCAAGGCCGATTCGATGCGGGCCCTCCAGACGAGCACGCTGTCCTCGGCTCGGGCGAGGCGTCGATCGAGGCGCGAGGCGATCACGCTCGCGCGCGCATCGATGCCGTCGCGCAACGCGATCCGTGCGAAATCCTGCGTGGCATGCGACGCGGGGGCGCTCATGCGCAGCAGCAACTGCCAGTGCTCCCCCGGTGCCGGCCACGGCTGCGGCGGCGCACGCCAGGTGATGCGCGCCCGCAGCGTTCGCCGCAAACTCGCCGGCTCGAGCACGGTGACGTCGGCATCGAATTCGATCGCGGCATCGCGTCGCGTCAGCAACGAATCGATTTGCACCACCGCGCGAACGCGCGCACCGGTTTGTGTCGCAGGCCAGCAGGACTCCGCGTGTCGAACGGCAAGGACCATGAACACGGTGGCCGCGGCGCTCGCGATCGCCACGCGCGGCCATCGCAGCACAACGGCGATGAGCGTGACCGTGGCCATGACGCCGACGAGCCGCCAATCGGCGGACCCGGGCCACAGCGCGGCGACACATACCCCCCATGCGGCCAGCAAGCCCGCACTACGGGGCAAGGGCGACAGCGCCCTGCTAGAGTGCGCCCCGGTCATGGTTCGCAACTTCCTACGCAGCCTTCGTCATCACGCCCGAGCGCTCGGCAGTTCATGGTATGCACGCCCGTTCGCGCGAGTGTTCGACGAACCGGGTTTGTGGTCGATGCAACGCCGCAGCATCACGGCCGCCTTCGGCGCGGGGCTTGCGATCTGTTTCGTTCCGTTGCCGATACACACCGTGCTCGCCCTCCTCGTCGCTGCCGTCGCACGCCTCAACGTGCCGACGATCATCGGCACGATCTGGATCGTGAACCCGATCACGATGGTGCCGATCTTCTACTTTGCCTACACGGTGGGATGCTGGATGGTCGGCGCGCCCTCGACGCAGTTCGCGTTCGAACTGAGTTGGGCGTGGCTCGAGCATGGGCTCGGGCCGATGTGGCTTCCGTTCCTCACCGGTTGTGCCGCGTGTGCGGCCGCGTTCGGTATCGGCGGCTGGCTGTTGCTCGACCGCCTCTGGATCTGGCACGCGCGTTACAGATATCGCACGCGGCACCGGCGCTCAAACGTTTAAAGCGCGCTCTTCCTGCAGTTTTCCGTCGACCAGGCGCAACACGCGATCCATGCGTGCCGCCAGACGCTCATCGTGCGTGACGATCACGAGACTCGTACCGCGCTCGCGATTCAACTCGAGCATCAGCTCGAACACCTGCGTCGCGTTCGCGCCGTCCAGATTGCCAGTCGGTTCGTCGGCCAGGACGATGAGCGGTTCGGTGACCAGCGCGCGCGCCACGGCGGCCCGTTGCCGCTCGCCGCCCGACAATTGATGCGGCTTGTGATCGAGGCGCTCGCTGAGTCCGACCCGCGCGAGGATCGCAGCCGCGCGCGCCCGCGCTTCGGCGACTTCCATGCGCCGCACGAGCAGCGGCATCGCGACGTTCTCGAGCGCCGAGAACTCGGGCAACAGATGATGGAATTGATAGACGAAACCCATGGTCCGGTTGCGCAGCGCGCCGCGTGCGGCTTCATCGAGCGCGTGCACGTCGCTGCCGCCGATCGACACGCGTCCCGCGCTCGGCCGATCGAGCCCGCCGAGCACTTGCAGCAACGTCGTTTTGCCCGAACCCGAGGCACCGATGATCGCCACCCGCTCGCCGCGCGCGATGCGCACGTGAAGATCGCGCAGCACGAGGAGATTCACCGGACCTTGGCGAAATTCCCGCTTGATACCGTTCGCTTCGAGCACCCAGTCACTCATGTCGCAAAGCCTCCGCCGGCTGCGTGCGCGAGGCGCGCCACGCCGGATACAAGGTGGCGAGCGCACAGGTCACGAACGCGACGCCGCACACGCGCAACACATCCTGCCAGTCGACCAGCGCCGGCAGATCACTCATGAAATACACCTTCGCGTCGAGAAAGCGCACGCCCGAGAGCGCTTCGATGCCGTGCACGATCGCTTCGATGCGAGAGGCGATCAGCACGCCGAGCAACGCCCCGGCGAGCGTTCCGGCCAAACCGATCAGCACGCCCTGCACCGCGAACGCGCGCATCACGCCGCCCGGCGACGCACCGAGCGTGCGCAGCAAGGCGATGTCGGCCTGTTTGTCCTTCACCACCATCACGAGCGTCGCGACGATGTTGAAGGCGGCGACCCCGACGATCAAAGACAGAATCACGAACAGCAGACTTTTGGTGAGCTCGATCGAGCGAAAGAAGTTCGCATGGTTGCGGGTCCAATCGCTGACGTAATAACCGCCGCCCAAAGCGAGCGCCACCTCGCGCACCAACTGCGGCGCGCGCAGCGGATCGGTGAGCGTGAGTCGCACGCCGGTGACGGCATCGCCCAGACGATAAAGACGCGCCGCGTCGCCGAGACTCGTCAACGCAAGGCCGCGATCGAATTCGTACATACCCGATTCGAAGGTGCCGATCACGGTCAAGCGCCGCATGCGCGGCACGACGCCCTCGGGCGTGGCACTGCCCTCGGGCACGATGAGCACCACCGTGTCGCCGACGCGCACGCCGAGTTCACGCGCGAGCGCCGCACCGAGAATCACGCGCCAGCGACCCGGTTGCAGATCGTCCAGCTGCGCGTCGCGCAGCGGCGCGGCGAACGCGCCGGCGCGCCGCTCGGCTTGCGGGTCGATACCGCGCAGCGCGGCACCGACCACGCGCGAGCCGTTGGCGAACATCGCTTGCGCTTCGACATAGGGCGCGACGCCGGTGACGCCGGGCGCAAGGCGCGCGACTTCGGCGGCACGTCGCCAATCGGTCAAAGATCCCTCGAGCCCCATCAGCGTCGCGTGCGAGGTCACGGCGAGCATGCGCGTGCGCAACTCTCGCTCGAAGCCGTTCATCACCGACAACACGACGATCAACACGGCAACGCCCAGCATCAAGCCGATCACCGAAATCGCCGCGACGAACGAGGGCACGCCGGGACGGCGCGCAGCGCCCAGATGCCGCACGCCCACGCGCCACTCCCAAGGCAGACTCAGTCGCATGTCATTCGTACCGCAGCGCTTCGGCGGGCGCGATGCGCGCGGCGCGGCGCGCCGGATGCACGGTCGCGAGCGCGGTGATCACGAGCGCGGCGGTCGCGATCACCCACACGTTGTCCCAGTGCAGTTCGGAGGGAATCTCGGTCACGTACACGACCGCGGGATCGAAGATGCGAAATCCGAACACGCGCTCGAGCGTCGCGACCACCGGCGTGACGTTGTGCGCGAGCAGCACGCCGAGCAACACACCCGCCAGCACGCCGCCCCAACCGATCACGAGCCCTTGCGTGGCGAACACGCCCTGCACGCTCGCGGGCGTCGCACCGAGCGTGCGCAGGATCGCGATGTCGGTGCGCTTGTCGTTCACCACCATCACGAGCATCGCCACGATGTTGAAGGCGGCCACCGCCACCACCAGCAGCAGGATCAGCGTCATCATCGTTTTCTCGATGCGGATCGCACGGAAATAGTTGGCGTGATCGGCGGTCCAATCGCGCACCGAAAGATTCGCGGGCAAGCGCGCCGCCAATGCGCGGGCACGCAACGGCGCGGCGAGCGCATCGTCGAAGCGCAGTTGCAGACCGAATGCCCGCGGATCGTGATCGGCGAGCGCGAACACGTCTTCGAGCGCCGCGAGCGCGAGTACGCCGTCATGATCGGGCGTGCCGGCTTCGAAGATGCCGCCGACGGTGAATTCGCGCAGCCGTGGCGCGGGCGTGCCGCTCGCGTCCACCGTCGGCACGAGCAAGGTGACCCGATCGCCGAGCCCCACCGCCAACTGCCGCGCGACCAGCGCCCCGAGCACGATGCGATCGGCACCCGCGACGAGCGTACCGAGTTCGCCCTCGACCATCGCGGCAGCGGCCCGCGACACGCGCGCTTCGACCGCAGGATCGATGCCCCGCAACTGCAACGGCAGCATCTCGGCGCCATGCAACGCCAGCGCCTGAATCTCGACGTACGGCGCCGCACCGCGCACGCCCGGCGTGTCGTTCGCGACCGCGAGCGCGTCTTTCCAGCCGGCCGCATCGGCCGTACCGGTGACCCGCGCGTGCGCCGACAACGACAACAAGCGCTCGCGCAGCTCCGTCTCGAAGCCGTTCATGACCGACAGGATCACGATCAGCGCGGCCACGCCGACGCACACGCCGATCAGCGACACCCAGGTGATGAACGAGACGAAGAACTTTCGAGTCCGCGAGCGCACGTAGCGCAACCCGACGAAGATCGACAACGGCTGAAACATGCCCGCGAGATTTAACCACAACCGGCCGCGAGCGACCGCGGGACTTGCCTGCGCGACCCCAGTCGGTAAGCTTGCGCGCCCATGTCCCGGCTCTTAAGACCCCTCGTACCCGATGCCGGGCGCCCTCGCGTGCGCTGGAGCCGTCTGCACGCCAGCGCGACCGCCCTCGCCCTGGCCGAGGCGGCCGCCGCCGACACCCGGCCCTGGATCGTCATCGAGCCCGATTCGCGCAGCCTCGAACGCCGCCGCGCGGAGCTGCGCTTCTTCGCGCCGCCGGAGTTGCCGGTGATCGTGCTGCCGGACTGGGAAGTGCTGCCCTACGATGTCTATTCGCCGCACGCCGACATCACTTCCGAGCGTCTGCTCGCGCTTGCGGAACTGCCGACGCTCGCGCGCGGCTTGCTGCTGGTGTCGGTCGATACCCTGCTGCAACGTTTGCCACCGCGCCAGTACGTCACCGGTCGCAGCTTCTCGCTCGCCGTCGGCGACACGCTCGCGCTCGAGGCGTTTCGCCTGCGGCTGGCCGAAGCCGGTTACGCGAGCGTCGCGCAAGTGTCCGACCCCGGCGAGTTCGCCTTGCGCGGCTCGCTGCTCGACGTATTCCCCATGGGCACCGATGCGCCGCTGCGCATCGATCTGTTCGACGATCAGATCGAAGCGATCCGCCGCTTCGATCCGCAGACCCAACGCTCGGGCGAGACGCTCGAGGCGGTGCGTTTGCTGCCGGCGCGCGAAATGCCGCTCGACGCCGATGCCGTGCGCGCCTTTCGCCGCCGCTATCGCACGCGTTTCGAGGGCGACCCGACGCGCAGCGCGATCTATCGCGGCGTGAGCGACGGCATCGCGCCGGCGGGGATCGAGTTCTACCTGCCGTTGTTCTTTGACGGCACCGAGACGCTGTTCGATTACCTGCCCGCGAACGCCGTGCTCGCCGATCTGACCGGCGACGCCGTCGGCGCAGCCGAGCGCGCGCTCGATCTCGTGCAAACGCGGTACGACGATCGCTGCGGCGACCTCGAGCGCCCGCTGCTGCGCCCCGAAGAGTGGTGCATCGAACCGGCCACGATGCGCACGGCGCTCGAGACGCGTGCAGGCGTGGTCCTCGAACCCTTCGCGAGCGAACAGGACGATGACGCCGAGCAACGCTACGCCAGCGTCCCGCCGCTCGAACTGCGACTCGATGCACGCGCCGAAAAACCCCTCGCGCCCTTGCAGGCGCTGCTCGATGCACATCCGGGGCGCGTGCTGCTCGCCGCCGATTCCGCCGGCCGGCGCGAGGTGCTGCTCGAGCTGTTGCGGGGTGCGAATTTGCGCGCGACCGTCTGCGCCGATTGGCAGGCGTTCGTCGCGATGGACGCGCCGCTCGCCCTCACCGTCGCGCCGGAGCTCGCCGGACTCACGCTCACCGAGCCGCCGCTCATGGTGCTGTCGGAGTCGCAACTGTTCGGCACGCGTGCGCGTCAGGAGCGTCGGCGCCGCAAAGTCACCGCCGACCCCAATGCGATCCTGCGCGATCTGCAGTCGCTCACCGCCGGCGCGCCGGTGGTGCACGAGGAATACGGCGTCGGTCGTTACGTCGGCCTGCAGGTGATGGACGTCGGCGGCCAGAGCGGCGAGTTCCTCGTGCTCGAATATCAGGACGGCGATCGCCTGTACGTGCCGGTGCACTCGCTGCACCAGGTGAGCCGCTACAGCGGCGCGGCACCCGAGAGCGCGCCGCTGCACAAACTCGGCACCGATCAATGGGCGCGTGCGCGGCGCAAAGCCGCCGAAAAAGTGCGCGACGCGGCGGCGGAATTGCTCGACCTCTACGCGCAGCGCAAAGCGCGCCGCGGCCTGAAGCTCGAACACCGCGAGCTCGAATACCAGGCCTTCGCCAACGCCTTCCCCTTCGAGGAAACCGCCGATCAAGCCGAGGCCATCGGCAAGGTCATCGCCGATCTCGGCTCCGAATTGCCGATGGATCGCATCGTCTGCGGCGATGTCGGCTTCGGCAAGACCGAAGTGGCCATGCGCGCCGCCTTCGTCGCCGTGCAAGCGGGCAAGCAGGTCGCCGTGCTCGTGCCGACCACGCTGCTCGCGCAGCAGCACGCCGCGAACTTCGCCGATCGGTTCGCCGATTGGCCGGTGCGCGTCGAATCGCTGTCGCGCTTTCGCTCCGGCAAAGAATCCGCGGCGGTGCTCGAAGGCCTCGAACGCGGCAGCGTCGACATCGTCATCGCCACGCACCGCCTGCTGCACGCGGGTGCCCGATTCAAAGATCTCGGCCTCATCATCGTCGACGAAGAACACCGCTTCGGCGTGCGCGACAAGGAACGCCTGAAGGCGCTGCGCGCCGAGGTCCACGTGCTCACGCTCACCGCCACCCCGATTCCGCGCACGCTCAACATGGCGCTCGGCGGCTTGCGCGAACTTTCATTGATCGCCACGCCGCCCGCCGAACGGCTCGCCATCAAGACCGTCGTCACCGAATGGAACGACGCGAACGTGCGCGAAGCGATCCTGCGCGAACTGCGCCGCGGCGGACAGGTGTATTTCGTGCACAACGAAGTGCGCGACATCGAGAACGTCGCGGCGGGACTCGGCAGGCTGGTGCCGGAGGCGACGATCCGCGTCGGTCACGGACAGATGCGCGAACGCGAACTCGAACAGCTGATGGTGGATTTCTACCATCGCCGTTTCGACATCCTCGTCTGCACCACCATCATCGAAAGCGGCATCGACGTGCCGAGCGCGAACACCATCATCATCGACCGCGCCGATCGATTCGGCCTCGCCCAATTGCACCAGCTGCGCGGCCGCGTGGGACGTTCCCACCACCGCGCCTACGCGATGCTGCTCGTACCGTCGCGCAAAGCGCTCGCCGGCGACGCCCAAAAACGTCTCGAAGCGCTCGAATCGCTCGAGGAACTCGGCGCCGGCTTCGTGCTCGCCACGCACGATCTCGAAATTCGCGGCGCGGGTGAACTGCTCGGCGACGAGCAGAGCGGCGAGATGACCGAAGTCGGCCTCACGATGTATCTCGACATGCTCGATCGCGCGGTGCGCGCCTTGAAAGAAGGCAAACAGGTCGCGCTCGATGCACCGCTTGCGGCGCAGACCGAAGTCGAGATGCGCGTCCCTGCCCTATTGCCCGAAGAATACGTCGGCGACGTGCACGTGCGTCTGGCGCTCTACAAACGCATCGCCGCCGCGGCGGACGATGCGATGCTCGACGAACTGACGACGGAACTCGTCGATCGATTCGGCGACCTGCCGATCCCGACCCAGAACCTGCTGCGCACGGCACGCCTGCGGTTGCTCGCAAGACGGCTCGCGGTACGGCGTCTCGATTTCGGTGGCCACGGCGGCTACGTACTCTTCGAGCAGGACAACCGCGCCGACCCCGCGGCGGTGATCCGCCTCATCCAGAATCCGTCGCGCGAATACAAACTCGAAGGTCCTTTGAAGCTGCGCGTCTCGCGCGATCTCGACGACGAAGCCGAGCGTTTCGATTTCGTCGCCGCGCTGCTGCGTCGTCTGGCCGGGCAAGCCTGAGGGAGTATCATGCAGCGCATGACCCGACCCCTGTTCGTCTTTGCCCTGCTCGCGCTAGGCGGCGCGACGTTCGCCCTCGCGCCCGGCACCGTCCGCGCACAGAGCGCCGACGGCGGCCGCTACGATGTCGAAGTGATCATATTCCGCGGCAACGGCGGTTCACGCGAAGACGGCGCAGGCCGCGGCGCCCCTCCGGCGCGCAGCGCCGCCGAGGCCACGTCCAATGGCCCGGCGCGAGCGGCACGCTATCTCGGACCCTTGCCCGCCGCCAAATGGCGCCTGAACGACCTCAAAGCCAAACTCGTCGCCGGCGGATACAAGCCCCTGTTGCATGTCGCATGGACGCAGTCGTCGGCGAGCTGGGGCTCGCGCGCGGGACTCACGCTCGAACAACTCGGAGTCAACGTCGATGGGTTGAGCGGCAATTTTCTGCTCGAACGCGGCTCGCTGCTGCATTTCGGCCTGAATCTGCGCTATGCGGCCGATGCCAACGCGACGCCGCAGCAATTCAATGAAATCCGGCGCGTGCGCTTCGGCGAGACGCAATACTACGACCACCCGACCCTCGGTGCGATCGCCGTGGTGACGCCGGCAGGCAAATGACGAGCTCGCGCGGCGCGCGGCCACACTCAATCGAGACGCAACTCCGGCGGTGACAGGCAGCGCTCGAGCAACGCCGCCGCGCTCTGCCAGCGCGCACCCGCGCGCAGCGTCGCCGGATCGACCGAAGGTTTGCCCCGCAAGCGCACGCGACGCAACGCCGCCGCGGCATCCGGCGCCACCTTGAGCCCGTCGAGCAGCGCGAGCACGCTCGGTCGGTGATTGCACACCGGCAGCACGTCGCAACCGGCCGCGAGCGCACGCTGCGCCCGCTCGACGATATCGCCGATTGCCGCAGCGCCCGCCATCGACAGATCGTCGGCGAACACCACGCCCTGGAACCGCAGTTCCCCGCGCAGATAATCGCGTATCCAGCGGACCGAGGCGCTCGCCGGCACGCTGTCGACCTGCGGATAGAGCACGTGCGCCACCATCACGCCGGCGAGCCCGTTGGCCAGCAGCAAGCGATACGGCGCGAGGTCCTGATCCATGTCGACGAGTTCGCGTCGATCGACCGGCAGCGCATGGTGCGAATCGGCGACCACCGCACCATGTCCGGGAAAATGTTTGGCGGTGGCAACCATGCCCGCATCGCGCATGCCGTGCATGTACGCGACCGCGAGCTCGCCGACCACGGCGGCGCGCGCGTGAAACGCGCGATCGCCGATCACTTCGCTGACGCCGTAATCGAGATCGACGCAGGGCGCGAACGACAAATCGACGCCGTGCGCCCGCAACTCCGCCGCCATCAACCAGCCCATTTCGCGCGCGAGCTGCAGGCCCGCCGCTGGTGATGCGTCGTACTCGTGACCGATGCGTCGCGCGGGCGGCAGCCGCGAAAACCCCTCGCGAAAGCGCTGCACGCGCCCGCCTTCGTGGTCGACGCCGACCACGAGCGCGGGACTGCGCACCGCGTGAATGTCGGCAACGAGTTTCGCGAGCTGCTGCGGATCGGCGTAGTTGCGCGTGAACAGAATGACGCTGCCGACCAGAGGATGCGCGAGCATCTCTCGCTCTTCGGCCGAGAGCTCCGTCCCCTGCACGTCGACCATCAAAGGTCCGAGCGTCACGCGCGGCGCTCCAGCACGGCGATCGATTCGACGTGGTTGGTGTGCGGGAACATGTCGATCACCCCGGCGGACAACAGGCGATAGCCCAAGTCGTGACAGAGTACACCGAGATCGCGCGCGAGCGTCCCCGGGTGGCAGGAGACGTAGACGATGCGCTCCGCGCCGAGCGCGGCGACGCGCGGCAACACCTCGAGCGCGCCGGTGCGCGGCGGATCGAGCAGCACGCGCGTGTAACCGCCCGCGAGCGCCACCGCACCGCCGTCGGCCGCAGTGAGATCGGCGACGTGGAACACGGCGTTCTCGATGCCGTTGCGCGCGGCGTTGGCCCGCGCCCGCGCGACGAGCCCCGCCTCGCCCTCGATGCCGACGACTTCGCGCGCCGTGCGCGCGATGGCCAAAGAAAAATTGCCGAGCCCGCAAAAAAGATCGAGCACGCGATCCTGCGGCCCGATCTGCAGCGCCTCGATCGCCCGCGCGACCAAGCGCGCGTTCATCGCCGCATTGACCTGCACGAAGTCGGTGGGCTGAAACGCGAATTCGAGCCCGTACTCGGACAAACGGTAATGCAGATCCGCCGGCGCGCCGCGCAGCGCGTGCACCGTGTCGTGATTCCCGGGCTGCAAATAGATGCGTACGCCGTATCGATCCTCGAACGCCGCGAGCGCCGCCAGATCCGCCTCGCCGAGCGTATCGAGATTGCGCAACACCAGCACGGTCACGGTATCGGCGACCGCGACTTCGATCTGCGCGATGCGCTCGCGCGCCTGCAAGCCGCCGATCAAAGATTTGAGCGGCGCGATCAGCCCGTCCATCGGCGGCGCGAGGATCTCGCAACGCTCGAGCGCGGCGATGTAGGGCTTGGCGCGCTCGCGAAACCCGACCAGCACCTCGCCGCGTTTGAGGACGTATTTGACGCCGAGCCGCGCGCGGCGCCGATACGCCCAGGGCGCCCCTTGCAAGGGCGGCAACCACTCGCGCGGCTCGACCCGCCCGATGCGCGCGAGATTGTCCACCAGTTCGCGCGCTTTGGCGGCGATCTGCGCCTCGGGCGACAGATGCTGCAGCGCGCATCCGCCGCAGACGCCGAAGTGCGCACAGCGCGGCGTGACGCGATCAGCCGACGGCTCGAGCACCTCGAGCAGCTGCGCCTCGTCGTACGCGCGATGCCGCCGCGTGCGTTGATAGCGGATTTTTTCGCCGGGCAACGCGCCCGCGACGAACGCGGTCTTCGCTTCGCGAACCACCCCCGCACCGTCGTGATTGAGCGCGGCGACGACGCCCTCCTCGGGCGCCGCGGTGAGCCGATTGCGACTCATCACGCCGGCCAGGCCGCGAGAAACTCGGCAAGATGCGGCTCGGGCGACTCGCCGAGCAGTGCGCGTACCCGCGCGATCTCGCTCGCAAGCTCGGTGGCATCGAGATGGCCGCGCATGTGTTCGAAATGCAGGAACACCAGCCAGGTGTTGAGCACGTCGGTCTCGCAATAGCGCCGGATGCCCTCGAGATTCCCCGCGACATACGCAGGCCACACCGCCGCACCCGAAAAGCCGAGCTTGCCCGGCAAGCCGAGCAGATACGCCATGTCGGTGAGACTCGCGCGGCCGCGCGACTGAAAGCCCGAGATCACGTCCATCAGATCCAGATGCCGCGCGTGGTAGCGGTTGTGGTAGTTGTTCCACTTGAAGGATTGATCTTCGTCGCCGGTCTCCCAATAGCGACGCGCCACCACGCCGTGACGCAAGGCGCGGTAATGCAGCACCGGCAGATCGAAGCCGCTGCCGTTCCACGAGACGAGTTGCGGCGTGTAGCGCTCGATGCCTTCGAAAAATCTTTGAATGAGCTCGGCCTCGCCGGTCGACGCATCGCCGAGACTCCAGACGCGCAGCGTATCGGCGCGCCGCAACACGCAGGAAATCGCCACGATGCGATGCTGCTCGAGCGGCAGGAACTCGCTGCCGCCGTGCTGCCGCGCATGCGCGAACATCGCCTTGGCGACCTGCTCGTCCGCGAGCCCCTCGAGACCGAACACGCGCCGCCCGAGCTCGACGTCGGGAATCGTTTCGATGTCGAATACCAGCGTCGTCATGCGCGAGCCGCCACCATCAGCGCCTTCATGTCGCGCACCGCATCGGCGAGTCCGGCGAACACGGCGCGCGCGATGATGGCATGACCGATGTTGAGCTCGACGATCTCCGCGATCGCCGCGATCGGCGTGACGTTCTGATAATGCAAACCGTGACCCGCATGCACCTCGAGCCCGAGACTCGCCGCCAGGCGCGCCGCCGCGCGCAAACGCTCGAGTTCGCGCGCCGCTGCGCCGCCGTGTGCTTCGCAGTAGCGACCGGTGTGCAATTCGACCACCGGCGCACGCACGCGCGCGCAGGCGTCGATCTGCGCGGGATCCGGGTCGACGAACAACGCGACGCGTATGCCCGATGCGGCAAGCAGCGCACAGCTCTCGGTCAGACGCCCGACCTGCCCGGCGACATCGAGTCCGCCTTCGGTGGTCACTTCCGCGCGACGCTCGGGCACGAGGCAACAGTCGGCCGGCTTGATGCGCCGCGCGATGGCGATCATTTCGTCGGTCACCGCCATCTCGAGATTCATGCGCGTCTGCAGCAAACCCTGCAGCGCTTCGACGTCGGCGTCCTGAATATGACGACGATCCTCGCGCAAGTGCAGCGTGATGTTGTCCGCGCCGGCCTGCTCGGCGGCGAGCGCCGCGTGCACGGGGTCGGGATACCGCGCGCGTCGCGCCTGACGCAGCGTAGCCACGTGATCGATGTTCACACCGAGTGCGATGGGGCTATTCACGTTTTTCGACCTCCGTTCGAACGACTCACCGCACGCGCGACCGCGCGCGTACGCAACTCGCGACCCTCGAGCGCCGCCGCGAGCGCCGTGCGCAACACCCGCCGCGCCTCGTCGAGCACCGCGCGATCGTCGTAACGATCGGCGGCGATCTGCCGCAACACTGCGCCCGTATGCACCTCGGTGCCCGCACCATCCGCCATTTCGACGAACCCGAGCCCGGGGTGAAAATGATAATACGCATCCTCGCGCAGCGCCTCACCGCGCCGCGCTTCGCGCTCGAAATCGACGCCGTAACCGAGCAGCTCGAGCAAACGGCGCTCGAAACGCCGCAGCGCAGGCTCGAGCTCCGCGCCCTCGCGCAGGCTCGCGAGCGTCGCATCGTACAGATCGTAGACCTGCGGCTGCGGATCGTTGCGCACCGTCAATTGCAGCAGCAATTCGTTGAGGTACCAGCCCGACATCAGCGCCGCCGCAGGCATGCTCGCGGCGCGCCCGGCCGCGCCCGCTGCGGCCTCGGCCTGCACAAGTTGCGCCGCATCGCCGCGCCCGCTCCACGACACGAGCAACGGCTCGAAGGGACGCAGCACGCCGGCGAGTTTTGATTTGGGTCCGCGCGCCCCACGCGCGAACAGCGTCAGACGTCCGTGGTCGCGCGAGAACACTTCGAGCATGCGACTCGTGTCGCGCCACGGTCGGTGGTGCAAGACGTAGGTCGCGACGAGTTCGACGCGCCGAACGCGGCTCATCACTCCAACCCGAGCGTACGCAAGGCCTGAGCGTTGTCCGCCCAGTTCTCGCGAACTTTGACCCACAGTTCGAGATGACAGCGGCGACCGGTCAGCAGATTGATTTCACGTCGCGCCGCGGTACCGACGCGCTTGAGACGCGAGCCCTGCGCACCGATGACGATCGGCTTTTGACCTTCGCGATCCACCCAGACGACGGCCGAGGCGATCAAGCGACCGTCTTCTTCGACCAACTGCTCGACTTCCACCGCGATGCCGTACGGCACTTCCTGGTTGAGTTCGAGAAACAGTTTTTCGCGGATCGTCTCCGCGATGCGGAATTTGAGGTCGCGATCGGTACGATCATCGGCGTGATAGAGCGGCGGCGATTCCGGCAAAGCCGCGATGATCGCCTCGCGCAGCGCCTCGAGGTTGTCCGCCTTGCGCGCCGACACGGGCACGACGGCGCGATACTCGTGCTGCGCCGCGAGCTCGGCGATGAACGGCAGCAGACGTTCGCGCGGCTTGGCGGTGTCGACCTTGCTCACCACCAAAATCGCCGGTCGACGCGCCTCGACGATGCGCTGCAGCACGGCCGCATCCTCGGAGGTGTAGCGCAACGCCTCGACCACGAACACCACGACGTCGGCGTCGGCGAGCGCCGAGGCGGCCGTGCGATTCATGGCGCGGTTCAACGCGCGCCGCGCGCCTTCGTGCAAACCCGGCGTGTCGACGAACGCGATCTGCGCTTGGTCCGTCGTGACGAGACCGACGATGCGATGGCGCGTGGTCTGCGGACGCGGCGTCACGATCGACACCTTCTCGCCCACCAGCGCGTTCAGCAGCGTCGACTTGCCGACGTTGGGCCGTCCGACGAGCGCGGCGAATCCGGCGCGATGTTCGCTCATGGCTCATTCCTCGCTTCGAGCTGCGCAAGCAGCCGTTGTGCCGCATCCTGTTCGGCGCGTCGCCGACTCGAACCCGAACCGTCGCTCACCATGTCGAGCGCGGCGATTTCGCAGCGCACTTCGAAGGTCTGCGCGTGCGGCTCGCCCGTCGTGTGCGTCACCGTATAGGTCGGGACCGCGACGCCGCGCGCCTGCAAACGCTCCTGCAGACGGGTCTTCGGATCCTTCAAAGATTCCGCCGTCGGCAACTGCTCGAGCGCCCCGTCGAACAGGCGCGTCACGAGCACGCGCGCACCGTCGAGTCCGGCATCGAGGTAGGTGGCGCCGATCAGCGCTTCGATCGCATCGGCGAGGATCGATTCGCGTCGAAAGCCGCCGCTCTTGAGCTCGCCCGAGCCGAGCTGCAACTGTTCGCCGACACCGAGGCGCACGGCGATCGCGGCCAGCGGCTCGGCACTGACGAGCCGGGCGCGAAAGCGGCTGAGATCACCTTCGGAGGCACGCGGAAAATGCGCGTAAAGCATCTCGGCCGCGAGCAGATTCAAGACCGCATCACCCAGAAATTCGAGCCGCTCATTGTTGCGTCCGCCGGCACTGCGGTGCGTGAGCGCGGCGGCATACAGCGACGCGTCGCGCGGCGCGAGCCCGAGCGTCTCGGACAACCACCGCTGCGGCCAATCAGACTGCATGGGCGCTCATCGGATACGCTGGCCGATGCGGCTCCAGTTGGGCCCGCCCGTGCGCTGCAAATCCCAGTTGAACCATACGTGCGTGGCTTTGCCGACCAGCAAAGATTCGTCGACGAATCCCCAATAACGACCGTCGGAACTGTTGTCGCGGTTGTCGCCGATCATCAGATATTTGCCCTGCGGCACCTGCATGACGCGATCACCCATGTCGGCCGCGAGCTCGGCGCTCGCCTCGTTGCACAGATAGCTCTGGCCGATGTTGCGGTTGCAGGACGCGAGCGGCGGAATCGCGAGGATGTCCGGCGTGAGGCAATGCAGCACTTCGTGCTTCACGTTCCCCAAAGTCTCTTCGGCGAGTCGCATGTTCAGATAACAGCCGTCGCCGTAGCGGGCCTTCTCGACGAAGGGCACGGGCGTGCCGTTGATGATCAGACGATCCGAGCGTACTTCGACGAGATCACCCGGCAACCCGACCACGCGCTTGACGTAGTTGATGGTGGGATCTTCCGGCCAGCGAAACACCGCGACGTCGCCGCGCTCGGGCGCGCCCACGGCCAGGAATTTTTCGTGACTCACCGGCCAACGCAGGCCGTAGGCATACTTGCTCACGACGATGAAATCGCCGTCGAGCAAGGTCGGCATCATCGAATCGGACGGAATGCGGTAGGGCTCGAAGGCGAACGACCGCAACACCAGCAGCGTCGCCATGATCGGGAAGAAACTGCGCGCGTAATCGACCGTGCCCGGCTCCTCGAGTTGCGCCGGATCGCGTCCGGCCGCTTTGGCGGCCGCATCGCGCCGACCGCGCAGCAGCAGCTGATCGATGCCCCACACCACGCCCGAGACGAAGGTGATCACCAGCAGCACCAGACTGAAATCCGTGCGCTGCGACCCCATGAGACGGTACAAGGCGGCGAGCACCAGCACCGGCAGAATCGCATAGGCGATTTTCATCAGCGGCGGATCGGGGATCGGCGCACCCGCCGCGACGCGCAACTGACGCTTGCTGCGCAGGAACCAGTCGTCGATCACGCAGACGATCGCGACCGGCCACGCCAACCACGACAACGCCCAGGCCAGCAGCTCGATGATCGCACTCATTTTTTACCCACCTTCAGCACGGCCAAAAACGCCTCCTGCGGAATCTCGACCGAGCCGACCTGTTTCATGCGCTTCTTGCCCTCTTTCTGCTTCTCGAGCAGCTTGCGCTTGCGGCTGATGTCGCCGCCGTAACACTTGGCGAGCACGTTCTTGCGCAGCGCCTTGACGGTGGCGCGCGCGATGACGTGCGTGCCGATCGCCGCCTGCACGGCGACCTCGAACATCTGCCGCGGAATGAGTTCCTGCATCTTGTCGACGAGTTCGCGCCCGCGCTGATAGGCGCTGTCGCGATGCACGATGATCGACAGCGCGTCGATCTTGTCGCCGTTGATGAGGATGTCGAGCTTCGAGAGCGGCGCAACCTGGAAGTGGCTGAACTCGTAATCGAAGGAGGCATAACCGCGGCTGACCGACTTCAGCCGATCGAAGAAATCGAGCACCACCTCGGCGAGCGGCAGCTCGTACTGCAAAGATACCTGGTTGGCGAGGTACTGCATCTTCTTCTGCGCGCCGCGCTTTTCGGTGCACAGCTGCAGCACCGCGCCCACGTAATCGGGCGGCACGAGGATGTCGGCGGTGATGATGGGCTCGCGAATCTCGACGACCTTGTTCGGCGGCGGCAACTTCGCCGGATTGTCGACGTATTCGCTGCTGCCGTCGGTGAGACCGACCTCGTAGATCACGGTCGGTGCGCTGGTGATGAGGTCGAGGTTGTACTCGCGCTCGAGCCGCTCCTGAACGATGTCCATGTGCAGCAGGCCGAGAAACCCGACCCGAAAACCGAAACCGAGCGCACTCGAGGATTCGGGCTCGTAATGCAAAGCCGAATCGTTGAGCCGCAGTTTGGCGAGCGCGTCGCGGAACGATTCGTAATCGTCCGCATCCACCGGAAAGACGCCCGCGAACACGCGCGGCTGCACTTGTTTGAAGCCCGGCAGCGGCGCGGCGCAGAGCTTGTTCTCGAGCGTGATCGTGTCGCCCACCGGCGCGCCGTCGATTTCTTTGATGCCGGCGATCACGAACCCGACCTCGCCCGCCGCCAGCTGCGACGCGCCGACCGACTTCGGCGTGAAGCGGCCGAGCTTGTCGACCTGCCAGGTGCGCCCCGTGGACATGACGCGGATCTTGTCACCCGGCTTGAGCGTGCCGTTGACCACCCGGACCAGCGACACCACGCCGACGTAGTTGTCGAACCATGAATCGATGATCAGCGCCTGCAAGGGCGCATCCGGGTCGCCTTTGGGCGCCGGGATGCGACGCACGATCTCTTCGAGCAGTTCGTCGACGTTCTCGCCGGTCTTGGCCGACACGCGCACGGCATCCTGCGCTTCGATGCCGATGATTTCTTCGATCTCGCGGATCACCTTCGGCGGGTCGGCCGACGGCAGATCGATTTTGTTGATGACCGGCAGCACTTCGATGCCCTGCTCGATCGCGGTGTAGCAATTGGCGACCGACTGCGCCTCGACGCCCTGCGAGGCATCCACCACGAGCAACGCGCCGTCGCAGGCGGCGAGCGAACGCGACACTTCGTAGGAGAAGTCGACGTGTCCCGGCGTGTCGATGATGTTGAATTGGTAGCGCTGCCCGTTCTTGGCCGCGTAGTAGAGCGTGACGCTCTGCGCCTTGATGGTGATGCCGCGCTCGCGTTCGAGCGCCATCGAGTCGAGCACCTGGTGCTGCATCTCGCGGGCGTCGAGCCCGCCGCACAACTGGATCAGCCGGTCAGCGAGCGTGGACTTGCCGTGATCGACGTGCGCGATGATGGAAAAATTGCGAATGTTCTGCATCAGTCAGGTGGTCCCTGCCACCCCGAAGGGCGACGCGGCAAAGGGCGCGATTATACCGACTGACGCGGCCGAAACAGGCGTTCGATCTCACCGGGGTCCAGATGGGTGGTCGCGATCGGCACGCCGTCCCACAACAACACCGGGATGCGGTGGCCGTAGCGACGCAGCAGCTCGGGGTCCGAATCGACGTCGAGCGCCTCGAGCGGCGGCAAAGCAAGCCGCGGACGCAAGGTTTCGAGCTCGGCGGCGAATTCTTCGCACAGCCCGCAACCCTCGCGCGTGAGCAGGGTCAGCCGACCGTCAGTGCCCGACATGGGACGCCTCGCGACCGACGCCCGAGGCGATGGCGCGGATGGTGCGTACCGGCACTTCGCCGACCACCGTCACCGGATGCCCTTCGATGGCGGTCGAGAAGGCACTGGCCGCCCCGATCTGCATTTCGGCCGTGGGCGGCAAAGCCGCGGGCGCGCCGCGATCGCCGATGAACACCGACACCGACGCGAGTCCGTCGGAGAACACGAGGTGAGCGACCGGCCCGCCGCTGCCCGGAAAGCCTTGCTGACCGCGCTGCGTGAGACGGAATCCGGGCGGCAAGCCGCGCACCACCCACGCCGGCGTCGCGACCGTGCGCTCCGGCAGCGCACGCGGATCGGCGCGCGCGTCGTGATGGGCCTGACGATAGCCCGTGGTGTCGAGCGTCGGTTCGAAATCGGCGTCGGGGATCGTGCGCGGCAGACGCAAGCTGGTGAACGTCATGCGCTCGAGCACCTGCCCACGCTCGTCGCAGAGTTCGGTCTTGATCGGCATGGCCGAACGCTCGTCGATCCACACGCGATATCCGAAACGGAACCCGTCACGCGGCAACAACGAGACGAGTTGTGCGCGCCGGCCGGCGATGCGCACCGGCTCCGCGGCGGTGATGTCGTAGAACGCCGCCGTCGTTTCGTCCAGCACCGGTATCGAGTCGAGCAAGCCGCGGGCCTGCGCACGACGCTCGAACAGCACGGTGCGCTGATCGGGCAGATAACAGACGAGTTCGTTGCCATGACGAATGAAGTCGCGCCCCGAACCGTCGAGCGAAATCAGACGCTCGCTGGTGCGACCGTTTTCGTAGCGGTGGATGATGCGCAAGGTTTCCGACACGTCGCCGCGCACGTGCGTGAACGTGCCGTCGTAGTTGCGTTCGGTCAAGGCGGCGTTCATGCGCCGCAACAGCTCGCGCGCGTCTTCGGCCGTGGCGAGCACGGGCGCGACCGACATCAACAGCGCGAGCACCGCTCGCCTCATCGAGCGCGAACTCCGCTGCGATCGGTGACGACATCCGCCGGCACCGCTTCGCCGGCCACGAGCGCGGCGATCGCGCTGCGCCGCGCGATGGGTGCGGCGACCTCGCCGTGCGCGACGAAATAATTGACGAGTTGCGCGTTGGGCACGGCGCCGCGCGCGGCGCGCGTGACGGGCACGACATAACTTTCAGGTTCACCCGATCCGCCGGGACGCGCCGCATCGAGCGCCACGCCCGACGGCGTCGCCGCCTTCGGCGTCACCTGGGCGATCAGCCGCGGGCTCGAACCGGCCACGGGAATCACGATCTCTTCTTCGACGGCACCGGG
>JAFMJH010000010.1 GCA_017853555.1 Steroidobacteraceae bacterium
GGCGCTTCACGATCACGCGGTCATGAAGCGGACGAATTTTCATGTTTCGCTCCTTGCTGAAACGGTGGACAGTTGAGGTTGCACGGGTCGAGTGTTAGCACTCTACCCGCATGGCTGCTAATGATAGCGACGGAATGTTCCATTTCAAGGCACGCCCCCGGTATGCTGATCGTCTTTCCGGGCGTTTTCGGCCCTAAGTCCATGATCAGGCAGAGGTTCGCGGTGCGGAGACTTTTCGTTTTGTTGCTGGGAATGTGCGCTCTGTGGCTTGCAACGCCGCGCGCAGCGACGGCGCAAGCGGTCAGCGGGGACTTTCTGCCGCCCACCGAGGCCTTCCGCGTCGAGGCCTACCCCGAGGGGCCGGATCGTCTGCGGGTCGAATTCCTCGTCACCTCGGGCTACTACCTCTACCGCTCGCGACTGAACTTCACGACCCCGCAAGCCGGCGTCACCTTCGGCCCGCCGCAGATGCGCGCGGGCGAGATCAAAGAAGACGAGTTCTTCGGCAAGCAGGAGGTCTACCACGAGTCGTTCACCGTCACGCTGCCGGTGTCGCGTCCGCCGGGCGGGGATCTCGTACTGCCGCTCGTCGTGGGACTGCAAGGCTGCGCGGACGCCGGCCTCTGCTACCCGCCCGAAAAACGTCGCATGAACGTCAACTTGCCGGCAGGCGGCGCGAGCGTCGCGACGGGCGCAGGCGGCGGGTTCGTCTCGGAGCAGGACCGCCTCGCCACGCTGATCAAAAACGGCAGCTTGCCGCTCGTGCTAGCGACCTTCTTCGGACTCGGCTTGCTGCTCGCCTTCACGCCCTGCGTGCTGCCGATGGTGCCGATCCTCTCTGGCATCATCGCCGGGCAAGGCGCCGAGGTCACCACGCGCCGCGCGTTCGGCTTGTCGCTCACCTACGTGCTCGGCATGGCCTTCATGAATACGTTGGCCGGCATCGCCGCCGCAGCGGCCGGCGCCCAAGTGCAGGCCGCCTTCCAGAAGCCCTGGATCATCATCGCTTTCGCGGCGCTGTTCGTGATCCTCGCGATCTCGATGTTCGGCGCCTTCACCATCCAACTGCCCTCGTCGCTGCAGACCAAGCTGTCGGACGTGAGCAATCGCCAGCGCGCCGGCACCTACGGCGGCGTCGCGGTGATGGGCGCGTTGTCGGCGCTCATCGTGTCGGCCTGCGTCGCGCCGCCGCTGTTCGCGGCACTCGCGGTGATCGGTCAAACCGGCGACGTGATCCGCGGCGGCAGCGCGCTGTTCGCGATGTCCATCGGCATGGGCGTACCGCTGCTCGTCATCGGCACTTCGGCCGGACGGCTCCTGCCGCGTGCCGGCGGCTGGATGGACGTCGTCAAAAAATTCTTCGGCGTGCTGATGCTGGGCGTCGCGGTGTGGATGCTCGCGCGCCTCGTCGGCGATCGGGTCGCACTCGCGCTGTGGGCGGTGCCGGCGGCGATCGCGGCGGTGTTGCTGTGGCGCGAACTGCGCCCCGCGGGCCTCAAAATATTCGTGACGCGCGGCCTCGCCGTGCTCGCGGGACTCTGGGCGCTCGCGCTGCTCGCCGGTGCGGCGCTCGGCGGTCATGACCCGCTGCGACCGATCCCGCAGTGGAGCGGCGCCGAGCATGGCGTCACGTTCAGACGGATCAAAACCGTCGCCGAGCTTGATCGCGTGGTCGCCGAATCGGCCGCGGCCGGCAAGCCCGCGATGCTCGATTTCTATGCCGACTGGTGCATCAGCTGCAAAGAAATGGAGCGCGACACCTTCACCGATCCCGCGGTGCGCGCCGCGCTCGCCAACGTCACGCTGCTGCAGGCGGACGTGACGGCGAATGACGCCGACGATCAGGCCCTGCTGCAACGCTTCGGAATTTTCGGCCCGCCGACGATCGCTTTCTACGGCCCTGACGGTACGGAACGCGCGCGCTATCGCGTGGTCGGATTCATGCCCGCCAAAGAATTTTCCAACGTCGTCGCGCAAGCGACCACTCGCTGACACAGGCAGACACGATGTCGCAACTCAAACGCGCTTTGCTCGTCACGTTGATCGGTGCGGTCGCCGGCGCGCTGGTCGCGCTCTGGTACATCCGCCAACCCGCCTCGTCAGCCGGCGCCAAGTCGCAGACCTCCGCCACCACCGGCGCGGAAGCACCGCCGGGCAAAGCCAAAGTCATCCCGCAGGATCTGCCCGACTTCACCCTCGCCTCGCTCGAAGGGCCGCCCAAGGCGCTGTCGAGCTTCCGCCAGCCGATCCTGCTCGTGAACTTCTGGGCGACCTGGTGCGCCCCCTGCCGGCGTGAAATCCCGTTGCTGCGCCAATTGCGTGCCGAACGGGGCGCCCGCGGCGTCGAAGTGGTCGGCATTGCGGTCGATTTCCGCGAAGACGTCATCCAATACGCCGCCAAGATCGGCCTCGACTATCCGCTGCTGATCGGCGAAGAGGACGGCCTGGCCGCCGCGGACCGTTTCGGGGTCGAACCGGTGTTCCCGTTCACGGCCTTCGCGGATGCGAAGCGCCGCATCGTCGCCCTCAAAATCGGTGAACTTCACGCCGAAGAAGCGGCGTTCATCCTCGATCGTGTCGAGATGTTGAACGCGGGCAAGCTCACGATCGAGGCCGCCCGCAGTGAAATCGGCGTCGAACTGGCCCGGCTGGCAGCCCTGCGGCCCGAATAACCCCGGAACGGGGTGGATTTCTGCCCCGATCGAGGGGCGAATGGGGTACATTTCGCGCCCTTCTTGCACGATCTGTCGTTCGGGGGTCGCATGGACATACGCAAGGTCAAGAAACTGATCGAGCTGCTCGAAGAGTCGGGGATCGCCGAACTCGAGATCCGCGAAGGTGAAGAGGCCGTGCGCATCAGCCGCATGCCCACCGGCGCCGTCGCCGCCCAAGTGCAGGCCTACGTCGCGCCACCGGCGCCGCAGGCTGCACCGGCGCCCGCCGCCCCGGCACCGGCCGAGGCCGTCAAATCCAGCGACCACGTGGTGCAAGCCCCCATGGTGGGCACCTTCTACTCCGCACCCGCCCCGGGCGCGAAGCCCTTCGTGCAGATCGGCGACGAGGTGAAGGTCGGTCAGGTGCTGTGCATCATCGAAGCGATGAAGATGATGAACCAGATCGAATCCGAACGTGCCGGGCGCATCACCTCGGTACTCGTGCAGAACGGCGACCCGGTCGAATTCGGCCAGCCGTTGTTCTCGATCGGCTAGAGCCATGCTCGACAAGGTCATCATCGCCAACCGTGGCGAGATCGCCCTGCGCGTACTGCGCGCCTGCCGCGAGCTCGGCATCAAAACCGTCGCCGTGCACTCCACCGCCGACGCGAACCTCAAACACGTGCTGCTCGCCGACGAGTCGGTGTGCATCGGACCGCCGCCGTCCTCCAAAAGTTATCTGAACATGCCGGCGATCATCTCCGCGGCGGAACTCACCGATGCGGCGGCGATCCATCCCGGCTACGGCTTTCTCTCGGAAAACGCCGACTTCGCCGAGCGCGTCGAAAACAGCGGCTTCGTGTTCATCGGCCCGAAGGCCGAAACGATCCGCATGATGGGCGACAAAGTCTCGGCGATCCGCATCATGAAAGAAGCCGGCGTGCCCTGCGTGCCGGGCTCAGGCGCGCCGCTCGGTCTCGACAACGACGAGAACCTGCGCATCGCCAAAGAAATCGGCTATCCGGTGATCATCAAAGCCTCCGGCGGCGGCGGCGGACGCGGCATGCGCGTGGTGCACAACCCCGCAGCGCTGATCCATTCGATCAACGTGACGCGCTCCGAAGCGCTCGCCGCGTTCGGCAACGACCAGGTCTACATGGAAAAATTCCTGGAGAAGCCGCGCCATATCGAATTCCAGGTGCTCGCGGATCACCACGGCAACGTGATCCATCTGGGTGAGCGCGACTGCTCGATGCAGCGCCGTCACCAGAAGGTCATCGAAGAGGCGCCCGCACCCGGCATTACGCCCGCGCAGCGCGAGATGATGGGCGAACGCGTCGTCGCAGCCTGTCGCCGCGTCGGCTATCGCAGCGCCGGCACGCTCGAATTTTTGTATCAGGATGGCGAGTTCTATTTCATCGAAATGAACACGCGCATCCAGGTCGAGCACCCGGTCACCGAACTCATCACCGGCATCGATCTCGTCAAAGCGCAACTCATGATCGCCGCGGGCGAGAAATTGGCGTGGCAGCAAAGCGACGTCGTGCTGCGCGGCGCGGCGCTCGAATGCCGCATCAATGCCGAAGATGCCAAGACGTTCATGCCGTCGCCCGGTCCCGTGCGCTTGTGGCATGCGCCGGGTGGACCCGGCATCCGCGTCGACAGCCACCTGTATGCCGGCTACAACGTGCCGCCGCACTACGACTCGCTGGTCGCCAAACTCATCTCCTACGGTGAAGACCGCGACACCGCAATCGCCCGCATGCGCAACGCGCTCGCCGAGATGGTCGTCGAAGGCATCCGCACCAACGCCGCGCTGCACCAGGAAATTCTCGCGCATGCGGCCTTCCAGCGCGGCGGACTCGACATCCACTACCTCGAACGACGCCTCGGCCTGAAGTAAGGGCGCGACAGCTCGTGCGCCAGATCGCGATCACGCTCGCCCTCGACGGACTCGATGCCGAGGCGGCCGAAGAGGCCTGCTTTGCAGCCGGCGCGCTCGCACTCAGCTATACCGACCGACGCGATGACGCGATCCTCGAGCCTGCACCGGGCGAATTCCGTCTCTGGCCGGCCACGCGGCTGCAGGCGCTGTTTCCCGCCGAAATCGTCGATGCCGCGTTTCTCGTCGCACTCGCCGCGGCGATCGGATGCGAGGCGAGCCGGCTCGAAGTGACCGCCGTCGAAGAGCGCCCCTGGGAGCGCGAATGGTTGCGCGATTTCGTGCCGCTGCAATTCGGCCGAAATCTTTGGATCTGCCCGTCGCACCACACGCTCGACCGTCCGGGCGCGACCGTCGTGCATCTCGACCCCGGCCTCGCCTTCGGCACCGGCACGCATCCGACCACGCGTCTGTGCCTCGAATATCTCGACGCGCGCGCGAACGCCGCGCCGACCGCGAAACTTCAGGATGCGCTCGTGGTCGATTTCGGCTGCGGCTCCGGCGTGCTCGCGATCGCCGCGCTCGCGCTCGGTGCGCACGCCGCGCATGCCTACGACATCGATCCGCAGGCCCTGACCGCGAGTCGCGACAACGCGCAGCGCAACGACGTCGCCTCGCGTCTCGAAACCTTCGAAACCGCCGACGCGCTGGCGCAGGCCAACGGCAACGGCGCCGATCTCGTGCTCGCCAACATCCTCTCGGGCCCGTTGTGCGAGCTCGCGCCGACGCTGGCAAAACTTTTGAAGCCCGGTGGCGAACTCGTGCTGTCGGGATTGCTCATCGAGCAGGAACGCGAAGTGATCGACGCCTATCGGCCGTGGCTGAGTTTGCAACGCCACGGCGAACGCGAAGGCTGGGTGTGTCTGAGCGGACGCAAGCCGGCCGAGATCGACGTCAGCGAACTGCTGCCTGCACCTCCGCGGCCGCGTCCGCGGGCATTTTGGCCCGTCGTCATCGTTCTCGGGCTCGCGCTGCTGCTGCAAATCGCGCATCGGGAACGCGCGAGCCTCGCGCAGTTGCCCGGCATCGGCCCGCAGGTGGCTGCACTCTATGCGGCGCTCGGTCGCCCCATACAACCGACCTGGGACGTCGCCGCCTATGGTTTGCGACAACTCGGCGCCGCGACCGACGAGACCCCGGGGTTTTTCACCGTGCGCGCGAGTCTTCGCAATCGCGCCCCGCATGCCCAGCCGGCACCGTTGCTGCGCTTGCGACTGCTGGATATCGACGGCCGCACGGTCGCGCAGCGCGATCTGCTGCCGCGCGAATATGCGGCGACCGAACCCGCGCCGCTCGCGCCCGGCGCGCGTCTCGACGCCGAACTCTCTGCGGTCGACCCCGGCACGCGCGTCGTGGGGTTCGAAATCGACGCCTGCCTGCCGCGCGCGGACGTGGCGCCGGTGTGCGCCAACACCAAAGATTCTGCGCCATGAGCGCGTTTCGCATCGGACGCTGGGAGATTCCCGCGCCGG
Organism: Steroidobacteraceae bacterium; assembly: GCA_017853555.1. Taxonomy (GTDB): domain Bacteria; phylum Pseudomonadota; class Gammaproteobacteria; order Steroidobacterales; family Steroidobacteraceae; genus UBA964. Next base: position 6,069 of record JAFMJH010000010.1, read on the forward strand.
CGGTGCTCGCGCCGATGGCGGGCGTCACCGACCGACCGTTTCGCATCCTCGCCCGTCAACAAGGCGCAGCTCTCGCCGCGTCGGAGATGATCACTTCCGACACGCGGCTGTGGAATTCGCGCAAGTCGCGACAGCGCATGAATCACGAGGGCGAACCCGAACCGCGCGTCGTGCAACTGGCGGGCGCGGAACCCGAAGCACTCGCCGAAGCCGCCCGCCGCAACGTCGATCTCGGCGCACAAGTGATCGACCTCAACATGGGTTGCCCGGCCAAGAAAGTCTGCAATCGACTCTGCGGGTCGGCACTTTTGCAGGATGAATCTTTGGTGGCACGCATCCTCGAAGCGGTGGTGCGCGCCGTCGACGGCACCGACGTGCCGGTCACGCTCAAGACGCGCACCGGCTGGGATCGCGCGCATCGCAACGGCGTCACCGTCGCGCGCATCGCCGAAGCGAGCGGCATCGCGGCACTCGCCATCCACGGTCGCACGCGCGCCGATTTTTACGAGGGCGAGGCCGAATACGACACGATTCGCGAGATTCGCGAGGCCGTGCGCATACCCGTCGTGGCGAACGGCGACATCACCGACCCCGAGAAAGCGCGCCGGGTGCTCGCGCATACCGGTGCGGCGGGCGTGATGATCGGTCGCGCCGCCCACGGCGCGCCATGGATCTTCCGCGACATCAATGCGCTTTTGACGACGGGACAGAGACCCGCGCCGCTGCCGCGCGCAAGTCTGCGTGCTATAGTTCTCGGGCATCTGCAGGCCATCTACGCCTTTCACGGCGAAGAGTCCGGACTGCGGATCGCCCGCAAACATCTCGGCTGGTATGGCAGATTGCTGACGCACGCGCCCGATGCGCGTGCGCAGTTCATGACGCCCGACTCGACGGCCGCGCAGTTCGCGGTGGCCGAATCGCTCTTCGACGCGTGGGTGGACGAAACCGATGTCGCACGACAAGCCGCCGGCTGATCTGCCGCTGCGCGAGCACACCGAGCGCGCGCTGCGGGACTATCTCGCGCACCTCGACGGCCATCGCCCCGGCGATCTCTACGACCTCGTGCTGCGCGAGGTCGAAGAGCCGTTGTTTCGCGTCGTCCTCGCCCATGCCGCCGGCAACCAGACGCGCGCCGCCGAAATCCTCGGCATCAATCGCGCGACCCTGCGCCGCAAGTTGCGCGAGCTCGGGCTCGCCGGCACCTGACCGCGCTGCACCCAGAATTCATTTGTCATCCGGAACCCACCATGTCCGCTCCACTGCGCCGCGCCCTGCTCTCCGTCTCCGACAAAACCGGCATCGTCGATCTCGCCCGTGAACTGCAGCGGCGCGGCATCGATCTGCTCTCCACCGGCGGCACCGCGCGACTTTTGCTCGAACACGGCGTCACCGTCACCGAAGTGTCGCAGCACACCGGTTTCCCCGAGATCATGGACGGTCGCGTCAAAACCCTGCATCCGCGCATCCACGGCGGCCTGCTCGGGCGTCGCGGCATCGACGAAAGCGTGATGGCGCTGCACGACATCGTGCCCATCGATCTGCTGGTGGTGAACCTCTATCCGTTCGCGCAAACCGTCGCACGCCCCGCCTGCACCTACGCCGAAGCGATCGAAAACATCGACATCGGCGGGCCGGCGATGGTACGTGCCGCAGCCAAAAATCACGATGCGGTCACGGTGCTCGTCGACCCGACCGACTATGCAGCGGTACTCGCCGAATTCGACCGCGACGGCGGCACCAGCTTCGAATTGCGCGCGCGGCTTGCGGGCAAGGCCTACGCGCACACCGCACGCTACGACACCATGGTCGCCAATTACCTGCAAACCCGGCATCCGGACGGCGACTCCGAATTCCCGCAAGCGTTGCCGCTCGTGTACGAAAAATTGCAGGATCTGCGTTACGGCGAAAATCCGCATCAGCGTGCCGCGTTTTACCGCGACCCCACGCCGCGCGGCCCCTCGGTCGCCAGCGCGCGCATCCTGCAAGGCAAAGAACTCTCGTACAACAACATCGCCGATGCCGATACCGCGATCGAGTGCGTACGCCAGTTCGCGACACCCGCCTGCGTGATCGTGAAGCACGCGAACCCCTGCGGCGTCGCCACCGCCGAGACGCCGCTCTCGGCCTATGAATCCGCATGGCGCACCGATCCGACCTCCGCCTTCGGCGGCATCATCGCCTTCAACCGCCCGCTCGACGGCGACACCGCGGCGGCCATCGTCGGCCGGCAATTCGTCGAAGTGCTCGCGGCACCCTCGATCTCCGACGAGGCGCGTCGCGCACTCGCCACCAAGCCGAACATCCGCGTGCTCGAACTCGGCGAGTTGCCCGCACACGCCGGCAGCGAACTCGAATTCCGCACCGTCACCGGCGGCCTGCTCGCGCAGACGCGCGATCTCGGCATGGTGGCGCAGGCGGATCTCGAAGTCGTCACGCGCCTCGCACCGACGGCGCGACAACTCGAAGATTTGTTGTTCGCCTGGCGCGTCTGCAAGCACGTCAAATCGAATGCCATCGTCTACGCACGCGATCTCGCCACGGTGGGCGTCGGCGCCGGACAGATGAGCCGCGTCTATTCGAGTCGCGTCGCCGCCATGAAGGCCGCGGACGAAAAGCTCGAGGTGAAAGGCGCCGTGATGGCCTCGGATGCGTTCTTTCCGTTTCGCGACGGCATCGACGTGGCGGCCGAATACGGCATCGCCGCGGTGATTCAACCGGGCGGCAGCGTACGCGACGCCGAGGTCATCGCCGCGGCCGACGAGCACGGCATGGCCATGGTGTTCACGCGCATGCGCCACTTCCGTCACTGACCGCGAGATCGCAACCATGAAAGTTCTGATCGTCGGATCCGGCGGACGCGAGCACGCCCTCGCCTGGAAATGCGCGCAGTCCCCGCGCGTCAAAGAAGTGTTGGTCGCCCCGGGCAACGCCGGCACGGCCACCGAAGCGCGCTGTCGCAACGTCGCGGTGGCGGTCGACGATGTCGCCGGCCTGGTCGCGCTCGCGCAGCGCGAACACGTCGATCTGACCATCATCGGCCCCGAGGCACCTCTCGTGATCGGCGTGGTCGATGCCTTCGAAGCGGCCGGCTTGCGTTGCTTCGGTCCGCACAAGGCGCCCGCCCAGCTCGAAGGGTCCAAAGCCTTCACCAAAGAATTCCTGCGCCGCCACGGCATTCCGACCGCCGGCTACGCGACCTTCACGCGCGCGAATTTCGATGCCGACTGGGTCCGTCGACAACGCACGCCCATCGTCGTCAAAGCGAGCGGGCTCGCCGCCGGCAAAGGCGTCGTGATCGCGCAGAGCGCCGACGAAGCCATCGCGACCGCGCAAGACATGTTCGCGGGCCGGTTCGGCAGCGCGGGTGACGAAGTCGTGATCGAAGAATTTTTGCCCGGCGAAGAAGCGAGCTTCATCGTGATCGCCGACGGCGTGCACGCCTTGCCGTTTGCGACCTCGCAGGATCACAAACGCGTCGGCGACGGCGACACCGGCCCGAACACCGGCGGCATGGGCGCCTATTCACCTGCGCCGGTGGTCACGCCCGAACTGCACGCGCGCATCATGCGCGAAGTGATCGAGCCCACCATTCGCGGACTCGCCGCAGACGGCATGCCCTACACGGGATTTTTGTACGCCGGCATCATGATCGCGCCGGACGGCACGCCGAACGTGCTCGAATACAACTGCCGCTTCGGCGACCCGGAAACACAGCCCATCATGGCGCGCTTGCGCTCCGATTTGCCCGCGCTTTGCGAAGCGGCGCTCGAGGGTCGCCTGAATGCAGTGACGATGGATTGGGATCCGCGGGCCGCAGTGGGCGTCGTGATCGCCGCCGGTGGCTATCCCGACTCGTACGAAAAAGGCCTGCCCATCGCGGGCCTCGCCGAGGCCGCAGAGCTGCCGGGCAAAATATTCCACGCCGGCACTTCGCTGCACGACGGCGAGGTCGTCACCAACGGCGGGCGTGTGCTCTGTGCCGTGGGGCTCGGCGACGACGTGTCGACGGCGCAACGCGCCGCCTATGCGCTCGTCGATCGACTCTGCTTCAAAGATATCCGCTATCGGCGCGACATCGGCCATCGCGCGATCGCTCGCGAACGCGGCTGAACGACCGCGATCAGAGTGGCGGGGCGCGGCGTTGCCGCCGCGCCCGCAGCCTCAACGCTTCATCGCTTCGAAGAAGTCCGAATTGGTCTTCGTATCCTTCATCTTGTCGAGCAGGAACTCGATCGCGGCCAGCTCGTCCATCGGATGCAGGAGCTTGCGCAGGATCCACATCTTCGCGAGTTCACCCGGATCGGTGATCAGATCTTCCTTGCGGGTGCCCGAGCGGTTGATGTTGATCGCCGGGAAGACGCGCTTCTCGGCGATGCGACGATCCAGATGGATTTCGCTGTTGCCCGTGCCCTTGAACTCTTCGTAGATGACGTCGTCCATCTTCGAGCCGGTGTCGATCAGCGCCGTCGCGAGGATCGTCAGCGAACCGCCTTCCTCGATGTTGCGTGCCGCACCGAAGAAACGCTTCGGGCGCTGCAAGGCGTTCGCATCGACGCCACCCGTCAGCACCTTGCCGGAGCTCGGCACCACGGTGTTGTAGGCGCGCGCGAGACGCGTGATCGAGTCGAGCAGAATCACCACGTCCTTCTTGTGCTCGACGAGGCGCTTGGCCTTTTCGATCACCATTTCGGCGACCTGCACGTGCCGCGCGGCGGGCTCGTCGAAAGTCGATGAGACCACTTCGCCTTTGACCGTGCGCTGCATCTCGGTGACTTCTTCCGGCCGCTCGTCGATGAGCAGCACGATCAGATACACCTCGGGATGATTCGCCGTGATCGCGGTGGCGATGTTCTGCAGCAGCATCGTCTTGCCGGCTTTCGGCGGCGAGACGATCAGACCACGCTGACCCTTGCCGATCGGCGCGCAAAGATCGATCGCGCGGGCGGTCAAATCTTCGGTCGAGCCGTTGCCACGCTCGAGCTTCAGACGCTTGGTCGGATGCAGCGGCGTGAGGTTCTCGAACAAAACTTTGCTGCGCGCGTTCTCCGGCGAATCGAAGTTGATCTCGCCAACCTTCAGCAAGGCGAAATAACGTTCGCCGTCCTTCGGGGGACGAATCAGTCCGGAGATGCTGTCGCCGGTGCGCAGATTGAAGCGACGGATCTGCGCAGGGCTGATGTAGATGTCGTCGGGACCTGCGAGATACGAGCCATCCGCCGAACGCAGGAAGCCGAAGCCGTCCTGCAGAATCTCGAGCACGCCGTCGCCGTAGATGTGCTCGCCCTGGCGGGCATGCGCCTTCAGCAAGCTGAAGATGATGTCCTGCTTGCGCGAGCGGGCCATGTTCTCGACGCCGTATTTGGCGGCGAGATCGACCAGCTTGTTGATCGGCATCGCCTTCAGCGTCGTCAGATTCATCGACTTGCGCGAGGCGGCGAGCTCCTCGGCGCTGATGATTTCGGCATCTTCACCGGTCTCGATGAAGGGCGCGTGGTCCATCGGACCCTCGTCCATCATCGGGCCGCCGACGTTGCCGTGTCGGCCACCGCCATTGCCGCCGCGATTCGGATCGCGGTTGCCGTGGCGCGGGCCTTTCTGCCGATTGCGGCCCGGATTACCCAAGTAGCCGCCTCTCACAGGTTGGCATCCAGGAAGGCGGCGAGTTGGGAGCGCGATACCGCACCGACCTTCTGCGCTTCCACGGTCCCGTTCTTGAACAGGATCAGCGTCGGAATGCCGCGGATGCCGAATTTCGGTGGCGTGGCCGGATTGCTGTCGATGTCGAGCTTGGCGATCTTCAGTTTGTCGGCGTATTCGCCGGCAATCTGATCGAGGATCGGCGCGATCATCTTGCAGGGGCCGCACCATTCGGCCCAAAAGTCGAGCAGTACGGGTTTGTCGGATTTCAGGACGTCTTCTGCGAACGTCGCATCGGTGGTGTGAATGATGTGAGGGTTGCTCACGCGGTTAAGCCTCCGGCTGGAGTGTTGAGAAAAACACGAAAGAAATGGATGGTTTTGGGTTTTCCGACCCGCGGCGGAACGCCGTGGTGTCATGGGGAGCCGTCAAACGGTTACACTAGACCGCTGGAAGTTTTGGTAATGCCTCTGGGCAGGCCGAAATTCGCTGACGAATTTGGTGGTTTCGACGGATGGGTGTGGATACTGGTCTTGGGACCGGGCGATGCACTTGGGCAGAACGCCCGTCTATGGAAGCTTTTTTATCCTGTCCGCAGGCCTTTTGCAAGCCCGGACCGCCGCAACGCTGACGATGGTAATAGATGTCTGACGCACACCTGTCCGATTTGACCTTCTCCGCCCTCGGGCTCACCGAACCCCTGATGCGCGGCATCGAGGAGGCGGGATTCACCCGCTGCACCCCGATCCAGGCGCAAACCCTGCCCCACGCCCTCGCCGGCCGTGACGTCGCCGGACAGGCCCAGACGGGCACCGGCAAGACCGCGGCCTTCCTGGTGGCGATCTTCCAGAATTTGCTCGCACGACCCGCACCGCCCACCCGCGGCGCCACGGCCATTCGCGCGCTCATCATCGCACCGACGCGCGAACTCGCCGTGCAGATCCATCACGATGCGATCCTGCTCGGCAGCAAAACCGGTCTGCGCATCGCCGTGGTGTACGGCGGCGTCGATTACGAAAAACAGCGCCGCGATCTCGAAGGTGGCGTCGACGTGCTGATCGGCACGCCCGGACGCATCATCGACTACTACAAGCAGCACGTATTCGAACTGCGCGAGGCGCAGGCGGTGGTGCTCGACGAAGCGGACCGCATGTTCGACCTCGGTTTCATCGCCGACATCCGCTACATGCTGCGCCGACTGCCGCCGCCCGATCGGCGCCAGTCGATGCTGTTCTCGGCCACGCTCTCGCAGCGCGTGCTCGAACTCGCCTACGAGCACATGAACGATCCGGTGCTGGTGCGCATCGAACCGGAAAAAATAACCGCCGATCGCGTGCGCCAGGTCATGTACTACCCGGCGATGGAAGAAAAGATTCCGTTGCTGGTCGGTCTCATGCGTCGCATGGATCCGCATCGCTCCATGGTGTTCGTGAACACCAAGCGCATGGCCGAACGACTCGAAGACGTGCTGCGTGCCAACGGCATCGACGCGCAAGCGCTCTCGGGCGACGTCCCTCAAAAGAAACGGCTGCGCTTTCTGCAGGACTTCCACGACGGGAAACTCGCCGTGCTGATCGCCACCGACGTCGCCTCGCGCGGGCTGCACATCCCCGAAGTGAGTCACGTCTTCAATTTCGATTTGCCGGGCGACTGTGCCGACTACGTGCACCGCATCGGCCGCACGGCGCGCGCCGGCGCGGAAGGCGACGCGATCAGCTTCGCTTGCGAGGAATACGCCGTCGGGCTGCCCGACATCGAAAAATTCATCGGTCGCAAAATCCCCTACGAACCGATCGCCGTCGACATGCTGCCCGAGATCACCTGGCCCCCGCGACGACCGCAGGAATCGCGCGGCGGCCCGGGTCGGCGCGGCGGTGGCGAGCGACGCGGCGGCGGTAGCGGCGAGCGTCGCGGTGGCGAACGACGCGGCTCGGGCGGCGGCCGTCGGCGCTGATCCGCGCGTCAGAGCAAATCGATCACGCCGTCGATCGACAAAAATTCTTCGTGGGCGTGCGGCGCGCTCGAAGTGTCGGGCCGACGCACGCCGCGCACGTGCGCGATGCCGGCGGCGATCGCCGCATGCAGCACCGCGCGACTGTCGTCGACGAACACGCTGCGCGCAGGATCGAAACCCGCCGCCTCCCGCGAAGCTTGCCAAAACTGCGGATGCTCCTTGGGGACACCGAACTGATGCGAGCTGTAGGCGGCATCCAGAAAATCCAGCACACCGGTTTGCGCGTGCTTGATCGCGAGGATGGTCGGATGCGAGTTCGTCATCAACACGAGACGCTTGCCGCGCTCGCGCAAAGTCTCGAGAAAGCGCCTCGCACCCGGCAACCATGCGGCGCGATGCGCTTCTTCGCGGTGCAGCGCGGCGATGTCGATGCGCAATTCGCGCGTCCAGAAATCGATGCAATACCACTCGAGCCGGCCCTGCCAGTGCCGAAACTTCGGCGCGAGTTCCGCCTGCGCTTCGGCGAGCGACAAGCCGTTGTTCTCGGCATAAATTTCCGGGACGCGCGCGAGCCACACGAAACTGTCGAAAGCCAGATCGAGCAAAGTGCCGTCGAGATCGAGCAGCACGGTATCGACACCATCCCAATCGAGGGGGGATTCGACCTGCATCGGGCGCGTTGCAACGTTCATGTTGGCTATCATACCGTCCGATGAGCGCGCCCGACCTCGCCGATCTGCATATGCACAGTTGCCATTCGGACGGCGTGCTCACTCCCGCGGCGCTCATGGAACTCGTGGCGGCGCGCGGCGTGACGCTCGCCGCCCTCACCGATCACGACACCACGGCGGGACTCGACGATGCGGCCACTGCCGCTGCGACCCATGGCGTTCGATTTTTGCGCGGCGTCGAAGTGTCGGCAGGCTGGAACGGGCAGTCCATCCACGTCATCGGTCTCGGCGTTCCACCCGCACTCGCTGCGAGCCACCCGTTCGAGACGCATTTGGCCGGCATTCGCGCGCGACGCGTCGCACGCTTGCGCGAAATCGGCGAGCGTCTGCAACGCAAAGCGCGGATTCCCGGCGTGACGCTGGCAGACGAGGTCTGCGCCGCGAGCGCCGTACCGACGCGCATGCATCTGGCGCGCGCTTTGGTCGCGGCGGGACATGCGCGCGACATCGGCGCCGCCTTCGACGATTTTTTGTCGCGGCGCGCACCCGGTCACGTACCGGAGTCCTGGGACGATTTGGCGACGACGCTCGCCGTGCTGCGCGAGGCCGGCATCACCGCCGTGCTCGCGCATCCGCACCGCTACAAACTCTCCTCCGGCGCGTTGCGGCGTCTGCTCGGCGAATTTCGCGACGGCGGCGGCGCGGCCATCGAAGTCTGCATCGGCGGCATGGCGCGCCACGACCTCGATCGGCTCGCGACGCTCGCGCGACACTTCGGTTTTGCCGCGTCCACGGGTTCGGATTTCCACGATCCGGCGACGCCGTGGAATCTGCCGGGCCGCTTCGATAAGCTACCGGCCGGTCTGGAGACGGTCGCGGCGCGTTTCTGATGTCTGAATCCAACGATGAACCGGGCGCCGATGCGGCCAACGTCGATCGCGAGTTGTTCCGCAAGCTCGAAAAGCTGCGGCAATTGCGCATCGAGCACCGTGACCTCGACGAAGTCATCGCGCGGCTGTCGCTCGACATCCACGTCGACGAAATCCAAATCAAACGACTGAAAAAGCGCAAACTGATGATCAAAGACCAGATCGAGCGCTGCGGCAGCGGTCTCATTCCCGACCTGAACGCCTGACGCCGCACACCCCGAGGAATCGACATGAACGAGACCCTGTCACTGTCGCAAGTCGTCGCGGAATTGACGAGTCGTGACGGCCTCAACGAATTGTTCGGCATCCTGCTCGCCACGCTGATCGCCGTGATCGCCGGGCGTTACGCCAGCGCCGCCTTCGGGCAACGCGCGGCGGCCACCCACACGCGCAATCGCAGCGGCTGGAGCGCGCACTTGCTCGCGCTCGCCGCGGTGATCACGCCGTACCTGATCGCCCTGCTCGCCATCGGCCTCGTGTTCGGACTTGGCACGCGCATCGGCATCGCCACCACGCTGCTCGCGATCACGTTCCAGCTGGTGGTCCTGCTGGTCGCCGTACGGCTCGGCGTCTTCGCGCTGACGTTGCTGCTCGGCGGTACGGGGTGGGTCAGCCGCTGGCAGACGCGACTGACCATCGCGCTGTGGCTCGCGCTCGGCTTCGAGTTGCTCGGCTGGTTCGGTTACGTCGAAGCGACGCTGGATGCGATCGACCTCGTCCCCGGCAAGGCGACCTTCAGTCTCTGGGCACTTTTGAAGAGCGTGGTCGTGGTCACCGGCTTCGTGATCGTCACCAGCCTCATCGCGCGCACCGTCGAACGACGCATCATGTCGCTCGAAGACCTCGCGCCCTCGACGCGGATCGGCATCTCGAAAGTCAGCTACTTTTTGCTGGTCGGTCTCGGCATCCTGCTCGGCATCAACGCCGCAGGCGTGGATCTGACCGCGCTCACGGTACTCACGGGCGCCATCGGCATCGGCCTCGGTTTCGGCCTGCAAGCCATTGCCAGCAATTTCGTCAGCGGCTTCGTGCTGCTGCTCGACCGCTCGATCAAGCCGGGCGACGTCATCAGCTTCACGCAACACACCGGCACCAGCACCGAAAATTTCGGCTGGGTGCAGGAACTGCGCGGTCGCTATGTCGTGGTCCGCGATCGCGACGGCGTCGAGACCCTGGTGCCGAACCAGAATCTCATCACCAACAGCGTGATCAACTGGAGTTATTCGGACCAGCGTGTGCGTTTGCGACTGCCGGTGATGATCAGCTACGACGACGATCCGGAACGCGCGCTCGAGTTGCTGGCCGAAGCGACCAGCGACCATCCGCGCATCCTCAAAGACCCGCCGCCCGCGCCGCGTTTGATGTCGTTCGAGGATTACGGGATGCGCCTCGAGGTGCGCTTCTGGATCCGCGATCCGATGAACGGCGTAAACAACGTCCGCTCGGACATCAATCGTCGCATCTTCAAACTGTTCCGCGAACACGGCATCAAGATTCCCGTGGCGCAACGCGAGTTGCGCATCCTGGATTCCGGCGCCACGCTCACGGTCGCGCGTTCGAGCGACGACGATGCCGATCTTCGTCGGTGACGTCGTCATTCCCGACGCGGATCTGTCGGTCGCGTTCATGCGCTCCGGCGGACCGGGCGGACAAAACGTCAACAAGGTTTCCTCGGCCGTACAGTTGCGCTTCGACCTGATCGGCAGCGAAGCCTTGCGCCCGGCGGTGAAAGCGCGTTTGCGTACGCTCGTGGGTCACAGACTCACCGACGAAGGCGCGATCCTCATCGTCGCGCGCACCCATCGCAGTCAGGAACAGAATCGGCGCGAAGCCGAAGAACGCTTGGCCGACTTCGTGCGCCGTGCGCTGGTCGAACCGCGCATCCGGCGTGCGACCAAACCGACGCGGGCATCGAAATTGCGGCGCCTCGAGAGCAAAACGCGTCGCGCCGGAATCAAACGCGGTCGCGGCACCGTCCGCGACGACTGACTCACCGCGGTCGGACGCACGACGGTCAGACGTGCGTGACCTGCAGAATGCTGTGCCGGATCTGCTCGGACAACACGAACTCGGCATCCGCCGCCACGCGCTCCAGAACTTCGTCGTAGACGAGATTGCCATGCTCGTCGGCACCGACGACCTTGCGCCGCAGCAGTAGCGCGATGAAATTGTCGAACATCGCCCGATCCGAGAATTCCGGCGAATTGAAGCCGTACAACATAGTGATGCGCTGCGCCATCAACTGGCAGCGCTCGGCGAGAGCGCGTGCGCTGAGCACGCCCTTGCCCGCGTGCATCAGAATTGAAATCGCGAGGTAATAACGCTCGATGGTCTGCACCGTCGCCTGCGCGAGCAGCGACAACTGCTGCGCCTTGGGCGAACTCGACGAAGGCCGACGCCAAGCCTGCGCACCCTCAACGGGTTCGATGACGCCGAGACGACCGAGCGCCTCGAGGTTGGCCGTGACCGCGGCGGCAAGCTCGTCCTCGGTCCACTTCAAAAACAGTTCGGCGGCGATGTAGGGATACACGCGCCACGCCAGGCGCTGGATGTCGACCGTCGGCACCACGGCGTTGCTGATGAACGCGCAGGCGATCAACGACGGCAACGCGAAGAGGTGCAGCACGTTGTTGCGGTAGTAGGTCATGAGCACGGCATCGGCATCACTGATGCGCACGAGGTCGCCGAGCTTGTGCGCCTGGCGCTGCAGGACGTTCATCGACTCGCCGTATGCGATCACTTCTTCGCCGTTGCCCGCCGTGATCGTGACCCGTGCGCCATAAGGCGCTTCGCGCAGCAGGGCGAGATAGAGATCGACCTGTCGCGCCAGATCGTTCGCCGGCATCGCCTGTCGCGGCATCGCAAGCAAGGTGATCGCCAGCAGGTTGATGGGCGTGACGGCCGCGGCGGCATTGGTGCGCCGCATGATCTCCTGCGCGAGGTCGCCCACGATGGGCGCGAGCCAGCCGCCGCGCGCCTCGTCGTCCGTGCCGCGCGCGCGCCAATCGGGCGCATGCCGATTCAACAGCGCCTCGAGCTCGATCGGCTCGCCGAGATTGACGTGCACGCGCCCGAACTTTTGTCGCAGCATGCGAATCGCGCGCAGCAGATCACCGAGGCTCTCCTTGCGCTTCGCGGAGCCCGACAATTCACCCACGTAGGTGTTGCCTTCGACGATGCGCTCGTAGCCGAAATACACGGGCAGAAACACCACGGGTCGCCGCGGGTCACGCAGATGGCTGCGTACGGTCATGGCCAGCATGCCGGTCTTCGGTTGCAACAGGCGCCCGGTGCGCGAGCGCCCGCCCTCGATGAAATACTCGATCGAATGGCCGCGACTCATGATCGCACCGAGGTATTTCATCAGCACGACGGTGTACAGCGCGTTGCCCGCGAAGCTGCGGCGGATGAAAAACGCCCCGCCCTTGCGCAGCAAACGTCCCACCAGGGGCATGTCGAGATTGATGCCGGCCGCGATGTGCGGGATCGCGTACCCCTGCGTGTAGATCGCATACGACAGCAGCAGATAATCCATGTGGCTGCGATGGCAGGGCACGAACACGATTTCGTGTTGCTGCGACACCTCGCGCAGCGTTTCGACGTGATTGAAGCTCACGCCGTCGTAGAGGCGGTTCCAGAGCCGGCGCAGGAACCCTTCCATGAAGGTCACGAATACGTGCGAATAATTGGCGGCGATTTCCTCGCCGTAACGCCGTGCGGTGAGCAAGGCCTTGCGGCGCGAGAGTTTGCGATCGCGCATCACCGTGGCGACGGCGGCACGCACGGCACGCGTGCGCAGCACGTCCATCAAAATCGTGCGCCGATGCGACAGATCGGGACCGATGCGCGCAGCGCGCTGGCGACGGAAGGTCGCCCGTTGCAGGCGCACGATCCGCGCCGCGAGCACGTTGGCCGGCAGGCTGGAAGTGCCGACGAGATCGAGCAGACCGCGCAGACTCGTCGGCTCGCCGACCTCGATCATCACGAAGCGACCGTTGAGCAGCACCTGCAAGAATTTGCGCAACCGTCCGCCCAAGCGCCAATTCTCGGCAAACAACAGACGCAGCCAAGAGGCTTCTTTTTGCGGCGCCCGACCCCAATAGACCGCGACCGGGACGAGGCGCACGTCGAAGCTCGCATCGAGCTGCACGGTCGTGATCAAGCGCAGCAACTCCGGCGGCGCGCGCCGATCGATGCGCGGGTCGAACGGTCCGCGGGTCTGCAACAAGGGCAAGGCGGCGCGAACCGCGGCACCGGATCGTCCGACCAAAAGACCATGCGGACTCGGCACGCCGTGGCGGGCGCATTCGTTGGCGAGGACGGCGACATCGGTCGCGCTGCGACGTTCGAGCACGTAGCACACGGGCGCCGCCCGCTGCGCGCCGATGCCGGCGAACGCCGATTCCGGTCGGATCTCGGCGCGCACCCAGCGCGAGAGCAAGGCATCGAGCAATTTCATCGCGCAGCCAAAGTCCGCAGCAGATCGCCGAGCCACACCTGCAACCGCGGCGTGCTGGCATGCAGACGATGATCATCGTCCACCATGTGCAACGTCGCGCCTCGTTCGCGCGCGAAGCGCAGAGCATTTTCGCAGGGCACGATGTCGTCGCGCCAACCGTGGACGATCTCGGTCGGACAACGATCGATGGCGGGCAACTCCGGCAGCGGCGGCAACAGCGCATCGAGATGCACGGCCGGCGCCATCAGGAACAAGGCGCTTGCATCCAGCGGTTTTGCGGCGGCGAGCGACAACCACGCACCGAGACTCGAGCCGACGAGCACCGGTCGCACGCCGTCACGCGGCACGCTCGCCAACAATTTTTGCAGTCGCGCTTCGACGTCGTCGATGCCGCGATAGTCGATCGAATCGACCGTGCAACCGTGACCGCGCGCCGTCTCGGCGAGCGCGAGAATCTTGTGGCCCCACGGCTCCGAATCCTTGCCGTGCGAGAACACCACGCGCAGCGTCACGGTTTCGCCTCGGCGACCGCCGCGTCGCTGCCGCTCCAGTTCGAGCCGCGCGGCAAGGCGTTGCGCACGCGCGGCGCCGCGGCGAGCACGGTGTCGAGCGTCGCCGCGATGCCCGCAATCGGCACCGGCACGCCGTGCGGGTCATGCGCCAATCGTTGCACCGCTTCCCAATCGACCTGTTCGCGACGCTCGCGCAAACGTCGCTCGATTTTGTCGGCCAGGTTGCGCGACAACAGACGCTTGGTCGCATTGCGCCAATCGCGCGGATCGTCTTCCAAAACGTCGAACGCCTGCAGATGCAGCACATCGCCCTGCCAACCGAACACGAACGGCTGGTTCACCACCGTCACCTTCTCGCCCGGCTTCACCAATTCATAGAGCAGCTCGACGTCTTCGGGGAACAAGCGTATGCAGCCATGACTCGATCGCAGACCGACGCCGGCGGGCTTGTTGGTGCCGTGGATGAGATAGCTCGGCCAACCGAGATACATTGCCCGCGTGCCGAGCGGATTGTCGGGACCTGCCGGTACGACCGCCGGCAAAATTTCACCGTTCTCGCGATGCTCGGCCCGCACACCCGCACCGGGCCGCCAGATCGGATTTTTGGCCTTGCGCACGATCTTGGTCGTGCCCTCGGGCGTCTTCCAGCCGACGCGACCAATGCCGATCGGAAAGGTGTAGATCGTTTGCGGTTCGCCCGCCTGCGGCTTCGGAAAATAGAAGAGACGCATCGCGGCGACGTTGATGATCACGCCCTCGCGCGGCGCGTTCGGCAAGATGAACGCCGTGGGCAGCACGATGCGTCGACCCTCACCGGGCAACCACGGATCGACACCCGGATTGGCGCGCACCAGCTCTTCGTAGCCGACGTTGAAGCGTCGCGCGAGATCGACGAAGGTGTCGGCGTGCACGGCGGTGGTTACTTGCACGCGACCGATCAGATCCCCTTGCGCAGGGTCGTAGACGTGACGATGCACGCTCGTGGCGAGCGGCTCCTCGGGCGCCGGGGGCGGTGGCGGCGGCGGCGCGACTTCGACCGTACGCACGGTGCTGCAGGCCGCCAGCATCGCGATCGCCAACAGGGTTGCCAAGCGTGCGCAGGCCACAGGCACGGACGGAACGGTCGGGCTCATGGCCCAAGATTACAGCAGGATCGGGCGGTCGGGCTGCTCGTTGCGATCGCCCGCGGCGGCCGGGAAATGACGCGCCAACAATTCACCCACGCCAGTCACGGCGGCGATCGACCCCTCGCGAAACCGCCCGGCGCGATACTCCGACTCGACGCGTCGGCACACCGCATCCCACTCGGACTGTTCAACACGCGCGGCGATGCCGCGATCCGCGATGATTTCGACCCGCTGCTCGGCGAGCAACACGTAGATCAGCACGCCGTTGTTGCCTTCGGTGTCCCATACGCCCTGCAAACCGAACTGCTCGAGAGCGCGTGCTCGCGCCGTGCATCCTGCTCGCAGCTGCGCGAAGTCGAGAGCATTTTCGACCACGAAGCGCAGCTCGCCGGCGTGCGCGCGCTCGAGCGTCGCGATCGCCGCCTCGATGTCGGCCAGCACGCGCGCATCGAAGCGCAAACGCGCCACGAACGGCAAGGCGAACAAGTTCTGCAACCAGCGTTTCATCACCAACGTCCCGAGGCGCCGCCGCCTCCGAAGCCGCCACCACCGCCGCCGAAGCCCCCGCCGCCGAGGCCGCCACCGAAACCGCCACCGCCCAGACCACCGCCGTAACCGCCATAGCGGCCGCGCCCGATGCCGCTCGCCAGCGCGCCGCTGCCGGCGACCAAAGAAATGACGAAGGCCGCGAAACTCGCGAATACCGCGAGCCCGAGCGCGCCGACGACCCACCAGGTGATGACACCGGCGACGGTGCCCGTCGCCACCGCGCCGAGCGTTCGCCCGAAGATGGCGCGCAACGCAGCCGACACCACGATCACCAACACGAACAAAAACGGCAGCAGTCGCTCGAAGGTGTTTTCTTTGCTCTTGTTCCATTTGCGCTCGGGCGGCGGCAACGGTTCGCCGGATGCGACCTGCACGATCCGCGCAACACCGGCACCGATGCCGCCGGCGATGTCACCTTGGCGAAATCGCGGCGTGATGTCCTCGTCGATGATGCGATGCGAGACGAGATCGGTGAGCGCGCCTTCGAGCCCGCGCCCGACCTCGATGCGCAGCGTGCGATCCTGGAGCGCCACGATCAGCAACGCACCGTCGTCGACGCCCTTGCGCCCGAGCTTCCAGGCATCGACCACGCGGATGGAATATTGGGCGATGTCTTCGGGCTGCGTCGTCGGCACGACGAGCACGGCGATCTGCACCCCTTTGTCGCGCTCGAAGCCGCCAAGCTGCGACTCGAGTGCGGCGCGCTCGCCATCCGACAACGTGCCGGTGAGATCCGTGACGCGCGCCGTCAACTGCGGCACGGGCTGCAGCGGCGCACTCGCCGTCTGCGCCTCGGCCACTGACATCGCCAGCGCACACCACGCCAGCGCGACGCATCGCCGCACCGTACTCATGCGCATGCCGCGCCCGATCTCAGCGGGCCGGCGCAGGCTGATCGAAATTCACTGCCGGAGGCTTCGCGATCTCGGCCGCATTGTCGACCGCGAAATTGGCCTTCACCGGATATTTGAAGACCATCGCAGTCAGATTGGTCGGGAAGCGCCGCACGGTGATGTTGTAGTCGGCCACCGCCGCGATGTAGCGATTGCGCGCCACGGTGATGCGATTCTCGGTGCCTTCGAGTTGCGCCTGCAAATCGCGGAAGTTTTGGTCCGACTTCAACTGCGGATAATTTTCGGACACCGCAAGCAGACTCTTGAGCGCAGTCGTGAGTTGCCCCTGCGCCGCCTGGAAGCGTTGCAGCGCCGCCGGATCGTTCAGCACCTCCGGCGTCACCTGGATCGACGTCGCGCGCGCACGCGCCTCGGTCACGCCGACCAGGACTTTTTCTTCCTGGGCTGCGTAGCCGCGCACGGTCTGCACGAGATTGGGGATCAAGTCCGCACGCCGCTGGTATTGGTTGACCACCTCGGACCAGGAGGCTTTGACGCCCTCGTCCTGCTCCTGGATGGTGTTGTAGCCGCAACCGCCGAGCAGCAAGGTGGCGCTCAGCAGCAAGCCGGTGATTATTTTGCGCATCTAAATTCCTCCGCGGGGTGGATGATCGACCCGCATCACCAGATTTTTACCCGTTCCGAGGGCGGCAGATACAGGCGGTCCCCCTCTTTGACCCCGAACGCTTCATAAAATTCCGTCATGTTGGTCACGACACCATTGCAACGGTATTCGCTCGGGCTGTGCGGATCGGTGACCAGCCGCAGCCGCAATTCGTCGTCGCGGTACTTGCGCCGCCAGATCTGCGCCCAGCCGAGGAAAAAGCGCTGCGGACCCGTGAAGCCGTCGATCACCGGGGCGGGCTTCCCGCCGAGCGAAATCTGGTAGGCACGATAGGCCACCGCGAGCCCCGACAGATCGCCGATGTTCTCGCCCATGGTGAGCTGGCCGTTGATGCTCTTGCCGTCGATGGGCTTGAAGCCGCCGTACTGTGCCGCGAGCTTCACCGTGCGCTCGCGGAAACGCACGTTGTCGTCGAAGGTCCACCAGTCGCGCAAGTTGCCGGCACCGTCGTACTGGCGACCCTGATCATCGAAGCCATGGCTGATCTCGTGACCGATCACGCCGCCGATGCCGCCGTAGTTCACCGCGTCGTCCGCATTCGGATCGAAGAACGGTTTGCGCAAGATCGCCGCCGGGAACACGATCTCGTTCATCGGCGGGTTGTAGTACGCGTTCACCGTTTGCGGCGTCATCATCCACTCGGTGCGATCGATCGGCTTGCCGAGTTTGCCGAGCGCACGATCGTGCTCGAACTGCGCGACGCGCAGCAGATTGCCGACGAGATCGTCGCGCGCGATCGACAACTTGCCGTAGTCGCGCCACTTCTCCGGATATCCGACCTTGACCGTGAAACTCGCGAGCTTGCGCTTCGCTTCGGCTTTGGTGGCCGGACTCATCCACTCGAGCGCGTCGATCGAGACGTCGAAGGCCTGCCGCAGATTCGCCACGAGCTCGGTGATGCGCGTACGCGCTTGCGGCGTGAAATTTCGCTCTACGTACAGGCGCCCGGCGATCTCGCCGATGGTCTGGTCGACGAGATCGACACCACGCCGCCAGCGCGGTTGCTGCTCTTTGACGCCGCGCAGTTCGCGCTGCCGGAAGTCGAAATGCGCGCTCTCGAACGGCGGCGACAAATACTCCGCATAGGCGTCGATCAGGCGGAAGCTGAAGTACGCGCGCCAATCTTCGATGGGCGCATCTTTGACGATCAGCGCGAGCTCGCGCAGGTACGTCGGCTGCCGCACGTTGAGGTCGGTGATCGCCGCCATCTGCGGGCCGTCACCGCCCAAAAACGCGACGAAGTCGAACCCCGGCACGAGCTCGTTTGCGGCTTTCACGGCGACCTTGTTGTAGGTCTTGATCGGGTTGCGATTCTCGACGCGCGTCCAATGCTGCTGCGCGATGCGCTTCTCGAGCGCGACGATGCGCTGCGCGGCGGCCGCGGCATCTTTCTGCCCGGCGAGCGTCAGCAAGCGCTCGGCATAGGCGAGCAGCGCAGCGCGCGTTTTGAGATTGCGCTCGTCGTCGACGAGATAATAGTCGCGATCGGGCATCGACAAACCCGACTGCTGCATCGCCACCAGATAGCGGGTCGCATCGCGACCGTCCTGTCCCACGAAGGCACGCACCGGCGCACCGATTCCGAGGCGTTGCGCGCGGCCCATGTACGCGTAGACGTCGCGCGTGTCGCGCAGCGCGGCGATCGCGGCGAGTTCGACGGCCAAGGGCTGCACGCCCTCGGCGGCAATGCGCTTCATGTCCATGAACGAGGCGTACAGATCACCCAACTTTTGGGTGTCCGAACCCGCGGGCGAGTTGCGCGCGGCCGCTGCGGCCTCGGCCAGTTCGCGCAACGAGTTTTTGGCATCGTCCTCGAGTTTCGAGAACGTGCCGTAGTTCGAGCGATCAGCCGGGATTTCGGTACGGGCGAGCCAGGTGCCGCCGGCGAAGCGGTACAAATCGTCCTGCGGTCGCACGCTGCGATCGAAGCCTTCGAGATCGAGACCCGACACGAGCGCCGGCGGGGCGGCTTGCGCGCTCGCGAGCGCAGTGGTGGCGGCTAACAGGAGCGACAGAACGATGGGACGCATGATGACTCCGCTGACGAAAAGGATCACGCCGAGCGCACGAATCGTCGGCGAACCAAGAAGCGAAGGTTACCCGTAAACGGCCGCCCTGCGTATGCTTCGCAACCATGTCGCGTTACCGACCGCCCACCACCCCGGGATCGAAGTTCATCACCCCCGCCGGGCATGCACGCCTCAGTGCCGAACTCGACGAACTTTGGCGCGTCGAGCGGCCGCGTGTCACGCAGGCGGTGAGCGAGGCGGCGGCCCAGGGCGACCGCTCCGAAAACGCCGAGTACACCTACGGCAAGCGACGCTTGCGCGAGATCGACTCGCGGGTACGGTTTCTGCGCAAACGTCTGGACGGCATGACGGTGGTCGCGCAACCGCCTTCGGACCGGCAGCGCGTGTTCTTCGGCGCCTGGGTCACGCTCGAAGACGAGACCGGCGCGCTCGCGCGCCATCGCATCGTCGGTCCCGACGAATTCGATCGCGCGCCCGATTACGTGAGCATGGACGCGCCGCTCGCCCGCAGCTTGCTCGGCAAACGTCTCGACGACGAGGTCACGATCCGCACGCCCAGCGGCGAGCGCAGCGTGACCCTCGTCGCGATCGATTACGAGTCGTGAACGCCCCGCGCGCTCAGCGCACGCGCACGTTCTTGAATTGCCAAGGATCGGAGTGATCGACGTCTTCTTTGAAGAGCGTCTCGCGACCCGTGAGCGGGTTCCAATCCGTGTACTCGCCGACCACCGGCCCGAGATACGGCATGCACACTTCGAGATTGCGGCGATAGTCCATCTCGTCGGGTTCGACGATGCCGCGATCGGGATTCTCCATCGCCCACACCATGCCCGACAGACACGCGACGGTGACCTGCAAGCTGGTGGCATTGTTGTAGGGCACGAGTTTGCGCGCTTCGTCGATGCTCAACTGCGAACCGTACCAGTACGCATTTTTGGCATGCCCGGCGAGCAACACGCCGAGCTCGTCGATGCCGCCCGATGAAATCTCGTCGAGCATGATGCGCTTGTGATCTTGCAACACGTGGTTCTTGCCGACGAACTCGTGCATCGAGAGCACCGCGTCGTCGCAAGGGTGGTAGGCATAGTGCACCGTCGGGCGGTAACTCACCTTGCCGCCCTCGCGCACGGTCAGATAGTCGGCGATCGAAATCGCCTCGCCGTGCGTGATCGCGAAACCGTGGATGTGGCCGGCCTTCGGCGTCCAGGTGCGCACGCGCGTCGCGGCGCCGGGATGCGTGAGATAGATCGAAGCCTGCGAACCGTAGTCGTAACCGTGGCCGTCCGGCGGCAGTTCTTTTTCGTGCGAGCCCCAACCGAGTTCGCAGGGCTGCGAGCCTTCGCTCACGAAGCCGTCGACCGACCAGGTGTTGACGAATTCATTGATCTGCTTGCGCACCGGCGACACTTGCGTGTCGCGTTCGGCGACGTGGATCGCGCGCACATCCAGTTTTTTGGCGAGCTGCGCCCAGCCGTCGCGCGTCGTCGGCTCGGCGATGCCGAGACCGAGGTCTGCAGCGATGTTGAGCATCGCCTGCTTGACGAAGTGCGACACCAAACCCGGATTGGCACCGTGCGTGAGCACCGCGGTCGGCCCGGCTTCGCGACCCTTGCGCATGCCGAGCGCCGTCTCGCGCAACGCGTAATTGGTGCGACGATCCGGCGTCAGCGTCGCATCGGTGTAGCCGCCGGCCCAGGGCTCGATGCAGGTGTCGAGATAGAGCGCGCCGCGCTGCTGACACATTTCGATGAGGGCGATCGACGACACGTCGACCGAGACGTTGAGCAAAAAATCGCCTTTGCCGACGAGCGGCTCGAGCACACGCCGATAGTTGTCACGCGTGATCGCCTCGTGCACGAATCGCACACCGAATTGCGCCGCCTCGGCGCTGCCGCGATCTTCGGCCGTCACGATGGTGATGCGATCGGGGCTGGTACCGATATGACGCAGCACGAGCGGCAAGACGCCCTGCCCGATGCTGCCGAAACCGACGAATACGATCCTTCCTGGAAATTCCACGTGAACCTTGTGTGCGCTCATGATGCTCCTTGGCAACTCCCTGGCCTCAAGTACCGCGCCAATGCGGCGGAAAAGTGCGATCGTAACCCGGCAGGGCCTCGATGCGCGCGAGCCAACGCCCGAGCGCCGGATAATTCACCTCGAGCGGCAGGAAACGCCGCGCCAGATCGGCCGCCTCCGGTCGACCCAACGCCCGGCGCAACAACTGGATCGCCGGGAAAATCACCATGTCGATGGCGCTGTAGTGGTCACCGACGATCCAGTCACCTTTGGCGAGCCGCATCTCGATGGTGCGGGCCTCGCGCGCCACGACCAGCATCGCGTCGGTGAGCGCTTCGCGCCCGAGCTTGGGCTCGCCACCCCACAAAGTACGCACGATCCCCATGAGATGTTCTTCGGTGTAGGCCTGGAATTCTTCGATCACCCGCACGATGACGGCGGCTTCCTCGGGCGAACGACCGAAGATCGGCGGCGCGGGATATTTGCGATCGAGGTAGTGCAACACCGCCACCGACTCGAACACCACGTAGTCGCCGTCCTTGAGCACCGGCACCCGACCGCGCGGATTCATCGCCATCATCTGCGGCGACTTTTGTTCCTGCCGGGAGAACTGCAATTCGTGACTCACGTAGGGCAGTCGCTTGTGTTCGAGCGCGAGCATCACGCGCCAGGAATACGCGCTGCCGCTCGCCCAATAGAGATCGATTGCCATGCGGGGATTGTAACGGCTGGACCTACGCCCGAGAATTCGCTCTGGATACCGTGGAGCAGACATGTACCGCACGCTCGTCGATGTCGGCACCCTCGCCGCCCGCTTGCACGATCCGACCTGGATCGTGCTCGATTGCCGCTTCGATCTCGGCAAACCGAGCTGGGGCGAGACCGCCTACGCCACCGGCCACATCGAAAACGCACGCTATTTGCACCTCGAGCGTGATCTGTCGTCGCCGGCGACGGCCAGCACCGGCCGCCATCCCCTCCCGGACCCGGACACGTTCGCCGCGCGCGCGGGTGCCCTCGGGGTCGGGCCAGACACGCAGGTCGTGGTCTACGACCAGGGCAACGGCATGTACGCCTCGCGCGCATGGTGGGTCTTGCGCTGGCTGGGCCACGCCGACGTGGCGGTGTTGTCCGGCGGCCTCGCCGCGTGGACGGCCGCAGGCCACGCACTCACCGCCGCCACCCCGGCGATCATGCCGCGTGTCTTCCATGCCGCGCCCGATGCCGCGCAGTGGGTCGACGTCACGCAATTGCAGCGGGAACTCGCGCGCGGCGACACGCGCCTCTTCGACGCGCGCGGTGCCGATCGTTATGCCGGCCAGAACGAATCGATCGATCCGGTCGCGGGCCACGTGCCCGGCGCCATCAACCACCCCTTCACCAAAAATCTGGATGCGTCCGGGCAACTGCTGCCGGTGGCCACGCTGCGCGAGCAATTCGCCGCGACGTTGGCGGGTCACGCGCCCGCGCGCAGCATCGCGATGTGCGGCTCGGGCGTGAGCGCCTGCCTCAATCTGCTCGCGCTAGAACATGCGGGTCTGCCGGGCGCACGCCTTTATCCCGGCTCCTGGAGCGAGTGGATCCGCGATCCGTCGCGGCCGATCGAAACGGGCCCGGGGCCGGCGACATGACGAACGCGGCACGGCGCGATCCGCCCTGGAGCGTCGCGCAATCTTTGGAGCTCTATCACGTCAATGCCTGGGGTCAGGGTTATTTCGACGTCAATGCCGCAGGCCACGTCGTCGTTCGCCCGGAGCAACGCGCCGGTCACGAAATCGATCTGCTCGAAGTCGTCGAAGGACTCAAGGCGCGCGAACTGACGGCGCCCGTCGTACTGCGCTTCTCCGGCATCCTGGCGCACCGGCTGAAACAGCTGAACGACGCGTTCGCGCGGGCGATCGCGGAAAACGACTACCGCAATCGTTATGCCGCCGTGTTCCCCATCAAAGTCAACCAGCAAAGATTGGTGGTCGAAGAAGTGTTCCGCTACGGCGCGCCTTACGGCTTCGGCCTCGAAGCCGGCAGCAAGCCCGAGCTGTTGGCGGTCATGGCGATGACCGAGAACGCGCCGGATCGGTTGATCGTGTGCAACGGCTTCAAAGACGACTCGTACATCGAAACCGCGATGCTCGCGACCAAACTCGGTCGCACCATCATCCCGGTCGTCGAGAATTTTTCGGAACTCGGCCTGATCATCACGCACGCGCAGCGCCTCGGCATCAGACCCCGCATCGGCGTACGCGTGAAACTCGCGAGCGAAGGGTCCGGACGCTGGCGCGACTCGGCCGGCGAGAAATCGAAGTTCGGCTTGTTCATCACCGAAATCCTCGAAGCCGTCGAAGTTCTGCGACGCCACGACATGCTCGATTGCCTGAAACTCGTGCACTGTCACCCGGGCAGTCAGTTGCAGGACATCCGGCGCGTCAAAGACGCGATCAACGAACTCGCGCACGTGTATGCGGAACTGAAGTTGCTCGGCGCCGGGCTCGAATACATCGATGTCGGCGGCGGCCTCGGCGTCGACTACGACGGGTCCGGGACCAACTACGCCTCGTCGATGAACTACAACATCGAGGAATACGCCAACGACGTGGTCTACCGCGTCGGCAGCGTCTGCAATTCACGCGGCATCGCGCACCCCGTCATCGTCAGCGAATCGGGCCGCGCGATCGCCGCGCATCACAGCGTGCTGGTGTTCAACACGCTCGGCCGCTCGGCGCTCGACAAGTTCGAAGTCACGGGCAACGAGGACCGCGACTTCGGCGGCGCGCAATGGCCGCAACCGGTGCGCGATCTGCTCGATGCCTATCGCGAGGTGAGCGAGCGGCGCATCGTCGAGTGCTGGCACGACGCCCTCACCGCACGCGAGCAATGCCTGCAGATGTTCAACCTCGGCTTGCTGTCGCTGGAGCTGCGCGGCCTCGCCGAACGTCTCTACTGGGCGACCTGCGCGCGCATTCGCGATCTGTGCCGCCGACTCGACGACGTTCCGGAAGAGCTCGAGGGCATCGAGACGATTCTCTCGGACATCTACTTTTGCAACATGTCGGTGTTCCAGTCGCTGCCGGACTCCTGGGCGATCGATCAGCTGTTTCCCATCATGCCGATCCACCGGCTCGACGAATGTCCCACGCGGCGTGCGGTGCTCGCCGACATCACCTGCGACTCCGATGGCAAAATCGACCACTTCGTCAGCCATCGCGAAATCAAGCGCACGCTCGAGCTGCACGAACTCGACGCCGGCGAGGAGTACTACCTCGCCGCGTTTCTCGTCGGCGCCTACCAGGAAACGCTCGGCGATCTGCACAACCTGTTCGGCGACACGCACGTCGTGCACATCAGTCTGGACGAGAGCGGCGCCTGGTTCATCGAAGAAGTGGTCGCCGGCGACACGGCCAACAAAGTACTTGAATACATGGAGTACGATGTGGCCGAACTCGCCCCGGCACTCGCCCGCGATTGCGAGCGCGCCATACGCGAGGGCCGGATGACGATCGCCGAGAGCCAGTCCTTGAAGCGATTTTACGAAGGCGAACTCGACGGCTACGCTTACCTCGAATGAGTTTCGGAGAAAGGTCATGAATGCGGTTCCCCGTGCACTCGACACCCCGACGACGACGCCTCTCGTGGTCCACGAGAGTCGCGACTTTCGCAGCTATCACGCGTTTCTGCGCGCCGCGCGCAACTTCATGGAAGGCCCGCTCGTCGGCGCCATGCACGACGCCTACGAGCGCCGCATCCATGATCAAGGCGGCGCTGCACCGGCGGACTGGCGTGCGGCCGAGCGCGTGCTCGACGACACGCTCGAGTTCCAGTTTTATTGTTGGGCGTATCGCAACCTGCAACGCTTCAAATATCACCGTCCGACGCTCGGCATTTTCGCCACGCTCGAGGCGCAGCGCGCCGCCCTCGAAGCCCAACTCGACGCCACGGCCCGCGAAACGCCGCCCGAGTGCCTGCGCCTCGACCCGCAACTGAAACTACCCGAGTACTTCGAGTTCGTCCCCTTCCACCAGCACACCGGCGGCGTCGCCAAAGATGCGCTCGACGGCCTCGCCTATGAAATCGGTCGCCGTACGACCGTGCCCTCGCACGGTGACCCCAACGGCATCTACCGCATCCTGTTCGAAGCGCTGCCGCAGGGACGTTATGCACGCGTGCTCGATTGGGGTACCGGCCACGGCGCGGCGCTGGTCACCTGGCAGCGCCTGCATCCGCAATCCGAGTGCCACGGCGTCGATCTGTCGGCACCCTGCCTCAAAGTGGCCAATCAGCGCGCTCGCGAGAACGGCATGCGGCTGCTGCTCTCGCAACAGGATCTCGAGCATCTCGACTATCCCGACGCGCACTTCGATCTGATCTTCTTCAATTTCATGTTGCACGAACTACCGCGTTCGCACACCCAGGCGCTGCTCGCCGAAGCCTGCCGCGTACTCAAACCGGGCGGGTTGTTCGCCGGTCACGAGTTCCATCTGCGACCGGGCGACCCGTTTCAAAACGTGCTGCAACGCAGCCACGCCTACACCAACAACGAAACCTATTCGATACCGTGGTACGACACGCCCATCGAGGCGCTCGGTCGAGCCGCCGGTTTTTCGTCGGTCACGATCGAGCCCTTCGCGCGACTCAACCGCTCGGTGCAACGCCCGGGGCGGGCCCCGATCAACGCCAACCACTGGAACCTCTACCAATTTCGCAAATGAACGCACCCCACTTCAAAGCTGCACTGCAAGGTCCGGTCACCGACCGCGAACCGGATTTTTTGCGCGACCTGCCGCCCGACAATCTGGTCGGCGCCATCGTCGCGCTCACCGCCGAGGTGTATCTGCTGCGCGAACGGCTGCAAACGCTTGAAGCGGAGCTCGCGGCGCACCGCGTCTTGCCGGCCGATGCGGTCGAACGGCACGTGGACGACCCCGAACGCGCGGCTGCCAAAGCCGCCGATCTGGCCGCTTATACCGAGCGCGTGATGACCGAGCTGGTGCGCGATCGCGTCCCCGTGTCCACGATCGATCCGCGCGTCACCAAATATTTGGGTGACTGACGAACACTGCTGCCTCCGGCGTTGGGCCGCAGTCGTCATACGTGTATGATGATGCGATCTCGTTGCTCGGTTCTCAGGAGGTCGACATGTCCCGTTATCGGAATTCGGTGGCGTTGATAGCCACGCTGCTCTGCGCGCTCGCCCTGCCGGCGCAGGCCGCCAAACCCAAGCGTATCGATCTTTCCACACCCGAAGGCGCGAACCTCGCAGCGCGCAAAATCCAGTGCTCGGCGCAGGACAACGTGCCGACGGTCTACTGGTTCCACGGCGAGGGTTACAGCCGCGTGCCCGGCGAGCGCGACCGCAAACTCTTCAACGTCGAAGGCATGAACATCCGCCAATGCGTCACCGTCACCGATCCGGTGCGCGGCGCCGGCTGGCGACTGATCTCGCGCGAATTGCTGCTGTATGTCGATCCGGCGACAGGCGAACTGCTGCGCGACTGGAAGAATCCGTGGACCGGGCAGACGGTCAAAGTTTTGCAGACCGCGAACGATCCGGTGAACCAGCGTCCGGTGTTCCCGATCGGCGCCGACGGCAAACCGGCCACCTGGACCGCCACGATGAGCGGCAACCAGTGGTGGAACACGCTGACCGTGCCGCTCTTCTACTCGAACCCGCTTGCCGGTGATTACCAGAAGCAGATCGGCGGCTTCTACCACGCCACCGAGATGTTCAATTTCTTCGGCAACATCGACGAACTCACCGACCCGAAGAATCTGAACCCGGCGATTCGCGTCGGCTGGGTGCGCATCGCCGATTGGCTGCCCTGGATGGAGATGAGCGGCCGCGCCGGCGAAATCTACATCCATGCCGCGGGTCGCAAGCTCGACAACTTCGAACAGTTGCCGCCCGTGGTCCTCAAGGAAATCGCGGCGACCTACCCCGAGTGGCGCTCGCCGCCGCCGGCGGATGACGCACGCGAAAACGAAACCAGCTGGACGTACTACAAGAAGAAGTTCCCGCCGGCCAGCGGCGCCAGGAAATAACCGGAACCGCGCTCCGATTCGGCGAGGGGGTCGTACTCGACCCCCTCCCGTTTACTTGCCGTCGGGGGCTTCGGTACGATCAAGCCGTCCCATCCCTCCGACTGCTTGCAAGAGAGACGGCTGAATGACGACGATCTACGTGGGCAACTTGCCCTTCTCCGCGAACGAGGCCGACGTGCGCGTGCTCTTCGAACGCCACGGCAAAGTCGACTCGGTCAAACTCATCAACGATCGCGAAACCGGCCGGCCCCGCGGCTTCGGTTTCGTCGAAATGCCGTCCGCCGACGCCCAAACGGCGATCGCGGCGCTCAACGGCTACGAGATGAGCGGTCGCGCGCTGCGCATCAACGAAGCGCAGGAACGCGCACCACGTCCGCCCGGGGGCGGTTTCAGACGCTGAGCGGTTCGCCGCGACGCGCCGATTTTCGACGGGCTCTGCGGATCCCGCAGGATCCGCAAGGGTAGTCATGTCACTCAAAGAAATCGACCGCGATTCGCTCGTGAACGAAGCGCGCGCCGCCGCGCTGCTCGCCGAAGTCGGCGCGGACGCTTTCGTCGCCTCGCGTCCGGTCGAGGTGTACTACTTCACCCGCTTCTGGACGATCCTCGCCAAGATGGGCTTCGAGCAGGCCTCGCTCGCGCTCTGGACACCGCAGGCCGCGCATCGCACCTTGGTGGTGTCGGCGGCGCAGATCTGGCGACTTGCGCTCGAAGAAGCCGATTACCCGGCACGCATCATCGCCTACACGGCGCCGACGAACTGGCAGGATTGGCTGCAAAGCGGCGGCAAAACGCCGCTGCGCGCCGCCCCGTCGACCGCCTGGCCCGTCAGCCCCGACGCCGATCTCGCCGCGATCGAACGCGCCTGGATTGCCGCAACGCGCCGCACCGAAGGCCACGAAGCGCCCACCGCCCATGCGGGCCTCGCGCGTGCGATCACCGAGGCGGGCCTCGCGCGCGGACGCATCGTCACCGACGACGTCACCGTGGAACCCGCGCTGCGACGCGCGGGGCTCGATCAAATCGACGTGCGCTGCGATCCGAATCTGTTTCGTCGCTTGCGCGTCGTGAAATCGCAGACCGAGATCGCGCTCATGCAACGGGCGGCACGCATGAATGCGGCCGCCTGTCTGGCGGCGGTGCGCGACATCACGGTCGGCACCACCATGGAAGAGATCGAACGACGCTTCGGTGTCGAGGCCGCGCAACGTGGCGGCGAATCGGTGTTCATCGCGGCCGGTGGCACGGGCTTGCTGCCCAAAGGACACGTGGTGCGAGGCGAACCGTTTCTGATCGACGCCGTGTCGCACTACGGCCACTATCACGGCGATTTCGGACGCACCGTGATCCTCGGTGAACCCGACGCCGAAGCCCGGCGGCGTGTCGCCGCATTGCGCATAGGCTGGGAAGCGTCGTTCGCCGCCCTGCGTCCGGGGCGCCGTTATTCCGAGGTGCGCAGCGCCGGGCTCGAGGCGATGCGCAAAGCCGGTTATGGCGACGTATTGACCGTTGCCGTGCCGCACAGCGTCGGCTTGCAGCATACCGACGAGCCGTTTCGCGACGGCTTGCCGTTCGCGGTCAAAGACGACCTCGTGCTCGAAGAAAACATGACTCTTACCGTCGACTTTCCGCACATCGAAGTCGGTTTCGGCGCCTGTCATCTCGAAGATCTCGTTCGAGTGACCCGCGACGGCGCAGAACCGCTCGCCGCCATGGACGATCCTCTGATCGTCCTCTGAAGCAAGGACTCAGCATGAAAAAAATCCGTTACCGCGCGCAGCCCGCCGCCACCGTCGCGTTGCGCCTGCCGAAACCGAATCGTCGGTCGATGCCCGACGATCTGCGCAAATATTTTGGTGCCTGCGAAGCGGCGATCGGCTTCCTGCCGAACGTGCTCGAGGTGTACAGCTTCGATGCGACGAAGTTGCGCGCCTTCATCGACATGTACAACGACCTGATGCTCGGCGACTCGAAACTCTCCAAACTCGAGCGCGAAATGATCGCCGTGGTCGTGTCCGCGGCGAACGAGTGTTACTACTGCCTCACCGCACACGGTCAGGCGGTGCGCGAAATGTCGGGCGATCCGTCGCTCGGCGAAATTCTGGTGATGAACTATCGCGTCGCGCGTATCACGCGCAAACAGCGCGCCATGCTCGATTTCGCCTACAAACTCACCGTGACGCCCGCCGAGACCGGCGATGCGGATCGGCAAAGATTGCGCCGCGCGGGCTTTGCCGATCGCGACATCTGGGACATCGTCGCGGTCACGGCCTTCTTCAACATGACCAATCGCATCGCCACGGCGACCGATATGATGCCGAACCAGGAATATCTGGCGAGGTCACGCTGATGCGCTTTGCAGGGAAAACAGTGGTCGTCACCGGCGCAGGGCGTGGCATCGGTCGCGTCTGCGCCGAGCGATTTGCCGCCGAAGGCGCGGACGTCGTGCTGGTGGCACGCAGTGCCGACGAACTGCACAGCCTCGCCGCAAGCATCGGCCCGAAGGCGCGGGCCATCCCCTGCGACGTCACCGACGACGCCGCCGTCGCGCGCCTCTTCGATGCCCTGCCGCACTGCGACGTGCTGTTCAACAATGCCGGCAGCAACACGCCGCAACCCTTCGTCGAGGTAGATCTGGCGACACTCGACCGTTTGCTTACGCTCAACGTGCGCTCGGCCTTCGTCGTCGCGCAAGCGGCCGCGCGCGCCATGCTGCGCGCGGGACGTGGCGGCAGCATCGTCAACATGAGCTCGCAGATGGGACATGTGGGCGCCGCGAATCGCACCGTCTATTGCACCAGCAAGCACGCCATCGAAGGTCTCACCAAAGCGATGGCGGTGGAGCTCGGGCCGCAACGCATCCGCGTGAATGCCGTTGCACCCACCTACATCGAAACGCCGCTCACCGCGCCGTTCTTCGCCGATCCGCAATTCAAAGCCGACACGCTGCGACGCATTCCGCTCGCCCGCATCGGCACGGTGGACGAAGTGGCCGCGGCAGTCGCCTTCCTCGCCTCGGACGAAGCGAGCTTGGTCACCGGCACGAGTCTTTTGGTCGACGGGGGCTATACGGCGCAGTGAGGCGTCGCGTCGATCGGGCGCGATCGATCAGCCCCGATCGCTCAACTGCGCGACCAGCTCGACGAGATCGCTGACCACGAAATCCGCACGGCACTCGAGTTCGGCAGGCCAGGCGCGCGCCGCACGATTGAGCCACGCGGCGCGACAGCCGGCCGCACGCGCACCTTCGACATCAAGCAGCGGGTCATCACCGACGTACAGCAATTCGTGCGCTTCGACACCGAGTTCGTGCGCCACGTGGTGAAAGGCTGCGGCCTGCGGCTTCGGCGCACCGATGCGCTCGGCATTGGTACACAGTGAAAAATGCGCGCCGAGACCGATGCGATGCACGTCCGCGTTGCCATTCGACAGCGTCGCCAGGCGATAGCGGGCACCGAGCGCGCGCAACGCCGGCAGCACGTCGGGATACAGTTCGACTTCGTTGCGTGCGGCAATGAAGACCTCGAAGGCATGATCGGCGATCTTCGGGTCATGCCCCTGCGCGACGATCCAGCGCCGCAGCGCTTCGGTGCGCAGCCAGGTCATGTCGTGGGCCCGTGCCGGCACCTCGGCGGCGAGCGCACGGCGCCACTCGAACAAGGCGTCCGACGAGTACCCCCGCGCCAATTCCGGGTGACGGCCCTGCAAAAAATCGCTCATGCGCTGCTCGGCGCGCACGAGGACCGGACGCACCGCCCAAAACGTATCGTCGAGGTCGAAACAGAGGGCGCGCACTTCGGCGGGCATGGGCAACTCGTCTACAATCGGGGCCTCGCTTTTACCGGCATCCCGCTCCGAGCACAACCATGCAACAACGCAACACCACGTTTTTCGCACTCATCATCGGCACGCTCGCGCTGCTTGCCGCGCCCGCGACGCTGCAGGCCGCCGACGCCGGCGCAACGCGCAAGGCCTTCACGCCCGATGATCTCGTGCGTCTCAACCGACTCTCGGATCCCGAAGTGTCGCCCGACGGTCGATACGTCGCGTACACGCTGCGCGAAACGGATATCGACGCCAATCGCGGCCGCACCGACATCTGGTTGCTCGATCTGAACGATGCGACCAAAACCGCGCGGCGCGTCACGCAGCACGCGGCCAACGATTCGACCCCGCGCTGGGCGGCCGATGGACGCGGGTTTTTCTTCCTCTCGACGCGCAGCGGTTCGTCGCAGATCTGGTACATCGCCCTGGCGGGCGGCGAGGCGCAGCAAGTCACCGATCTGCCGCTCGACGTGGGATCGTTCAAAGTGTCGCCGCAAGGCGATCGTCTCGCGCTCACGCTCGAAGTGTTCCCCGATTGCGCCGACCTGAAATGCAGCGTCGAGCGGATCGCCGCACGCGCCAAAGAAAAAGCGAGCGGCAAAACCTATGACCAATTGTTCGTCCGCCACTGGGACACCTGGGTCGACGGCACGATCTCGACCTTGTTCAGCGTCGCGCTCAAGCAGACGGACGCTCGCGGCCTGCGCGCCGAAACACCGGTCAACGTGTCGGGCAAGATCGTCGGCCACGTGCCCTCGAAGCCTTCCGGTGGCGACGAGGACTACACCTTCAGCCCCGACGGCAGTCGCCTCGTCTGGAGCGCTCGACTCGCCGATCGCAGCGAGCCGTGGTCGACCAATTTCGATCTCTATGAAGCCGCCGCCGACGGCTCTGGCACGCCGCGCAACCTCACCGAAGCGAACAAAGCCTGGGATGCCCAGCCCGTGTTCCTCGCCAACGGCGATCTGGCCTGGCTCGCGATGTCGCGCCCGGGATTCGAGGCCGATCGTTTCGCGCTGATGGTGCGCGAGGCGGCAAGCGGCAAGGTGCGCGCACTCGCGGCCGATTGGGACCGCTCCATCGGCCATCTGGCCACCACCTTCGATCGCAAGCGCCTGCTGGTGACGACCGATGACGTCGGGCAAGTCGCCTTGTTCGAGGTCGACCCCGCGTCCGATCAAAGAAAACGCCTCGTGGGTCGCGGGCAAGTCGCCGAATTCGCCCCCGCGCGCAGCGGCATCGTCGTGGCCTGGGCCTCGCTCGCGGCTCCGGCGGATTTGTTCCTCGCGACTTCGGAGGCGCGCGAGCCGCAGCGTCTCACCGACGTGAACCGCAAGATCCTCGGCGAACGCGCGATGAGCGAGTTTGAGCAGTTCTCGTTCGCCGGCGCGGAGGGCGCGACGGTGTACGGCTACGTCATGAAGCCCTACGGTTACGTCCCGGGCAAAAAATTCCCCATTGCCTTCGTGGTCCACGGCGGCCCGCAGGTGAGCTTCCAGAATCAGTGGTCATGGCGCTGGAACTCGCAGACCTTCGCAGGCGCGGGTTACGGCGTGGTGTTCATCGACTTCCATGGCTCACCCGGTTACGGCCAGAAGTTCACCGACTCGATCAGCGGCGACTGGGGCGGCAAACCCTTCGTCGATCTGCAAAAAGGACTCGAAGCCGCCGTCGCCAAATACGATTTCCTGGACGGTACGCGCGCCTGCTCGCTCGGTGCGTCGTACGGCGGATTCATGCAGACCTGGATCGCCGGCCAATGGCCCGACCGCTTCAAGTGCATCGTGAATCACGCCGGCATTTTCGATCAGCGCACGATGTACTACACCACCGAAGAATTGTGGTTCACCGAGTGGGAGAACGGCGGCCCGTACTACGCCGTGCCCGCGAACCACGAGAAGTTCAACCCGGCCGATCACGTCACGAAGTGGAAGACGCCGATGCTCGTGACGCACGGCGCACTCGACTTCCGCGTGCCCTACACGCAAGGCCTCGGCACGTTCACGGCCCTGCAGCGGCGCGGCATCGAAAGTCGTTTGGTCGTTTTCCCGGACGAGAACCACTGGATACTGAAGCCCGCGAACAGCCTGCAGTGGCATCGCGAAGTGCTGCAATGGCTCGACAAGCACCTGCGCTGAGCGACGCTCAGCCGCGCCACTCGGCGCGGTAGGCGAGCCCGAGCTTGACGAGGCGCATCAGCAAGGCCGCGTAGTCGAGGCCGACGGCTGCGGCCGATTGCGCGAAATCTTCGGGCGAGGCGAGACACGGATTCGCGTTCGCCTCGAGCACGAACACTCGGCCGTCGGGGCGCACGCGAAAATCCATGCGTGCGTAACCCGACAAGCCGAGCGCGCGATAGATCCGGCGCGCCATGCGATCCAGCGTCGCTTCGAGTCCGGCCGGCAGATCCGTCGCCGCATGCCGGGAAATGCCGTACTTCGTCTGGTAGCGACGATCCCACTTGACCTTGCGCGTGGCGATCGCCGACTGCGTCTCCGCCATGGTGCCGAACGACAACTCCCATACCGGCAGCCGCGTGAGGCGTTCATTGCCGAGGACGCCGACGTAGAGCTCGCGACCCGGCACGTATTCTTCGACCAAGGCGTCCGAGCCGACCTGCGCGTGCACGAACTCGACTCGCTCGCGCAAACGGTCGGCATCCTCCACGATCGAGGCCTGCGCAATGCCGAGCGAGGCATCGTCGGAGACCGACTTCACGAACAGCGGATAGCGCAACTTCCGCGGGATGCGAAACTTCAGGCCGCGTTGCAAGAGCGCGAAGCGCGGCGTGTCGATCCGGTGATAGGCGAGCAACTGTTTGCTCAGCGACTTGTCGCGCGAGAGCAGCAGACCGCGCGGATTGCAGCCGGTGTAGGGTTGCCGCATGAGCTCGAGAAAGGCGACGACGTGCTGATCGTATTTGACGATGCCGTTGAATTCTTCGAGCAGATTGAACACGACGTCCGGGCGCCATTCGGTGATCGCGGCGCGCAGCTCGCTCAAGGAATCGAGCACCCCGAGCGCACGCACGTCGTGACCGAGCCCGCGCAGCGTGTGGATGACGTCGTACTCGGTACGGAATTCGTCGATTTGCTGCGCCGTGTACCCGTCGAGCGAATCCGGCGGCAACAACTGCGGATGCGCGATCACCAATATTTTGAGCGGCTTCATAGCGGAAATCGCAATTTACCACCGCGGGCGGCCGCGCGGCCAATGCGCAGCACGAAGCGATCCGCGTGGGCGGCGGCAATGCGCGTCGTGCCGCACAGTTGCAGATCATGCTCGCGACACCACTCGACGGCGACGTCGAGCAACTGCCGCGCCGAATAAACGCTCAACGCGACCTGTCGATCGAGAAGACGCAGCAAACGCCGACGATGCGTCGACAAAAATGCCGCCGCAGGCCGCGCCGACCGGCCCCGCGCTTCGGCCTCGGCCACCGTCACGAACGCGGCACCCAGACGCTCGGAGACGAGCGAATAATTGCGCCGTGCGCGACGCCGACGCATCTCGGCATAGTGCGAATCCAGCGTCCGGCGACTGCGTGCGAGCGAGTCGATCCGGCGCGTCGTATGCAGCGCCGGCTTGCGGCCGCGGATCGACGCCATCAGTTGTTCCATCACCTCGAGTTTGCGCAGCGCAGGCCAGCCTCGATAGCTGCTGCGCCAACGACTGCCCGGCACCAGCCACACGGCAAAGGTTTCGGCGAAATCTTCGGCAGGATGCGACTGCGCGTACCAGTCGTCCAGATGCTGCACGAAGTCGCGACTGCGCGGCAGGGCGGTATAACTCGACGGATAGTGTCGACCGGGTGCGCCGAAAGTTTTGCGCCACAGCGCGCGACGGCGCAGTCGATAGGCGGTATCGACGGCGTGTCCGGCTTCGTGACGCAGAATGCGCATCAAACTCTCGACGTCGCCACCCTCGGCAAAACCGCTCATGCGACGCTCGAGACGCTCGAGATTCGCATGCGCGAGATAGAACGGAATCGCGATTCCGGGTACGCCGTCGGGTGAGAACCATTCGTTCGAAAACCAGAAGTGTGGCGACAGCCGGATGTCGCGGGCACGCAGTTCACGATTCAGTTGTGCGATCGCGCGTGTCAGTTTGGCGCGCCGCGGTCGCGCGAGGCCGAGCGCATCGAAACGCCGGCGCAGCAAGGCGTCTGCGGAGGTGCGCGAGCTGAGGGACGATCTCGACCGCATGCGGCCGAGCTTACGCGAGGCCGGCGAGCTCCACCAAGGCGTCAGCGAGCAAGCCGTCGCTGCGCTCGCGCAGCAGAGTGGCGTGCGCCACGCTTTCCCGCCACGCCAGCGGTATGGCCTCCACCCCGTAACGTGCGCCAGCCAACGCACCGACCAGTGCCGGGATGCCCTGCGCTTCGCCACCGAGATTCGCGGCGGCAAGTGCCGCGTCTTTCCATGTCGACTCGCCGAACAATATTTGTCGCACGATCAGGCGCGGCTCCGTCACGACCTGCGCCTCACCGAGATCGTCCCAGATCGATCGCCACGCGCGCTCGTCGCCGTGCAAGGCGGCACGCAACGCCGCCACGACGATTCGGACTCGCGCGCTCGTCACCGGCTCGCGCGACGTCAGCGCCGCCGAGGTGGCGAGCGCCTGCTCGCGCGCCGCCGAATCGGCGAAATGGAACAAGGCGATCGGAATGGCGCGTACGCAGGCATCGAGACCATCGTCGATGTCGATCGACGGCGCGCCGTTCACCAATGCGTGCGCCACGCCGGCCGTGATGCCGACGCATTCACCGGTGGCCGAGTGCGCGCCCTCGCGCTGCCAGGCCCGCAATTCGGCGAGTTCGGCATCCCGCTCGTAACGGCCCCGGGCCGAAAGACTCGCGGCGGTGCACAACGCCATCGCGGTATCGGCGCGCCAGGCGCCGCGCGGCAAATCGTGCGGCCCGCCGCCGATGAGATCGCGTATGGGCGGCGCGCTGCCGGGCCTGCTCCACTGCGCAGGTGTCGCGAGCGCATCGGCGACCGCAAGCCCCAGCATCGCACCGTGAAACCGAGCCCGCAAACGCGCGACGGGCGCGAGTCCCGCATCGTCGTCAGTCACGTCGCAGGCCCGCAAAGTCGAACAAGGCGGGATCTGCGAGGTGCGAGGCTTCGACGCTGCGCAACGCGGAGAAAATCGATTCCGTACGCCCCGGATGCTCGCGCTCCCACTCGGCAAGCATGCGTTTGATCGTGCGCCGCTGCGCGTTTTCCTGCGAACCGCAGAGATTGCAGGGGATGATCGGGAACTCGCGTGCGCGCGCATAGCGTTCGATGTCGCGTTCGGCCACGTAAGCGAGCGGTCGGATCACGATGTGCCGTCCGTCTTCCGAGCGCAACTTCGGCGGCATCGCCTTCATTTTTCCGCCGAAGAAAATATTCAGGAACAAGGTTTCGACGATGTCGTCCCGATGATGACCGAGCGCGATTTTGGTCACGCCGTTTTCGCCCGCCCATCGATAGAGCGCGCCGCGACGCATGCGCGAACACAGGCCGCACATGGTTTTGCCTTCGGGAATGACGCGTTTGACGACCGAGTACGTGTCTTGCTCGATGATGTGATGCGGGACGCCGAGCGCCGTCAGATAGTTCGGCAGCACGTCTTCGGGAAAATCCGGCTGCTTCTGATCGAGGTTCACCGCGACGAGCTCGAAGGACACCGGCGCGCTGCGCTGCAGAGACAGCAGGATGTCGAGCATCGTGTACGAATCTTTGCCGCCCGAGAGGCACACCATCACCTTGTCGCCCGCTTCGATCATGGCGAAATCTTCGATGGCTTTACCCACCGAACCGCGCAGCTGCGCCTGCAACTTGCGGAACGTGCTCGACGTGGCGGTCATGCCGTCGCCCCCGCCGCATCCGCAAGGGGCGCACTCTCGCGATCCAGATATTTGCGCTCGAGATGGCGCAACGCCGCCGCGGCCGACAGCGGTCGACCGGTCGCATCGCGCACCAGATCCTGCAGCGGCAACCGCGCGCCCTGCCCGTGCACGCCGGAGCGCAGCCAACCGATCAATCCCTGGAAGTTGCCGCGTTCGATTTCGGCATCGAGATCCGGCACGTCGCGACGCAAACCTTCGTGCAACTGCGCGGCGATCGCTGCGCCCACCATGTACAGCGGAAAATAACCGAACGCCGCACCGGCCCAATGGGCATCCTGCAGCACGCCCTGCGCATCATCGGTCGGTTCGACGCCGAGGCGCTGACGCAGATCGGCATTCCAGGCATCGCGCAGATGCCGCACGGCCAGACGACCGTCGAGCAAGCGCCGCTCGAGATCGGTGCGCAAGATCACGTGCAAAGGGTATGTCAGTTCGTCGGCATCGACGCGCACCGGCCCGCGCGCAACCCGCGTCAACACGCGGTACAAGTTGTCGTCACTCCAGGCGGCTCCGGCGACCCCGAAATGCTTTTCGAGCAACGGCCGCAGATAACGGACGAACGGTCGCGAACGACCGATCAGCATTTCGATCAGCAGCGACTGACTTTCTTCGAGCGCCATGCCGCGCGCCTGACCGACCGGCTGATCGAGCCAATGGGCAGGCAAGCCGAGGTCGTACAAGGCATGGCCGGCTTCATGCAAGGCGCCGAGCAAGCCGACGAACGGATCGCGCGCATCGATGCGCATCGTGATGCGAATGTCGCCCGAAAATCCTTCGGTGAAGGCATGCGAGGCTTCGTCGAGTCGCCCGCGATCAAAGGGGAAGCCGATGGCGCGCAGGACGTCAGTGACCAAAGCGCGCTGTCGGCCCGGCGTGAACTTGCCCTCGAGCGGCAAAACGGGCGCCGCCGCTTGCACGTCGATCGCCTCACGCACCAAAGACGGCAGGCGTCGCGCATAAGCTTTGGTCAACGTGTCGATCAAGACGGTGGTCACGCCCGGACTCCACTCGTCGATCAACGCATCGTACGAATCGAGCGCGAGTGCCTGCCCGAGCAAGGCGGCTTTGTCGCGCACCAGCACCAGGACTTCTTCAAGGTTGGGTGCGAAGAGCTCGAAGCGATTTTGACGGCGAGCTTCGTGCCAAACCGACTCTGCTTGGGCCGTCGCGCGCGCGAGTCGCGAGATCAGGGATACGGGGACCGCGAAGGCGTGATCACGCTGCCGTCGCATTTCACGCAGATTCGCGAGTTCCCATTCGTCGAGACCGCCCTGGCCGGCCGCCGCGCGCTCGAGCAGCCGACTGACTTTGGGCGAAGTGAGTACCGCGTGGCATTCGGTCTCTAGCGCCGCCAGTTGCTCGCCGCGCCCGGCCGCGCTGCCGCGCGGCATCATCACCGCCGCGTCCCAGCGCAGCAGCGACAACGCGCCACGCAAGGCGTGCAGGCGCTTCCATTCGAGTTCCAGTTGCTTGTAGGGGGCGAGCGACACGGTGCGTTGCGGCGACGAATCAGAGAGCGGCGCGCGCTCCCATCACGATCAGACAAACGCAGCTGCCGTAAGCGACGAGCCAGGTGATCGAGCGCAACGTGGCCTGATCGGCGAGATAACAGGCGAGATAGGCGATGCGCGCGACGAGGAACACGATCGCCAGTTGACCGATCACCTCGGGCGACACCGTCCCGAGCGAGGCAGCGACCAGCGCGGCCACGTAGACCGCCAGGGCTTCCCAGGAATTCTGCTGCGCGGCAAAGGCGCGTGCGCGATAGCCCTGCTGACGTCCGAGCCAGGCGCGCGGCTCGCGGTTGTCGTAACGCGCACCCACTTTCGAGATGCCGGCGCACACGATGGGCATGAGAACGGCCACGAGCAAAGTCCATATAGCGATGTTCATGATGCACTCCCGCTGTTGGGTGAAGATTCGGCAGAGGTCGGCCGCACGCCGGCACTCAGACGCTCGATCAAGTCGCTGACGTGATGCGGCGACGTCGTGTTCTTCGCCAGCAACGCATACAACGCCGGCACGACGAACAAGGTCAGCGCCAACGAAAACAGCGTCCCGAAGAACACGGCTGCGCCGATGGACTGACGACTCTCCGCGCCCGCACCCGCCGCGATCATCAGCGGCACCGCACCGAAGGCGGTGCAGAGACTCGTCATGAGCACTGGTCGCAGACGCACCACGGCCGACTCGATCACCGCCTCGACGTATTCGACCCCGCGATCGCGCAATTGGTTCGCGAATTCGACGATGAGAATCCCGTTTTTGCAGGCGATGCCGATCAGCATGATGCCGCCGATCTGGCTGAACACGTTGATCGACGAGGCGAACAGCCACAGACCGACGAGCGCCCCCGAAATGGCCAGCGGCACGGTCGCGAGGATGATGAGCGGGTGGATGAAGCTCTCGAACTGTGCCGCGAGCACGAGGTAGACGATCAGCAATGCAAACGCGAACGTCAGCCACAAACGACTGCCTTGCTGCTTGAGCTCGCGCGATTCGCCGTCGTAACCGACCTGCACGCCTTGCGGGACTTCTTCGCGGATCACGCCTTCGACATAGCCGAGCGCATCGCCGAGCGCATAGCCCGGAACGAGGTTCGCGCTCAAAGTAATCGACCGCAGCCGATCGAACCGACGCAGCGACGACGCACCGGCCACCTCTTCGATGTTCACCAACGCCGACAAAGGCACCATGCCGCCGTTGCGATCGGAGCGCACGTAGAGATTGCCGAGATCGTCCACCGTCGCGCGATCTTCGCCACGTGCCTGCAGCACCACGTTGTATTCCTCGCCGCCTTTCATGAACGTCGTCACGATGCGCGAGCCGAGCATCGTTTCGAGCGTACGACCGATCGTCTGCAGCGACACGCCGAGATCGGCGGCGCGGTTGCGATCGATGCGCACCTGCAGCTGCGGCTTGCGCTCCTGGTAATCGGATTCCAGATTCAGAATGCGCGGATTCTCACGCTGGATGCGCTCGATGACTTTGTCACGCCACTTGGCCAATTCGCCGTAATCGGCACCTCCGAGAACCACTTGCATCGGCTTGCCGAGTCCGCGCACCGCGAGTGACGGCGGCGTGATCACGATGATGCGGACGCCGGTGATGTTGGCGGTGCGCATGCGCACGCGTTGCGCCACTTGTTGCGCGGATTCGCGGCGCTCGTCCCACAGCGTCATGGGCATGTACACCGAGCCCGTATTCACTTCGCCTGCGCCGCCGAACCCGCCTGAACGCACGATCACGCGACGCCCGTTGCCGGCTTTGACTTCGTCGAGCACTACCTGCTCGACCTGCGATAGATATTTGTCGAGATTGGCGAGGCTCGCGCCCTCGGGCGCGCTCACCATCACCGGCATCATCGCGCGGTCTTCGGTGGGCGCGAACTCCTGCTGCAACTTGAGCCAGGGCAGCGGCTTGCCGAACACCAGCAAGGACACCACGAGCACCGTGAACGCCGCAGCGCCGAGCGTGATCGCGAGCGGCCTGCGACCCTGCATCGCGGTGCGCAGCATCGTTTCATAGTTCGAGGTCATGACGCGAAATTGCGCATCGATGCGCAGTGCAAGCGGCCTGCGACGGATGCCGCCGACGAACAGCTTCGAACACATCATCGGCGTCAAGGTGAGCGCCACCAACGCCGAAAACCCGACTGCGGCTGCCACCGTCACGCCGAACTCGCCGAACAAGCGGCCCAAAGTCCCTTCCATGTATGAAATCGGCACGAATACCGCCATCAACACGAGCGTCGTGGCGATCACCGCAAAACCGATCTCGCGCGAACCGTTCATGGATGCGAGCAAGGCGGGCTCTCCCGACTCGATGCGGCGCGCGATGTTTTCGAGCACCACGATCGCATCGTCGACGACGAGGCCGATCGCGAGCACCGCACCGAGCAGCGTCAGCGTGTTGATCGAGTACCCGA
This sequence comes from Steroidobacteraceae bacterium, assembly GCA_017853555.1. Classification (GTDB taxonomy): domain Bacteria; phylum Pseudomonadota; class Gammaproteobacteria; order Steroidobacterales; family Steroidobacteraceae; genus UBA964. The sequence goes on from JAFMJH010000010.1 coordinate 47,156, forward strand.
GCATCACCATGACGATCGCGGCGGCGAACAAGGACACCGGGATGGTGACCGCCGGAATCAGCGTGGCGCGCGTCGTGCCCAGGAACAGGATGATGATCACGAGCACGATCAACAAAGTCTCGGTCAGCACCGTGAGCACTTTTTTCATCGACTCGGCGACGAACACCGTGAAGTCGAGACTGATTTCGCCGGTGATGTCTTTGGGCAAGGTGCGTTTGATTTCGGCGAGCTCCGCGCGCACCGCCTCCGAGACCTCGAGCACGTTCGCTTTGGAGGTCGGCACCACGCCGATGCTGAGCCCCGGGAGTCCGTTGGAGCGGGCGAGATTGCGCTGATCTTCGGCTGCAAGACGCACTTCGGCGACGTCACCGAGCCGCACCAGATAGCCATCGCTCGTGCGACCGACCACCAAGACGCGGAAGTCTTCTTCGGTTTCCAGCGAGGTGCGCGTGCGCAAGGTGAACTCGCGCTCCTTCGACTCGATGCGACCCGCGGGCAACTCGACGTTTTCGCGTCGCAACGCATTCTCGATGTCGCTGACCGTCAGCTGTCTTGCCGCGAGCGCTTCGCGATTGAGCCAGACGCGCATCGCATACCGGCTCTCGCCGCCGACACGCAACGATGCGACCCCGGGCAGCGAACCGAAACGATCGACGACGTAATGGTTCAGGTATTCCGTCAACTCGAGCGCATTGCGCGCGGTGCTGACGAAGTTCGCATAGATGATGGGCTCGGCCGAATCGTCCACCTTCGCGATTTGCGGCGCATCGGCTTCTTCGGGCAAACGCCCGGCGACGCGCGCGATGCGTTCCCGCACGTCGTTGGCGGCGGCGTCGAGATCGCGGTTGATCGAAAACTCGACGTTGATGCGCGCGAATTCGTCACGACTCGACGAGGTGAGTTTTTCGACGCCCTCGATGCCGGCGATCTCGTCTTCGAGCACCTGCGTGACGCGCGTTTCGATGACGGCAGCATTGGCGCCGCGATAGAACACCGACACGCCCACCACCGGACGATTGACATCGGGATATTCGCGGATCGACAAACGCAGCGCGGCCATCAAGCCGACGATGACCAGCAACAGGGACAACACCGTCGCGAAGACGGGTCGTCGGATGGCGAGATCGGAAATCGTCATGGGCGCGCCAAATCCCGTACCGGTCCGCCGTCGCGTACCTTCACGGTACCCTCGACGATCACGCGTTCACCGACGCGCAAGCCGTCGAGAATTTCCACGCTGCCCGGACGGCGAGCGCCGATGTGCACCTCGCGTCTGACCGCCTTGCCGCCTTCGACCACGAACACGTACTGACGACTCTGATCGGGCACCAGCGACTCTTCGGGGACGACGATGGCGGAGCGTTGATCGCGCAACAGCTCGACGTTCAAAAACATGCCGGGCTTCAAAAGTCCGTCGCCGTTCGGCACTTCGGCCCGCACCATCACCGCGCGACTGACCGGATCGACGCGCGAATCGACGCTCGCGATGCGCCCGTCGAAGCGGCGACCGGGGTACGCGGTCGAATCGATTTTGATCGACAAGCCCGCCCGCAAGGACGTAAGCAACCGTTCGGGCACGGCGAAGTCGATTTTCATGACGTTCGTGTCGTCGAGCGTGGTGATCACCGTGCCCGGACCGACGAGACTGCCGACGCTGACGCGCCGCAAACCGACCCGACCCGCAAATGGCGCGCGGATCACCGTATCTTCGAGACGCGCCCGTGCGGCGTCGAGCCGCGCGGCATTGGCGTTGCGCGTCGATTCGATTTGGTCGAACTGCGACTTCGACAACGCCTGCGTCGGCAACAACTCGCGAGCACGGCGGTATTGGCTTTCGCTCTCGGTCAGCGCTGCGCTGGCGACCGCAAGGTCGGCACGCGCCTGCGCACTGTCGAGTTCGACCAGCACCGCGCCGCGCGCCGCGCGCTCGCCATCGCGAAAGCGCACTGCCGTGACGAGGTTCGAACTTTTGGCCGTGATTTCGACGGCTTCGTTCGCGCGCGCAGTACCGATCGCCTTGAGTTCGCGCGCGACCGCCTGTTCCGCAGCCGCTTGCGAGACGACCGGAACCGGCATGCCGCCGCCCGGCGCACCGCCGGGCCCGCCGGTGGGTCGACCCCCGGCACCGGCCGCAGCACCACCGGCAGCGCCGGCCCCGCGCCCGGGCGGACCCATGCCGGCGGCGGCGTCACGACCGGCGTGACGCGTGGCATAGACGGCCCAACCCGCGCACAGCACGGCGACGACGATGGCGATGAGGGTGATGCGACTTTGAGGGACGGAATTCATGTGCGGATTATCGCATGTGCGTCGCCGTCCCCCCGGCCGCACACCGACCGTCTCACGGAGGCGGTGCCAAAGATTCCCAAACGAGCATCGCTCGTTTGCGATCCACCCCCCAGTGAAAGCCCCCGAGCCCGCCGTCGCGACGCAACACGTGATGGCAAGGCACGATCCAGCCGAGACGATTGGCACCGACCGCGCTACCGATCGCGCGCGCAGCCGAGGCATGCCCGGCCGCCGCCGCGAGCTCCGAATAGCCGAGCGACTCGAGGCCGCTGACGGCCAGCAAGGCGCGCCACACGCGACGTTGGAACTCGCTGCCGATCATGTGCAACTCGATCTGCGCCCGGCGCCGTGCGGCGAACAGGGCGCGCAAAACCACGGCGGCCTCGCGATCGTCGCGCTGCAGTACGCCCGGCTTCCAAGGGTCGATACGCTGCTGGAATTCGCGCAGGTCACGCGCGAGGCGATCGACGAACGACAGATGCACGAGCCCGCGTTCGCTCGATGCGATCAAACACATGCCGAACGGCGACGGCGCAACGCCCCAGGACAAGCGCGCGACCGGACTGCGCGGCGCGGCCTCGGTGACGGCGGTGACGCGCGAGGCCAGACGATTCGCGCCGCGCAGACGCAATTCGAACGCCGCCGCCTGCAAAGAGTCGCAGTCGAGACGGGCCGCGACCAACGCGGCAAACGGCACGCCGGCCCAAGCCTCGAACAATCGCGCGAACGGCGCCGAACCCATCCCGGTCGCGTCGATCGCGACGCGCTGCAAAGCCCGCGCCGTGATCTCTTTCTTTGGTACATCGAGGCGCCGCAACGCCCGTTCGATGGCGGAAAACTGCGGCGCATCGAGATGCTCCGCATGCCCCAGGGTTTTGAGCGATCTGATCAAAGAATTTGATCCCGGAGTTGCGGAAAATTCGCCGCCAACCAACCTAGCGCGATCGACCCCAGAACCAGCAAGCCGATCAGGGTCACAAGCCACAGACGCAACAACGCGCGACGAGTCATGGACGTCGTCGCGTCATCGCAAACGCAGACTGCCCTTCTGATCGAAAGGCACCGTCCGCAGCAGACTTTTGTCGAGCTTCACCTCGCCGCGCAATCGATAGCTGAGCTCCGTCGGCGGCGAGCCGCCCGCCTTGCGCGTGCGCTCGACGATTTTTAGCAAAGTGCCGGCGAGATTCGCCGTCACCAGCATGTCGAATTCGGCTTCGCCGCTCGGCGGCACCACGAAACTGCTGCCGGAGAGCCCGCGGCCGAGCTCCTGACCTTCGAGTTCGATGGTGTAGGTGATGCCGCGCACCGAAAGCCCGACGGGATTCGGATTCTGCACGCGCATGCGCGCCTTCAGACGCTGTTCGAACAAATCGCCTTTGACGATCTGCACCTCGAGGATCGAAAGATCCGGCGCACGCAATTTCGGGCCGAGCACCGCACAACCGGTGACCCCCAGCAGACTCAGCGCGACGAGGATACGCGTCAGACCTTGCATCGAGACCGAGTCTATCAAGGCCACCAGACGGCGGGGTTGCTTCGCACGGGGCATGGTCGTTAGTGCTTGATTAATAATAGTATCTATCAAATACTATTAATAGATGAACACTACCAGCCCAAACAAATTCCAAAAAGACCTGAATGCGGGACTTTTGGGGCTGGCCGTCCTCGGCGCCGTAGCCGCGAGCGAGGCCGACGTCTACGGGTACGAGCTCGCCAGGCGCCTGCGGCTCGACGGCGACACCTCGCCCTTCAAGTCGGGCTCGATCTATCCCGTGCTGCGAAATCTGTGCGCCGCGGGTTGGCTGGCCAGCCGCGTCGTCCCCTCGTACGCGGGGCCGGCGCGCCGCTACTATCGAATCACGGACGAAGGGCGCGCCACGCTCTCAAACTGGCGCCACACGTGGCAACGCACGCGTGACGTCGTCGATCGATTGCTGGAGGGCTAGAGCCATGCTGACCATGATGATGTCGTCGCTGCGCGGGGTCGCGCTCGCGCTGCTGATGTCGATGTTGCCGCTCGCGGTCGCGCAGTCCGAACAGATTCTGGATCTCGCCTCTTTTCCGCGCGGCACGCTGCGCGTCGAGAGCGCGCGCGGCCCGCATCAATTCGAGGTGTGGATTGCCGACGACGAAAATCGGCAGCGACAGGGACTCATGTACGTGCGCGATCTGCCTGCGAATCAGGGCATGCTGTTCATCAACCCGGAGCCGCGACCTTCGTCGTTCTGGATGAAGAACACCTACATCGCGCTCGACATGTTGTTCATCGACGCGCGCGGTCGCATCGTGGCGATCTATCCCGAACGCAAACCGCTATCTTTGACGCCGGTCGGCCCCGACACGCCGGTGCTCGGCATCCTCGAATTGCGCGGTGGCGAAGCGGCCGCACGCGGCATCCGCCGCGGCGATCGCGTCGTTCATCCCGCCTTTCGCTGACCCTCGGCCGTCAACGCTCGAAACACCCGATCGAGATATTCGCGCTGCAGGCGCGCCCGCTCGGCCGCCTCGTGCGGCTCGGGCTTGAATTCATCGACCGTCGCCCGCGACACGTCGTCGCCGCGACCGAGCATGCGCTCGACGGCATCGAGGCGCAGCCGCGTGATCGCGAGCTCCGCCGTCAACACGAGTGCCACCGAATACAAGCGATCCAGCATCGGATCATCGGTGAACTCCGGGCGGCGCCCTCTGGCCGCTAGTGACGCGAGCCGGGTGGGATCAGCTTCGATCGGCAGGAGTGTGTCCATGTCCGTACTCTCCTTTGACGACGTTTCCGTGTGCCGTCTGCCACGCGCCAATCGCGTACCAGGAGGGCGCACGCCCGAAATCTTCCACGACCGCACCCTCGGCTTGCGTGCGTTCGCGCACGAGCGGGGCGCTGCAGCGCGTCTCGAACACGTTCGCGGCCTCGAAACCCGTTGATCGCAACAGCGACGGCACATCGGTTTCGTGCAAGGCGCTCCAGAACGGCTCGTTGTTGTACCGACCGTCCCAGTCGCGCATGAACTGCTCGTAGGCGTCGAATTGGCGATACGGCGGTTGTTCTAGATGGATGGTGAGGCCGCCCGGCGCGAGCAGGCGCTTCGCTTCGCTCAAAATTTTGCGCAACGCGTCGTGCGAGGTCTCGTGCAGCACCATGGTGGTGAACACGAGATCGCAGCTGCCGCTCGGCAGCGAGGTGTGCGTGGCGTCTTCCTGTCTGAATTCGAGATCGTCGATGCCGAGCGACCGCGCGCGCGCATGCCCGTAGCGCAAGAACGGCGCCGCGACGTCGATCGCGACGACTCGCGCCGACGGAAACGCACAGCGCAGCGGCAAGGTGTTGTGCCCGAGGCCGCAGCCGAGATCGACGATCGTGCGCGGCGAAAAATCCGGCGCGTGCCGCGCGAGCCACGCCACGAGCGCACGACCGGCCGCATCGTTCCACGGGCCGCCTGCACCACCCAAGGTCGCGAACAATCCGGAGTCGTAACTGGCCGCGTTGCAGACGTCGCCATCGACGACTTCGCACGCATAGCCGCCAGGCATCAAATGCGTATCGACGCTCGCGACGTACTTCGGGATGTCGAGTTGCGGATCGAGATGCAGCGTGTCTGCGCCGTCATTGAACTCGCGCGCGCGATCGCGCAACTTCCGCATCTGGCGCAGCGCCAACGCACGACCGGTGTGCTGCCGGTATTCCATGGTGTTGCGACGCACCAGACTCCAGGCGCGATACGCCGGTTGATGCGCCAAAGCCTCGGCGACTTCCTTGCGATTGGCCGGAGCGCGCCCGTGCTTCGCCTCCCACGCCGGTGCCGCAACCTGCTCGTAGGTGGCACGCACGGCAGGGGCGAGTCGATCGGCGAGCAAAGTATTGAGCTGCGCGATGACGTCGAAGCGCGCGACGTCGTCGTGCCCTGCCTCGGGCAACAACGCGTGCCGACCAACCTGATACCACGATGCCGGAGTCATGGGCCGGGATGCTAGCGTCGGCTGCACCGATCGAAAAATCGATTATTCTGTGCATACTGTTCGGTATTCCCGAACTTTCGGAGCGCGAACCGTGCGGCACCTGAACTACAACCACCTGCTCTATTTCTGGACCGTCGTGCGCGAAGGCGGCATCGGTCCCGCCGCCGCCGCGCTGCACCTGACGCCACAGACGGTGAGCGGGCAGATCAAATTGCTCGAAGACCAGCTGCAAGGCGCCCTGTTCGAAAAGCAGGGGCGACGGCTCGTGCCGACAGAACTCGGCCGACTCGCCTATGACTACGCCCAGGAGATCTTCCCGCGCGGACTCGAACTGGCGAGTCTGCTGCGCGGCGCCCGCAGCCACGGGCGTCGCTCGGTCACCATCGGGGTGTCGGATGCCGTGCCCAAACTCGTCACCTGGCGCATGCTCGCGCCGCTCGTGGCCGGCGACAGCGCGTTCAAGCTCGTCTGTCACGAAGGCGCGCTCGCAGATCTGCTCACCGACCTCGCCGCACACAAGCTCGACCTCGTGCTCTCGACCAGCGCGCTGCCTGCCGACTCGGGGATCAAGGCCTTCAGTCATTTGCTCGGCGAGTCGACGCTCGGATTCTTCGCTGCGCCGACGCTCGCCAAAAAATTGCGACGCAATTTCCCGCACAGCCTGCAGGGCGCGCCGCTGCTCGCCCCCACGGACCGCAGTGCCGGCCGGCGCGTACTAGACGCCTGGCTGGAGGCGCGCGGGGTGAGCCCGTCCATCGTCGGCGAATTCGACGACAGCGCGCTGATCAAAACTTTTGCCCAGCAAGGGCTCGGCGCGTGCGTCGCACCGCTCGCGATCGCGAAGGAGATCGAGCATCAGTACGGCATCGCGCCGATCGGCACGGCCACCGATCTGGTCGCACGTTTCTACGCGATCTCGACCGAGCGCAAAATTCGCCACCCGGCGGTGGCGGCGATCACTATGGGCGCGCGCTCCGCCCTTTTTGCGCGCTGACGCCGGAGGCCGCAGTTCGCGCCAGGAACGCATCGGCACGCGCGACCGCATTCAGGCGGATGTTGGCGTAGAACAGATCGAAATCATTGAAGTGCAACATGCCGCCGGGCAGAGGAACGATGGCGTAGCCTTCCTTCGGCGGCGAATCGACCCGCAACACGCCGTCTTCGCAGCTTGCCCCGAGTCGACCGGCCTCGAGCGCCGGCAACTGCGTGCCCGCTGCGAGCGCGGCGGCGAGACCGACGCCGCGACGCGCCGGCAGCGCACCGAAATTCGAGGTGGCCGCCGCTTGCGGATGGCGCACATCGAAATCGAGCGGGTTCACGCATACGATCGCCGCACCGTCCGTTTTGCCGAATCTTTGGGTGTAGCGCGCCTGCGATTGCTTGATGTATCCCGACGGGTCTCCGGCGCGATCGAAGGTGTTCCAACTGACCAGGCAATTCGTCGCGGTCGGCGTCTCGCAGACGCTGATGCCGCCGCCGAGCGTCGCGAGCTGCCCGACGCTGAACGTCACGCCGATCGGATAGGCGGCCACCAGCAACTTTCGATAGCGCGGCTGCGTGCCGAATTCGTTGAGCCAGCGCTCCACGTGCGCGGCACCCTGACTGTGACCGACGATGATGTACGGCCGACCGTGATTCCAATGTTTCATGTAGTGGAGGAACGCGGCGCGCACGTCGCCCCAGGCGAATTCGTAGGCGGCGAGCGGTTTTTTGTCGGGGGAGGCATAGACCGCCGCGGCCGTGGCCTGACGATAACGCGGGGCATAGACGCGACAGCAGGCGTTGAAGACCGACGCCTGCCGCGCGATCACGGACTCGTCGGTCCAATCATTGGTCGCCGTCTCGGACAACGGCTGGTTCCAGTACGCCACGTCGCGATAGGTCGTCGGGTGAATGTAGAACACGTCGACTTTGGCGATGGCCTGACGATCGCCGAGCGGATCATTCTCCGGCGCGACGTCCGCCGCATCGAGTCGATCCGGCAATGCGGCCCAGGACTCGGGCCGCGCGTAATCCGGCGCAGGAGGGTGCGGCAATTCGCCGAACGGTTTTTCGGGGATGCGCACCGGCAAGCCCTGCGCGTGGCCGGCCGGCACGAACGAGACCGCCAAGAGCGCGAGCGAGGCGAACATCGAAACGCGGCGAAATCTTTGATCGAACGTCATCGGGTCGCTCCTTGGAACTCGACGTGGTGGAATTCAACGTGATGCCGACAGTGCGGCAATGAACGGATTGAGAAACTTGCCGTCGTCGAAGTCGTTGCGGATGCGGCCGATGCGCACCACGACCGCGCGCTCGTTGGGCAGCACGTAGACGCGCTGCCCGCCACGCCCGCCGGCGTACACGACGCCGCGGCTCGCAAACGCGGTCGGCGTCGGCAAGGGACGATCGCCCGCCACCGATCGCGGCACGAGGGCGGTCGGTTGCAAAAACCAGTTCATGCCCACGCCCGCATTGAGCGGCGCGGGCGCGAGCAAGCGCTCGATGCTCGACTCGCGCAACACCCGCCGGCCCTGCGGTGCGCCGCGCGTACGGACCAATTCGCCGACTTTTGCCCAATCGCGCGCGTCGGCTTGCAGACAGCAAAACGTGCGCGTGTTGCCACCCTCGCGATCGAGCCTCACCCAGGCATCGTCGGCGCCGAGCGGCCGCCACAGACGACGCGACAAAAACTTCGCGTAGGACTCGCGCGTCGCGTGCTCGAGCACGAGCCCGAGCAATTGGGAATCGAGCGCGTTGCCGCGAAAAACCTTGCCGGGCGCAGCGACCGGTCGCTGTGCAAGCGCTAGCGCGCGCAGATCGCCGCCGATGAAGAGCTGCATGCCCGGCGAGTCGGCGCGAAATTCATAGGGTGGATCGGCGAGACCGGATTGGCCATGCAACAGGTCGCTCAGGGTGATGCGACCGCGGGCATCGCCGGCCGCGCGCCATTCCGGAAAGAAATCCGCCAATGGCTGCTCCAGAGATCGGATTTTGCCGTCCTCGAGCGCAGCAAGCACGGCGAGCGCGAGTACGCCGCGGTGCATGGACTGCGTATCGAAGCGCGTTTTGGCATCGATGCCGGGTGCGTAGTATTCGAGCGCGATTCGACCGTCGATCATCACGACGACGGCCAAAGAATCGTAGCTGCGGGCCACCTCGAGCGCGCTCGCGAACGTCGCAGCCGGCGCGGGTTCGTGACGCGACGCCGGCGCACCGGCCACGCGCATGCGCGGTCGGTACCATTCGGCGGTGGCGACCACCTCGTCCTGCGGCGGCATGTCGCGAAATCGTTGGGCGACGAGTTGCGCGGCATCGTAGGGCGGCGCAGAGGCGCAGCCGGCGATCAGCGAGACGCCCGCGAGCAGCATGCTCGCCACCGACGCCCGTGATCGCAGCGGAATCCGCGGTGCACGGCGATCACGATGAGGCAGAGGCTGCATGCGGTCATTGTAGCGGTTGCCGCCCGCGCCCCGCCCGCTCACAATTGCCGCATGTCCGATGACGCCCGTTCGACCGCCGCGCCCCGACGCCTGCCTGCCACCACCGACGCCTCGCGCGAGGCGCGGGATGCGCGACGTGCACGGCTCGCCGAAGACGGGCACGAAATCGCCGCCCTCACCGGCGCTGCAGAGCCCCTGGATCCCGAGCGTCTCGCCGGCAGCATCGAGGGCTTCATCGGTTACGCGCAGGTTCCGCTGGGCGTCGCCGGACCGGTGCGCGTGCACGGTCGCCATGCCGAGGGCGATTTCATCATCCCGCTCGCCACCACCGAGGGCACGCTGGTCGCCTCCTTCCAGCACGCCTTCAACGTCATCAATCGCTGTGGCGGCGCGCACGCGGCCTGCACGCGCCAATTGGTCGGACGTGCGCCGTGCTTCGCCTTCGCGGACGTCGCCACCGCCGTGCGCATCGCCGACTGGTTGCCGACGCAACTCGAAGCGATGCGCACGACCACGCTCGGCACCTCGCGTTATTGCCGCCTGCAGAGCGCGAAGACTTCGGTGGTCGGCAACACCGTCTACATGATGCTCGAGTTCTCGACCGGCGATGCCGCCGGTCAAAACATGGTCACGCTCGCCACGCAGGCGATCTGCCTCGAACTTTTGCCGCGCATGGAATCGCAGCCGACGAGCTGGCTGGTCGAGTCGGTGCTCTCGGGTGACAAGCGCGCCTCCGCGCAGGCGTTTTTGGGTGCCCGTGGTCGCAACGCATCCGCTGAAGTCGTACTGCCGAATCGCAACATCGCGCGCTATTGGCGCGCCGATGCCGCGGCGATGGCGCGTTGCTGGAATCAAGCGACGGTTGGCGCCGCGCAAACCGGTGCCGTCGGCTTGCAAGGCAACGTCGCCAACGCACTCGCCGCTTTGTTCATCGCTTGCGGTCAGGACGTCGCCTGCGTGTCCGAAGCGACGACGTCGATCTCGCGCTTCGAGGTGACGGCGACGGGCGATCTTTACGTGTCGGTCACGCTGCCGAATCTGATCGTCGGCACGGTGGGCGGCGGCACCTTCCTGCCCACGGCGCGCGAGTGCCTCGCCATGCTCGGCTGCACGGGCACCGGCACCGCCGCCAAGTTCGCCGAACTCTGTGCCGTGGTGGCGCTCGCCGGCGAGCTCGCCGTCGTCGGTGCGATGGCCAGCGGCGCTTTCGCCGATGCACACGCGAGCGGCGGTCGCAAAGGCCGGGGCACGGGAAGCGCCGAGTGAGCGACCCCGCGACGCGCAAACCGGTACGCCGGTTCGTGCTGCACAAAGTATTGCCGCCGATCGGCTGGCGCGTGTATCGCGCCCTCGGTCGCAGCTGGACGTACCGCGAACGCGACGTCGAAATCCTGCACGATCTCGTGGCCGCCAAACGCCCGGTGGTCGGCGCGTTCATGCACGCGCGGACGTTTTCTTTGTTGCACTATTTCAGCCTGCCCGCGCAGGGCCGCTGGATTCTGATGTGCTCGCAGAGTCGCGACGGCGAAGCGATGGCGCGCATCGAAGAGGGCCTCGGCTTCCGGGTGGCGCGCGGCTCCTCGGGCAAAGGCGGCGCAAGGGCGCTGGTGGAGATGATCAAAGCCCAACGTGAAGATCGCGGACTGAATTCCTGTCTGGCGATCGACGGCTCGCGCGGTCCGCGCGGCATCGCGCAACTCGGCACCATCACCCTCGCCCAAAAAACCGGAAGTTTGTTGCTGCCCGTCGCCGCCTCGACCGATCACTGCTGGGTGTGGCGCAAGTCCTGGGATCGCACCGTGATCCCGAAGCCCGGCGCCACGGTGACGGTACAGATCGGCACGCCGATCGAAGTGCCCCCAAAACTCGACGAGACGCAACTCGAAGCACTGCGCTTGCGTCTCGAGACCGCCATCGTCGGCATGCATCGGGAACTCGATCGAACCACCGGTTACCACGACGCGGAGCCCCTGCAACGACCGGCGTGATTGCTGATATCCTGCGCGCCCCGCTTTTTTTGGTGTCGCCATGCGCAAGGTATTGTTCGCCATCATGACCAGCACGCTGCTCTCCACTTCAGTCGCCGTGGCCGCGCCGGCCACGCCCACCGACCCGCTGCTCGCACCGTGGAGCGGGCCGTACGGCGGAGTGCCGCCGTTCGACAAGGTCGAAACCAAAAATCTGGGCAAGGCCATCGAATCGGCCATCGCCTTGCATCTTGCCGAGCTCGACGCGATCGCGAACGATCCTGCCGCACCCACCTTCGCCAACACGCTGGCCGCCATGGAGCGCTCGGGTCGCGCACTCGACCGCGTCTCCACGATCTACGGCATCTACTCGGCGACGATGAGCGATGCCACCGTGCAGAAAATCGAACTCGACGTCGAACCGAAGCTCGCCGCCTACCGCGACAAAGTGACTCAAAACGGAAAGCTCTTCGCGCGCATCGCCAAGGTCTACGACGCACGCGAGCGTTCGGGTCTGAGCGCCGAACAGCAACGCGTGACCTGGTTGACGTACAACTATTTCGTGCGCTCGGGCGCGAAACTCGACGCCGACTCCAAGAGCAAGCTCGCCGCCATCAACCAGCAACTGGCGGGACTCTTCACGCGCTTCAACCAGAATCTGCTGGCCGACGAAGGCGAACGTCACACCCTGCTCGAAACCGACGCCGACCTCGCGGGACTGCCCGAATCGGTGCGCGCCGGTGCGGCGGCGGATGCCGAAACCCGCGGCTTCAAAGGCAAGTGGCTGATCGCGAACACGCGCTCTTCGGTCGAACCCTTCCTAACCTATTCGACGCGTCGCGATCTGCGGGAAAAAGTGTGGCGCACCTTCGTCAATCGCGGCGACAACGGCGACGCGCGCGACAACAACGCCATCATCGGTGAAATCCTGCAATTGCGCAGTCGCCGTGCGCAGCTGCTCGGCTTCCCGACGCACGCCCATTGGCGTTTGCAGGAGTCCATGGCGCGCACGCCCGAGCGTGCGATGCAATTGATGGAAGCGGTCTGGAAGCCGGCCGTCGGTCGCGTGCACGAAGAAGTCGCCGACATGCAGGCGATCGCCGATCGCGAGGGCGCCGGCATCCGCATCGAACCCTGGGACTACCGTCACTACGCCGAAAAAGTGCGGGTGGCGAAGTACGCGCTCGACAACAACGAACTGAAGCCCTACCTGCAACTCGAAAAACTGCGCGAAGGCATGTTCTACGTGGCCGGCGAGTTGTTCGGCTTCCGCTTCGAAGCGCTGCCCGCGGGCGCGGTACCGGTCTATCACCCGGACGTGCGCGTCTGGAAGGTCACCGACACCACCGGAAAACTGGTCGGCCTCTGGTACTTCGACCCCTACGCACGCGTCGGCAAGCAATCGGGCGCCTGGATGAACGCCTATCGCAACCAGGAGCGTTTCGACGGCGAGGTGACCACCATCGTTTCGAACAATGCGAACTTCGTCAAAGGCAAACCGGGCGAGCCCCTGCTCATCAGCTGGGACGATGCCGTGACGCTGTTCCATGAATTCGGGCATGCGTTGCACGGCCTGTCTTCGAACGTGTCCTACCCGAGCGTGTCCGGCACCAACGTCGCGCGCGATTACGTCGAGTTTCCGTCGCAGTTGCTCGAACACTGGCTGCCGACCGCCGAGGTGCTCGACCGGTTCGCGGTGCACTACCGCACCGGCGCGCCCATCCCCAAAGAACTCGTCGCCAAAGTCGAACGCGCCAAAACCTTCAACCAGGGTTTTGCCACCGTCGAGTATCTCGCCGCCGCGCTGGTCGACATGAAGCTGCATTTGGCCGCACGTGCCGACAGCCGCATCGACGCCGACAAATTCGAGCGCGAGACGCTCGAGCAGCTCGGCATGCCCAGAGAGATCGTGATGCGACACCGCACGCCGCAGTTCGGACACATCTTCTCGGGCGACGGTTATTCGGCCGGCTATTACAGTTATCTGTGGGCCGACACCCTCACCGCCGATGCATGGGAAGCCTTCACCGGTGCCAAAGGTCCGTGGGATCGCGAGGTGGCACGTCGTCTGAAAGACAACGTGTTCTCGATCGGCAACACGCGTGATCCGGCGGATGCCTACAGAAGTTTCAGAGGACGCGATCCGGAGATCGACGCGTTGATGCGCAAACGAGGATTCAGTGCGACGTCACGCTGAAGGGAACAAAAAAATGGTGCATAAAGTCACGGTTTCGACACGAAATGACTTTCGCAAGCGTTTATTGCAAAGATTTTAGAACACAAAACTCCAAATTGTGGCTACAATCCGCGCCCTCTACGAATCCTCAGCAATCAAAACAGGATCTTTCCATGGCCAAGAAAACGAAGTCGAAGTCCAAGGCGGCGGCGCCGCGCAAGGCACGCAAGTCTGCAGGTCGCAATTTCAGCACCTGGAGCGCCGCGGACGAAGCCAAGCTGCGCAAGCTCGCCGGCAAAACGCCGACGGCGCAGATCGCCAAGATGTTGAATCGCTCGGTTGCCGCGATCACCTTCAAGGCGTTCACGCTGCGCTTGTCGCTGCGCCTCGCCTCGTCGCGCCGTGGCCGTCGCTTGAAGGTCAGCCGCCGCTGATTCTTCGCTGCGCAAGCCTCTTGCGCACTTGAAAGACTGCCACGGCCGTGACGACGAGAAATCCCGTCGTCACGGCCGTGGCAGCGAGCAGGCGGTGCTCTTCCCAAAACGCAATGATCACCGTGGCCGCGAGCAACAGCATCGCGAGCGTGCCGAACACGAACGCCACGAACGTCCAGACGACGACCAGCGCCACGCGGCGCACTTCAGCCTGAACATCGCGCGCGAGTGTCTGCAGGCGCTCTTCGACCAGCGCGATCAGCAGCTCGACCAATCTCGCGATCAAGCCGACCATTCGCGACGCTCAGCGCCGCGATCGGCCGAGCAACACGCCCACCAGCACGCCGATCGCGGCGGCGATGCCCACGGCTTGCCAGGGGTTGTCGTGCACGTAGCGTTCGGTGCGATGACGCGCTTCACCGACGGCGTCGCCGGCTTTGTCGGCCGTGTTCTTCAATAGATCCTCGGCATCGGCGAGGACGCGCTTGAGCTCCGCCACGATGCGTTCGGTTTCGCTGGATTCGAACATGTTCATGCCTCCATCGTGGGCGCCTAGCACCCTTCAAGACATCCGCAGATATACGGATACGGCGGCGGTCGAGTCACGCCAGGCCCGCTCGTCCGCCGCGGCGGCGACCTCGAGATCCCCCGGCGCGGCCATGCGGTCATCGACCCATTCGCGCAGCAAGGGGCTGCCGTTGATGAGATCGATGGCCAGACGCTCGCGCTCGTACTCGTAGGGGAAATCCCGCCACAACGGATAGTCCGGCCAAAGATTCCGGATCGCTTTGAAGGCGAGCGCCTGCAGGCGCCAGGGCCGAAACCGCGCGTGATCGTAGTGGGGATCGTCGGTGTGCACTTGCACGCCGTGGCACAGGCGACCGACGTGCTTGTGGAACGTGGGCTCGAACCAGCATTCGCGCAACCGGCAGCCGAGCAGCCACTGCGGTGCGAGGCGCTGCATTTCTTTGAGCACTTTTGCAGCATCGATGTCGGGCGCACCCCAGACCTCGAGCGGTCGCGTGGTGCCGCGACCTTCGGAGAGCGTCGTGCCCTCGAGCATCACCGTGCCGGGATAAGCGCGCGCCATGTAGACGTTCGGCGCATTGGGGCTCGGGTTCACCCAGGATCGCGCCGCAAGCGGCCAGCCGTAGCCCGGTGCGGCCTCGGGCTGCCATTCGTCCATGCCGATGACGCGCAAATCGACGTCGAGGCGCAGTTCGCGAACGAACCAGCGCGCCATCTCGCCCATCGTGAGCCCGTGGCGCATCGGCATCGCGCCCGCGCCGACGAAACTCTCCCAACCGGTGCGCAATGACCATCCTTCGACCGGGCGTCCGATCGGATTCGGACGATCGAGCACCCACACGGACTGCGCGCGCTCGGCCGCACATTCGAGCACATAGCGCAGCGTGGTGATGAACGTATAGATGCGGCAACCGAGATCCTGCAGATCCACCAGCAACACGTCGTAATGCTCGAGCATCGCAGCCGTCGGACGACGCACTTCGCCGTAGAGACTGAACACCGGGATGCCATGGACCGGATCGACGAAATCGGGCGACTCGATCATGTTGTCCTGTTTGTCGCCGCGCAAACCGTGTTGCGGCCCGAAGGCCGCCGTCAGGCGCAAATCCGGCAAGGATGCGAGCGCATCGAGACTGTGACGCCAATCGAGCGTCATCGACGCCGGATGCGCGAGCAAGGCGACGCGACGCGACGCAAGCGGCGCGCGCAGCGCCGGCTCCTGCAACAAGCGATCGATCCCGAAACGCATCAAGGCACCTCGAGCGTGGCGACGAAGCCGTCGCGCGCATGAAAATCCGGCGCAGGACGCGGATGATGCAGGGCCCAGAATGTCGACCCCACGCCGCGCCACGCGAGTACTGCAGTATAGGCCGCGCGCAACGGGCCTCGTTCGGCCACGCGTTCGAGGGCTGCACGCGGCAACGTCACGAGCAAACGCCGTATCGGCGCATCCCCTGCCATCGATCGCACGACGGGATCCGGCCCCCGCCATGCATGATCGACGCGTCCTGTGCGCTCGGCCGCGAAATCATAGGCGGCCCAATCGCCCGTCGGCGAAAAATTGAACTCGAGATAGCCCGGGTCGTCGGCATAGGCGACGAACGCTTCGCAACACGTGTGACGCCACAGTTCGTCACGGCGCATCGGCGCGACGTTCGGCGCCGGATCGTCCAGCCACGCATCGGGGCCGCAAAGAATTTCGTATTCGAGCACCAAAGATTCGCTCGACCAACGGCCCGCGACCGACAGCGCGCAACCCGCAGGCGCAGGCCGACTCGGATGCGCGACGAGTGCGTGACGAAACGTCGCGTTCACGCCGGGCGACGCCCTGCGAGCACCGGCAGTTGCCACACGCCGTACGCCGCAGGGTCGGCAATGGTCTCGAGTATCGCGTCGAACATCGCCCGCACGTCCGTCGGCGCGAGGCCCGAAGCCGCCGCGAGCCCCTCGACGTAGCCATCGCGCCAAGCCGTGAAAATACCGGCGAGCGTCGCGCGCGGCACGGTTTCGGTGTCGAGCGTGAGATAGCGGACGTTCACATGCTCGAGACCGATCGCACGCAGCATGGGCAGGGTTCGGCGCCCGATGCGTGCGTCGGTGTGTTGCGAGTCGGTGAACGGCACGACCGCGCGATGCCACAGCTGATCCGGATCGACGCCATGGCGGGTCGGAAAATGGATCATCCCGTAATCCTCGGAAATCACGTGCAACCAGCCACCGGGCTTCAGCACGCGATACAACTCGGCGAGCAATATTTCAGGATTCGGCAATAACTGGGTGACGTGCCGGCAGACGACGAGGTCGAACTCGCCCGTCGCGTAGCGCAGCGCAAAGCCGTCGCCCTGCTCAAACTGCACGCGCGGCGCGAGCGCGCCATGGTCGTGTATCGCGACATTCAACAATTCGGGCATCAAATCGACGCCGATGACCGTCGTGGCACCCGGGAAACGGGCCGCAAGCCGGACCGTCGCCTCGCCGGTGCCGCAACCGACATCGAGAATGCGCGCGCCCGCAGGCAGGGCGTATCGCGCGTACAACACCGACTCCTGCGGCCAGATTGCCTCGATTTGGTGCCGCAAGGTGCGCACCATGGACTCGTCGGCCATCTGTGCGGCCTGCGGATTGCGTTCCATCGACTCGTTTTGCGTCATAAGGGTCCCAAATCATAGTGGAAGGATGGGACAATAGGCGGCCGACAAGGATAGTCGACCGGACCCACGATGAACGCCGTCGCCGCAGAAATACCGCATCTCACGCCGACCGAAGGCAGCGACGCCTTCGCGCAGCCGCGCATCCGCGAGATTCCGTACAACTACACGTCGTTCTCCGATCGCGAAATCGTCATCCGTCTGCTCGGCGCCGAGGCTTGGACTTTGCTCGACGAGCTGCGCGGCGAACGTCGCACCGGCCGTTCGGCCCGGATGCTCTACGAGGTGCTCGGCGACATCTGGGCGGTGCAACGCAATCCGTACCTCGAGGACGATCTGCTCGACAATCCGAAGCGTCGTCGCCAACTCGTCGATGCGCTCGAGCATCGCCTGCACGAAATCGAAAAGCGTCGCGAACGCCAAGGCGATGCCGCCGATCTCGAGCGTGATCGCAAAGTGGGCCTGCTGCTGCAGGCCGCGCAGCGCGCGGTCGCCGGCTTCGCGCAAAACTTCGACCGAACGGCCAAACTGCGCGCCCAAGCGCGGCGTCTGCTCGGCCGTCACACGCGCGTCGACGCGATCTGCTTCGATGCGTTCGCGCGCGTCTCGCACGTGACCGACGCCACCGACTGGCGCGTCGAATACCCCTTCGTCGTGATCTCGCCCGATGCCGAAGACGAAATCCCGGGTCTCGTGCGCGCCTGCATCGAACTCGGACTGAGCATCATTCCGCGCGGCGGTGGCACCGGCTACACCGGCGGCGCGATTCCTTTGAGCCCGCTCACCGCCGTCATCAACACCGAAAAACTCGAAGCGCTTGGTGAAGTCGAACACCTCGCCCTGCCCGGCGTCGGTGATGCCGGCACGCGCGTGCCGACGGTGTATTCGGAAGCCGGCGTCGTCACCAAACGCGTCGCCGATGCGGCCGAACGCGCGGGCTTCGTGTTCGCCGTCGATCCGACCTCGATCGAAGCCTCCTGCATCGGCGGCAACATCGCCATGAACGCGGGCGGCAAAAAAGCCGTTCTTTGGGGCACGGCGGTCGACAATCTCGCCTGGTGGCGCATGGTCGACCCCGAGGGCAATTGGCTCGAAGTCGAACGCATCGGCCACAATCTCGGCAAAATTCACGATGCGCCGCACGTCGAATGGCGTCTCGTTTGGAAGGATGGCCGCGAGCCTGCCGCAGGTGCGCGCGTGCTGCGCACCGAGACGCTCACCATGCCGGGCTCGCTGTTCCGCAAGGCGGGGCTCGGCAAAGACGTCACCGACAAATTTTTGGGCGGTCTGCCCGGCGTGCAGAAAGAGGGCTGCGACGGACTGATCACGGCCGCGCGCTGGGTAGTGCACCGCATGCCGCGCCACATGCGCACGGTCTGCCTCGAGTTTTTCGGTCAGGCGCGCGATGCCATTCCCTCGATCGTCGAAATCACCAGTCTGCTCGATGCGAGCGCACGCAGCGGCGGCGCCGTGCTCGCAGGTCTCGAACATCTGGACGAGCGCTATCTGCGCGCCGTCGGCTACGCGACCAAGAGCAAACGCGCGCAACTGCCGAAGATGGTGTTGATCGGCGACATCGTCGGCGAGGACGAACAGGCCGTCGCGCGCACCACCTCGGAAGTCGTGCGTCTTGCCAACGCCCGCAGCGGCGAAGGCTTCATCGCGGTCGGCGCCGACGCGCGCAAGAAATTCTGGCTCGATCGCGCGCGCACCGCCGCGATCGCCAAACACACCAACGCCTTCAAGATCAACGAAGACGTCGTCATTCCGCTGCCGCGACTCGGCGACTACACCGACGCGATCGAACGCATCAACATCGAACTGTCGATCGCGAACAAATTGCGCCTTGCCGATGCGCTCGAAGAATATCTGCGCGGTGACCTGAAGATCGGCAAGAGCGGCGACGCCGAACTCGATTCGCTGTCGCGCGGCGAGATCCTGGGCGATAGGCCTGCGCGCGCGCGCGAATTGCTGCGCGACACGCGCAGCCGATGGGGCGCCTTGCTGCACGACCTCGATCGCACGGCCGACGACGGGCGCACGGTATTCGAACATCTGCAGGATCGCAGTCTGCGCGTTTCCTGGAAGCGCGAGCTGCGCGAGCCGCTGTTCGACATCTTCGCCGGCGACGCCTATGCGCCGATCCGCGCCGAATGCACGGCGATCCACCAACGCATCCTCAAGGGTCGCGTGTGGGTCGCGCTGCACATGCACGCCGGCGACGGCAACGTGCACACCAACATCCCCGTGAACTCCGACGATTACCTGATGCTGCAGGAGGCGAATGCCGCCGTCGCACGCATCATGCGCATCGCCCGCGAGCTCGGCGGCGTGATCTCGGGCGAACACGGCATCGGCATCACCAAGCTCGAATTCCTCACCGAAGAGGAAACCGCGGATCTGCGCAGCTACAAAGCGCGCATCGATCCCGAGGGGCGCTTCAACATCGGCAAGTTGCTGCCGGGCGGCGATCTGCGCAACGCCTACACGCCGAGCTTCAACCTGCTCGGCCACGAATCGCTCATCATGCAGCAGTCGGACATCGGCACCATCTCCGGTGCGATCAAAGATTGCCTGCGCTGCGGCAAGTGCAAGCCTGTCTGCGCGACCCACGTGCCGCGCGCCAACCTGCTCTACAGCCCGCGCAACAAGATTCTCGCGACTTCGTTGTTGATCGAAGCGTTTCTGTACGAAGAGCAGACGCGGCGCGGCATCTCGATCCGGCACTGGGACGAGTTCGGCGACGTGGCCGACCACTGCACCGTGTGCCACAAATGCGAGAAACCCTGCCCGGTCGACATCGACTTCGGCGAAGTATCGATGGCGATGCGCGATCTCTTGCGCCGCATGGGCAAAAAGCGCTTCAACCCCGGCACTGCAGCGTCGATGCTGTTTCTGAACGCGACTCAGCCCGAGACCATCAAGCTCGCGCGCAAGGTCATGATCGACTGGGGCTACAAAGCCCAGCGCGTCGGCGCGCAACTTTTGAAGTCCGTGGCGAAGCCGCAGACGAAGGCGCCGCCCGCCACCACCGGCAAACCGCCGATCCGCGAGCAAGTCGTGCATTTCGTGAATCGTCGCATGCCCGCGGGCGTGCCCAAGAAAACGGCGCGTGCACTGCTCGACATCGAAGATCGCGACTACGTCCCCGTGATCCGCAACCCGCAGACCACCACGTCCGATGCCGAAGCGGTGTTCTATTTCCCGGGTTGCGGCTCGGAGCGTTTGTTCTCGCAAGTCGGTCTCGCGACGCAGGCGATGCTCTGGCACGTCGGCGTACAAACCGTCTTGCCGCCGGGTTATCTCTGCTGCGGCTATCCGCAACGCGGCTCGGGCGACTTCGACAAAGCCGAGAAGATGATCACCGACAACCGGGTGCTCTTCCATCGCGTCGCCAACACGCTCAACTACCTCGACATCAAAACCGTCGTGGTCAGCTGCGGCACCTGCTACGACCAGTTGCAGGGTTACGAATTCGACAAGATTTTCCCGGGCTCCCGCATCGTCGACATCCATGAATTTTTGATGGAAAAAGGCGTGCGACTCGAAGGCGTCACGGGCGTGCGCTATCTGTATCACGACCCCTGCCACTCGCCGATGAAATCCTACGAGCCGCTGAAGGTCGTCAATCAACTGATGAACGCCGAAGCCAACGGGACGGTCGCGAAGAACGATCGTTGCTGCGGCGAGTCCGGCACCTTTGCCGTGAGCCGCCCCGATATCTCGACGCAGGTACGCTTCCGCAAAGCAGAAGAAATGCAGAAGGGTGCGGCGGCGGCGCGCGCGGACGGCTTCGACGGCAACGTCAAAGTCCTCACCTCGTGCCCATCGTGCCTGCAAGGGCTCAAGCGTTATCAGGACGAGACCGAACTCGACGCCGACTACATCGTCGTCGAAGTCGCCAAGCACGTGCTCGGCGAGCGCTGGATGAAAGAATACGTCGATGCGGCCAATCGCGGCGGCATCGAGCGCGTGCTGGTCTGACGCGCGACTCAGCGCGCGCGTCGAAACGTCAGATTGAAACGCGTGCCGCCTTCGGGCGGTTGTACGCCGTGATAGCCCAGGCGCGCGCTGCGGCCCCACACCAGAACGTCCCCGGGTTCGAGCCGGATGCGCACGGGCGAGCCTTTGCGCGCCTCGCCGTACCAAAGAAATGTCGCCGCGGCACCCAAGGTCACCGAGACGATGGGCTGCGTGAAATCGCGCTCGTCGGCGTCGCGATGCGCACCCATGCGCGCGCCGTCGACGTAACGATTGAGCAGACAGGTGTCCGGATCGTAATGCGCATAACCCGCGCGACGCGCGGCATCGACCGCAAGGTGCCGGAACGCCTCGGGCATCGGCGGCCACGGGTGGCCGGTCAAAGGATCAAAAGTTTCGTAGCGATATCCGGCCGAGTCGCTGTACCAACCGCAGTCGCCGCAATTCGTCTGCTGCGCCGACATCGGTCGTCCGCCGGGTGTGCGCAACTGCCTGAACGGCGCTGCGCGAGAGATCGAGTCGACGGCCTCTTCCAGAGGCCCCGTCGGCACCCCGAAGCCGCGCAACAGCGCGACTTCGGGGGCGACGAAGATCATCGTAAGGTCAAGGCGTCGTTCAGAAGTTGAACGACACGCGACCGTAGACGTAGCGACCCGAACGACCGAACGGCGAGTAGTTCGAGAACGACGTCGCGCCGGTGGTGTTGAGCGCCGGCGGCAACGGATCCGGATAGACATCGGTGACGTTGTCCGCACCGATCGCGAACTTCACGTGATCCGTGAGTTCGTAACGGGCTTCGACGTCGATCAAGGTCTTCGGCGTGAGCAGGAAGTCGAGCGCCGCCGTCGTCGCCGGCGAGAGCACCTCGCCGTAACGCGTCGCACGCACCGTCGCACCGAAGCTCGCGAGCTTCCAGGCGGCCGAGAACGAGAACTTGTCCTTCGGCGTGCCACGCTCGAACGTCAACACGTTGTTGCGATCGAAGAGGATCGGCGCCGGGCTCAGCGACGTCAACTTCGGAATCGACGGAATGCGCGTGACGCTCGTCTTGTTGAAGTTCGCGGTCGCGGTGAGATCGAAGCGACCTGCGTTCTCCGTGCGCAGCACGTAGCTGCCGACCACATCCACACCCTTCGTCGTCGTGTCGACGCCGTTGATGAAGAAGCGACCGCCACCCGCGCCGATGAAGCCCTGCGCGATGAGGAAGTTGCGCACGTTCGTCGCCGTCAGGTTTTCCGACAGCACGATGCGGTTGTCGAGTTCGATGCGGTAGGCATCGACCGTGAGGTTGAAGTCACCGGTCTGCAACACTGCACCGATCGACAGGTTCTTCGACTTCTCGGGCTCCAGCGACTTCGCACCGAGCGCGATGGCGATCGGGTCGGAGACCGGGAAGGTCGAGATTTCGAACGGCACGCCGCTGATGAAGTTGGTCGACGTGGTGGCGAAGAACTGCTGCTGCAGGGACGGCGCACGGAAGCCCGTGGAGCCCGAGGCACGCAACGCGAACTGCTTGGTGAAGTCGTAGCGAGCCGACAGCTTGCCCGAGAGGTTGCTGCCGAAGTCGGAGTAGTTTTCACCACGCAGCGCGACGGAGGCGAGCAATTGTTCGGTCACGTTCGCTTCGAGGTCGGCGTACACGCCGACCGCGTCACGCGTCTTGTCGACCACGTTCGCCGGACGGAAGCCCGGGAACACCTGCGCACCCGACACCGTCGGGCACCCCGCCGCCGTGGTGCAGGTCGTGTCGACCCACACCGAACCGTTCGCGAGGAGCACGCCGCCGTTGCGGTACGAATCCGGCTCGCCAGCCGTGATGCTGTAGCCTTCGCGACGCGCTTCGAGACCGACGGCCACGTTGAGCGGAGACGAGAAGGCGGACACCGCAACTTCGCGCACGCCCGAAACGTTCAGCACGAGTTGATCGTAGTCGAAACCACCCGCGTCGAAAGACGTCTTGCTGGTGGGGCCGAGCGAACGGTTCAAGGTGTTTTTGATGGTGTAAAACATCTTGTTTTTGCCGTATCCCAGCGAGCTGTCGAGCTTCCAGTCGCCGACGTTCCAGCGCACGCCACCGGAGACCGAATAATCGGTCACTTCAGGCGCGATCAAAGGCAAGAAGCCGTCCGGGTAGATCGAGGCAATGTTGGTGGACTGACCGGCGCGGCGATAGAAGCCCGCCGACAAGGCATCGCGACCCTGCCAGCTCGCCGTCGCGTACGCTTCGGCACCGTTGCTGAGCGAGGAGCCCGCGTTGACGAAAATCGTCTTCTGCTTCACTTCCGGTTCGCCGTACCAGGCCACGTAGCGATCGAGCGTCGCTTCGCGCGGATCGAACGAACCGTTGGCGAGCTTCAAATATTGTTGACGGAAGTCCCAGCCACCGCGCTCGGTGCGCTCGCCGTCCTTGTATTCGAACGAGACGGTCACGAAGCCGTCATCGCCGAAACCGAAACCCTTCCAACCCGAAACGGTCGTCGTCTTGCCGTCCTTGCGGCTGCGCTCGAGCACCGACGGCGCCGACCAGTTGGCACCGGCCGGCGGAGTGCCGGTCAAAGTTTTGTAGGTGGTATCGCGCCAGCCGTAGGACACGGTCGCTTCACCGCCGTCGCGGTTTTCGCGCAGACGCAGGTTGATGACGCCCGCGATCGCATCGGAGCCGTACTGCGCCGAGGCGCCGTCACGCAGCACTTCGATGGTCTTGAGGGCGGTGTTCGGAATGGCGTTGAGGTCGGCCGACGCGGCACCACGGCCGATCGAGCCGTTGACGTTGACGAGTGCAGCCGCGTGACGACGCTTGCCATTGACCAGCACCAAGGTCTGGTCGGGCGCGAGGCCGCGGAGCGTCGCCGGACGCACGGTGTCCGTACCGTCGGTCAAACCGGGGCGCGGGAAGTTGAACGACGGCAACGTGACCGACAACGCCTGGTTGATTTCGGTGACACCGAGGTTCTGCAACGCGTCCGCCGAGACGATGTCGACCGGAGCCGAAGTTTCGAGCACCGAACGATTGGCGACACGCGTACCGGTGACGACGACTTGTTCGAGTTCGCCTTCCGGCGCTTTGGCGGCGCCTTGCGCGCCGGCCGTCTGCGACAGCACCAGCGTGACGGCGGCGGCCACCGACAGCGTGATGCCTGAATTGATCTTGTTGCGCATTTACAACTCCTTGGCCGATCGGCCCTTGAAACTGTGACCGATTACACAGGAATACCACTCCAGTTACAACGTCTATGGCCGTCATCAAGTGTTAGATCACCACAACAAATGGTAATGGCCACGCCCACCATGACGACCGTCACCCTGCCTGCAGACATCTCTGCCTGCGCCGCCCGAAAGCGCACCATCACGACATGACTTTCAAGCCGCCAAGCCTGCCGACCGCCCCCTGCGACGAGTGCTTGCGCGACGATCGCCGCTACCGTTCCACATCCGTCGGCTTCGCGCTCTACTGCGAACACGAAGGCGCACTTGCCGTGCTCGAAAACGAACGCTGGCGGGTCGTTTCGCCGCTCACGCTCGACGAAGCCGCTCTCGCCCTCGAGAGCATGCGGCTCGCCCGCGACCAATGGCAGGAACGTTTCCCGTTCTGACCCCGCCTTGAAGATCGACACCGGTCGCATCCCCGCGACGCTGCGCAAACAGCTCAACGTCCAATCTTTGTTGTTGCTGACGGCCGTTTGCGGCATCGTCGCGCTCGAGTTGCCGTTGCCGATGTCGGCCTGGGGGATGCGCGAGGGTGCCGGGATCGGCGCACTGGTCGGCTTTGCCGTCGCCTACCTCGTCACCGCCGACCTGCTCGAGCGCGATACCTTAGGCGCCGCACGCGGCTTCTGGTTGTCGCTGCAAGTGGCCTGCGTGCTGTATGCGTTCGAGCGCTTCCAGAACTACCCCGTCCTCGAACTCACGGTGCCTGCGCTGCTCGCCGTGATCGCCTCGCAAATCGCCGCGCTCGTCATCGAACCCGTGGCCATTTTCGTGATCGTCTGCACGAGTGCGGCCTTGTGGGCCGTCACCTTGGTGCACGGCGCATGGCCCGGCGAAGTCATTCCTGCAGTGCTGTTCCTCGCGTTGCAGGGTTGCGCCGTGATCCTCACGGCCGCGACGCTGCGCGCCGAGCAAGCGCGCGACGAACTTGCGCGCACCAACGCCGAGCTCGTCTCGATGCAGTCGTTCGTGAGCGAGACCGTGCGCGACCGCGAGCGCTTGCGCATCGCACGCGACCTGCACGACGTCACCGGCCACAAGCTCACCGCCCTCAAGATCAACCTGATGATCCTACAGCAGCGCGGACCCGAGGCACTGCGCGAACACATCGATCGATCGACGCAGATCGCCGACCAGCTGCTCACCGACACTCGCGACATCGTGCGTCAACTCAGCGATGCGGAGGGACTGTCGCTCGCCGATGCGCTCGGCAAACTCGCGAGCCTCCTGCCCGATCGCATGATCGCCGTCGACATCGAGGACGACTTGCGCGTGCAGGACGGCGAAGTCGCGCGACTTTTGTTGCGCGCCGCCCAGGAAGGCGTTTCGAATGCGCTGCGCCACGGCGGCGCCGCGCGCATCACGCTGTCGTTGCGCCGCATCGGCGATCGCTTCATGCTGCGCGTGGTCGACAACGGTCGCGGCCTGCGCGGCGACCCCGCGGGCTTCGGACGCAGCCAGCTCGCCGAACGCGTGCATACTTTGGGTGGTGAGTATCGCCTGCAAAACGGCGCGGCCGGCGGCGCCGAACTCGAGATCACCCTGCCCGAGCGCGCACCCGCAGCGTGAGGCCTCGCTTCAGATGAGCCCCGCACCGATCGCGCGGATCACCGCCTGCGTACGATCGCGCGAGTCCAGCTTTTCCATGACTTCCGACATGTAATTCTTCACCGTCCCCTCGACGAGCCCGAGAGATTTGGCGATTTCTTTGTTGCTGAGACCGGTGGCAGCGAGGCGCAGAATGGAACGCTCGCGCGGCGTGAGCGAAACCGTGATCGCCGCGGAACCGGCGCGCGCGACGAACTTGGTGCCTCCCTGACGCACGGCCGGCACCTCGACCGGGTTCAGCAGCACGCCGCCGCGCGCGACTGCATCGATCGCAGTGATCAGATCCTGCGGCGACGCCCCTTTGAGCAAAAACCCCTTGGCGCCGACCTTCACCGCCTCGGTAAGCAGGTCGCGATCGTCGAAGGTCGTCAGCAGAATCACGGGGGTCGACGGCTGCGCACTGCGCAGACGACGCGAGATATCGAAACCGGAAATCCCGGGCATGCGCACGTCGCTCACGACAACGTCGACGCGATCGCGCTTCAGCCAATCGAGCAACTCTTGCGACGAGGTGGTCGCGAACGCGACGTCGATGCCGGGCTCGTGCTCGAGCAAGGTCCGCAAACCCTCGAGGACCAAAGATTGATCATCGACGAGCGCGATGCGAGTGCGGTGGCCGTTCGCTTTCATCCGGTGCGCGTCCAGCTGGCGGTGACTTTCTTCGAGGCGGCGACGAGGCCGACCGCATTGCCGCGCGCCACGACGTCGATGCCCTCGCCGCCGTTCGGAATCACGCGCAGCACGCCGCCGGCGTTGATGACCTGCGCGGAGGCGTAGCTGCCATCCTCGCTCGAGACCATGATCGTGAAGTGCGCGTTCGCCGGCACGTCGAACAACTGCACGAACGCGCCGTAGGACACGAAGATTTCTTTGCGACCCGTGTTCATGACCCGGCCCGAGAGTTTCGAGGCCGCGAAGTTCTCGACCGTCGCGCCGTCG
>JAFMJH010000054.1 GCA_017853555.1 Steroidobacteraceae bacterium
TCGCGGCGGTCGATGCGCTCGCCGTTGACGCGCGCCGCCCAAGGACGCGAGTCACCGAAATCGAGATTGACCCGGCCGGTGGACCCCCACATGACGAAGGTCAAACCCAAGGAGATGAGGATGAACCAGGCTTGGAATTTCTTGCCGCGGAGCCTGTCGCTGAGATTTTGAAGCATGATTGGATGAGCCGGAATTCGAGGCTTTTGACTGGCCGACGATTCTATCAGACCCGGCCGCCGCAAAGGCATCCGGCGCCACGAATACGCGGCTCTTCTAGTCCAGGACCTTCAGGTATTCCTCGGCCAATGCCCGATATGATCGGTTGGCCAACAGCCAACGCCGCCCGTTGAGACCGATTCGGGAAAGTTCGTCGTCGGGCCATGACGCCATGCGCGTCAGCTGTTCCGCCAGCGCAGCTGCATCACCAGCGGGAACGAAGACGCCACATTCAGCCTCGTTGACCATGGACGGGAAGCCGGTGAAGGAGGCCACGATCGGCCGACCCGAGTACATGTAATCGACGACTTTGTTCAACGACTGTCCGTACCGCAATACTTTGGAAGGGTGCGCAGCGAAGTACAGAACCGAACTGCGTGTCAATACGGGTTGGACAAACTCGCTGGCGACAGAATCCGCGAATCGAACGTCGGGAAGATCCGTACACTCGGCCTTGTATCGGTCGACCAGATCACCCTTGCCGATGATGAAGAATGCGATTCTGGAATCGCCCTTCAGCATGCGAGCGGCAACGAACAGCGTATCAAGCGCATTGTCGATGCCGATCGAGCCTGCGTACGTCACGACGAACTTGCCACTCGGGAATACGGATTCCAAGTGACTGGGGAACGGCTTCGGCGCGCTCGCGATCAATTCCTCGGGTATGCCCATGGGAATGCAGTGCACGGGTCGCTCGTAGCCGAGGACGTCGCGCACGTGCTCGCGAAGATTCGGCATGGTGCCGACGATGCGATCGGAGTATCGGTAGCCGAGCCACTCGACGAATGCGAGCAGATGCACCAGCGGATTGCGCCGGCTGAAGCCCCCGTTTTCCGTCAGCACCAAGGGCCAAACATCTCGGACTTCGAATACGACCTTGCATCGGCGACGCATCCGCATCAGCAACGCATTCAAGATACTGAGCAGCGAAAGACTCGAAGCAATGATCACGTCCGGAGCGGGAAGCCGATCGCGTCGCATCAAAAAAAGACCGATCTCGAACTGGATCCAACCGGCGATCCTCGCGAACGATTTCGCGCGCGTGTAGCCGATGACGGGAATCTCGATCACCCGTATGCCGTCGACAACCTTGATTTCCTCCGGCGACCGGCGAAAAAAATTCTTGAACGTCCAGTCGTGGCGAGCGGTGATCAGCGTACAGTCATGGCCGAGGCGCACCATTTCGCGCAGCAACGAAAACCCGCGAGCCGGATAAATGCCGCCCCCGGGCAGGCGACAATACTTCGAAATCAGCCAAATCCGCTTCATGTATCGATGATCGGATCAATACTGTCGCGGCGCGGCATTGATCACGTCGATGACCGCGTCGAAATCCAGGCCTACGGCATCGAGGTACCACTTGATGTTTTGGTAACGCGGCCGATTTTCGTCCGACACCAGCGCCAAGGCTTCGGCTCTGGACAGTTGGCCTTCACGCACCTGGTTGCTGCGGAAGGTATCGTGCTCCGAAAATCCGGCGAGGGTGTAGTAGACGTAGTTGTAGAAAGCGGCGGTTCCGTCGCCGATACGCCAGGTGGACTTCGTATCGACCGCCCGCTCCCACCCATAGGCCTCGATCGAACTGTCGATCTCGTTCTCGTCCCAACGCCAATAGTCGAAGAGATTGTAGAAGTCCGTCTTCTTCTGGATGCTGCGGAAATACTCGCCCGAAAACGTATCCCAGAGGGAGCGATTCAGATAGCCGGGATTCCGGATCATCTTTTCGGCTCTGAGCGCTTGATACCGCAGCTGACTCCAGACACCGGTATAGAACACCTGTTTGGTCGCAAAATCCGGCGGAAACCCGAGGAAGCCCGCCTTGAAGTGGGTGACCTCCAAAGGATTCATGCCCCACAAGTTCAAAGAAATCCCGGTTTCACGCTTGATGGTCTCGATGTGCCGGAAGAAGTGCTTGTCGCCGGCCATCAGGATGTTGACCATCCCGAGATCCGGCCGCTTCAACCATGCAACGAGATTCAGACGGATGTTTCTGCGTTTGTTCGCGATATCGTCGGCGATGAGGATGTTTTCGACGCCCAACTCGCCGCACATGCGGCTGATGTTGCGCCGCGCGAGATCCGTGACCATGCCCCAGTCGTAGGTCATGGTAACGGGCTTCATGCCGAACTCTTTCACGACGAGATGCAGCGCAAAACTGCTGTCTCTGCCGCCCGAAAAGGGCAGGATGCATCGATCATTGCCACGGTCTCGATAGCGATCGAGCAGCCCGCTCAATACCGCACGAGGCTTCGGCTTGTTTCGCGACACGTGATGGTTGCAGTAGTTGCAAACGCCGCTCGAATCGAACTCGATGAACGGCATCGTCTCGGGCAGTACGCAACGCGAGCATCTGCGCAAATCGGGCTGCGGGAATAGCAGTTTTTTCTCTTCGACCGACCGCGAAACCAAACTGGGAATCAGATCCGGGCGAGGCACTTTCTTGTCGACCACGGAAATGTCATTCGACGAGGCCGGCAGATCAAGAGCTTCGGTGCCGACGATCTGGCGAATCTCGTTGCACCCGATCGCGATCAAAAAATGGCGCTCCGACGCGAAGACGATCGATCCGTCGCGCCGCCCGACGTACAGGCTGCCCGTGTTCGACGTCAACACGAGCTTGCCGATCGCGGGCATCAACAACGCGCAGGAAAAGGACCCGGAGGATGAGGCCTTGATCGCCTCGGCCAGCTCGGCAATCGGCGCGCCTCGATTCATATGATCTTGTGCGACCGTCAGGATCATTTCGGTGTCGATCGCATACAACCGCTTGCGCGTCGTCCGCGCCCAGTATTCGCGATCGTCCG
Organism: Steroidobacteraceae bacterium; assembly: GCA_017853555.1. GTDB lineage: Bacteria > Pseudomonadota > Gammaproteobacteria > Steroidobacterales > Steroidobacteraceae > UBA964. The sequence continues at coordinate 3,021 of JAFMJH010000054.1, forward strand.
TGAGGATGCCGTTGTGCACGACGGCCAAGTTGTCCCGCACGACCGGTTGATTGTCCGCCTGGCCGTTCGTGATCAGACGGCTGTGCCCCATCACGAACCGGGTTCGACTGATGTCGACTTCAGACAGCAGCGTCTTGACGTGGAAGTCGGCACGGACGACACGATAGGTGCCGTTGTCCAGATAGGCCAAGCCGCTCGAATCTTTGCCGCGCCGACCGGAGAGCAGAGCAAGTTTTCTGAACAACTTGCCATCGACCTGTTGCCCGTCGATGACGCCGAAAATTCCGCACATGGTCTACCCCTCGCCCCGAACCGGCTCGGACTGCTGCGCCTCGAAGCCTTTCACGACATACGAAAAGAAGATGACATAGGAGATGCATTGGGTCGCGGAAAACACGACTAGGGCAAACTCCCAGCGCCACTGTGCGTAAACGGCAACACCGAGCGTTGCGACGAACATGACGAGATTGATCGACAGAGCGATCAGCTTCAACTCGTTGCGATCGGCAATCATGAGGATTCGATCGGAAAACAGCGTCAGCAACTGCGCGCAATACACCGGAACCAGAATGGCGGCGATCGTCGCGGACTGCGCCCATTGACCGCCGCCGAAGATGTCGCTCGCCAATGCCGGACCGTAATGTGAAATCGCGACGGACAGCGGCCACGCAAGCGCCATGGTGATTCCAGCGACCAAGAACAAATACCGTTTGACCCGCGCCGTATGCGCTTGTCTCCATGCTACCAATTCGCGGTGGAACAACGAAGCGAGAGATTGATTGACGATGGTCAACGGCACCGATGCGAACCTCTGGACCAGAGCGATGAGGCCACCGACTTCCGGAGTGAAGGCCACGGCGAACAACGGGGCAGGCAACCAGACCAGCAAGTTTTCGAGCGTCAAAGCCGGCGTGATCACCGTCGGATATCTTCGATGTCGTCGCGCATGCCGAAGGACCGCGTTGCGTCGACGTGCATCGATTCGGCAGGCGATGCGCGCCACGCCGCGTTCGATGATCAACCAAGCCGACAGTCGACCCAGCAACTCCCCGGCAATCAACCCCTTCACGCCACCGAGCACGCCGCCGAGCGCAACCTGGAACACGCCGCGTCCACCCAGATTCGCGAACGTCGCGAATGCCGCCCTGCTCTCGAGACGTCGTCGGATGGCCCAATTGATCCCGATTGAGGAGAGGACGGCGAGCAGGCCGCAGACTAGAGCACAAAGAAACGCCGCATAGACGCCGATCTCGACGCGCGCAAACGCGCCCACAAGCAAACCGACGCACGCGATCGCGATGGACAGCGCAGCAGCCGCCCAAAGACCGGCGATCGCGAAGCGGGCTGCATCGGATGTATTGGGCGCACTCAACTGACCGAACGGGTAGCTCACGGTCAACAGTGGCGGAAGGATGCCGACAAACGCGGAGACGACTGAAAAGAAGCCCAGATCGGACGGGGAGTAAATCCGCGTCAGGACAGGGGTCAAGATCAAAACCAACGCGTATCCCGCGATCGAACCGGCGGCGAGCTTTGCGAATGCAGCCAACAAATATGACCGCCTTGAGCTAGTCATGAACGATGTTTCGCCCACTCACGCGCGACTCGCGATCTAGAGCCGGAAAACCGAGAAGCCCGCTCGCACCACTTCCGACACGGGATAAATTCCCTTCAGATCCGCCAGCACGGGAGACTCTACGCGACATCGCGCACGCAGGTCGTCACAGCGAAGTTGCTTGAATTGGTCATGAGCAACCGCAACCACGATCGAGTCGGCACCTTGGACGTCGTCGATGCGACTCAACTCGATGCCGTATTCGCGCCGGACCTCTTCCGGGTCCGCCCAGGGATCGACCACCCGAACCGTGACGCCCCAGGAGTTCAGTTCATCGATCAGATCGACGACCTTGCTGTTGCGAATGTCCGGGCAATTGTCCTTGAAAGTCACGCCCAGAACGAAAACCACCGAATGCGCCACATCGATGCCGTTGTTGAGCATCCGCTTGATCAGCGATCTGGCCGCGTAGCGCGCCATTTCGTCGTTGATGCGTCGTCCCGCCAAAATGACTTGCGGGTGATAACCCAGCTCTTCTGCCTTGTGGGTCAGGTAGTAGGGATCCACGCCGATGCAGTGTCCGCCGACCATCCCGGGGCGAAACGGCAAAAAATTCCACTTGCTGCCCGCCGCTTCCAGAACTTCGATCGTGTCGATGCCGATCCGATCGAATATCACCGACAATTCGTTCACGAACGCGATGTTCAAATCACGCTGACTGTTTTCGATGACTTTTGCAGCCTCGGCAACCTTGATGCTGCTGGCGCGCCATGTCCCGGCGGTGATGATCGCGCCGTAAAGATCGTCGATCTCGCGCGCGACATCGGGCGAACTGCCGCTCGTGATTTTCTTGATCGTCGTCAAAGTATTGATTTTGTCGCCCGGATTGATGCGCTCCGGACTGTAGCCGCAGTGGAAATCCACTCCGAACTTCAAACCGCTGGCAACCTCCAGGGTCGGCACGCAGATTTCTTCGGTCGCCCCCGGGTATACGGTGGACTCGTAAATCACGATGTCGCCCCGCTTCAGGGCGCGGCCGACGGTTTGACTCGCCTTGATCAAAGGCTGGAGATCGGGCCGATTGGTGCGATCGACCGGAGTCGGGACGGTGACGATGAATATCTGTGCCGCGCGCAATGCGGCAGGGTCCGAATGGAACGCCAGACCCGACGCCGACTTCAGTTGTTCGACGCTGCATTCGAGCGTGCGATCGACGCCTTCGGAGAGCTCGCGAATCCTCGCGGCGTCGATGTCGAACCCGATCACCGGCCTGATCTTTCCGAACTCCACCGCGAGCGGCAGGCCGACGTAACCCAAACCGATGATCGCTATTTTTTTCATTCGGCGTTCCGTTGAACGATCTCGACCCGGACATTCGGCGATCGAGCCATCGATGACGCACGGACCACCAGAGTCCCGAAATCACTGATTGCTCAACTCTGAGGCGACTCTGCCCCCAGAATCTCAGCGAGGGAAAATGGCGGAGCGGACGGGACTCGAACCCGCGACCCCCGGCGTGACAGGCCGGTATTCTAACCAGCTGAACTACCGCTCCAACCGTGGTGGGTGCTGAGGGGATCGAACCCCCGACCCTCGCCTTGTAAGGGCGACGCTCTACCGCTGAGCTAAGCACCCTCCGAAGAGGGCGGCGAAGTCTACCCGAAGGGCTCGCGAGAAGCCAACCGGGATGGTGGGCGGTACTGGGATCGAACCAGTGACCCCTGCCGTGTGAAGGCAGTGC
>JAFMJH010000055.1 GCA_017853555.1 Steroidobacteraceae bacterium
CGGCACGCCGAGTCTGCTCGACGACGCGATGTTGCCGCAGCCGCCGGATTTTCCGACCACCGCGCACCCGTATCCGCGCGTCTATTTCCACGCGGTGACGTTCGCGTTCTATCTCGCGACCATCGTCGCCCCCATGGCGATGCCCGTGGTGCTGTGGGTTGTGGTGTGTCGTAAAGCGCTGTTTCGCCAGTAATCTTGGCCGGATCCGCACGGTTTCAGGCCCTCCGCGGCGCTCGCCGCGCGGCCGTGGCGAGGTGTGGAGTCTGGCCGCCCGTTCCTCTATAATCCGCCCCCTTTCCGCGCGCCCGTAGCTCAGTTGGATAGAGTGTCTGGCTACGAACCAGAAGGTCGGGAGTTCGAATCTCTCCGGGCGCGCCACTCTCTCGTTCGATCGCCCGTGCGTTGCAGCACGGACGCAGGCGCAGCGCTCGCCTAGATTCGCCGCATGGCGAATCAACTCATCGAAACCCGCAAAGAGCCGCGCAGCGCGGTCCCGGCCAACGTCGAATGGGCGTCGCGTCTGCTCGCCAAGGCCGACGTGCAAGTCGACGGCACGCGGCCGTGGGACCTGCGCATCCGTCACCCGCAGACCTTCACGCGAATTCTGCGCGAGGGGAGTCTGGGGCTCGGCGAGAGTTACATGGACGGGTGGTGGGACTGCAACCAGATCGACGGCTTCATGGCACGCGTGCTCGGCGCGCGGCTCGATGAGGAGGTCGTGCAGCCGGGCATTCTTTGGGCGACGCTCAAGGCGCGTCTTTTCAACCTGCAGGCCGGCGCGCGCGCGTGGCAAGTCGGCCATCAGCACTACGACATCGACAACGAGCTCTACCGCAGCATGCTCGATCCGTATCTGGCCTACAGCTGCGGATACTGGCTGACGGCGACGACGCTCGACGAGGCGCAACGCGACAAGTTGGAATTGATCTGTCGCAAGCTCGGCTTGCGACCGGGCATGCGCGTGCTCGACATCGGCTGCGGCTTCGGCAGTCTGATGCGTCATGCGGCCGAGCATCATGGCGTGAGTTGCGTCGGGCTCACGATTTCGGCGCAACAGGCCGCCCTCGGCAAGACCTTGTGCGCAGCGTTGCCGATTCGCTTCGAGCTCATGGACTACCGCGACTTCAATCGCGACGGTCACGAGCGATTCGATCGCATCGCCTCGGTCGGCATGTTCGAGCATGTCGGTCCGCGCAACTACGAAGCCTATTTTGATCTCGTGCGGCGCTCGTTGAGCGAGCAGGGGCTGTTTCTCCTGCACACCATCGGCCGCGGCAATGCCAGCACGGGCGTCGATCCGTGGATCGAGAAGTACATCTTCCCGAACGCCGTGTTGCCGTCGATGGCGCAAATCATCGACGCGTGCGAGCGCGACTTCGTCGTCGAGGATTGGCACAACTTCGGCGCCGATTACGATCGCACGCTGCTCGCGTGGCATCAGCGCTTCGAGGCCGCGTGGCCGCGATTGCAGCGCAAGCACGATGAGCGCTTCCGGCGCATGTGGCGCTATTACCTGCTCAGCTGTGCAGGCTCGTTTCGTGCGCGGGTGAACCAGCTGTGGCAAGTGGTGATGTCGCCGCTCGGCGTGCAGGGTGGCTATCGCAGCGCACGCTGATCGGTCGCCGCGGCGATCGACCGCAGATCGTGCGGAGGGTGTAGTAGACTCGCCGCCCTCTCATGAAAGCGCTCGCAGTGATCTGGCTGGTGGTCTTCATCAGCCTGATGGGTTACGGCATCACCACGGTTCCGTTCCCGCTCGTTGCCGACCAGTTCGGCGCCTCGCCCTTTTGGAAATCGTTCGGTGGCCCGGGCGTGTTCTCGACCTTCCAGTTGCTCGGCATGGCGGTGTGGGGTCGCTTGAGCGATGCGTACGGTCGCCGGCCGGTGTTGCTCGTGAGTCTCGCGGGCAGCGTGGCCGGATATCTTTGGCTCGCGACCGCGGATTCTTTGGCGAGCTTGCTGTGCGCGCGCGCGCTCGGCGGCATCATGTCGGGCAACCTCGCGACGGCCATGGCATATGCCTCGGACGTCACGCCCGACGAAAATCGCGCCCGCAGCCTCGGCATCGTGGGGTCCGCGTACGGCGTCGGGTTCGCAGCAGGGCCGCCTCTCGGCGGTTGGCTCGGCGATCTCTCGGCATCGGGCGTCAGTCTTTTTTGGCCCGGGATCGTCGCGGCGACCTTGTGCGCACTCGCGACGGCAGGCGCGTTGCTCGCCTTGCGAGAGAGTCTGCCGCCCGAACTTCGTCGACCGCTCGGTGTAGCGCCGGCCGCACGCGCATCGCAGGAATCGGGCACGTCGTTGCGCGGCCTCAATCCGCGCATGTTGGCCTTGCTCGTCGCTTCGCTCGCGGTCGGGTTCGGCAGCAGTGCTTTGCAATCGGTCTTTCCTTTTTGGGCGCGCGGCGAGTTCGGTTTGTCTTTGCGGCAGATCGGCGTGTTGTTCGCGGCGATGGGCGCGATGGCGGCGCTGTCGCAAATGTTGCTGATCGGTCCGGCCTCGCAGCGCTTCGGCGAGCGCGTGGTCACGCTCGGTTCTTTGCTCGCCGTGTTGCTCGCGCTCGTGGTGCTGCCGCTCGCGCAGGGTGAGTCGGGCGTGTGGGCGGGCGTGCTGCTGTTCGGGCTTGCGATCGGACTCTTCTTCCCGGCGAGCTCTTCGCTCGCCACGCTCGAGGCGACGCCTGATCGGCGCGGCGCCGTGCTCGGTGCGATCAACGCGGCGGGGACCGCCGGGCGCATCGCCGGGCCCGCGCTCGCCGGGCCGCTTTATTTCGGCATCGGATCCTGGACAACGTTTGCTGCCGGGGGCGCGTTGACCATTTTGGGTCTTTTGGCCATGCAGCGCGGGTACGCCGAGCGCACGCAGCCCGTTCTGGGCGACTGACGCCGGATTCGCCGCCTTTGGCGGCTATCGCGCCGACCGACGGCAGTCCATAATTTCGTCCGGAGCCGTTCCCGGAGGTGTTCCATGGGCGAAAAGGATTTTGCCGTCGAGCGCGCAGGACTGCGCGTCGCCGCCACGCTGGCGGACTTTCTCGAGCACGAAGCGCTGCCGCAGAGCGGCGTTGACGTCGCGCACTTCTGGCGCGGGTTTGCGGAAATCTTTGCCCGCTTTGCACAGGTGAACTTCGCCTTGCTCGCCGAGCGCGAGCGTCTGCAAACCGATATCGACGCCTGGCACGCGTCGCACGCGGGCGCCGCGTTCGATGCGACCGCGTATCACGCGTTTCTGCGACGGATCGGATACCTGATCGATGAGCCCGCGCCGTTCTCGATCGAGACGGCGAACGTCGATGCGGAACTCGCAACGCTCGCGGGGCCGCAACTCGTCGTGCCGGTGCTCAATGCGCGCTTCGTGCTGAACGCGGCCAACGCACGCTGGGGCAGTCTTTACGATGCGCTCTACGGCACCGATGCGTTGCCGGGTCAGGCGTCGGGGCGCGGGTACGATGCGGCGCGCGGTGCGCAGGTGATCGCCTGGGCCAAAGAATTTCTCGACCGCAGCGTGCCGCTCGCCGCGGGCAAGTGGGCCGATTGGCGCGGTGGCGAGTTGCGCCTTGCAGAGCCGTCGCAGCTCGTCGGCCGTGCAGGGCAGAACTGGTTGCTGCGTCATCACGGTCTGCACATCGAAATCGTCATCGATCCTTCGCATGCGGTGGGTCGCACGGACCCCGCGCAGATCGCGGACGTGGTGCTCGAGTCGGCACTGTCGAGCATCGTGGATCTCGAGGATTCGGTCGCGGCCGTCGATGCAGACGACAAAGTCGCCGCCTATCGCAACTGGCTCGGTTTGATGCGTGGCACGCTGGAGGCGAGCTTCGACAAAGGCGGCAAGACCTTGACGCGCACGCTCGCGCGCGATCGCGAGTACCTCGCGCCGGACGGCACGCGCTTTGCGCTGCCCGGTCGCAGCATGCTGCTGGTGCGCAACGTGGGGCATCTCATGACGACGCCGGCCGTGCGCGATGCCACGGGCGCGGAACTGCCCGAAGGCATACTCGATGCGATCGTCACGAGCCTGATCGCGCTGCACGACCTGCGACGCAACGGACGCTACGTCAACAGTCGCGCAGGGTCGGTGTACATCGTCAAACCGAAGATGCACGGACCTCGGGAGGTCGCGTTCACCAATGAGTTGTTCGGGGCCGTCGAAGATCTGCTCGGCATGGCGCGCTACACGCTCAAAGTGGGCGTCATGGACGAAGAGCGGCGGACGTCCGCGAATCTCGCGGCCTGCATCGCGGCGGTGCGACACCGCATCGTGTTCATCAATACGGGCTTCCTCGATCGCACCGGCGACGAAATGCACACCTCGATGCGCGCCGGAGCGATGCTGCGCAAAGGCGACATGAAGACCTCCGCCTGGCTCACAGCCTATGAAGATCGCAACGTGCAGATCGGTCTCGCCTGCGGCCTTTCGGGGCGCGCACAGATCGGCAAGGGCATGTTCGCCGCACCGGATCGCATGGCTGATCTGCTCGCGCAGAAAATCGCGCATCCGCGCGCCGGGGCAAGCACCGCGTGGGTGCCGAGCCCGACGGCGGCGACCTTGCACGCCACGCACTATCACGCGATCGACGTGTTCGCGCGACAGGCCGAGCGGGCGCGCGAGCCCGTCGCGGCGCTCGAGAAATTGTTGAGTATTCCGGTGGTGTCCGCGCCCGCGTGGTCGGCAGCCGAGATCCGCGAGGAACTCGACAACAATGCGCAGGGAATTCTGGGTTACGTGGTGCGCTGGATCGACCAGGGCATCGGTTGTTCGAAAGTGCCCGACATTCACGACATCGGGCTCATGGAAGATCGCGCGACGTTGCGCATCTCGTCGCAACACATCGCCAATTGGTTGTTGCACGGCGTGTGCACCGCGACCGAAGTCGACGCGGCCTTCGCACGTATGGCGGCCAAAGTCGATGCGCAAAACGCGAATGATCCGCTCTATCGCCCGATGGCGGGCCACGCGGCGACCAGCCTCGCATTTCAGGCGGCACGGGCGCTCGTGTTCGAGGGGGTCACGCAACCGAGCGGCTACACCGAGCCCTTGTTGCACGCCTATCGGCGTCGCTTCAAATCAGCGACGGCGTGACAGGCGGACGAGTTCGAGCAGGGCGCGTTCGCGGTCGGCGATGCGCTGCTCGCGCGGGCGTTGCAGGCGCGAGCGCGCGTCGGCATCCAGCGCGTCGATCAAAGATTCATCGAGTTCGAGCGGCTGCTCGGCGCTCGCGGCGTCGATCGCGCGGATCGTGGGCCGAAACCGGCGCAGATAATCGCCGAGGCCCTGCGGCGCATTGAGATCGCCCACCTCGAACGGTCCCATGAACGCCCAGCGTCGACCGAGTCCGTCGCGCAAAGCCTGATCGACCGCCTCCGGCGTGACCACGCCGGAGGCCACCAGCCGGCAGGCCTCGGCCAGCAGGCTCCACTGCAGACGGTTCAACAAAAATCCGGTGATCTCGCCGCGCACGTGCACCGGCGACTGACCGACGGCGCGCATCAGTTGCATCGCGGTATCGATGGTTTCGGGTGCCGTCGCGTCGCTGCCGCAGATTTCGGTGAATGGGATCAGGTGCGGCGGGTTGACCGGGTGCACGACCAGGCAGCGCGATTCGCCTGCAAGCCCGCCTGCGAACGAGGAGGTCGGAAAGGCGGACGTCGAGCTCGCGAGCAATACCCGCTTCGGCAACCGCGCATCGAGTTCCGCGTAGAGCGCACGCTTGGCCTCGAGCTGCTCGGCGATCGACTCCTGCACGTAATCGGCCTGCGCGAGCGCATCGTCGAGCGTGTCGCAAAACTGCACGCGGTCGGCGACCTGCGCCGCCGGTTCGTCGAGCAGATCGTAGTCGACCAGCGTCTCGAGCGAACGCAGGATCTGCGCACGCGCCCGCGGCGCTTGCGCGGGGTCGGCGTCGTAGGCGCGCACCATGTATCCGGCGCGCGCGAAAACCACCGCCCAGCTGGCGCCGACGAGGCCGGTGCCGACAAGCGCGATGCGTCGCGGCAGGGGGCGGTCGACCGGGGCGGGAGGTGTGGGCATGGGCGGATTTTGCACCTCGCGGGGTCCGTGCTCAACGATCTGCGGCGTAT
>JAFMJH010000056.1 GCA_017853555.1 Steroidobacteraceae bacterium
CGCAACACCCGATCGACGCGCCGCTTCGGCGAGCGCTTGCGTGCCCTGAACGTTGACGATGCGATAGGCCTCGCGATCCGCATCCCGGGGCGCCATCACATGCGCGTGCGCTGCCGCGTGGACGATCGCAGAGACCCCGTGGAGGGCGGCATCCCAGTGCGTCGCGGGCCCGATGTCACCCACTTGGCAATACTGCACGCCGGGGATTTTTTTGAGCGGATCGACAGGACCGCGCACGGCACCCACCACCTGCGCACCGCCGGCGATCAAGGTCTTGGCAACGTGGCGACCAACCAGGCCCGTGACCCCGGTCACCAACACCCGCTGCGACGACGCGCCGACGCTCTCAACCGCCACGCATGAACCTCGAAAGGCTCTTCACCGGCAGACGCAGCAGCAATTTGAACCAGGAGGTCTCGATCCCGTTTTGCAAACATGCGCGATGCATCTCGCGCGTGATCGTCAACGCGCTCGCGAGCCCGCGATTGCTCATGCCGCCGCTCGGCATGCGCACCAACACTTCGTTCACATGACGGAACGGCGTGTGCTGCCGGGCGAACACGCGCAAACACAGCTCATAGTCGCCCGCGATCCTGAAACTCTCGTCGTAGCGTCCCGCACACGCATACACCTCGCGCCGCATAAACAGCGTCGGATGCGCAGGCATGAAACCCGCCGCAAGACGCCGCGGCGCGAACCCGCCCGAGCGATACCGCCGCAGCACGCGCTCCGGTTGCACAGGATCGGTGATGTCGAGATCGGCGAACGCGGCACCGACGTTCGGATCCTCAAATTCGCGCATCAGGCGCGAAACGGCCCCCGGGTGCACGTAGGTATCGCCCGCATTTAGAAATGCGATCACTTCACCCGAGGCCGCCCGCAAACCTTTGTTGAAGGCCTCGTATACGCCGCCGTCGCGCCCGCTTTGCACCACCGCCACGCGCCGCCCGTGACGGCGCACGGTTTCGAGCGTCGCATCGCGCGAAGCGCCATCGATGACGATGTGCTCGATGGACGGATAGTCCTGGGAGGCGACCGATTCCATCGTGCGCGCGATGGCGTCGGCGCCATTGAGGACCGCGGTGACGATCGAAACTCTCATGCGGCCACTCGAGAGGCGAGAAGGCTCTGGTACGTTGATTCGAGAACGGCCAGCGTCGCCGCGGGCGAATGCACGCGCCGACAGCGATCGAAACCTTTTGTGCGCAGCGCGGCACCGAGCAGCGGGTCTGCTTGCAACTGCCGCACGGCACGCATGAGATCTGCGGCATCACCGGGCGTGAAAAAGATCCCGCAGGGCTCGGGACCGAGGGTGTCGATCATCGAACCCAAATGTGCCGCGATCACCGGCGTACCCCGGGACCACGCTTCGGGGATGACGAGCGGCGTTCCCTCGAAGCACTCGGACGGGACTATCTGCATCGCAGCCTGCGCGACCTGCGCGAGCGTATCGGCGCGACTGCACAAACCGAGAAATTCGACCGGCAAATTCGCTTCATGGACGATGGCCTGCAGCTCGCCGCGCAAAGGTCCGTCGCCGACGATTTTGAGCGGCAGATCACGCAAGCCCTGCCACGCACGCAACAACGTGCGTACACCCTTCTCCGACGACAGGCGGCCGACGAAAATCGCAAACGGCCGAGCCGCCGTCACATCTCGATGCGGACGCTCGACCAACTGCTCACCCACCTCGACGCAGTTGGGCTTGACCGTAATTTTTTCGGGCGGGATGCCCGCCGCGACGAACCGCTTGGCGGCGAACGGCGAAAGCACCAAAAATCGGTCTACGCCCCTCACGAGTGAGCGGTCGATGGCCTGAGCGCGCAACATGCGCGCGACGGCAAAACTCGCAGCGGCGGAATTGCGGTAACAACGATGCTCGATCGCCGCGCGATGATCCTGCGCCGTGCACGACTCGCACACCCGCCCCGCGCGGTAATGCGTCCCGGCCGCGCAGGTCATTCGGAAATTGTGCAAGGTCTGCACCACGGGCACGCCCGCTTCGACGCACGCTTCGTAACCGCTCGCGCTGATGAGCGGGAACGTGTTGTGAAAATGCGCGACGTCCGGGCGTTCGCGTTGCAACAATGCCCCGAGTTCGCGCACCGTACGTCGCGAGCGTCGCAAACCGGCGATCGTACGCAGCACATCGAGCGGATTGCGCTCGTTCATCTCGTCGTTGCTGCGGGTGTAGGTGATCACCTCATGACCGGCTGCTTCGAGCAACGACTTTTCCTGCGCGAAGACGACATCTTCGCCACCGGGCGCACCCGAGCGATAGAAGTTGTGCACCAGCAGAATTTTCATCGGATCGTCGCCGACTCAGACGCCGACGTCTGCCACCGAGGTGATGCTGAGCATCATGATCACGACGACACCGCCGACGATCAGACCCATGAGCAAAATCAACAACGGCTCGAGCAACGTGGTCACGCGCTGCGTCCAGGCGGCGAACGCGTCGCGGCTGCGGCGCGCGATTTCGGTGAACACGCGCGCAAGTTCGCCGCTCTCCTCGCCGACTTCGAGCAGCGAGGCGTAGTAGTCGGGGAACAACCGCGTTTGACGCAACACCGTCGAAATCTGCTCACCGCGCTTGACCTTGTCGACCGCCAGGGCCACTTCGCGCCGCAGCGTGCCATGCCGGATGTTGCCGGTCGCGAGCGTCAGCGCACGATCGACCGGCAGACCCGCCTCCAGCATCATGCCGAGACCACTTGCAAACCGAATACGCTCGACGACTGCCGTGGCATCGCGCAACCCCGGCGTCTCGAGCAGCATGCGGTCACGGAAATCGATCACCGACGGACTCTTGCGGGCGCGCCAAACACCCGCGACGAGCACCGCGAGACCCAAAAACACGAACCACTGCCACTGGCGCATGAACTTGCTCGAACCGAGCAGCGCCGAGGTGTACCACGGCAATTCGCGCGCGTCGGCGAACAAGGTTTCGAGATTCGGCACGACGAAATTGAAGATGAAGATCACCGCCATCACGCACACGCCTGCGACGACGAGCGGATAGGTCGCGGCCGAGATGACTTTGTCTCGCAGATCACGCTGGAATTTCAGATCTTCCGCGAGACCGCGAAACACTTGCGGCAAACGCCCGCTCGCCTCGCCGAGCGCGACGAGATTGACGTACAACTTGTCGAAAATGTCGGGATGCGCAGCAGCGGCTTCGGAAAGCTGCTTGCCCTGTTTGATGTCGTTGGCCAGCGCGCCCAACAGGCGCGACATCGCCGCACTCTTTCCGGCACGCTGCAAAATGCCGATGGCGCGATCGATGCGTACGCCGCTATCGAGCAACAAGCTCAGCTCTGCGGTCAAAAATTCGACGTCGCCCAAACCGACCTTCTCGGACCCGAGACCGATCAGTGCCCGCCAATCCTGATCCGAATCGACCGGCCCGACTTTGCTCAAGATCAGCCCGCGCCCGCGCAACTCGCGCATCGCCGCCTCGACGCTGTCGGCCTCGATCGTGCCGTCCACACGCGCTCCGGACTCGTCGAACCCTGCGTAACGAAACTGAGCCATCAACCCGCCACTCGGAGCACTTCGGCGACGGTCGTGACGCCGTTGAGCGCTTTGGCAAATCCGTCCTCGACCAACGTGCGCCAACCTTGCGCCGCCGCATGCGCGCGCGCCGCCGGCAGGAACGTCGGACCTTTGGGCAGCGCACGGATGTGCGCGTCACAGCGCAGATATTCGGCTACCGCCACACGACCCTTGTAGCCGGTGTGGGCACAGTGATCGCAGCCCTTGGCCTCGAGCAGACGCGGCGTCGTGCAACCGATGCGCGCGGCCAGGGCGTGCAAATTCAGATCGTCCATCAACTGAGCCGCTTTGGGATGCGGGACGGCGCAGTGCGGGCACAGGCGACGCGCGAGGCGCTGACCGATGATCGAGCGCAACGCCGCGTTGAGCAAAAACTCTTCGACCCCGAGATCGAGCAGACGCGTGTACGCGCTCGGCGAATCGTTGGTGTGGACGGTCGAGAACACCAGATGTCCAGTGAGCGCCGACTGCATAGCCACGGCGGCGGTTTCTTTGTCGCGAATTTCACCGACCATGATGATGTCGGGGTCTTGACGCACGATGCTGCGCAAGCCGGCGGCGAAGTCGAAACCGATGGCAGGCTGCACCTGCACCTGGTTGATACCCGCGAGTTGATACTCGACCGGATCTTCCAGGGTCACGATCTTCACTTCACGTCGATTGAGACGGCTCAAGAACGTGTAGAGCGTGGTGGTCTTGCCCGAACCGGTCGGGCCGGTGAGCAGCACCACGCCCGAGGTGACGGCGATGTCTTCGAGGATCATCTGCTCGATGTCGCTCGAGAGACCCAGCTCTTTCATGTCATAGACGAGCGCGGACTTGCGCAGAAAGCGCAGCACGGCGCTCTCGCCGTCGGTCACCGGCAACACGGAGGCGCGGATGTCGATGTCTTCGCCGGCGACGCGCAACTCGATCTTGCCGTCCTGGGGGCGGCGGCGCTCGCCGATGTCCATGCCCGCCAAAATTTTGAGGCGCGTCACCACGGGCATCACCATCGACGCGGGAATCGTATCGACTTCGTGCAACACGCCGTCGATTCGGTAGCGCACGCGTGCCGGCCCGCCTTGGGGCTCGAGATGCATATCCGATGCACCCTGTTTCAACGCGCGCGCCAGCAAGGTGTTCAGCAAGTTGACGGTCGGCGCTTCGGTGGCGAGTTCTCGCAACCGCCCTTCTTCGACGGTGTCCAGCCCCGTGTCTTTGACGGTGTCCTGGTAGCGACCAAGGCGACTACGCAAGATGCCGTGCGTCTCTTCGCTGACGAGCAGCAACTCGAAGTCGTCGCCTTGACGACGCAACCAATCATTCACTTCGAGATCGAGTGGCGCGCGCGTCGCATAGGTCCAGCGACCGCTCTCGGCGCACGCGTAGGGGATCCAGCCGCGCGGCACGAGAAAATCGAGCGGTTGATCGTCGACGTTGTCCGGCGCTTCCCACGACGGCGCTGCCGTGGGCGCGAGCGTCTCGACGCCCAAAAGACGGGAATAGATTCCGGGCAGCGCATCGGAACTCAAGCTGCCCATGTTGACGAGGATTTGCTCGAGACGGCCGCCGTATTTCTGCTGGTACGCGCGCGCCTTGTCCAAATCTTCGACTTGGACGCCGCTATCTGCGAAGAGCGTCTCGAGACTCATTGGTAGACGATGTCCTCGTTATCGCCATCGCCACCTTGGCGCCCGTCTTTGCCAAAACTTTTCAGAGCGAACGGCTTACCCGACTCTCCGCCGAGCTGGTACACGTACGGGTTGCCCCAAGGATCGTTCGGCAACTCGCGCGGCAGATACGGACCATCCCAACCCGGCGCCTTGCCGGCACGCAATTCAGACAGCGCTTCGGGATAACTGCCGACGTCGAGTCGATAGGTATCGAGCGCGGTCGAGAGCATCTGCATCTGCGCCATCGCGGCCTTGCGCTGCGACGAACCCACCTTCGAAAACATCGCCGGCGCCACGAGCGAGAGCAGCAGCCCCAGGATGACGATCACGATGAGCAACTCGATGAGCGTGAAGCCCGGCATGAAGGCGCGAGTCAACGTACGACGGCCCGGGCGATAGCCTTGGGTCATGGCGGAATCCTGGAGCGAAAAACCAATGCGGGAGTATACCCGGTCGAACTAGGGACTGCCCCGCCCGTACCGATCCTCGAAGCGGACTATGTCGTCTTCTCCGAGGTAATCCCCGGACTGGACTTCGATGATGTGCAACGGATCCGCGCCAGGGTTCTCGATGCGATGCTTGGTTCCGACCGGGATGTAGGTGGACTCGTTTTCGCGAAGCTCGAAGACCTCCTCGCCACGCGT
>JAFMJH010000057.1 GCA_017853555.1 Steroidobacteraceae bacterium
GTCCGAGGGAATCGCTTCGACCGTGTACGTGGGACGCTTCGAATCGGTGGCCATGGGAAAGTCTCCTGCGAACGACCTGATACCGAAGATATCATCAAAGTCCGATGAGAAAAGAAACACCGCCAAGGTCTTCGTCGCATGTTCACCGTGCGGGTCGCGAGGGTTGGCTGGAGTTGGTTCGCCCATGGCTCGGGACTCTGGTGCGTATCGGTGTGGCCGGTGTCGAGCGTGACCTCGCCGAGGCGGCGATCGAGCGGGCGTTCGAGGCGATCGCGGCTGTTCACCGGACGCTCGGGTTTCATGACGCCCATAGTGATTTGTCACGCTTGAATGGTCTTTCGCCCGGGCAGCCCGGGATCGTGAGCCCCATGCTGCGCGAGGTGCTGGACGTCGCGCAGGAGTTGGCGGCGCTGACGGACGGCGTTTTCGACGTGACGGTAGGAGGCGAGCTTGTCCGAGCGGGCGTGCTGCCGCGCGTTGCGACCGCGCGCAGCGCAGCCGCGGTCGATTGGCGCGACTTGCTGCTGCAGGCGGACGGAGCCGTTGCGTGGCGTCGCGCCGGGCTGGTTGATCTGGGTGGTATCGCCAAAGGTCATGCGGTGGACTGCGCGGCCGAGGCGCTCGCTTTGCCGACTCACGCACGCTGGCGTATCGAGGCCGGTGGCGATCTGCGTGTCGGGGGCGACGAGATCGAACTCGTGCCGCTGCGGGTGCCCGATCATCCGCCCGCGACTCAGCCGCTCGTCGAGTTGCAGAACGGCAGTCTTGCGGCGAGTGCGATCGATCGCGCGCGCAGGGTGCATCTCGATGGGCGAACACGTGCGCCGGCGCAGGCCTCTGCATTCGCAGCCGTGGTCGCTCCGCGCTGTCTCTATGCTGATGCCCTGACCAAGTTGGTGATCGCCTGCGGCGAGCGTTCTGCACCGTGGTTGCGGCGTTACGGCGCCGTGGCGCACGCCTACGATGCCGATGCCGGTTGGCGGACTTTCGGTGCCGACACGCTTGCGCCCGATGCGCCGCCTGCGCGAGCCTAGCGGCCGCATGAACGACAACCTTACCGAACGCCAGCGAACCGCGCGTTACACCGGGGTATTGCCGGTGGGGCGCAAATGGACTTTGTACGGCTTCGCGCTCGGCACGTTCGTGACCGGATGCGTGTGGCTGGTGTTTCACTATTTCGTGCGCGTGGTCGACGCGTACGGTTTCGAAAACCCGCACCCGCAGCAGCGCTGGTGGATCATCGGGCACGCCGTGTTTTCGTTCGCGGCGGTGTGGATGTTCGGCGCCTTGTGGTCCGATCACATCGTGCGGGGCTGGCGAGCGAAGTTGCGGCGCCCGACCGGCGGCACGTTGTTCGGATTTTTGGTTTGGCTCACCGCGACGGGTTGCGCGTTGTATTACGTCGGCAGCGATCGCTGGCGTGCGATCACTTCGTTGCTCCACTGGGTGCCCGGCCTGGCGGCGCTCGTCGTGTTCGTGTTGCACTTCAAAAAAAAGGGCCGGGTGTCGCCACCCGGCCCCTAACATCAGCTAGCTCGCCGATCGATCAAAAGTTGTAAAGCACTCTCACGCCGAAGGAACGCGGCAGCGGCGGTGAGAAGCGCAGCTCGTTCTTGTTGGGCGGTTGTGCGAGGAACGTGAATGCGTCGACGCCGAGCAGCGCGGCATTCATCGTCGAATCATCCGTGAGATTCTTGCCGAACAGTTCGATGGTGGTGTTCTTCGTGCGAATGCCGATGCTGGCGTTGAGCGTGTTTTGCACGCCGACACGAGCCGAATTCGTGAAGTCCGTGTATTTCTCGCCTTGATGCAAGAGATCGGCGCGGCTGAACCATTCGTAGGTATCGTTGATTTTGTCGTTGTATTCGGCACCCAACGTGTAGGTGATCTTCGGGGCGGTCGGCAGACTTTTGCCGATGGCGCCGGCGAATGTACCGAACACGTACGAACAGTCGATGCAGGCTCCGGTTCCGAGACCGTAGCTTACGATTTTCGATTTGTTGTAGCCGAACGTCGCTGACAGCTTGAGGTTGCGAGTCGCTTGCAGTTGACCCTCAAACTCGATGCCCTTGAGATCCGCCACGCCGTTGTTGATGACTAGCGGAATCAGGTTCGCCGTGCCTGCCACGACGACCGGAACCGAGTTCGACACTTGGCCGTTTTTCCACTGGTCGTCGAAGTAAGTGAGCGTGGCGCGCGCACGACCGTCCAGGAAAGTCGACTTGATGCCGATTTCGCGGTTGTCGAGTTGCTCTTCGTCGTAGGTCAGACCTGCGCTCGGAACCGCGGCGCGCAACGCATCGAGCGTGGCGGCTGATGAGGTCACGAGACCTGCGTTGAAGCCGCCCGGCTTGAAGCCGCGCGAGAACAACGCGTAGATCATGGTGTCCGGAGTGACTTGATAGTCGATCGTCAAGCGCGGCGAGAAGCTCTTGAAGGTCGAGCTCAGTTCTTGGGCGGCCGTTCCCGTGACCACGGCACCGGTGGTGCCGACTTTGGGAGTTTGCGCGAGCTTGTCCCACTGATAGCGACCTTCGACGCTGACGGTCAACTGATCTGTCACGTCAAAGTAGGCCGCGGCGAACACGGCTGGCGTGGTCACGTTCTGCTCGGTGATGGCTGCCGCAAACAAGGGCCCGATCGGGCTCATGCCGTAGACCGTGCCGCCGGGCGAGTGGCCATCAAAGAAATTCGCGCCAGCCGTCCAGCGGAACTTGCCTTCTTGCGGGGAGGTGAGGCGAATTTCCTGGCTCCAGTCCTGCAGTTCGACTTGCGAGATCAGCAGGAATTGGGCCCAAGGAACCGTCTTCGCCGTAAAGGTCGGGATTGCGTTGTAGGTATTCTTCCGGTCATGGCCGTCGCGGTAGTTCAAGTCGATGAGCGTCATCGTCTTGTCGCGGTGTGCCGCCGTCAGCGACGTGAAGGTGTAGCCGCCCGCGAACTCGTAGTCGACGCGTACGTCAGCCTGCAACGCTTCGCGCTTCAGTCCGCCGTGTTTATTGAAGGACGTGTCGAATAGTGCCCATGCCGGGTTGGGCGGGGTGAACAGCGCCGCGCTGGTGGCTGCCGGGCTGGTATCCCAGTCGCCCGAGATGATGTATTTCGGCAAGTCTTTTACTTTGGGGACGGTGCCGCAGTAATAGCCGAACGAGGCCCGTGAGGCGGCCGCTTGGCCAAGCGCGGCAGTACCGGCCGGGGCTTGCGAGAACGGAATGCAGTTGCCGTTTGCGTCGACGCGACCCGTGAACGATTCGGCCTTCAGAGCGCCTTGCGCCGGCGGACCGTCGTTGTCTCGGAAGGCGTTGATGTATGCCTTGATCTTCAAGGCCTCGGAGGGTTTGTACACCAAGGTGGTCGAGAACGACTGCGTCGTCTGCCCGCCGAGCTTCTTGCCGCCCGGATCTGCAAAATTGGTGTACTGACCGCCACGCTCGAAACTGCGCGCGGTCACGCGACCGGACAGCGAGTCGGTGAGCGACCCTTCGGCACTCAAGCTCATGTCGTGCGATTCCCAGGACGACACTTCGGCGTTCAAGCGCCCTTTGAAGCTCGTGCTCGGGTCACGCGTGACGAAATTGATGGCTCCGGCGAAAGTCGAGCGACCGAAGTAGGCACTCTGCGGGCCCTTCAGCACTTCGATGCGTTCGACGTCGTTGATCGACGGCGGTTGCGAGCCGATGACCGGCGCGCCGTCGATGAAAAGACTGCCGCCCGCGTTCAAGCCGATGTTTGATGCGAGGTAGAGGCCTCGGAATACTAGGGCGTTCGACGAACGATCGTTGCGTCCCGATCCGCCTTGCTGGTTCACGAAGTTGAAGCTCGGCGTGCGCAACATCACGTCGTTCAGTTGCTTGATGCCGGCACTTTCGATGTCTTTTTCGGAGAAGGCGGTGATGGCGATCGGCACGCTCATCAGGTTTTCTTCGACCTTGCGGGCGGTGATGGTGATTTCTTCGAGTCCGACGCTATCGTCGGATTTGTTGCCTTGGGCGTAGCTCGGCGCCGAAATCGCGATGGCCGCGGCGACGGCACAACTGACCAAAGGTCTGAAACCGTTCTTTGAACGCATGCGTGTGATCCCCTCCAAAATGTCGCCCCGCAAAGGGCGTCCCCGATTTGCGACCCCGAAGGATGTCGGGGTGCAGATTGATTCTTACTACAGGTTTGTCACAAAACCAACACGTGCTCGGTGCGCGAGTCCACCCTGTAACCGCGTTGGCCGTGGCGCTAGGGCAACAAAGGGGCGGCAGCCCAGTTGATGGGCGCCGAGGCTGAGACGATTTTCGTGTTCAGAGCCCCGCCTTTGCTGCGCAATAGCGCGGTGAATCCGGTGCGCGAGCCGAAAGGCCCGCGCGGCGTGCCGGGCGATCGCCAGACATAGGCGCCGCTCTGCATGAGTCCGAGTGGAGTCGCAACCGTGCCGGCGAGCAGGAACATTTCTTCGACCGTCTCGTGAACCACGACGGCGCGTTCGGGGTCCCGTCCCGGCGGGTCGGCGCCGACTTGCACCAACCAGGTGCGCTCACCCGAGCGCGCGTCGTAGCGCAGCAGTTTTTCTTTGACGTCGGCCCCCAACGCCAGCGATCCCGGATCGCTGGCGCGTTTCCAGGGCAGCGAATCCGAGGCGATGCGCAAGACCAGCTTTTCGGGGCGAAACATCCCCTCGGGGGTCGGAGCGTAAAACGCCAAGTGTTCGCCTTCGTAGAAATTGAGGACTGTCGCCCCGGTCGGGCTGCGCATCATTTCATGCTGCTTTCCGGCGGGCAGGTAGGCGTAATCGCCAGCGCCGTAAACGACTCCGTCGAAGTCCAGACTTCCGTCAAGCACCAGGAATTCCTGGTCGCTGTTGACGTAATGCGGCCGGGGCATCGACCAGTCGGCCGGATATTTGAACAGTACGCTGACGGCACGCGTGCCCTTGGCGTCATAGGACAGCGGTGCGCCGCTCACTCCGGGCTGTGAATTGCTGGCGTTGAGCACGCGGGCGGCGACGTTTTGGGACTGGATGAAATCGGTATGCAGTCGGCCGAGCGCGAGTCCGGGTTCCGGCGCGGCGCGGGAATCGGCCGCTCGCGCGTACCCGGCGGCACGCAGGGCGATCGTTCCGGCACCGAGCAATGCGAGAGCGTTGCGGCGTGTGGTCATGCGGTCACTATAGGCGACGGATCGTGCGGACAACGACCGATGCGGCACGCGTGTCTGAAGGGCGGATTGCGCAGGGGTTACTTTGGCGCAGGCCCGAGCCATGGGCTAGCCTCGGTTGGATGCTTCGACGGTTGGCATATCTGTGTTGGTCGCTTTGTTGCGCATGGCCTTGCGGGGTTGTCGCGGCAACGGATGCCGGTCCGGTGGCTTTTTTTGCCGAGCTCTCGCCCGATGAGCAGGCGGCGACCACGATCAGCAAGGCGCGCGGTCGCGCCGAGTTTTCGCTCGACCGCTCCACCACGCGCCTGAGCTGGCGCGTCACCACGACCGGCCTCGATACACGCGTCCGCAGCGTCGCGATCCACGGGCCGCAACGCATGGGGACCAATGCGGGCGTGCAAATCGATCTTGCACCGCAAGGCGCGCGTCCGTCGACGATGGGCAGTGCGGTGCTCACCGAAGCGCAACTCGATTATCTGCTCGCGGGGCGCATGTACGTGAACGTGCGCACGCAGCGATATCCCGATGGCGAGCTGCGCGGTCAGATTCAAAGAATTCCGCCGACTGCCGTGCAAGCGGCCGCGATCGACGCCATCGCCCTCGAGGCGGCGCGAGCCGCCGGTGCGCAGCGCAGTGCGCAACGGCGTGCCGCGGCACGTGCGCCGGCGAAGGGCGCGCCGCGCGCAGGCGCCAAACCCGCGG
>JAFMJH010000058.1 GCA_017853555.1 Steroidobacteraceae bacterium
AGGCACCGGCGATCTACACCATCCCGCTGCAGCTGCTGTCGTATCACGTCGCGATTCTCAAAGGCACCGACGTCGACCAGCCGCGCAACCTCGCGAAGTCGGTGACCGTCGAGTAGCCGACCTCGTCGTATATCCACGCACGCCAACGAAATATACAAGGTCATTGATCCGACATATATTTCGATTATCATCGAAGTATGAAATTTGCAGATGCCGTACAAACACTCTTGGCGCTCGGACAGGAAACGCGGCTGACGGTCTTTCGTCTTATCGTCCAAAAGGGCGACACGGGCGTCTATCCATCACGGATCGCTGAAGAACTCGGCATCCCGCCTGCGACATTGTCATTTCATCTCAAGGAACTGCATCGCGCACAGCTGGTATCCGTCGAGCGCCAGAGTCGCAAGCTGCTCTATCGCCCGCGTGCGGACTCGGTCGATGAGTTGATGGAATTTCTGCTGTTCAATTGTTGCGGCGGAAAAGGTTGTGCACCGAAGCGCACCAACAAATCGAGATCGAAGTGATGAAGACCTACAACATCCTGTTTCTGTGCACCCACAACTCGGCGAGGTCGATCCTCGGCGAGGCACTCGCGACGATGAAAACGCACGGTCGTTTCATCGGGTACTCCGCGGGTTCGACTCCAGGAACGCAAGTAAATCCGTTCGCGCGAGAAATCGCCTTGGAACTGGGCTACCCCGCCGAACGGCTGCGATCGAAGAGTTGGGACGAGTTCGCTTTGCCCGACGCGCCCGTCATGGACTTCATCATCACCGTATGCGACAACGCGGCAGGTGAGGTGTGCCCCGTATGGTTGGGGCACCCCGTCACGGCGCATTGGGGCTTTCCTGATCCGTCCCGTGTCGGCGGAACGGATGAGGACAAGCGTCGCGCTTTCCGGGACGTGATGGTCGGACTCCACCGGCGAATCGATCTGCTCGCGAACCTGCCGATCGAGCAACTCGAGCGCTTGAGTCTGCAAGAGCACACCCGAGCACTCGCAAAGATATGACTGACATTCCGCAGCGGCTTTCCTTTCTCGATCGCTACCTGACCCTGTGGATTTTCGCGGCCATGGCAACCGGAATCGGTCTCGGATACTTCGTCCCGCAAACCGAATCTTTCATCAATGCCTTTCAAGCGGGAACGACGAATCTGCCGATCGCCATCGGTCTCATTTTGATGATGTACCCGCCGTTTGCGAAGGTGCGGTACGAAGACTTGCCGACCGTCTTCGGCGACGTTCGCGTATTCGCCACCTCACTCTTGATGAACTGGATCGTCGCTCCTTCAATGATGTTCGCGTTGGCAGTCTGGCTTGTTCCCGACCAACCTGAATATTTCGCAGGTCTCGTGCTGATCGGAATCGCGCCCTGCATTGCCATGGTCATCGTCTGGAACGATCTCGCAAAAGGGTCGGCGGAATATGCAGCGGGGCTCGTTGCGTTCAACGCCGTATTTCAAGTACTTTTCTTCAGCGCCTACGCCTACGTGTTTCTGACCGTACTGCCACCATATTTCGGCATAAACGCTTCGATCGTCGATATCGGTATGGGAGAAATCGCTCGCACCGTGTTCGTCTATCTCGGCGTGCCCTGCATCGCAGGATTTGCCACCCGCTATCTGTTGCTGAAATTCGTCTCGAAGGATTGGTATGACGGCGTCTTCGTCCCGAAGATCAGTAAACTGACCCTTGTCGCGCTCCTCTTTACGATAGTCGTGATGTTCAGCTTGAAAGGAGCATTGATCGTTTCGATACCGCAGGATGTCGTGACGATTGCCGTGCCGTTATTGATCTACTTCGTGACGATGTTCTTGATCACGTTCGGCGCGACGGGCAGCTGCGGATTCGACTATCCGCGGTGCTGCACGCTGTCGTTCACCGCCGCAAGCAACAATTTCGAATTGGCGATTGCCGTGGCAATTGGCGTGTTCGGAATCAACTCTGGCGCCGCATTTGCGGCCGTAATCGGACCATTAGTCGAGGTACCGATCATGGTGGGGTTGGTGTGGGTCGCGCGGCAAATCCGACATCGCTACTTTCAATGATCCATTGACTACGAGCGAGCGACTATCACACGAATTTCTACAAAAAACGCGCGGCAATTCGAGTGCCCCAAGGCGCGTAATCTACGAAAGAGCACCGAATTGAACGCACCGGTTACCGATCGACTGATCTTGCGGCAATGGCGCGATGCCGATCGCGACACGTTCTTTGCAATGAACGCGGATCCGATGGTGATGAAATATTTTCCCGATACGCTCGATCGCGCGCAAAGCGACTCGCTACTCGAGCGATTTTCCGTTGCGATCGAAGATCGAGGGTGGGGCTTTTGGGCCGTTGAACTGAAATCCAATCGTGACTTGATCGGCTTCGTCGGCCTGAACATCCCGACCGCACCGTTGCCTTTTGCGCCGTGTGTGGAGGTGGGGTGGCGATTGAGACCGTCTTACTGGGGAGCGGGGCTCGCAACGGAAGCAGCGCGAGCGTCGTTGATCTTCGGCTTCGAAGTTCTGGGGCTGACGAAAATCGTCTCGTTCACATCGCTCGGCAACACCCCCTCCATTGCCGTGATGAAACGACTCGGAATGAAAGAAGTCGGTGAATTCGACCACCCTGCAGTGCCGGTCGGAAACTCGCTCCGAACGCACGTACTTTACGAAACGACTCGATAAAGCGCGGCGCGTTCTGGGACGTGATGCACGGCTTGAATCGGCGCATCCAACACGTCGCGAACCTGCCGCTCGACCGACTGGATCGCACTGGTCTGCAAGAGGCGCTACGATCCTGATCATCACATTACGGGGTGAACGCCAATGAAGATCGATCGACGCCAAGCCATTCTGGGCAGCATCGCGGCCGCGACCGCGCCGGCCTTCGCCGCCGCGCGCAAACGCCCATCCCGCAAGCACGACGTGATCATCGTGGGTGCGGGGTTTGCGGGCCTGAATGCGGCGCGCATCCTGGTGGAGAACGGTCTGGACGTCGTGGTGCTCGAAGCCGACGGCCGAGCGGGTGGCCGCTCGCACACCGCCTATGATTTCGATGCACGCATCGAGCTCGGCGCGGCGCAGATCGGCCGCATGTACGCGCGCGTGCTCGATACGGCGAACAAGCTCAAAGTGAAGCTCGGCCCCGGCGCGCACGTCAACGCGCCGTATTCGTTCGTGATCGGCGATACGCTGGTGGCAGCCAAAGATTGGGCGAGCGCGGCGGCGAACCCTCTGCAGGGCGCCGAGCGTGCGGTGCCGCCGCATACGCTCCAAAGTTTCTACGTCGAGCAGCGCAATCCGTTCCAGACCTTCGACGACGTCTTTTCGCCCGCCGCCGCGAACTATGATCTGAACCTCGGCGAATGGCTGCAGCGCAGCGGCGCCTCGGCCACGGCGATGCGCCTGATCAACGAATCGCTCGGCGCGCCGGGACTCGAGACGCAAAGCGTGCTGCGCATGTTCCAGGAGGCGACGCGCTTGCGCATCGAGGCGCGCGCACAGGCCCAGTCGGACGAATTCAAGGGCAAAGACGCCTACGAACGCGCCGCCCTCACGTCATTCCACGTAGTCGGCGGCACGTCGGTGCTGACGGATGCGATGGCGGCGAGTCTCGGCGACCGCGTGATCCTCAACAAGACGGTCATGGCCATCGACGTCGGCGCGAACGACTGCACGGTGCGTTGTGCCGACGGCAGCCGATGGCGCGCGGGCCGGGTGATTTCCGCGTTGCCATTCACGGTGCTGCGCAAGGTGGCGATCACGCCCGGGCTCTCGGGCCCGCAGGCCGATGCCGTGCGCGAAATGCCGTACGGCAATCAAAGTCAGGTGTGGCTGCGCGTGAAGGCGCCGTATTGGGAGCAGGACGGGCTTGAGGCTTCGATGTGGACCGACGGGCCGTTCACGCTCATTCGTCAGCAGATCGAACCCGATCGCAAACGCGAGCTCATCAGCGCGCTCGTCTTCGGGGCCAAGTCCAAAGAATTCGACAAATTGAGCGTCGCCGATCGTGGTCGCATGGCGATCGACTTCATCGAAAAGGTGCGGCCGAGCACGCGCGGCAAACTCGAGTTCATCGGTGCGCATTCCTGGGCGATGACGCCGCACATCGGCGGCTGCAGCTACAGCCTGAAACCGCACGCCGCGTACGACTGGAACCGAACGATGGCGAAGCCCTTCGGGCGTCTGCATTTCGCGGGCGAACACACGCGCCGGCTTGAAGTCGGCATGGAAGCCGCGATGGAGTCGGGTGAGCGCGCGGCGCTCGAGATCATCAGCGCGTGATGTCGGTTTGCGGTTCGCCGGTGAAATAGAGCACGGTGACTGCGCTGCGTACGACGACGAGAAACCCGCAATTTGGAGGTTAATCAAGAGAGCGCCTCTGTGCGTTACCGCACAATAAAACCCGATTCCCGCGCATCGACGATTTCATTGGTTGATGATCGAAGCGGCACAAATAAAGACTTCTGTGCATCAGGGGGGGGGGTGTTATTCGTGGATGACGTGGTCCGAGGAGACGACAAATGGATTTGTTCGCGACGCAAAACACATATCTGGCGCTGATTGCCGGAGAAAACTCGAAGTTCATCACCGACAACGTCGAATTGGTGGAATTTGCTCGGCAGCGAAACGCGCATACGCCACCCGGTCTGTACTTCCCGCTGACCTGCGTGCTGTCGCTCGAGAAGCCGTTGTCCGACGGCAGCACGGTGATGATGCGGCTGATCGGTGCCGATGGCATCGCGAATTTCATCGATCGGGATTTCGATCTCAATCCCGTCACCGTGCTGAAAGCGGGCGTCGCGGCGCGGTTGCGCAACGACGGACTCGAGCACGCGATGGCCAAAGATCCGGGCCGCGTGCAGCCCATGCTGGATCTCTACCGCTGCCGAACCGCGCAATATGCGCTGAACACCTGTTGTTTTGCCCGACACCCGCTGACGCAGCGTATTTCACGATTGCTGCTGCGGGCAGGCATCTCGTTCGGCCGGGGAAACGACATCACCCTCACCCAGGAGGAAATCGCCCGACTGGTCGCGACGCGACGTGAGACGGTGACCGACATCCTGAACCGCTTCGCGCGCGAGGGGGTGATCGAATTGCATCGCAGCGTCATACGAATCTTGCGGCGCGACATCCTCCGCACCCACTCCTGCGACTGCTTCACTGAAGAAATGAAACTCGAAAAAAACTGTGCCCAGTCGATCGCTTCAATGTTCAGGGGCTTCGAGTATGGAGCCTCGGCTGACAAACGGCAGCGCCCAAACGAGTCGATCACCGCAGGTGCGGCGTAACTCAGCGAAAGAAAAGCTGATAAACGAAAAACAAAAACACAGTCACGGCAAAGCCGCCGATCACCCACCAAACCCCGCACCGAACGTCCTCGCCGAACCAGCGGATCAACGCGCTTTCGTTCCGGGTCGGGGGTCTCGCTCGCAGAGCGGTGGCGGATTTCGGATCCCGAGGATCGTGAAAGGGCGGCCCGCCCGGTAGGGCGGGGTCGACTTCGAGCAGGGCCGCGTAAGTCGCGGCGGCTTTGTTGGCGAACGCGGCACCGTAGAAATAGGACAGGTCGTCATTCTCGAGGCCGACGATCTGCTTGTCCGACAGCAAGGTCTTCGCGGCAACGTCGGCGATCGTCAGCGAGCGCCGGAGACGCGCCTCGCGCAGCGCAACCGCGAAGGGAGAGACGGATTGGGTCAGGGCGTCCACGATCCACTCATCGTCATTCTGCACGGCGTACCGATCGACGCCTGCCGGAAAAGTACAAGACCGAATGAGCGCGAACCATCCTGCGAGTGCAGGATTGCGACCGG
>JAFMJH010000059.1 GCA_017853555.1 Steroidobacteraceae bacterium
GGTGCGGGCTGGTCCTCGCCGATTGGTAGAGGGGTCCGCGACGGCTACGGCCGCTTTGGCCCTTCTTACACGGGGCCGCATTCAGTGACGCATAAGTCGCAAGAAAAGTCAAGCCCCGCTCAGCATCATTGCCAAGCGGGGCCGGTTTCGAGTCCAGTGGTTCCCTGCGGTGACAGGGACAGTCAGGCTAGCAGGTCAACGCTCGCGGTTCAACATGTCTCGGAAGCCGCGCATGTCTCCGGCGTAGTGCGTCGACGGTTCCGGCTTGCCCTTCTGCGCAAACTGCCCGGTCGGCTGGCGGTTCTGGTCGCGAGGAACGGCGGCGGGCTTCCGGCTCTGAACGGCCTTCACGTCCTCAGCGATCAACGCCTTGATACGCTTGTCCCCGATGAGTTCGCGCAGGGCGGCATTGTCCATGCTCGAAAGCGATTCCGAAACCATGTCCTGGATCGCGTCCTTCACGGCACCGGCAATGTGCCTGTAGGTGACACCCTTGGTGCCCGATTCCTTGATCTCGTCAATCAAGGATGCGGCGAGCATGTCGGCCACGTCCTGCATCTTCTCAGACGGCGACCAGCCGAGCTTTTCGTAGGCATCGTCGAGTCCGTCAAGGTGCTGGTCAATGATGGCATCGGCTTGCTGCTGCTGTAGCTGAGCCTGCCGCTCCTGCTCAAGCCGGTCCATCTGCGCGGCGCGCCCCTCGAGCTCCTTCACGCGCAGGTATTCGGCCTGCTGCTCAGGACTCATCTGGGCGAGACGCTGCAGCTCCGTATACGCCTCGTGCAAAGTCTTCGCGCCAGTCTCGTCGTTGATGATGGCGTCGACAAGGGCCTTCGGGTCGCGCAAGAGCCGCTCGGCGCGTTCCTTGGCGGTCTCGGCTTCCTTGCGGAGATTGGCCGCTTCTTGGAACCGCTGGTTAGCGCTCTCGCCACGCTGGTAATAGTCCAGCGCCTCACGTAGCGAGATCTCCTTCTCCTTGCCGTTGACCTTGGCGCGCACCTTCCGGTCCAGGTCTAGCGCGTCATCGGCCCGGGACTGCTCCTGTCCGTCACGCTCCTGCGAACGCTCGATTCGCATGTCGCGTTCGGCCTTGCGAGGCGTGCGCTGGTCCGCGTCAGTCTTCGGCGACGTGTCGCGGGCCTTCGTCTCGGGCCGGCCCGCCACGTGCTCAGTCGAGCGCGAGTCGTTCGCGTCATTCGGCGTGTCGTTGCGTGGCCGCTTGTCGGACGTGTCACGGTTCAGTGCGTCCCGGAACTCCGACGAGCCGCCGCCGCTCTTGGGCGGTGCATTCAGCGCCTCGCGGAACGACGGGGAGACGGCCCCGCCTCCGGTACTAGCCTGGCCGCCTAGGGCCGATCCTGCGTCACTCATCGATTAGCCTCCTCAAATCGTCGTGGGCTCCATGCCCGGCTCTTGCTGGCCCACATCGGCCGGCGGCGTATTCGCATCCATCGCAGGGAATCCAGCGCCACCAGGCCCGCCCGTGGGCGCTGCGTTCGGCATCGGTCCGCCCGGACCTGGGCTCGGCTGCTGAGCGGCCATCTGCTGCGCCATCGCTGCACTCGGAGCCTGGGCCTGGCCGGTGGCTGCAAGGATGTCCGGCGGCGCTGCGGCCCAAAGCTGCATGTGCTCCTGGACGTGGCCAAGGAACGCCCCGGTGATAGCGTCGTCGAGGCGTAGATCGGGATCGTTCAACTTGCTCAGGTGCTCCGAGATGTGCTTCGCGTGATTGTCCGAGATGAGGACACGCACCGTCTGCGCCGATGCTGGGTCCATCAGCCGCTCGTTCTCGGCATCGATCAGCACGCGCTCTGCGTACGGAGCGTCAAGGATGGGCTCGAGCCGTCCCGTCGCCTGAACCTCGAAATACTGCTTCGGGTCAGTGATGAGACCGGCCTGCAAGAGCTTGTCCGCAACGTCGAGACGCCCGGCGCTCGTTCTCAAAGACGCTGCCTGCATCTCGATCTGCACCGAGTCGATCGCCTGTAGGTCCTCGCCCTTGAATCTCGCGACCGTCTGCCGATTGCCGCGTCCGACGATCGGGATAATCTGCTCGCCTTGCATGTACTGACCGCACGCCTCGATGACGAGCGTCATGACCTTCTCGGATGCGCGCGCGTAGCTGGCCTGTAGACCGCTGTTGTACTGCATCGCCATCGAATGCAGCATCCGGAGCGCTTCGCCCGACTGAGACTTGGACGCATCACCAAGAACGGTGTCGTTCATGCCCGTCTGCAACTGCATCAATCCCTTGAGCAGGTCGATCGCGGACGATGCCTCGCCGACGTATCCCGCGCCCATGTCGATGACCTCGGGCTTCTGTGCAGATTCGATGATGCGGAAGCCCTGGCCGACCTGGGCCGAACTGAGCCGCGTGCCTGGCGTGGCCCAGACGTTCCGCGCGCCGAAGTTTTCGCGGGTGCTGACGACCTGGCTGATGATAGACGTGATGGCCTGTTGCAGGTTGTTGAGGTCCCAAGTCTCGCCGTATCCGCACGCCTGGTCGATCTCGAGGCTGGGAATCATCGGCACGGCCGGCAGCATGGAGTACGGCATCTCGTCGTCGTGGACGATGCATGACGTGCCAACCATCATCGCGTGTCGGCCGCTCGGCAGCGCATCGGTCCGTCGATGCCAGAGTTCGAATACCGGGACCGCATCGGACGCGGCGTCACGGTAGAGCTGCGAGGACGGCATGCGCGCGCGGATGCTGTTCCACTGGCCCGGAGGCGAGGCGTTCAGGATCTCGGAGCGGTATTCCGGGAAGCGCGCCGCCAGCGCGTGCCGGTTCTCGAGCGTCGAGACGATGACCCAATCGAGGTTTAGGTCCGCTTGGTGAATGTCCCTGATGACGTCCTCGGGCTTGAGCGCGGTGCACTTCACGGCCCCGGACCAGACGAGCGTTCCGGTCATCGGATCGACCGCGACCGGCTCACCGCCCCAGTGATCCCAGCGCGTGTAGGCCCAGCCCTCTCCAGACGGCAGCGAATACCAAGCCATTTGGGAAAGTGCCTGCTCAAGCTGCGCCTCGGTCCACATGAAGTCGAGCAGCGCGTTACCGACGCGAACGACCTCGAGACTGCGCGAATCGTTACTCGTCGTCCGGCATGCGTAGGACGGGCGCGATCCGGTAATCTGCGTGTGCATCGCACGGGTCAGGCTTCGAAGGATGTTCGCTGAAGCGTCAACGGCCTCGCCCTCCTCGCCGCTGAACGAGATGCGGCGAGAGCTCTTGAACGTACCGCTCGCATCCCAGCCGTACAGAAGCCGGTACGACCTGCGCCAAACGTCAGCACGGCCGCTGCTAAGGCAGTAGCTGTAGTAAAGCTGGATCTTGTCCTGCATCTTGCCGAGTAGTTGGTCCGTCGGAACGGCCGCCCAATACTCGGTGTTTGCGCTGACGCTGTTGCCTGTCGTATCCATGTCATCTCCAGCGGAAAACGTTTGCCAGCTCAGGGTTGACCGGAGCAGTCATAGCCGCCGGCATGATCCAATGTGTCTCGGCTGACACTCCCTCGGCAAGGCGAGGGTGCGGATTCGTGTGCTGGTCCAGGTGCCTGCACGCGTACTTTACCGCGTCGATCGCGTCGAAATGGCCATGCTCCCCGGACCGCTCGTAGCTGGACTTGGCCGCATTCCAGATGCCTCCCTGCATATGGGCAATGACGGTACGGCAGCGCGGATGCACGGCTAGACGACGCTCGGCGCAGCAGCGTCGCAAATAGTTCAATGCCGCCTCGGCATCGTCCTTTTTCGCGGGGCCGAACGAAATACCGCACGCCTCGTAGATGTCCGCGAGCAACTGCGGTGGGGCGTCTGCGATGCGGACCAGTCCGGTGCCGTCCCACCCGAGCTCTCGTTCCTTGGCGTGGACGCGGCGTCCAACCTCGAGCGCGGACTGAGCCTCGGCGACCACTTCGTCTAGCACGACGATCCGCGCTCGGTCGAAATCGTAGTAACAGAAGACGACCACGGTCAGGTCGCGAAAGCCGAAGTCTGCAGCCACTACACGAGCGCACCGAGGCGGAACGGGCAGGTCAACCACGATGTGCTCGAGCTCGCGCGTGAACTCAGGCACCACGGCGCGGCTCGCGTCCGTGACGATGCGGGCGAAGTACTCACGCTGCGCGGTCGTGCTCTCGATGCCGCCGGCTTCCTCGAGGAACGCTTCGATCCGGTCCTTCCCGTAGTACGGCTCGGTAATCCAGATGTCGTGGTGCGAGAAGTCGCCCGCGATGCGGCACTCATCGATCGTGCGGACCGATGGGTGCATAGCCGACTCTGGCGGCGTGCTGAGCATCCAGATCGTCCCATCGTTCGTAAACACCTGCGGCAGCGCCACGTCTTTCAGGACGTACTCGTACTCCTCGAAAAAGCAACATTCGTCCAGGATGATGCGGTCCGCTCCGCTGCCGCGCATACGGTTCGCGCTTCGGCGGTTGTCAGCCCCGCCAAGGCGGATAGAGCCATTCGGGTACTCCCACACCAGGTGCTTCGCTAGGTACTTCGGCCTGAGCGGTTCGGGGCAGGTCGCCAGGAGCTCGTCAACCATCGGCACGATGACGGTCTCGGCCTGGTGCAGCGTAGGGAAACAGAACCGGACGTCATGCCCATCTCGGGCGAGCTCATCAGCCGTGACAATGGCCGTCGTCGTTTTCCCGATGCGTCGCGAGCACAGCGAGAAATACTTCTTCCCCTTCGGCGTCCTGGCCCGGTCCCGCATGTCGCGCTGGTACGGCCGGAGCAGGTGCGAGGACTGCCGGTTCCGACGCCAAAGCTCCGCGATCGCGTCTTTGCGCGAGAGGGTCAGTACGCCCTCCGATGGTCGTACGGGAGGCGCCATTCACTGCGGCGGTTGCGCCAGTCTTCGTACGTGCGTCCGGCAACTGCATCCGCTCGGGCCTCGTCGTTAGCGTCAGCGATCCGCTTTGCCATGTTCATCCATGCCGAGATGGACCGCTCCGGCGCGTCCTTGATCCGAATCGGGCGCGGCTTAGCCACGGAACGCCCTCTGCGCCTCGAGGTCCCGAATTCGCTTTTCCAACGCCTCGATCGTCGCGTCCTTGACCTCGACGGACCGGCGGATGGCCGCGAGGGACAGCTTCAACTCGTCCACGCTCCGGTCGAGCCAGAAGCGCCGATGCCGCTCGTGAAAGACGCCGTACGCCACCGCGAGTAGCAGCAGCGTGGTGCAGATGATGATGGCGAGGGCGGTCATAGCGCGATCGGGTCCGGCTTGGGCGCGGCGTTTGCGATCCGCTGCATCATGTAGAGCTCGCAGGTCATCATGAACCCACGCAGTTCGGAGTCGTCCATACGACGCAGCAAACGCTCGAAAGCGTCCGCGTCGGCCTGAGTACATGGCTTGGACAGCGCACGATCGGCAGCTGCGCGTGCATCGCGCTCGATTTCGTCGGGCGTCATCAATCACGCTCCCGCAGCCGGGCCATGTCCACCTCGAGCTTGCTCGCGCACATGCCGAACAGGTCCTCGTGCTCCTCGGTCACGTAACGTCGGAACACGTCTTCGGGGATGTCGGCCTGCTCATACAGCCACATGCCTCCGTGGCGACGCAGCGACCATGCACGTTGCGTGCGCGGTTCGGTAGTGACCGGTGCCTGCTTATCCTTTGCCATCACTTTCCTCCCGCCAGCGCCAGAAGCTCCTCGTCCGATAGCTCTCGGGCGTCGTCGGCCTCGCGGTCAACGTCGTCGTCCTGGTCCCGTCGCATCTCGATGC
>JAFMJH010000011.1 GCA_017853555.1 Steroidobacteraceae bacterium
AGCGTCAAATTGCGTCTGGGTGCGGAGAATGTTCTCGACCGTTATCCGGACAAGGCCAAGTGGCAGACGTTTCGCGGTCTGATCTATTCTCGAAACTCGCCCTACAGCACGGATGGTGGCTATTACTATGCGCGTCTGGACTTCAAGTTCTGACCTGAGTCATGCCTGATACGACACGGCGTGCGCTGATCGCCGGAGGTTTGCTCGCAGGAGCGGCCTCCGGCGTTTCTTTTGGCGGGATGTCGCCGTTGCGTGGCGACGCGGCAAATCCCCAAGATGAGTCCTACTGGCGTGGGGTCGCTGCGCAATACGACATCTCCAAGGCGTTCATCAATCTGGAGTACGGCAATTTCGGGGCGGTCGCCCGGCAAGTGATGGCGGCCTACGTCAGGCACACGGAGCGGGTGAATCGGCTCGGCGCGTGGTACGCCCGACGCGAATTCGCAGGCGACGCCGCGCGCATCCGCGAACTGGTGGCGTCCGAGCTTGGCGTTCTGCCCGAGGAGATCGTCTTCACGCGCGGTGCAACGGAGGCGTTGCAAGCGCTCATCGGCGGTTATCGGGCATTACGACCCGGCGATTCGGTGCTCTACGCCGATTTGGATTACGACGCCATGCAAAGCGCGATGCGTTGGCTTGCACAGCGTCGAGGCGTCACCGTCGATCGTATCGACCTGCCTGAGCCGGCGACACGTGAGTCGATGCTCGAGGCGTATTCGCGCGCACTGCAGGCAAACCCGAAGATCCGCTTGCTGTTGCTGACTCACCTCAGCCACCGTACCGGAATGGTGATGCCAGTGGCGGAAATCGCTGCACTCGCGCGGGCGCGCAACGTCGATGTGATTCTCGACTCGGCCCATGCATGGGGACAGATTTCTTTCAACCTCGTATCGCTAGGCGTGGATTTCGTAGGGCTCAATGCGCACAAGTGGATTGGTGCACCGCTCGGGGTCGGCGTGATGTGGGTCAGGCGTTCGCGAATCGGCGATATCGAAGAGTTCATGGGCGCTCACGATTTCACGGCTCACCCGGACATCCGTGATCGCGTGCACACCGGTACCAGCAACTTTGCCTCGTTGCTGGCGTTGGAGGACGCTTTGGCGTTCCACCGGGCTGTCGGTCCGCAGTCCAAAATCGGTCGACTTCGGTATCTGCGTGATCGATGGTCGGAGCCGCTGCGCCACAACGAAAACGTCGAAATCCTGACGCCGGCCGAGCCGCAGTCGGTCGGTGGCATCACGTCGTTCAGGTTGCGAAACCATAGAGGCGAGTCCGCCAACGCGAAGCTTGCGCAAGTTTTACTGGAGCGTCACGGCATTTTTACCGTCCATCGCGCGGGGCTGGCGCAGGGGCCGTGCGTTCGTGTCACGCCCAACGTGTTTACGAGCAGCGCCCAGATTGACGCGCTGAGCAAAGCGCTGACCGATATTTCGCGATCGTAAAAAATATTTCATGGTTTCGTAATTTATTGATCGCGACTTGTTAATTTTTTTGAAATCGAACGGAGCGATCGTCATCGGATGCGATTGGCGCTCGTCACTGATGCTTGGGAACCACAGATCAACGGTGTGGTTCGAACGTTGCGGCATACCATCGCCGAGCTCGAGGCCGCGGGGGTGTCGGTCGTCCGAATCTCTCCCGAGCGGTTTTCCACCGTTCCCTGTCCGTCATATCCGACGATCCGGTTGGCGTTGTTTCAGGATGCGAAGGTGGCCAAGGCGCTCGATGCGGCCAAGCCGGACGCCGTTCACATCGCGACCGAGGGGCCGTTGGGTTTTGCGGCCCGCTCATGGTGCATACGTCGGCGATTGAAGTTTACGACCTCCTATCATACGAATTTTCCGGATTATCTCCGCGCTCGCTGGCCGGTTCCGCGTAGCGTGACTTATGCGTACTTGCGCTGGTTTCATCGTCCCGCGACGCGCGTCATGGTGGCGACCCCCGCGATCAGAGGTCTGCTCGCTTCGCAGGGGTTCAAACGACTGAAGTTGTGGAGTCGCGGCGTCGACACCGAGTTGTTCCGACCTCTCGCGGCGCGGCGGTCGCAGGGCGTTCCGATTTTCGTCTATCTCGGTCGCGTCGCCGTTGAAAAAAACGTCGAGGCGTTTCTGAGTCTTGATCTGCCGGGCCGCATGGTGGTGATTGGCGACGGACCCGCATTGGAGCCCTTGCAACGCAGATTTTCAGCGGTGCAGTTCACGGGCCACCTCGAAGGTTCTGCGCTGGTCGAGCAGCTAGGGCGCGCTGACGTGATGGTTTTTCCCAGCTTGACCGATACGTTCGGCCTGGTGCTGCTTGAGGCGATGGCCTGTGCGGTGCCGGTTGCCGCCTTTCCGGTGCCGGGACCCGTGGATGTCGTCGTCGACGGAATCACCGGAGCCCTCGACCAAGACCTGCGATCGGCCGCGATGCGTGCGTTGTCGCTGGATCGCGACCAATGTCGACGCCACGCGGAGACACGTTCCTGGTCGGGTGCGACCCGTGAATTCTTGTCCAACTTGACGCCGGCGCGACGCGCTGCGGCACGCAGATTTCGAGGCCTGAAAAATGCTGAATACTTCGCGCGCTGATTTGCAGCCGTCGCCATTGCTGCCGCGCCCGAAGCCGATGCCCGAGTGGCTGTGGCGTCGTATCGGGTGGATGACGGGTATTGAACGATTGGAGCGCATGTATCGCCAAATGCCTGCGGGGTTGAGCGGTGCGGAATTCGTCGATGCGGCGCTCGATACGCTCGACGTCAAATGGACATTGACGGACGTCGAATCCGGAATGATTCCGGCTTCAGGGCCACTGGTCGTAACGGCCAATCATCCATACGGCGGCATAGATGGTCTGGCCGCGATCGCGGCGTTGGCGCGGGTCAGGCCTGATCTGAAAGTCATCGCCACGACGCAGTTGGGTCGCATCAAGGCTCTGGAGCCGTATCTGATCACGGTCGACAACTTCGGGTCGGTCGATGCCGCGAAGCGCAATCTCGGTTCGGTGCGGCGCATCTTGCGACATGTATGGCAGGGCGGAGCATTGCTGATTTTCCCGGCGGGTGAAGTCGCGCATTTGGACATCGGCAGTCGCTGCATCGTTGATCCGCCGTGGAAGCGTTCTGCTCTGGCGTTGTTGCGCCTGGCGAAAGCGCCGGTCATGCCGCTGTATGTTCACGGCAGCAACGGCGTCGGCTTCCAGCTCGCCGGGCTGGTTCATCCGGCCCTTAGAACGCTGTTGCTCCCGCGCGAAGTGTCCAATAAGCAGGGCGCCAAATTGGATTTACGGTTGGGCGCACCGATTTCGCCTGAGCGTATCGCGGCATTCGAAAATGAAACCATTCTCGAGCGATTTCTGCGCATTCGACTTTACTCGCTTGCGGCACCGCGTCCCGTTGAAGTGAATCAACTCGACGGCCGACGAATCGATCAACCCGTTGATGCGATCGTCGAGTCCGGTGACCCCGAGGCGCTCGCACTGGAAGTTCACAACCTGCCGGAGTCGGCTCATGTCGCGAGCCTGGGTCCGCTCAAGGTCTACGTGGTCGTCGCGCGTCAGAGTCCGCGCGTGCTGGCCGAAATCGGCCGATTGCGAGAAATCACGTTTCGCGCCGTTGGCGAGGGTACCGGTCGCGAAACGGATCTTGACCGTTTCGATCAGTATTACGAACACCTGTTTGCCTGGGATACGCGAAAAGACTGCATAGTCGGCGCGTATCGGCTCGCGCGAACCGATCTCGTCCGCAAGCGGTTCGGGCGGAACGCGCTTTATTTGTCGACCCTGTTCGACATCGGCGACGCATTCTTCAAGTTGTTGGGTCCGGCGATCGAGCTCGGCAGATCGTTCGTTCGACCCGAGTATCAGCGCGGGTTGACGCCGTTGCTCGCGCTGTGGAGCGGTATTGCAGAGTACGTGTCGCGTCATCCGCGGTACGCAAAATTGATCGGTCCGGTCAGTATCAGTGCCGATTACGATCTTGCCTCTCGCGACATGCTCGTGCGATATCTAAAATGGCATCATTTCGATCCTTTGTTGGGGGCGTTCTTGAGGTCTCGCACGCCGTTCCGGCCGGCGGGCTCGCTTGGTACCTTGAATCGCGAGCTCGCACAACTCGGGAAAATCGAGGAGTTGGCGCAGTACTGGCCCGACGAATCGTCCGGACGGGCGCGCTCCGTACCGGTGTTGTTGCGACAATATTTGAAGCTCGGCGGCAAAGTGATCGGATTCAACGTTGATCCGACTTTCGGCAATTGTCTGGATTGTCTCACCGTAGTCGATCTGAAGCATACGCCGGACCGGGTGTTGGCGAAGTACATGAGTCCGCCGTCGCTGGCCAGATTTCGGCGATATCCGGACATGCAGAAGGTCGTCGGTGTTGGCCACTCGAGCTGAGGTTTCAGCGTTGCAGGGTTGGACTGGCCGCGACGTCTCAGTCGATCTGCGGCGCGTTGCGCAAGCTCGAGTCGATGGCGCGCCGCAGCAGGCGCGTGAGTTGCACCCCTTCTTCGTGCAGCACGCTGCGATGTGACGTGCCGCGGACGGCGGCGACGAACTCGCGCAACTGCGTGCGGAAGTAGTGGTTGAAATCGCGGCCGCCCATGCGTTTGGGGTCGCCGACCGGCAGTTCGGGTTCGACGACCAGACGGTCGTTCACGCGCGCATATTCGCCGTCTTCGATGCTCACCATCGCGTCGTCGAAATGCACCGTCTTGCGATCGACGATGAACTTCTGGTTGTACGAGATGTGAACCTGGGCGAGACGACCGCCGGGGTAGCGCAGCAGGATCATGGCCTCGTCTTCGCCCGCCCAGGCGCGCTGGAATCGCGCGGTTTCCGCGTGCACGTTGAGCGGTTGTTCGCCCGCGAACACGAGCTGCACGAAATCGAGCGCGTGCGGCGCGAACAACGACATGATGAGACCGTCCTCGCGCGAGCGGTCGCGCCACCATGGCACTTGCGGTCCGTCCCAATGCACGCACATCGACACCTCGACGGCGCGCAGTCGTCCGAAATCTTTGCGGTGATCTTGCAGCCAACGGATGGGCGCCGTGTGGCGCAACGTTTGACCCAAAGCGAGTACGCGCTCGGCACGCGTTGCGGCGATCGCCATCGCCTCGGCATCGGCCACCGATTCGGCCATCGGCTTTTCCACCAGCACATGCTTGCCGGCCGCGAGCGCGCGGATGGCGTGCTCGGCATGCAGTGCGTTCGGGGTGCAGAGCACGATCGCGTCGACGTCGGCACGCGCGAGCACGGCGTCGAGATCGTCGTGTACCGAGGGTGCACCGAAACTTTCGGCCAACTCGACTGCACGGGCACGATCGGCATCAACCACGCCGACCAAGTTTGCGATGTCCTTGCAGCCGTTGATGGCGGCGGCGTGTTGGCGCGCGATGCGGCCGCAGCCGACGATCGCGAAATTCAAGGGCGTGTCGTGACGGACCATGTCGAACCCGATTCCTCCGCTCGCTCGCGTTCCAATTCCTTCGCGTACTGCGCGATCGCCTTGCGGGCGATCGGTACGACTTGATCTTCCTGGTCGCGCAGCTTGGAGACGTGTGCACCGATGACCAGGGCGCCGAGGCGCGCAGGTTCAGTCGTGATGGTGATCGGGAACGCGAGCATTCCCCAACCATCGGCGCGCAGGTTGTAGCCGGCGATGAAGCCTCGCGAGCGGATGGCGCGCAGGGCTTTGTCGATGTCCGTGCGGTCGGCGAACCTGCGACCGAGCGCGATGCGGCGACGTCGGCATTGGGTGATCATCGCAGTCACGTGCTCGCGCCGCCATTGCGAGGCGATGGCGAGCCCCGGCGTCGAGAGCGGGGGCGCAATGTCGCCCGGAAGGTTCGGCAGATTGTCGGTGACGTTGCCCACGAGGATCGCCGCGATGCGCACATGCACGCCCGAGGGCACCCACACGGTGACGTAGTGGCCGGTTTCGGCGTGCAACGAGTGCATCAAGCGACGCAGCGCCGGGGATCGTCCGCCGGCATCGGCCAACCGTTCGCCGAGCTCGGCGAGTCGCGGTCCGACGCTGTAGGTCGCTTGCTCCCCCGAGCGATCGACGTAACCGAGTGCGCGCAGCTTGCGCAGCAGGCGATACATGCTCGCCGCGGGAACCCCGAGTCGCGCCGCCAGTTCGTGATTGGCGAGAGGGGTTGCGGCGACGCTCAATTCTTCGAGCACCGCGAGTATGCGGCCCACCGCGCGGGATTGATCACCGGGGATGTCTTGGTTTCGCAGAACCGATACCTCCGCGCTCGCGCGCGACCGGCGCCATCTTGTCCGGTTGCCTCGTGCCGGTAAATACCTCGCCGTCTGTGTGGCGGCCGCGCGGTCGTGCAGCGGCGTTATAGAGTTGAGTGATCGAGTCCGGGGTGCTTATGACGGGTAAGGGCGAGGGGTCGGAGTTCGGACGCGGCTGGCGCATCGTGCTGGCCGCGATGGTCGGTATCGCCTGCGGTTCTTCGCCCGTACCGTTCACCTCGATCGGACAATTGATCGGGCCGATGCACGAATCTCTCGGTTGGTCGGTCGGTCAAATCAGTCTCGCGATCACGGTCTACGGTCTTGCCGCCTCCGCGATGGCGCCCGTACTCGGATCGCTCGCCGATCGTCACGGCGTGCGTCGCGTCGCGATCTGGTCTCTGATCGCCTTCGGGCTTTCGTTCGGCGCCATCGGACTCACGCCCGCGCGCGTGGAGGCGTGGTGGCTCGCGTGGGGTCTCGCCGGACTTTTCGGCGTGGGTTCCGGCTCGCTCGTCTGGACGCGCGGCATCGGACTTTGGTTTTCGCGGCAACGCGGCACGGCACTCGGCATCGCCTTGATCGGCACGAGCTTCACCGGTGTGGCGATGCCCTTGATCGCCGGAGCGGTGATCGACGATTTCGGCTGGCGCATGTTGTTTCCGGTGCTCGCTTTGCTGCCTTTGGCGGTGGCGTTGCCGGTGGTGATGTTTTGGTTTCGCGAACCTTCGGTCGATGAACGTCCGGTCGGCGTATTCGTCGCCGGCGAAATGCAGGGCAACACGGTGGCCGAGGCGCTGCGCAGTCACCGCTTCTGGATTTTGATCGTCTCGATTTTGCTGATCGCGCTCGCCTACGGCGGCATCTTCGTGCACATGCAGCAGATGATCGAGCTGGCGGGCTTTTCGCGCGGTGCCTCGCGCGGCGTAGTCAGCAGCATGGCGGTGGCCATTTTGGTCGGGCGCATCGGCACGGGCTGGTTGCTCGATCGCGTTTGGGCGCCGCTCGTGACGTTGCCGGTGCTCGGCGCGCCGGCGATCGCCTGTTTGTTGCTCGCCGGAGGTCCGCCTGACATCAGCATCGCGTATGCCTGCGCGCTCTCGATAGGCCTTGCGGCGGGCGCCGAAACCGATTTGATCGCGTATCTCGCCGCGCGCTATTTCGGCATGCGCAACTATGGACGCATCTATGGTCTGTTGTTGCTGCCCTTCGGCGTGGCGGCCGCCATCTCGCCGGCTGCGTTCGGTCTCGCGCGTGATCTGACCGGCGACTACGATCTCGCGTTGCACATCGCTACGGGCATGTTTTTGGCCGGTGCGGCGTTGCCGCTCGCGCTCGGGCGTTACCCGCAAGTTTTTGGGGAGAGGGCTTCCGGCCCGGAATGAATTCCGGGCCTTCGGCTGATGGTGGAGGCGGCGGGAATCGAACCCGCGTCCGCAAGCACTAGACTTCAGGATCTACGCGCGTAGCTCTCTCATTGGTTCTCACCTCACGCTACCCGAGGAGCAGGGAAGACGCTCGGCCAGCGACGGTGACTCTTAGCGCAGACACCCCGTCGCACGGAGCTACGCGATCCTATAAGCGCGTCCCCTGATTCGGTGTTATAGGCACCAGCCGGTCAGAGGTTAGGCGGGATTAAGCCGCCAGAGCGTAGTTGTCGTCGTTGGCAACTGTGTGTTTGCAGCAAAGTTTAGCGAGGTTCACTGCACCTCGGCACGCCCCTGAAGGTTCGCAACCCACGTCGAAGCCGGTCGCCCCCTTCAAGAATCCGGCGCAGTATAGCCGATCGGCGAGATTTCGAGGGTGCGAATCGGTACACTCCGCGCCCGCCATGCTAGCCACATCCAACATTTCCATTCAGTTCGGCGCCAAGCCGCTGT
Organism: Steroidobacteraceae bacterium; assembly: GCA_017853555.1. GTDB lineage: Bacteria > Pseudomonadota > Gammaproteobacteria > Steroidobacterales > Steroidobacteraceae > UBA964. Next base: position 8,106 of record JAFMJH010000011.1, read on the forward strand.
TCGAAGGCGTGACGGTCAAGTTCGCGGACGGCAATCGCTACGGTCTCATCGGCGCGAACGGCTGCGGCAAGTCGACGCTGATCAAGATCCTGGGCGGCGATCTCGAGCCGAGCTCGGGCGACGTGATGCTGCAGCCGGGATTGCGTCTCGGCAAGCTCAACCAGAATCAATTCGGCTACGAAGACGAACGCGTCATCGACGTGGTGATGCAGGGGCACACGGAGATGTGGGCGGCGATGACCGAGCGCGATCGCATCTATGCGAACGCGGAGGCGACGGACGAGGACTTCATGCGCGCCGCCGAACTCGAAGTGCGCTTTGCGGAGTACGGCGGTTACGACGCCGAGGCACGTGCGGCGAGCATCCTGGTCGATGCGGGCATCGGTCCCGATTTGCACAAGGGTCCGATGCGCGAGGTGCCGCCGGGGCTCAAGTTGCGCGTGCTGCTCGCGCAAGCGCTGTTCTCGAACCCGGACGTACTGCTGCTCGACGAGCCGACCAACAATCTCGACATCCACTCGATCCAGTGGCTCGAGGAAGTTTTGAATCGCTCGAACTCGACCATGATCATCATCAGCCACGATCGTCACTTCCTGAATCAGGTCTGCACGCACATGGCGGATCTCGACTTCCAGCAGTTGAAGCTCTACCCGGGCAACTACGACGACTTCATGCTTGCGTCGACGCAGGCGCGGGCACGCGTCGAAGCGGCGAATGCCAAAGCGCAGGATCGCATCTCCGATTTGCAGGAATTCGTGCGGCGCTTCTCGGCCAACGCGTCGAAGGCGCGGCAGGCGACCTCGCGTCGGCGCGCGATCGAGAAGATCAAGATCGAGGAAATCCGCCCCTCGTCACGGCAGAATCCCTATATCCGCTTCGAGCAACTCAAAAAATTGCATCGCTCGGCGGTGAATGTCGACCGCGTGTCGTTCAAATATCCGGGCAGCGACACGTTCGTCTTGAAGGGCGTGAATTTCAACGTCGAAGCCGGCGATCGACTCGCGATCATCGGTCCGAACGGCTCGGGCAAGACGACGCTCATGCAGGTCATCGCCGGTGTCTTGAAGCCGACCTCGGGCGAGGTGAAGTGGGTGGAGAATGCCGAGCCCGGCTACATGCCGCAGGATCCGCAGGCCGAGTTCGAGGCGAAGATGACGTTGCTCGAGTGGATGTCGCAGTGGACGGGCAAGGCGGACGACGATCTGATCGTGCGCGCGACGCTCGGGCGTTTGCTGTTCACCGGCGATGAAACCAAAAAATCGGTCAAGGTGCTCTCCGGTGGCGAGAAGGGTCGCATGATGTACGGCAAGTTGCTGTTGCAACGGCCGAACGTGATGCTGCTCGACGAACCGACCAACCACATGGACATGGAAACGATCGAGTCGCTGCAAATCGGACTCGAGAAATATCCCGGCACGTTGGTGTTCGTCTCGCACGACCGCGAGTTCGTGAGCGGGCTCGCCAACCGCGTGATCGAAATCCAGCCCGACGGCAGCATCATCGAGAATCGCGGCACCTACGACGAATTCCTGCAACTGCAGGCGATGCGGCGCGCCTCAGCCGCGCAATAAGCGCGCTTTGTCGCGGTTCCAGTCGCGCTCTTTTTCGGTGGCGCGTTTGTCGTGCTGCTTCTTGCCCTTGGCGAGCCCGATGCGCAGCTTCGCTTTGCCGCGCGACCAATAGAGTTCGAGCGGCACGATGGTGTAGCCCTTGCGCTCGACGGCCCCGATGAGATGCGCGATTTCGCCGCGGTTCAGCAGCAGTTTGCGGGTGCGCGTCGGGTTGGCATGCACGTGCGTCGAGGTGGTGGTGAGCGGGCTGACGTGCGCCCCGGTCACGAACGCCTCGCCATTGCGCACGAACACGTGCGCCTCGGTGATCTGCGCTTTGCCGGCGCGCATCGATTTGACTTCCCAGCCTTCGAGCGACAGCCCGGCCTCGAGCCGCTCCTCGATGAAATAGTCGAAGCGCGCCCGACGGTTCTCGGCGATGGTGCTGCTTTCGGATTTGGTTTTGGGTTTGTTCATGGCAGGGGTTGCGCGACGCGGCCGATTCTACCCTCGTGGGCGCCGGCGCGTCGGCTGCGTGTTGTGGCGCGCGCGGCGCTCGCGGACAATCGCGGCATGCGCGAAGTGACACGTTCCGCCCTGGTGGGCCTGCCGCCGCAACGGCTGTACGAGCTGATCGTCGACGTCGAGCGGTATCCGGAGTTCGTGCCGGGCTGCTCGCGGGCTCGGATCGAATCCCAATCGGGCGACGAAGTGGTCGCCACGCTCGGCATTCGGCGCGGCGTGCTCGATACCGAGTTCACCACCCGCAATCGTCTGGTGCCCGGGCGCTCGCTCACGATGCGGCTCGAACGCGGGCCCTTCAAGATGCTCGAGGGCGTCTGGACGGTCGAGCCGGTGGGGGATGCGGGCAGCAATGTGACGCTGCGCTTGCGCTTCGAATTCGAGAATCGGCTCGCGGGACTCATGATGGGCCCGATGTTCGAAGAGACGGCGGCCTCGCTGGTCGATGCGTTCGTGGTGCGCGCGCGTCAGGTCGCGGCCGAGGGCGGCTGAGCGATGCGCTGCACGTTCGCCGCGGCACTGCCGAGTTGGCAGGGCGTATTGGAATTCGATCTGCCCGAAGAGGCCACCGTCGCCGATGTGCTGCAGGCTGCGCGCGAGCGCATTGCGACGCTCGATCGCGACGCGGCGCTGCATGCGGCCTGGGACGGCGGCGCCGTCGGAATCTTCGGTCAAGTGTGCGAGCGTAGCCGACGTGTGCAGCCGCTAGAACGCGTCGAGCTTTATCTGCCGCTCAGCGTGGATCCGAAGGCGGCGCGGCGGGCGCGGGCGCGTCCGGCGCGCTGACGGGTGCGGCGGTCGTGCCCGGTGCGGGCGTCGTCGGTGCGCCATCGTTTTCGATGCGCGACACTTTGTCGTCGGTGAAAAACACCGTCAGCCGTTGACGCGCCGACTCTTTCGCGCGAGCCGTTTCGAGGGTGTAGAGGTAGTCCCAGCGATCGCGATCGAACGCATCCGGCAGCATCGGCGTGCCGAGCAGGAAGCGCACTTGGCCGCGCGTCATGCCGACCTGCAGTTGCGAGACTTGGCGGCCGTCGAGGAAGTTGCCTTGCTGCACGGCCATGCGATACACGCAGCCCGAACTGCCGAGCGTCGCGGCGAGCACACCGACCAACAGCATGAGGCGGGCGGGGCTCAGGGTGCGCGATATAGCGCGGGGCGCGGAATGGAACATAATGGCGCCATTCTAGCGCAACGAACGAGCGGTGACGTGCAAGGCAACGATCTTCGCAAGGCGGGACTCAAAGTCACCACGCCTCGGGTGAAAATCCTCGAAATCCTCGAGAATGACGCGGATCGGCACCTCTCGGCCGAGGACATCTATCGCAAGTTGGTGGACCTGCGCGAGGACATCGGGCTCGCAACCGTATATCGCGTGCTCACCCAGTTCGAGGCGGCGGGGCTCGTCACGCGGCATCATTTCGCGGACGGCATGGCGGTGTTCGAGTTGAGCGCCGGGCCGCATCACGACCACATCTTGTGCATGGACTGCGGCAACGTCGAGGAGTTCGTCGAGCCGCAGATCGAGGAGCGTCAGCGTGCCGTGGCAGAGCGGCTAGGCTTCGAGATCAGCGACCACGCCCTCGTGATTTACGGCCATTGTCGGCGGGCGAACTGCCCGCACCGGAAGCCTTCTTCGGCTTGATGGCGCCCTGGCCGAGCATCTCGGCAGCATGCGCTCGCGTGGTGTCGGTGATGGCGATGCCGCCGAGCATGCGCGCGATTTCTTCGACACGACCGGCACCTTCGAGCGCCGTGATCTGGGTGCGCGTCGTTTTGCCGTCGGTGAGTTTCGAGACGCGCAAGTGGTGATCGCCGAGCGCCGCCACCTGCGGCAGATGCGTGACACACAGCACTTGCGCATGGCGACCCAACGCGGCGAGTTCGCGCCCGACGATTTCGGCGACCGCGCCGCCCACGCCCGAGTCGACTTCGTCGAACACCATGCACACGCCGCCCGATTGCGATGATTCGATGCTGTTGGCGAGCGTCACTTGCACGGCGAGCGACAAGCGCGACAGTTCGCCACCCGAGGCGACTTTGGCGAGTGCGCGCGGCGGCTGACCGGTGTTGGCCGACACCATGAACTCGATTTCTTCGAGACCATAGGGCGTTGAGCTCTCGATTTGCAGCGGGCGTACTTCGACGACGAATTTGCCGCCGGCCATGCCCAGCGTCTGCATGCGAGTCGTGATCGCCGTGCCGAGTGCACGAGCGGCTTTGCCGCGCTCGGTGCCGAGTTTGCGTGCGGCGACCCGCCAGCGTTCGGTAGCGGCCGAGACGGCGGCTTCGAGCGCGAGCAGATTTTGCTCGAGACCTTCGAGGGCTTTCAGTTCGATTTCGATTTCGGCCGCTTTGGCCGGCAGTTCGGCGATGGTGACGCGATGCTTGCGGGCGAGTGACTCGAGCGTTGCCAAGCGCTGTTCGAGCTGGGCTTGGCGTGCGGGGTCCGCTTCGAGGCTGTCGAGATAGCGGGTGAGTTCGGCGCCGGCGTCCGCCAAACGAATCACCGCTTCGTCGAGCGTCGCGACGAGGGCGGCGATCGCAGGGTCCAGCGATGCGGCTTGGCGCAGCGCCTGCAGCGCGCGCGAGGCTTGCATGTGCGCGTTGCCGTCGTCGGCCTCGTACACCCATTGCAGGGCGTTGCGCGCCGTTTCGGCGAGCTTTCCGGCGTTGGCGAGGCGACTGCGCTCGGCGGTGAGGGCCTCGAGTTCAGCGGGGCTGGCGGCGACGCCGTCGAGTTCCTGGCGTTGGTGACGCAGCAGATCGAGACGATTTTCGCGATCGCGTGCGGCCGTGGCGAGTGCTTCGAGGTCGCTCGCGCGCGCGAGCCGCTCGCGGTGCAATTGCGCGACTTCGCTCGCGAGCACTTCGGCGCCGGCGTGCGTGTCGAGCAGCTGGCGTTGTGCTGCGGCGCGCAACAACGATTGGAATTCGTGTTGGCCGTGGATTTCGGCGAACCATTCGCCCGCTTCGCGCAACACGCCGATCGGAACTTGCTGGCCGTTCAGGTACGCGCGCGATTTGCCCTCGCGGGTGACGACGCGGCGCACCACGAGCTCGTCGTCGAATTCGATGCTCTGTTCTTCAAGCAGTGCGCGCAGTTCGTGCGCAGCGCCGGCGAGTTCGAAGGTGGCGGTGACTTCGGTACGTTCGGCGCCGTGGCGCACGACTTCGCTGCCGGCGCGACCACCCGCCGCCAGTTGCAGTGCATCGACGAGGATGGATTTGCCTGCGCCGGTCTCGCCGGTGAGCACCGTGAGCCCGGTGCGCAGATCGATCTCGATGGCGTCGATGATCGCGAAGTCACGGATGTGCAGATGGGTGAGCATCGGTCAGTCCCGCTCGCCGTCGAAGCTGCGTCGCCCCCAGTTCAGCTTGCTGCGCAGCAAGCGGTAGTAGTCGTAACCCGCGGGGTGCAACAAACGGATGCGCGTGCTCGACGGGCCGATTCGAAGTCTTGCGCCCGGCAACAGCGCGCCGAGCGAGCGGCCGTCGCATGCGACTTCGGCCAGCGAGTCGGGTCGATCGATCAAGCGCACTTCGATCGTGGAGCGCGCCGAGACGACGATGGGACGATCGGAGAGCGTGTGCGGGCAGATCGGCGCGACGACGACTTCGAGATCGGGAGCGACGATCGGGCCGCCCACCGAGAGTGCGTACGCCGTCGAACCGGTGGCCGAGGCGACGATCAAACCATCGCCGCCGTGCGTATTGACGAAGCGATCGTCGATCCAGGTTTCGAAATCGACCAGATGGCCGCTCTGGCTCTTTTGAACCACGACGTCGTTGAGCGCCAGACCACGGACGCTGTTGCCGGAGGGCGCGGTGAATTCGGCGGCGAGCAGGGCGCGGGTATCGACGCTGCACTCTCCATCGAGTGCGGCATCGACCGAGGCGAGCATGTCGTCGGGCATCACGTCGGTCAGGAACCCGAGTCGGCCGCGATTGATGCCGAGCAGCGGCGTGTCGTGACCGGCAACGAGACCTGCAGCATGCAGCAACGTGCCGTCGCCCCCGATCGCCACGATCAGCGACGCCCGAGCCGCGAGTTCGGCTTCGGTGACGAATTCGACGGGCAGGGCACCGAGTCGGCTTGCTTCGTCGGCGAGCGCCACCGCCGCGACGCCGCGGGCGCGCAGATGCGTGGCGAGCAGTTCGACGCTCTCGGCGACGCGCGGATCGGCGAATCGGGTGACGAGCGCGCAGCAGCGGCGGGTGGACATGCGGGATCCTTGAAAAATGCTGCGCTTTTTTAACACGTCGGCGCGCCGGAACCAACGTGAATATCCGGTCGCTTGACGAGGCTTCGCCCCTGTCGGTAGGTTGCTGCGCATGGCGCAGGATTACGAAGACAAACTCAACGACCGAGCCCGGCAGTTGTTGCGTACCCTGGTCGAGAGTTACATCCGCGACGGCCAACCGGTCGGTTCGCGCTCGTTGTCGCGCGAATCGGGCCTGCACCTCTCCTCGGCGACCATACGCAACGTGATGTCCGACCTCGAAGGGCTCGGTTTCGTCTCATCGCCGCACACCTCGGCCGGACGCGTGCCGACCGACCGCGCCTACCGGTTCTTCGTCGACACGCTGATGCGCTCGCGCCCCATGGAGGGCCTGCCGCTCGACGAATTGCGGCGTCATATCGATCCGGCTGCGCACACCGATTCGAAAGCGCTGGTGGCGACGGCCTCGCAGATGCTCTCGAACCTCACGCACTTGGCGGGCGTCGTGACGGTACCGCGTCCACCGGTATCGGCGATCACGCAGATCGAGTTCGTGCCGCTGTCCGAGAATCGCGTGCTCGTGGTGTCGGTGTTCAACGATCGCGAAGTGCAGAACAGCATCATCCAGCTCGGGCGTCACTACGGCAGCGACGAATTGCGCCGCGCGGCGCAATACCTGAACGAACAGCTCGTCGGTCGCACGCCCGATGCGGCGCGCGTGGAGATCCTGCGGCAGTTGCAGGAGGACCGCGAGCACATGAATGCGCTGATGGTCGATGCGATCCGCATGGCCGAGCAGGTGTTCGGCGAGGGTGGCAATCGCAGTGAGCTCGAATACATCGTCGCGGGCGAAACGAATCTGATGGGTGCGGCGCAGTTGACCAGCGTCGAGAAGTTGAAACGGCTCTTCGAGGCCTTCAACGAGAAGCGCGACTTTTTGCACCTGCTCGATCAAAGCCTGCGCGCCGACGGCGTGCAGATTTTCATCGGCCAGGAATCCGGCTATCAGGTGCTCGATGACTGCAGCGTCGTCACCGCCCCGTACAGCGCCGACGACGGCGTGGTCGGAGTGATCGGGGTCATCGGCCCCACGCGCATGGCCTACGAACGGGTGATTCCCATCGTCGATCTGACGGCGCGGCTGCTCGGTTCGGCCTTGAATTCCCGCCGCTGACCCCCATCTTTACGTCCGATCACGCACGTCAGCGCTCGCAAAGCGCTGCAAGTCGTGCTCATAAGTGTTTGTTCAGGCGAGGTTTTCAATGACGACCGAGGCGACCCCCCCGGACGCACCCGAGGGCGCGGAGACTCCGCAATCCGAGCTCGAGACCCTGCGCGCGGCATTGGCCGCGGCCGAAGCACAGGTAGCGCAGCATCGCGACCAGCAATTGCGGGCACTCGCGGAACTCGAAAACGTGCGCAAACGTGCGCAGCGCGACGTCGAGTCCGCGCACCGTTTCAGCCTCGAAAAGCTCGTCCAGGAGTTGATTCCCGTCAAGGATAGTCTCGATCTCGCGGTCGAAAACGCGGCGAAGGCCGATGCGGCGGCGTTGGTCGAAGGGCAGGCGGCGACATCGCGGCTGTTCGACAAAGCGTTCGAGCGGATCGGCATCACGGTCATCGACCCGGTCGGTCAACCCTTCGATGCGAATCAACACGAAGCCATGATGGCCCAGCCCTCGAGCACCGCGGAGCCGAATTCGGTACTCATGGTCGTGCAGCGCGGCTATGCCTTGAACGGCCGACTCGTGCGGCCGGCGCGAGTGATCGTGGCGAAGGCGCCCGATCCGGCTTGAATTATCCACAGCCAGCCTCACTTTAAGGCTCAACACTCTCTCGTTTCGGAGCTACGACCATGGGCAAAGTCATCGGTATCGACCTCGGAACCACGAATTCCTGCGTCGCGATCATGGAAGGCGGCAAGCCGCGCGTGATCGAGAACAGTGAAGGCGATCGCACCACGCCGTCGATCGTCGCGTTCACCAAGGACGACGAAGTGCTGGTCGGGCAGTCCGCCAAGCGTCAGGCGGTGACCAATCCGCAAAACACGCTGCATGCGGTCAAGCGCCTGATCGGTCGTCGCTTCGAAGAAAAGATCGTCCAGAAGGACATCGACATGGTGCCGTACCGCATCGTCAAAGCCGACAACGGCGACGCCTGGGTCGAGGCGCAGAACAAGAAGATGGCACCGCCCGAGATTTCGGCGCGCGTGCTCATGAAGATGAAGAAGACGGCGGAAGATTTCCTCGGTGAAGAAGTCACCGACGCCGTCGTCACGGTGCCCGCGTACTTCAACGACTCGCAGCGTCAGGCGACCAAAGACGCCGGCCGCATCGCAGGGCTCAACGTCAAGCGCATCATCAACGAGCCGACCGCGGCCGCGCTCGCCTATGGTCTCGACAAGTCCGGCGGCGATCGCAAGATCGCGGTGTACGACTTGGGTGGCGGCACCTTCGACGTGTCGATCATCGAGATCGCGGAAGTCGACGGCGAGCGTCAATTCGAAGTGCTCTCGACCAACGGTGACACTTTCCTGGGTGGTGAAGACTTCGATCTGCGCGTCATCAACCATCTGGCCGACGAGTTCCAGAAAGACTCCGGCGTCGACGTGCGCAAAGATCCGCTCGCGATGCAGCGTCTGAAAGAAGCGGCGGAAAAGGCGAAGATCGAGTTGTCCTCGAGCCAGCAGACCGACATCAACCTGCCGTACATCACCATGGATGCTTCGGGTCCGAAGCATCTGGCGGTGAAGCTCACGCGCGCGAAACTCGAGTCGATCGTCGAAGATCTCGTCAAGCGCACCATCGAGCCCTGCAAAGTGGCGCTCAAGGATGCCGGTTTGTCGGCGGGCGAGGTGTCCGAAGTGATCCTCGTCGGCGGCCAGACGCGCATGCCGCTCGTGCAAAAGTACGTCAAAGATTTCTTCGGCAAGGAGCCGCGCAAGGACGTGAACCCCGACGAGGCCGTGGCCGTCGGTGCGGCGATCCAGGGCGGTGTGCTCGCCGGCGAAGTGAAGGACGTGTTGCTGCTCGACGTGACGCCGCTGTCGCTCGGTCTCGAGACCCTGGGTGGCGTGATGACCAAGCTCATCGAGAAGAACACCACCATTCCGACCAAGCACTCGCAGGTTTTCTCGACGGCCGAAGACAACCAGACGGCCGTGACGATCCACGTGCTGCAGGGCGAGCGCGATCGTGCGGCGGACAACAAGTCGCTCGGCAAGTTCGACCTCACCGACATCCCGGCGGCGCGCCGCGGGACGCCGCAGGTCGAGGTCACCTTCGACATCGACGCGAACGGCATTCTGAACGTGTCGGCCAAGGACAAGGCGACGGGCAAGGAACAGCGCATCGTCATCCAGGCGTCTTCGGGTCTCACCGAAGAGGAAATCAAGCGCATGGTGCGTGACGCCGAGGCACACGCCGAAGACGACAAGAAGTTCCGCGAACTCGTCGAAACCCGCAACAAGGCCGACGGCATGTTGCACTCGGTCGAAAAGACCTTGCAGGATCTCGGCGACAAAGTGCCTGCTGAAGAGCGTGCCAAAGTCGAGTCGGCGTTGTCCGATCTCAAGGGCGTGCTGAAGGACGACGACAAAGACAAGATCGAGAAGAAGCTCGAGGCCTTGTTGCAGGCTTCGTCGAACATCGCGCAGCAGGCGTATGCACAAACGGCCGGTGCCGAAGGCGCAGCCGCGGGCGCCGGTGCAAGCGGCGCGGCGCCGGGCGGCGGCGAACGCGACGATTCGGTGCTCGATGCCGAGTTCGAAGAAGTGAAGGGCAAGGACCAGAAGTCCTCGTAACGCAGAGCGGGGCTCGCAGTCCACATGGCCAAGCGCGATTACTACAAGGTCCTCGAACTACCGCGGACCGCGACGGAGGCTGACCTCAAGAAGGCCTATCGTCGTTTGGCCATGAAGTACCACCCGGATCGCAATCCGGACGACAAGGACGCCGAAGAGAAATTCAAGGAAGCCAAAGAGGCCTACGAGGTTCTGACCGACGCGCAAAAGCGCGCAATCTACGATCAGCACGGGCACGACGGCATCGCTGCGGCGAACCAAGGAGGCCCCGCGGGCGGCGGCTTCGGCGGCGCGGACTTCGGCGACATATTCGGCGAGGTGTTCGGCGATATCTTTGGTGGCGGTCGCCGCGGCGGTCGCTCGCAGGTGTTTCGCGGCGCCGATCTGCGTTACGAGCTCGAGCTCGAATTGCCGCAGGCGGTGTTCGGTCACACCACCGAAATCGAAATCCCGCGCCTCATGGAATGCGAAACCTGCCACGGCAGCGGTGCGGCCAAGGGTTCGAGTCCGACGAACTGCGATCAGTGCGGCGGCAGCGGGCAGGTGCGCATCTCGCAAGGTATCTTCCAGCTGCAGCAGCCCTGCAATCGCTGTCGCGGCACCGGACGCATCGTCAAAAATCCTTGCGACTCCTGCTATGGCCAGGGTCGCGTGCGACGCAGCAAGACCTTGTCGGTGAAAGTGCCTGCGGGCGTCTCCACCGGCGATCGCATCCGCCTCTCCGGCGAGGGCGAGGCGGGTCGCAACGGCGGCCCGGCGGGTGACCTCTACGTCGAAATCAGCGTGTTGCCGCATGCGATCTTCGAGCGCGAGGGCGATGACCTGTCGTGCGAAGTACCGGTGAGTTTTGCCACCGCCGTGCTCGGCGGTGCCGTCAACGTCCCCACGCTCGAGGGCGAGGTGTCGCTCAAGATTCCGGCTGAAACTCAGTCCGGTCGCGTTTTCAGATTGCGCGACAAGGGCGTGAAGCCGGTGCGGGGCGGGTCGCGAGGCGACCTGTTCTGTCGCGTTGTGGTAGAAACGCCGGTGAAGCTCTCCGCCGAGCAGCGCGAGTTGTTGCGCAAGTTCGATGAGTCCCTGAAGAACGACGGCAGTACGCATACGCCGCGCGAAGAGGGATTCTTCGACGGCGTGAAGCGCTTCTTTTCGGGGCGATAACAAGAATTCTCGCGGAGGTTGATGCATGCGCCTGGTGATCGTCGGAGCCTCGGGCCGGATGGGGCTCGCCATCGCGCGCGTCGCCGTGGAAACCGCGCAGTTGCAGATCGTCGGAGCGGTCGATCGCGCCGAGGCGACGGGCTACGGCCGCGACATCGGTGAGCTCGCCGGCGTCGCTGCGCAGGGCGTCAAGATCGGCAGCGATTTGTCCGCCGCGCTCGCGCACGCCGACGTGATGATCGATTTCTCGGCGCCGAGCGCAACCGCCGGCAATCTCGCCGCCGCCGCCGCAGCCGGCGTTGCCGTGCTCGTCGGCACCACGGGGCTCGACGCTCAAACTCAGGCGGCGGCCGCGGCCGCATCGCAACGCGTTCCGGTCATCGTGGCGGCGAACACGAGTCTCGGCGTGACGCTGCTCATCGAGCTGGTGCGCGCCGCAGCGCATGCGCTACCCGACGACTTCGACATCGAAATCGTCGAAGGCCACCATCGGCACAAAAAAGACGCCCCGTCCGGCACCGCGCTCGCGCTCGGTCGGGCGGCGGCGGCAGGGCGCGGCGTGGAATTCGATCGGGTCGCCGTGCCGGCGCGCACCGGAGGCGAACGTCAGCGTGGCGAGATCGGGTTCGCCGTGGTACGCGGCGGCGATATCGTCGGAGACCATCAGGTCACCTTCGCCGGCGAGGGCGAGCGGGTGACGCTCGGCCATCAGGCCACCGACCGGGCGATCTTCGCCCGGGGGGCGGTCCGGGCGGCACTCTGGTTGGCGGGTCGCGCTCCGGGTCGCTACGAGATGAAAGACGTAATTTCATTGAAAACAACGATTTAGGGGATTTCACCGGCGTTTATCGAGCCTTGCCAAAGTGGCTTTTTCGGCCGGATTGGCGTGGACAAAACGGGGGTGGAAACCGTAAAATTTCCTTCTAATCCGATAGCCGGGTTAGTCCGTGCAAGGCGGGAGGTGTTCGCGAGGACCCCTCCCGCTTTGTTCATCCGAACCCCGGAATCCTCGGAGATCGAAGGCCGGATTTGGGCGTGGCGCAGCGTCGCTGCGCAAGGGGTTGGTTTAGTGAGCGGACCTGCAGTGCTCGCCTTGGAAGATGGGTCCATCTTCCGGGGCCAGTCGATCGGTGCCAACGGCACCACGACCGGTGAAGTGGTATTCAATACAGCACTCACCGGCTATCAGGAAATTCTTTCCGATCCTTCGTATTCCCGTCAGATCGTCACCCTCACGTATCCCCACATCGGCAACGTCGGCACGAACGCCGACGACATGGAGTCCGCGCGCGCGTACGCCGCCGGGCTCGTGGTACGCGATTTGCCGCGCCTTGCCAGCAACTACCGCATGCAGCAGACGCTGCAGCAGTTTCTGGTGCGCGAAAACGTGGTCGCGATCGCGGACATCGACACGCGGCGCCTGACGCGCATCCTGCGCGAGAAGGGCGCGCAAGCCGGTACGATTCTCGCCGGAGCCGCGGCCGAACGCGCCGATGCGGCCGACGTCGCGTTTGCCGCCGCGCGGGCGTTTCCAGGGCTCAAGGGCATGGATCTCGCCAAAGTGGTCTCGACGCCCGAACGCTACGATTGGACGGCGGGCAGCGTGTTCGACGCACCGCCTGCGCCGACGGGCGAGCCTTTGCACGTCGTCGCCTGCGACTACGGCGTGAAGTACAACATCCTGCGTTTGCTCGTCGACCAAGGCTGTCGGGTGACGGTCGTGCCGGCGCAGACTTCGGCCGCCGAGGTGCTCGCACTGCGACCCGACGGCGTGTTTCTCTCGAACGGTCCCGGCGACCCGGAGCCCTGCGATTACGCGATCGAGGCGATCCGCGAATTTTTGGCGGCCGATCTGCCGGTGTTCGGCATTTGTCTCGGTCACCAGTTGCTCGGTCTGGCGAGCGGCGCGCGCACCGTGAAGATGAAATTCGGTCATCACGGCGCCAACCACCCGGTGCAGGATCTGCGCACGGGTCGCGTGTACATCACCTCGCAAAATCACGGCTTCGCGATCGACGAGGCGAGTCTGCCCGCGCATCTCGTCGCGACGCACCGCTCGTTGTTCGACGGTTCCTTGCAGGGTGTCGCGCGCACCGATCGCGCGGCGTTCAGCTTCCAGGGGCATCCGGAAGCGAGTCCCGGTCCCCACGACATCAAATCCTTGTTCGCAGAGTTCGCGGCCGCCATGCACGCGCGGCGTGCGGGTTGAACGCACGGAGCGAGCGCACGTCATGCCCAAAAGAACGGATATCAAAAGCGTATTGATCATCGGTGCCGGTCCGATCGTCATCGGTCAGGCCTGCGAGTTCGATTACTCCGGCGCGCAAGCCTGCAAGGCGCTGCGCGAGGAGGGCTATCGGGTCATCCTCGTCAATTCGAATCCCGCCACCATCATGACCGACCCCGAGATGGCGGATGCGACCTACATCGAGCCGATCAACTGGCGCACCATCGCGCGCATCATCGAAAAAGAGCGGCCCGATGCCTTGTTGCCGACGATGGGCGGCCAGACCGCGCTCAACACGGCACTCGATCTCGAGCGCGAGGGTGTGCTCGCGAAATTCGGCGTCGAGATGATCGGTGCGACGCGCGATGCGATCGACATGGCCGAAGATCGCGAATTGTTCCGCAACGCGATGCGGGAAATCGGGCTCGAGAGCGCGCGCGCGGCCGTCGCGCACAGTCTCGAAGAGGCCTACGCCATTCAGGCGACGCTCGGTTATCCCTGCGTCATTCGTCCGTCGTTCACCTTGGGCGGTTCGGGCGGCGGCATCGCCTTCAATCGCGAAGAGTTCGAAACCATCGTGCTGCGCGGGCTCGATGCCTCGCCCACGACCGAGGTTTTGATCGAAGAGTCGATCCTCGGTTGGAAAGAATTCGAAATGGAAGTCGTGCGCGATCGCGCCGACAACTGCATCATCATCTGCTCGATCGAGAACCTCGATCCGATGGGCGTGCACACCGGCGATTCGATCACCGTCGCGCCCGCGCAGACGCTGACCGACAAAGAATATCAGCGCATGCGCGACGCCTCGATCGCCGTGCTGCGCAAGATCGGCGTCGACACCGGCGGCTCGAACGTGCAGTTCGCGGTCAATCCGGAAGACGGCCGCCTGATCGTCATCGAAATGAATCCGCGCGTCTCGCGTTCGTCGGCGCTCGCCTCGAAGGCCACCGGATTTCCGATCGCGAAGGTCGCCGCGAAGCTCGCGGTCGGTTACACGCTGGACGAGCTGCGCAACGACATCACCGGCGGCGCGACCCCGGCGTCGTTCGAGCCGACCATCGATTACGTGGTCACCAAAGTGCCGCGTTTCACCTTCGAAAAATTCAAGGGCGCGAACGATCGTCTCACCACGCAGATGAAATCGGTGGGCGAGGTCATGGCCATCGGCCGCACTCAGCAGGAATCTTTGCAAAAAGCCCTGCGCGGCCTCGAGACCGGGCTCGACGGTTTGTCGCCGGTGCTCGATTTGCCCTGGAGCGAAGACGACGTCGCACGGGTCGAGCACGAGTTGCGCTCGCCGGGGGCCGATCGGCTTCTGTACGTCGCCGATGCCTTCCGCGCGGGCTGGAACTTCGAGCGGATCCAGGGTCTGTGCCGCATCGATCCGTGGTTTCTCGCGCAAATCGAAGATTTGATCAACGAAGAGCGTGCGGTCGCGGCTGGCGGTTATGCCGCACTCGATGCCGCGCGGCTGCGCGCGTTGAAGCGCAAGGGCTTCTCCGATTCACGTCTCGCGCGGCTCGTCGGTCGCAAGGAAGCCGAGTTGCGCGCGCTGCGCCACACGCACGGCGTGCGGCCGGTGTTCAAGCGCGTGGATACCTGCGCGGCGGAGTTCTCCACCTCGACGGCGTATCTCTACTCGACGTACGAAGAAGAGTGCGAGGCTGAACCCACCGATCGTCGCAAGATCGTCATTCTGGGTGGCGGCCCGAATCGCATCGGGCAGGGGATCGAGTTCGATTACTGCTGCGTGCATGCCTCGCTTGCGCTGCGCGAAGATGGTTTCGAAACCATCATGATCAACTGCAATCCCGAGACGGTGTCCACCGACTACGACACCTCCGATCGACTCTACTTCGAGCCGCTCACGCTCGAAGACGTGCTCGAAGTCATCGACAAAGAAAAGCCGGTTGGCGTGATCGTGCAGTACGGCGGGCAGACGCCGCTCAAACTCTGCCGCGCGCTCGAGCAGGCCGGCGCGCCGATCATCGGCACGTCGCCCGAATCGATCGACGTGGCCGAAGACCGCGAGCGCTTCCAGAAGCTGGTCGAACGCCTCGGTCTGCGACAACCCGCGAATGCGACGGCGCGTACCGAGCACGATGCGCTCGCGCTCGCGCGCGATGTGGGCTTCCCGCTGGTGGTGCGACCGTCGTACGTCTTGGGTGGACGGGCGATGGAGATCGTCTTCAACGAAGAAGATCTGCGCGTCTACATGACCGATGCGGTCAAAGTCTCCAACGAGAGCCCGGTGTTGCTCGATCGGTTCCTGGACGATGCGATCGAAGTCGACGTCGATGCGGTGTGCGACGGCGTGGATGTGCTCGTCGGCGGCATCATGGAGCACGTCGAGCAGGCGGGCGTGCACTCGGGAGACTCGGGTTGTTCGTTGCCGCCCAACAGTCTCTCCAAGGCTTTGCAGGATCAGTTGCGCGAGCAGACCCGCAAGCTCGCGCTTGCCCTCGAAGTGAACGGCCTGATGAACATCCAGTTCGCGATCCAGAACGGCGTCATCTTCGTGCTCGAGGTGAATCCGCGTGCGTCGCGCACCGCGCCGTTCGTCTCCAAGGCGACGGGTCGGCCGCTGGCCAAAATCGGCGCGCGCGTCATGACCGGGCGCTCGTTGCGCGAACTCGGTGCCACGCAGGAGCGCGTGCCCGAATATTTCTCGGTCAAAGAAGCCGTATTCCCGTTCGTCAAATTTCCGGAAGCCGACCCCATGCTCGGGCCGGAGATGAAGTCCACGGGCGAGGTGATGGGCACGGGGCGCAGTTTCGGTGAGGCCTACGCCAAGGCCCAGGCGGCCTCGAGCGTGGTGCTGCCGCGTGCGGGGCGCGCGTTCATCAGCGTCCGCGAGCGCGACAAGCCGGGCGCGGTGGAGCTTGCGCGCAAGCTCGTGGCGCGCGGTTTCGAGATCGTGGCGACCGAGGGGACGGCCAAACTGATCACCGCCGGCGGTGTGGCGTGTCGCACGGTCAATAAAGTCCGCGAGGGGCGGCCGCATTGCGTCGACATGATCAAAAACGGGGAAATCGCCCTGATCGTGAACACCACCGAGGGCAAGCAGGCCGTTCGGGAGTCGCATTCGATCCGTCGCGAGGCCGTGCAGCGCAGGGTGACCTACTACACGACGCTTGCAGCGGCGCTCGCGACTTGCGAGGCTCTCGATTCCTTGGACCAGGTCGAGGTCAACCGGTTGCAGGATCTGCACCAGGAGTTGTCCGCATGAAGCGTAATCCGATGACGCTCCGTGGTGCAGAGTTGCTGCGCGCGGAGCTCAAGCGTTTGAAGTCCGAAGATCGCCCGAACGTCATCAAGGCGATTGCCGAGGCGCGCAGCCACGGCGATCTGTCCGAGAATGCCGAGTACCACGCGGCGCGCGAGCAGCAGGGCTTCATCGAAGGGCGGATCGGCGAAATCGAAGCCAAACTGTCGACCGCCGACATCATCGACGTCACCAAACTGCCGGCCAACGGTCGGGTGGTGTTCGGTGCGACGGTCGAGCTCGAAGCCGAGGAGGACGGCAAGCGTGTCACCTACACCATCGTGGGTGAGGACGAAGCCGATATCCGCGCCGGGCGGATCGCCGTGATTTCGCCCATTGCGCGTGCCTTGATCGGCAAGTCCGAGGGAGATGCGGTCGACGTGGTCGCCCCGGGCGGCAACCGTTCCTACGAGATCGTCGCGGTCCGCTACGAAGCCTGAACGCCGACTCAGGCGTCGGGAATGACGAGTTTCGGCAGTTCGGGGTGGGGCTTGTAGAACAGGCCGACATGCCCGATGCGCTGCACGAGCGCGCTGCCGGTGCGCCGCTCGAGCTCGGCAAACACCTGATCGCGGGCATCGCGATCGCCCCCGCGGGCTTTGATCTTCACGAGTTCGTGGTCGTGCAGGGCGCGGCTCGTTTCCGCGATTACGCCTTCGCTCAGGCCGGCATTGCCGATCAGGACGACAGGTTGCAGGGCGTGGCCCAGGCCGCGCAGGTGTTTGCGTTGTTTTTCACTGAGTTTCACCCGCGCATTCTACCCTTGGTCGAGCGCGCCCGCGCGCCGGTCGGCGAGCCGATCGAACGTCCGAACTTTGGCGGCTGACCGGGGTCTGACCGGGCGGAGAGGTGCGGAAACGGCCGGGGTGCGGGCTTCGGATGGTATAGTTTCGCAGCGGTTGCAAGGACGTGGCCAGCGCGAGGAAACAGTCGTGAACGATCTGATGAAAAATTTCGTGGTTTGGGCGCTCATCGCGGTGGCGGTGCTGGTGCTCTTCAGTCAATTCATGCCGCGCAGCGCGCCGGTCGCGGAGGTCAGTTACTCGGCCTTCCTCGACGAGGTCAAAGGCGGGCGGGTCGAGTCGGTCGTGTTGCAGGGCGACACCATCTCCGGCACGCGCAAGGACAAGACCACTTTTGAGCTTTACAACCCGGAAACCGAGAACACGGCGCTCATCGGCACGCTCGCCAAGTCGAGCGTCGCGATCGTCGGGCGCGCTCCGAAGCAACCGAATTTCCTCGCGCAGTTGGTGCTGCAACTCGCGCCGGCACTGCTGCTGATTCTGGTTTTCGCCTGGATGCTGCGGCAGATGCAAGGTTCGGGCGGCGGTCGCGGGGCGATGTCCTTCGGCAAGAGTCGTGCGCGTCTGCTCAGCGAAGACCAAGTCAATGTGACCTTCGCCGACGTCGCTGGCGTCGACGAGGCGAAGACCGAAGTGGGCGAGATCGTCGACTTCCTCAAAGACCCGGGCAAGTTCCAGAAGCTCGGCGGCAAGATTCCGAAGGGTGTGCTGATGGTCGGCAGCCCCGGCACCGGCAAGACGTTGCTTGCGCGCGCGATCGCCGGTGAAGCGAAAGTGCCGTTCTTCACCATCTCCGGTTCCGACTTCGTCGAAATGTTCGTCGGCGTCGGTGCTTCGCGCGTGCGCGACATGTTCGAGCAGGCGAAGAAGCATGCGCCCTGCATCATCTTCATCGACGAAATCGACGCCGTCGGTCGCCATCGTGGCGCCGGCCTCGGTGGCGGTCACGACGAGCGTGAGCAGACGCTCAACCAGTTGCTGGTCGAGATGGACGGCTTCGAAGGCAGCGAGGGCATCATCGTCATCGCCGCCACCAACCGTCCCGACGTCCTTGATCCGGCGCTCTTGCGCCCGGGTCGTTTCGATCGCCAAGTCGTCGTGCCGCTGCCCGATGTGCGCGGCCGCGAGCAGATTTTGAAAGTCCATATGCGCAAAGTGCCGCTGGGCGATGACGTCAAGCCGGCGCTGATCGCACGCGGTACGCCGGGCTTTTCGGGCGCCGATCTCGCCAACCTCGTCAACGAGGCGGCGTTGTTTGCCGCGCGCGCCAACAAGCGCACCGTCGGCATGGACGAGTTCGAGCGTGCCAAGGACAAGATTATGATGGGCGCCGAGCGGCGTTCGATGGTCATGACCGAAGAAGAGAAGCGCATGACCGCCTACCACGAAGCCGGTCACGCGATCGTCGGCGTGTCGGTGCCCGAGCACGACCCGGTCTACAAAGTCACCATCATTCCGCGTGGCCGCGCGCTCGGCGTGACGCAGTTCCTGCCCGAGCAGGATCGTCACTCCATGAGCAAGCGCCGCATCGAGAGCGCGATCGCGACGTTGTTCGGTGGCCGCATCGCCGAAGAAATCGTCTTCGGCGCCGACGCCGTGACGACGGGCGCTTCGAACGACATCGAGCGTGCGACCGATCTTGCGCGCAACATGGTCACCAAGTGGGGTTTGTCGGACCGTCTTGGTCCGCTCACGTACTCCGAAGAATCGGGCGAAGTGTTCCTTGGTCGTTCCGTGACGCAAACCAAGCAAGTGTCCGACGAAACCGCGCACGCCATCGATCAGGAAGTGCGACGCGTGATCGAGAGCAACTACCAGCGCGCGCGCTCGGTGCTCGAGTCGAACCGCGACAAGCTCGAAGCGATGGCCGATGCACTCGTGAAGTACGAGACCATCGACGACTCGCAGATCAAAGACATCATGGAAGGCCGCACGCCGCGTGCGCCGGCCGGATGGGACGACAGCGTGTCGAACGAGCCGCCTTCGTCGTCGGCGCCCAAAGCCCAGCCGGACATCGGTCCGCCGGCGGGCGAGGGCAGCGCCGGCTGATCATCGCTGTCGGCGTTTCGGCGTGAGCATTCTTCGCTGCGGTTCGCGCACGCTCGATCTCGCGACTCCCAGAATCATGGGCGTGCTCAACGTCACGCCCGACTCTTTCTCCGACGGCGGACGCTTCGTCTCGCACGACGCCGCGATCGCGCGCGCCGAGCATCTGCTCGCCTGCGGGGCCGATCTCATCGACGTGGGCGGTGAGTCGACGCGGCCGGGTGCGGCGCCCGTCACGACGGATGAAGAGCTCGAGCGGGTGCTGCCCGTGGTCATGGAGTTGCTGCGGCGGGGCGCGCTCGTCTCGATCGACACCAGCAAGCCCGCGGTGATGCAGGCCTGCATCGCAGCAGGTGTGCACATGGTCAACGATGTCTATGCGTTGCGCGCCGCCGGGGCGGTCGAGACCGTGGCCGCGTCGCAGGTCGCCGTCTGTCTCATGCACATGCAAGGCGAGCCGCGCACCATGCAACGCGAGCCGCGCTATGCGGATGTCGTCGCCGAGGTGCGTGAATTTTTGGGCGGACGCGTGGCGGCGTGTCGGCAAGCGGGCATCGAGCCGTCGCGCATGCTGATCGACCCGGGTTTCGGTTTCGGCAAGACGCTGGATCACAACCTCGCATTGCTGCGCGATCTTGCGCGTGTCGACGTCGGTGGCTTGCCCATGCTGGTCGGTTTGTCGCGCAAGTCCATGTTGGCGACGCTCCTCGGGCGCCCGGTCGAGCAGCGGCTCGCCGGCAGTCTCGCACTCGCACTCGCCGCGATCGAGGGCGGAGCGCGTATCATTCGCTGTCACGACGTTGCCGAGACCGTGGACGCAGTGCGGGTCTGGGCGGCATTTCGCGGCGAGACGGGCCGCAAGCCCTCGGGAGGTTGAGCGTGACGCGCAAATTTTTCGGTACCGATGGCGTGCGAGGCAGAGTCGGCGAAGCGCCCCTCACCGTCGATTTCGCGGTCAATCTGGCGAGCGCTGCCGCGCGGGTGCTTGCGCCGGAGGGCGGCAGCGTCCTGATCGGCAAAGACACGCGGCTCTCGGGGTACATGTTCGAAGCGGCGCTAGAAGCCGGATTCATCGCCAGCGGACTCGATGTCATGTTGATCGGTCCGTTGCCGACGCCGGGCATTGCGTACATGACGCGCCACTTCGGTTGCCGCTTCGGTGTCGTGATCAGCGCATCGCACAACGACTATCACGACAACGGCATCAAATTCTTCGACGCGGAGGGCGGCAAACTCGCCGACGAACTCGAAGAGCGCATCGAAGCCGAACTCGCCAAAGCGCCGGTCACGCGCTCCTCGAACGAACTCGGTCGCGCCTCGCGCGTCGACAAGCAGCGCAAGCACTATCAGGACTTTTGCATCTCGACCTTGCCTAAGGGCATGAGCCTCGAGGGCTTCAAGATCGTCATCGACTGCGCGCACGGCGCGGCCTACAAAGTCGCGCCGCGCATCCTGACGGATCTCGGCGCGGAGATCGTGCCGATCGGCTGCTCGCCGAATGGGCGCAACATCAACGCGGGCTGCGGTTCGACCGCGCCGCAATTGCTGCAATTGACCGTGCCGGGCGTGCGGGCGCAAGCCGGCATCGCGCTCGACGGCGACGGCGATCGGCTGGTGATGGTCGATCATCTCGGTCGCAAGGTCGATGGTGATCAGTTGCTGTACGTGATCGCCAAGGCGCGCAAGGAAGCCGGGCGTCTCACCGGTCCCGTCGTCGGGACCTTGATGACGAACTACGGTCTCGAGCGGGCGCTGCGGGCACTCGACATCGGTTTCGAGCGTGCGGCGGTCGGTGATCGCTACGTGCTCGCCAAACTGCGTGACACCGGTGGGGTGCTCGGCGGCGAGACCTCGGGACATGTGCTCACGCTCGATCTGACCACGACGGGCGATGCGATGATCGCCGCCTTGCAAGTGCTGGCGGTGATGCGGGAGACCGGCCGCTCGCTCGCCGAACTCACCGCGGGCTTGCAATTGTTGCCGCAGCACATGGTCAACGTGAAAGTCGCGCGGCGCTTCGACCCGGCAAGTATCCCTGCCGTCGTTGCCGCGCGCGCGCAGGCCGAGCGCCAACTCGGCGATCGCGGTCGTGTCGTGCTGCGCGCCTCGGGTACCGAACCGCTGATACGCGTGATGATCGAATCGGACGATCATCGCGAAGCCGAGACGCTCGCCAATTCGATCGCGGACGTGGTTCGCGCCGTCGAGGGTTGAGCGTGCGCAAGCCTTTCGTCGCCGGCAACTGGAAGATGCACGGCAGTCGCGACGCTAACGCGCGGTTGGTGCAGGGCTTGCGCACTGCGATGACCGCGCCGCTCGCGAGCCATTGCGACGTCGCCGTGTGCCCGCCGTTCGTCTATCTCGCCGACGTTGCCGTGCAATTGCAGGGCACGCCGGTCGCCCTTGGCGCGCAAGACACTTGTGCCGAGCCGGGGCCGGGCGCGCGCACCGGCGAGGTGTCGGCGTCGATGCTGCTCGACGTGGGCTGTCGCTACGTGCTCGTCGGGCACTCCGAGCGTCGGCAGTTCCATGGCGAGGACGACGGTCTCGTCGCGCGCAAGCTCTCGGCGGCGCTCGCGGTCGGCTTGACGCCCATTCTCTGCGTCGGCGAGTCGCTGCAGGAGCGCGACGCCGGTTTGACCCACCACGTCATCGCCCGACAGGTCGATGCCGTACTTGACGCTGCCGGGGTCGCGGCGGTCGGCCGGTCGGTCTTGGCGTACGAGCCCGTTTGGGCGATCGGCACGGGCCGGACGGCGAGTCCGGAGCAGGCCCAGGAGGTCCACGGCTTCATCCGTGGCCGAATTGCTGCCCGTGATGGTAATATTGCCGGCTCTGTGAGGCTCCTCTACGGGGGCAGCGTCAAGGCGTCGAATGCGCGCGAACTGTTCGCGATGCCCGACGTCGATGGCGGGCTCGTCGGCGGTGCCTCACTCAACGCGGAAGAATTCGTCGCCATCGTGGCGGCAGCCGCGCGGAAGTGACCGTGACATGTTGTTGACCGCACTCACTATCTTGCAGGTGTTCGTGTCGCTCGCCATCGTGGCGCTCGTGCTGTTGCAGCGCGGACGCGGTGCCGAGGCCGGGGCAGGCTTCGGTGCGGGCGCGTCGGGCAGCGTCTTCGGCGCGCGCGGCGCGACGACGGGGTTGTCGCGCTCGACGGCGGTGCTCGCCGCGATCTTCATGCTCAACAGCCTCGCGCTCGCGTGGCTCGGAACTCGTCCGGTGGCCGACGCGCCGCAGGGTCTCATCGAATCGCCGGCCAGCACGAAGCCGGTTGCGCCTGCAGCGCCGGCACCTGCGCCGGCACCGCAGCGCTGAGAGGCAATCGAGAATCGTTTAAGCGGACGTGGTGGAATTGGTAGACACACTAGCTTGAGGGGCTAGCGCCGCAAGGTATGGGAGTTCGAGTCTCCCCGTCCGCACCAAACTGGATCGATCTTCCTGTACAATTCGCGCCGCTTGGGACACGGGGGTTCCGCGACCATCGTCGCGGTCGTGTCGGGGCTTGCGCGGATGTTGTCGAACTACCTGCCAGCGCTGATTTTTCTCGTCATCGCGAGTGGTCTCGCGATCGTGCTGCTACTGCTCGGTACCGGCTTGGGCCGTTACTTTTCGCAGGCACCCGACGACGCTCAAAAACTCTCTCCGTACGAGTGCGGCTTCGATGCGTTCGAAGACTCGCGCATGAAGTTCGACGTGCGTTACTACCTCGTCGCCATTTTGTTCATCGTGTTCGATCTCGAGATCGCGTTCCTGTTTCCCTGGGCCGTGGCGCTGAAGTCCATCGGCGGGGCGGGGCTCGCGGCCATGGGCATTTTTCTCGGCATCTTGATCGTCGGGTTCATCTACGAATGGAAACGGGGAGCCCTGGAGTGGGACTAGCCGAAGCCACGCCGCAGGACAGTTTCGCGCAACGCGGCTTTCTGACCACCGGTGTCGACAACCTCGTCAACTGGGCGCGTACCGGCTCGCTGTGGCCCATGACCTTCGGCCTCGCGTGCTGCGCGGTCGAGATGATGCAGGCCGGTGCCTCGCGCTACGACCTCGACCGCTTCGGCGTCGTGTTTCGTCCGAGTCCGCGGCAGGCGGACGTCATGATCGTCGCCGGCACGCTCGTCAATAAAATGGCGCCGGCGCTGCGCAAGGTTTACGACCAGATGCCCGAGCCGCGTTGGGTCATTTCCATGGGTTCGTGTGCCAACGGTGGTGGCTACTACCACTATTCGTACGCGGTCGTGCGCGGCTGCGATCGCATCGTGCCGGTCGACGTCTACGTGCCAGGCTGTCCGCCGACCGCCGAAGCTTTGCTGTACGGGATCATCCAGTTGCAGAAGAAGATCGCACGCACCAGCACGGTTGCGCGTTGAGCGTGAGCGGAGTCGGAATTTTGTCAGCCCACATCGAAGCTCTCTACAACGCGATCGAAGCGAATCTCGCGACGCGCGTACGCCGGGTCGAATCTCTGGCCGACGAGTTGACGCTTGAAGTCGATGCCGAACACCTGCTCGAGGTCGCGCGCGTACTGCGCGATGCGCCCGAACTGCGATTCGAGACGCTGATCGACAGCTGCGGCGTCGACTATCTGCACTACGGCGAGTCGGAGTGGAAGACGCTCTCGGCAACCGGTTCCGGATTTTCGCGTGGTGTGGCCCATGGCGCCGCGCCCCATGCCGGCGCGGCGGCCCATCGGCCCGCGCGTCGTTTCGCGGTGGTTCACCATCTGCTGTCGGTGACGCACAACCGCCGGTTGCGCCTGCGCAGTTTTTGTCCCAGCGACGACGAGCCGGTGATCGATTCGGTGGTCGGCGTATGGGCCGCGGCGAACTGGTTCGAGCGCGAAGCCTTCGATCTGTTCGGCATTCTCTTCAACGGCCACCCCGATCTGCGTCGCCTCCTCACCGACTACGGTTTCGTCGGCCACCCATTCCGCAAGGATTTTCCGCTGATCGGCAACGTCGAAGTGCGTTACGACCCCGTCAAGCAGCGCGTCGTTTACGAGCCGGTGAGCATCGAGCCGCGCACCCTGGTGCCGCGCGTGATTCGTCATGACAACCGTTATTCGCCCGAGTTGATCGAGCAGGGTCCCGCGAAATGAGTTCCACGGCCGAAATTCGTTCGTACACCATGAACTTCGGGCCGCAGCATCCCGCGGCGCACGGCGTATTGCGATTGGTGCTCGAACTCGACGGCGAGGTCGTGCAGAAAGCCGACCCGCACGTGGGTTTGCTGCACCGTGCGACCGAGAAGCTCGCCGAGTCCAAAGTATTCAATCAGTCGATCGGCTACATGGATCGACTCGACTACGTGTCGATGATGTGCAACGAGCACGCCTACGTGATGGCGATCGAGCGTCTGCTCGGCATCGAAGCGCCGATCCGCGCGCAATACATCCGCGTGATGTTCGACGAGATCACGCGCGTGCTCAACCACCTCATGTGGCTCGGCGCGCACGGCCTCGATATCGGCGCGATGACGGTGTTTTTGTTCGCGTTCCGCGAACGCGAAGATCTGATGGATTGTTACGAGGCCGTTTCGGGCACGCGCATGCACGCGACCTACTATCGCCCGGGCGGCGTGCATCGCGACTTGCCGCGCGAGATGCCGCGCTATCAGGCATCCAAGTGGCGCTCGCAGAAAGATGCCGATCGTCTGAACGAAGCGCGCTCGGCAGGGCTCCTCGAATTCATCGAAGATTTCACCCGCCGTTTCCCGAAAGCGATCGACGAATACGAGACGCTGCTCACCGACAACCGCATCTGGAAGCAGCGCACCGTGAACATCGGCGTGGTGAGCCCCGAGCGGGCACTGCAGCTCGGGTTCACGGGCCCCATGTTGCGCGGCTCGGGCATCGCCTGGGACTTGCGCAAGAAGCAGCCGTACGAGGTGTACGCGGATCTCGACTTCGACATTCCGGTGGGCGTGAACGGCGATTGCTACGACCGCTATCTCGTCCGCATCGAAGAACTGCGCCAATCCAATCGCATCATTGCGCAGTGCGTCGAGTGGCTGAAGAAGAATCCGGGGCCGGTCATGGTCGCCGACGCGAAAGTGCGTCCGCCGCGCCGCGAGAACATGAAGGGCGACATGGAATCGCTCATCCATCACTTCAAGTTGATGACCGAAGGCTACTGCGTGCCCGCGGGCGAAACCTATGCCGCCGTCGAAGCGCCCAAAGGCGAATTCGGCATCTATCTCGTCTCCGATGGAGCGAACAAGCCGTATCGCCTCAAGTGCCGCGCGCCGGGGTTCGCGCATTTGAGCGCGCTCGAAGAAATGGTCACGGGACACATGCTCGCCGACGTCGTCGCGGTGATCGGCACGCAGGACATCGTGTTCGGGGAGATCGATCGATGAGCGCTCAAGAAGGCGTGCCGACCAGCGACGGTCAGCGTTTCCTGCCCGGTGACGGGCCGCACGTGGCGCTGCTCGCGGCGCACACCCGGCACGAGATCGACGGTTGGATCGCGCGCTTTCCCGCCGGCCGTCAGCGTTCGGCGACGTTGTCGGCGCTGCGTTTCGTGCAGGAACAGAACCAGGGATTCCTCACCGAAGAATTGATGACCGCCGTCGCCGAATATCTGCGTTTGCCGCCGATCCAGGTGTTCGAAGTCGCCTCCTTCTATTCGATGTTCGAGACCCATCGCTGCGGTCGGCATCACGTGTCGGTGTGCACCAACATCAGCTGCTGGTTGAACGGCGCCGAAGAGGTGCTGGCGCATTGCGAACGCAAGCTCGGCATCAAGGTCGGCGAGAGCACGCCTGACGGTCGCATCTTCCTCAAAAAGGAAGAAGAGTGTCTCGCCGCCTGCACCGGCGCGCCGATGATGATGGTCGATCACGAATTTCACGAGCATCTGACGGCCGAGAAGGTCGACAAGATTCTCGACGACTTGAAGTGAGCTCAAACGCATGACTTCCGCATTCGAGACTTGGCGCGATCGCATGAACCTCGTGGTGTTCGAGTCGCTCGGCATGGAGCGCTCTTGGACCCTCGAGAGCTACCTCAAGATCGGCGGCTACTCGTCGTGGAAGGACATCCTCGCCGGCAAAATGACCCGCGAGCAGGTGATCGACGCCGTCAAGGCGAGCGGCTTGCGCGGTCGCGGCGGTGCGGGCTTTCCGACCGGCACGAAGTGGAGCTTCATGCCGCGCAACGCACCCGGTCAAAAGTATGCGGTGTGCAATTCGGACGAAAGCGAGCCGGGCACCTGTCACGATCGCGACATTCTGCGTTTCAATCCGCATGCGCTCGTCGAGGGCATGGCGATCGGCGGCTACGCGATGGGTGCGACCGTCGGCTACAACTACATCCGCGGCGAGTTCCTCGGCGAGCCCGTGCCGCGTTTCGAAGCGGCGGTGCAAGAGGCCTATGCGGCCGGCTTGCTCGGCAAGAACGTGCAAGGCTCCGGCATCGATTTCGATCTGTACACCTTCGTCGGCGCCGGGGCGTACATCTGCGGTGAAGAGACCGCACTGCTCAATTCGCTCGAAGGCATGCAGGGCAAGCCGCGCTTCAAGCCGCCGTTCCCCGCTGCCTTCGGTCTCTACGGCAAACCGACCACGATCAACAACACGCAAAGCTATGCGTCGGTGCCGACCATTCTGCGCAAGGGTCCCGAGTGGTTCGCGAAACTCGGCACCACGAACGCCGGCGGCACGGTGATCTTCTCCGTCACCGGACACGTGGCGAAGGCGGGCAACTACGAGTTGCCGCTCGGCATTCCCTTCAAAGATCTGCTCGAGATCGCCGGCGGCATCCGCGGCGGCCGCAAGTTGAAGGCCGTGATCCCCGGTGGTTCTTCGGTGAAGGTCGTGCCCGGCGAGCAGATGCTCGGCGTCAACATGGATTACGACTCGCTGCGCGCCGTCGGCTCGTCGGTCGGTTCTGCGGCCGTGATCGTCATGGACGAAACGACCTGCATGGTGCGTGCGCTCGAGCGCTTGTCGCGCTTTTACAAATCCGAATCCTGCGGACAGTGCACGCCGTGTCGCGAAGGCACGGGTTGGATGAATCGCGTCCTCAAGCGCATCGTCGCGGGAGAGGGGCGCATGGACGATCTGCAATTGTTGGTCGACGTGGCCGGACGCATCGAAGGGCATACCATCTGCGCGCTCGGCGATGCGGCGGCGTGGCCGGTACAAAGCTTTCTCAAGCACTACCGTCACGAATTCGAATACATGATCCAGCACGGCGGCCGTAGTCTCGTCGACGGACGCCGGGAGGCGGCGTAAGCCGCGCGCACATGGCAGCGAATCCTCAAGAAGATCTGATCAACGTCGAAGTCGACGGCGTCGCCGTCAAAGCCCGCAAGGGCGCGATGATCATCCACGTCACCGATGCGCACGGCGCGTACGTGCCGCGATTCTGCTATCACGACAAGCTGCCGGTCGCGGCCAACTGTCGCATGTGCCTCGTCGAGGTCGAGAAGGCGCCGAAGCCCTTGCCGGCATGTGCGACGCCGGTCGCCGAAGGCATGAAGATTTTCACCCGCTCGAAGGCGGCCATCGGTGCGCAGAAAGCGACCATGGAATTCCTGCTCATCAACCACCCGCTCGATTGTCCGATTTGCGATCAGGGCGGCGAGTGCGAACTGCAGGATCTCGCGCTCGGTTTCGGGCGTGACATCGCGCGCTTCAACGAGCGCAAGCGCATCGTCAAAGACAAAGATCTCGGGCCGCTGATCTCCACCGACATGACGCGCTGCATCCATTGCACGCGCTGCGTTCGGTTCGGTCAGGACATCGCCGGCATCCAGGAGCTCGGCACCACCGGTCGCGGCGAGAACACCGAGATCGGCACGTACATCGAAAAGAGCGTCGAGCACGAGTTGTCGGGCAACATCATCGATCTTTGTCCGGTCGGCGCGCTCAATTCGAAGCCCTTCCGTTACCAGGGGCGTTCCTGGGAGATGACGCAGGTGTCGTTGGTGTCGCCGCACGACGGCATGGGCACCAATCTTTTCGGACACGTGTTGCGCGGCAAGCTCAAGCGCGTCGTGCCGCGCGCGAACGATGCCGTCAACGAAACCTGGATCGCCGATCGCGACCGCTTCAGTTACGAGGCGGTGAACGGCGAAGATCGCTTGACCACGCCCATGCTGCGCACCGAGGCCGGTTGGCGCGTGGCGAGCTGGGAAGAGGCGCTGCTCGCGGCAGCACGCGGTCTGAAGGCGGCGGGACCGAACCTCGGCGTACTCGTGCAGCCTTCGGCCACCACCGAAGAAGCGTATCTCGCGGCGCGACTTGCGCGAGAACTCGGTTCGAACCACATCGACCACCGTCTGCGTCAACGTGATTTCCGTGATGCGAGCGCCGATCCGCGCGCGCCGGAGCTCGGTCGTTCGCTCGAGAGCGTCGATGGTTTGTCGGGTCTGCTGGTCATCGGTTCGCATCTGCGCGCCGAGCTGCCGCTGCTCGCGCATCGCGTACGCAAGGCGGTCACTCGCGCCGGCGCGCGCGTCGCGTTCCTCGACGCCGTGCCACGCGATTATCTGTTCCCGGTTGCGGCGCAACTCGCCGTGACGCCCTCGCAGTGGGTGGCCGAACTTGCAGGCGTGCTCGCGGCGGTCGCCGAGGCGAGCGGCACACCCGTGGCGCCGCAGTTCGCCGCGCTCGTGGGCGCGACGAAGATTTCCGCGGCACATCGCGCCTGCGCTGAGGCTTTGCGCAACGGTACGCAGCGCGCGGTTTGGTTGGGTGCACTGGCGACGCGTCATTCGGCCTATGCCGATCTGCGTGCGCTCGGCGCCGAGATCGCCCGCATGGGCGGCGCGACGTTCGGCGTGCTTGCCGAAGGTGGCAACGCCGCAGGCGCTTGGCTCGCCGGTGCGGTGCCGCATCGGCAGGCGGCAGGCGTCGCCACCACCGGCGGGCGCGATGCACAGGCGATGCTCGCGGAGCCTTTGCGTGCCTATCTGACCGTCGGGCCGATCGAGGCGGGCGACTTTGCCGATCCGGCGCTCGCGCACCGCGCCTTTGCGGGCGCCGCCTGTGTCGTGGCGTTGACGCCGTTCGTCACCGACGAACTGCGCGCGCAGGCGCACGTGTTGTTGCCGATCGCGACCTTTGCCGAAACGTCCGGTACGTTCGTGAATCTCGAAGGTCGTTTCCAGTCATTCACGGCTGCGGCCAAAGCCCCGGGCGAGACGCGTCCGGGCTGGAAAGTATTGCGCGTGCTCGGCAATGCGGTCGATGCGGTCGGTTTCGACTATCAAAGTTCGGAAGACGTGCGTGTCGAACTCGAGCAGGCCTTGGTCGCTGCGGGGATCGCGGCGCAGTTCGCGACCTCGCATGGCGTCGCGGCGGCCGGCTCGAGTGCGACCACTGACGACGTGCCCATGTACGCCGTCGATGCGTTGGTCAGACGCTCGCCGGCACTGCAGGCCACGCTGATCGCGCGTCAGGGCGCGCAGGGAGCGGCCTGATGGACCTCATCGAGCGCAACGTGCTGACGCTTTGGGCCGGATTGCCCGATTACCTGCGCTCGACGATCTGGATTCTGATCGTCACCGTGGCGGTGATTTTGTCGGTGGCGTTCACCACGCTCTGGGAGCGCAAGGTGATCGGCTGGATGCAGCTGCGCAAAGGCCCCAATCGCGTCGGCAGCGTGTTCGGTCTCATCCCGGGCATCTTTCAACCGTTCGCCGACGTCATCAAATTGCTGGTCAAAGAAGTCGTCGTTCCGAGCCAGGCCAACAAGGCTCTGTTCCGGATCGCCCCGGCGATCACGCTGATCCCGGCGTTCGCGACCTGGGCGGTGATGCCGCTCGATCCGTCGCTCGTCATCGCCGATCTCGATGCGGGCTTGCTGTACGTGTTGTCGCTGACCTCGGTCGGCGTGTACGGCGTGATCCTCGCCGGCTGGGCGTCGAATTCCAAATACGCCTTCCTGGGTGCGATGCGCTCGGCCGCGCAGATCGTCGCCTATGAAATCGCCATGGGTTTCGCGCTGGTGGGCGTGGTCATGGCCGCCGGCACGCTCAATCTCGGCGACATCGTGCGCGCGCAGGCGGGCGGCGTCAGTCAATGGTTTTTGATCTGGCTGTTCCCGCTGTTCGTCGTGTATCTCATCGCCGGCGTCGCCGAAACCAATCGTGCGCCTTTCGACGTGGCCGAGGGCGAGTCGGAAATCGTCGCGGGCTTCCACGTCGAATATTCGGGCATCGCGTTCGCGCTGTTTTTCCTGGCCGAATACGCGAACATGATCCTCATCGCGACTCTCACCGCGGTGTTCTTCCTCGGTGGCTGGTTGAGCCCCTTCGAGGGCGTGCTGCCGGCCGGTCACTTCCTCGCGCAGCCGGGCTTTCACTGGTTGTTCGTCAAATTGTTTTTCTTCCTGACCTGTTTCATGTGGTACCGCGCGACGTTCCCGCGTTATCGCTACGACCAGATCATGCGCCTCGGCTGGAAAGTGCTGATTCCGGTCACGCTGGTGTGGATCGCGGTCGAAGCCGCGCTGGTTCATTTCGGCATCGGACCGTGGAGCACGCCCTGATGCGTAGTCTCGTCAAAACGTTTCTGCTCACCGAGTTGCTGGTCGGCCTGTCGGTCACGGCGCGTTCGCTGTTCCGCAAGAAGGTCACCGTCAACTACCCGGAAGAGAAGACCCCGCAGTCGCCGCGCTTTCGCGGGTTGCACGCGCTGCGTCGCTACGCGAACGGCGAAGAGCGCTGCATCGCCTGCAAGTTGTGCGAGGCGGTCTGCCCGGCGCTCGCGATCACCATCGAGTCCGACGTCGCGCCGAACGGCACGCGCCGCACCACGCGCTACGACATCGATCTCTTCAAGTGCATCTATTGCGGGTTTTGCGAAGAAGCCTGCCCGGTGGACGCCATCGTCGAGACGCGCATCCACGAATACCACATGGAAAACCGCGGCGAGAACATCATGAGCAAAGACAAGTTGCTCGCCGTCGGTGAACGTTACGAAGCGCTGATCACCGCCGACAAGTCGGCGGATGCGCCGTACCGCTAGGACGAGGGCAGGTCGTGTTGGTTCAAATTCTGTTCTACGGCTTCTCGCTGTTGCTGATCGCCGCCGCGCTCGGGGTGATCGTCACGCGCAATCCGGTGCACTCGGCGCTGTGCCTCGTGGTGGCCTTCTTCACGAGTGCGGCGCTTTGGTTGCTGATCGAAGCCGAGTTTCTGGCCATCGTGCTCGTGCTCGTCTACGTCGGCGCGGTGATGGTGCTGTTTTTGTTCGTCGTGATGATGCTCGACATCAACGTCGAAGAAGTCCGCAAGGGCTTCACCCGTCACGCCTGGGTCGGTTGGGTCGCCGCGTTCGTCGTGATTGCGCAGATCGTGGGCGTCTACTGGTTCAAAGGTCTCGGCATCGATGCGACCGTGGGTGCAGCGCCGCTGCCCGAGGGTTACAGCAACACCCGCGCGCTCGGCGAAGTGCTCTACACCCAGTACGTCTACCCGTTCGAGCTCGCCGCCGTGCTGTTGCTGGTGGCGATCGTCGCGGCGATTGCGCTGACGATGCGCCGTCGTCCGGGACTCAAGGCGCAGGACGTCGCCAAGCAAGTGGCGGTGCGTCGCGAAGATCGCGTGCGGCTCGTCAAGATGCCGGCCGAGCGTCGTGACGAGGGGAGTGCGCCATGATCACTTTGCAGCACATGCTGACCCTCTCGGGCATCCTGTTCGCCTTGGCGGTCGCCGGGATTTTCATCAACCGCAAGAACGTGATCCTGCTTCTGATGTGCATCGAGTTGATGTTGCTCGCGGTGAATTTCAGTTTCGTGTCGTTCTCGCGCTTTCTCGGCAATCTCGATGGTCAGGTGTTCGTGTTTTTCGTGCTGACCGTCGCCGCCGCCGAATCGGCCATCGGGCTCGCCATTCTGGTCGTGCTGTTCCGTGAGCGTCGCAGCATCAACGTCGAAGATCTCGACACGCTGAAGGGCTGAGCATGATGAATCCCAACACCTTGCTCGCCATTCCCTTGCTGCCGCTGGCAGCGGCCGTGCTCGCCGGTCTCTTCGGGCGCTGGATCGGGCGTACCGGTGCGCACGTGGTCACCATCCTCGCGGTCGGCGCGGCGTTCGTGTTGTCGGCGAGCGTGGCGAGCGGTTTGTTGTCGGGTGAGACGGCGCCGTACAACGGTGCGGTGTACACGTGGTTGGTGAGCGACGGCATCCGGATGGAAGTCGGGTTCCTCGTCGATCAGTTGTCCGTGCTCATGATGTGCGTCGTGACCTTCGTGTCGTTGTGCGTGCACATCTACACGATCGGTTACATGCACGAAGATCCGGGTTACCAGCGGTTCTTCTCCTACATTTCCCTGTTCACCTTCGCGATGCTGATGCTCGTGATGTCGAACAACTTCATGCAGTTGTTCTTCGGTTGGGAGGCGGTCGGCGTCGTCTCCTACCTGCTGATCGGCTTTTGGTACACGCGCCCGAGCGCGATCTTCGCCAACATGAAGGCGTTTCTGGTGAATCGCGTCGGTGACTTCGGCTTCGTGCTCGGCATCGCGGGTGTCGTCTATTTCACAGGTTCGCTCGACTATCGCGATGCGTTCGCCGCGGGCCCCGAAATCGCCGCGGCCAAGATCGCGCTCACGAGCGGCACCAGCGTCTCGGCGATCACTCTGGTGTGCATCTGTCTGTTCATCGGCGCCATGGGCAAGTCGGCGCAGGTGCCGTTGCATGTCTGGTTGCCCGACTCGATGGAAGGCCCGACACCGATTTCGGCGCTGATCCATGCGGCGACCATGGTCACCGCCGGCATCTTCATGGTGGCGCGTCTGTCGCCGTTGTTCGAACTGTCGGAGACGGCGCTGACCTTCATCCTCGTGATCGGCGCGACCACCGCGCTGTTCATGGGCTTTCTCGGCGTCATCAACAACGACATCAAGCGTGTCGTGGCGTATTCGACCTTGTCGCAACTCGGTTACATGACGGTGGCGCTAGGCGTGTCGGCCTATGGCGCGGCGATCTTCCATTTGATGACTCACGCGTTCTTCAAAGCGTTGCTGTTCCTCGCCGCCGGCTCCGTCATCATCGGCATGCATCACGAGCAGGACATGCGCAAAATGGGCGGGCTCGCCAAAGTCATGCCGATCACCGCCGTGACCTGCTGGATCGGTGCGCTCGCGCTGATCGGCACGCCGTTGTTCTCGGGCTTCTATTCCAAAGATTTCATCATCGAGGCCGTGGCCGAGTCGCATCGTGCCGGCGCCGGCTATGCATACTTCTGCGTGCTCGCCGGCGTGTTCATCACCGCGCTCTACACCTTCCGCATGGTGTTCATGACCTTCCACGGTGCTCCGCGTTGGGGGCAGGGCGCGGTCGCCGCGCATGCGCACGACGACTCTGCGCACGACGATCACTCCCACGACCACGACCACGGTCACGGTCACGGCGGTACGCCGCACGAGAGTCCGTGGGTGGTGACCTTGCCGCTGATCCTGCTCGCGATTCCGTCCGTGTTGATCGGTGCCTACACCGTGGGGCCCGTGTTGTTCGGCGGCTATTTCGGGGATGCGATCCGCGTGCTGCCGGCCAATGACGTGCTCGGCGAGTTGTCGCACCACTTCCACGATCCGTTCAGCTTCGCGCTCGAGGCGGTCGGTCACCCGCCGTTCTGGCTCGCGCTCGCCGGCGTCGTCAGCGCCTGGTTCGTGTTCCTGCGCAATCCGCAGATCGCCGACGCTTTCGCCGCGCGGCTCGCGTCGCTGCGCCGCGTGCTCGAGCAAAAGTATTACTTCGACTGGTTCAACGAACACGTCATCGCCGCCGGCACGCGCGCGCTCGGTCGCGGCTTCTGGAAGTTCGGCGATCAGACGGTGATCGACGGGGCGATCGTGAACGGCTCGGCGCGCGTGGTCGGCGCCTTGGCGGCACGCATGCGACTTTTGCAAACGGGCTTTCTGTATTCCTACGCGTTCTGGATGGTGATCGGCCTGGCAGTGTTGCTCGGCTGGTTCCTGGTGCGCGGCTGAGGCCCTCGACCGATGGAAAACGGTAACAACATGCTCGGTATCGGTCTGCTCTCCTGGCTCGTGTGGTTGCCGGTCGCCGGCGGTTTGCTGGTGATTGCGCTCGGCGATGCGCGCGCGTCGCTCGCGCGTTGGGTCGCGTTGGCGACGGCGCTCGTCACATTCGTCGCTTCGTTGCCGCTGTACGGCAGTTTCGACACGACCACCGCGGCGTTTCAGTTCGTCGAGCGTGCGGCGTGGATCCCGGCGTTCTCGGCTACCTACCACCTGGGCGTCGACGGCATTTCGATGCCGCTCGTGTTGCTCACGACCTTCATCACCATCCCGGTGGTGATTGCCGGTTGGAAGGTGATCGAGACGCGTCCGACGCAGTACTTCGCCGCCTTCCTCATCATGGAAGGGCTGATGGTCGGCGTGTTCGCGGCACTCGACTCGCTGCTGTTCTACTTTTTCTGGGAAGCGATGCTGATCCCGATGTTTCTCATCATCGGCATCTGGGGTGGTCCGCGGCGCGTGTACGCGACCATCAAATTCTTCCTGTACACCTTCCTGGGTTCGGTGTTCATGTTGATCGCGCTGATCTACATGTACTTGAAGGCCGGTTCCTACGAAGTCACCGACTTGCATCGCTTGCCGCTCACGTTGACCGAGCAGTACTGGATCTTCTTCGCGTTCTTCGCCGCGTTCGCCGTCAAGATCCCGATGTTTCCGGTGCACACCTGGTTGCCCGACGCGCACGTCGAGGCGCCGACCGGCGGCTCCGTGGTGCTGGCGGCGATCATGCTCAAAATGGGCGGCTACGGCTTTCTGCGTTTTGCGTTGCCGATCGCGCCCGATGCCAGTCGCGAGCTGGACACCTTCGTCATCGCCTTGTCCTTGATCGCCGTCGTCTACATCGGCTTGGTGGCGCTCGTGCAAAGCGACATGAAAAAGCTCATCGCGTACTCGTCGATCGCGCACATGGGTTTCGTGACGCTCGGCGTGTTCCTCGCGTTCGACATCCAGACCGCGACCGGCGATTTGCGCGGCGCGGGCATGGGCATCGACGGGGCGATGGTGCAGATGATTTCGCACGGTCTCGTCTCCGGCGCGATGTTCCTCTGCGTCGGCGTGATGTACGACCGGATGCACAGCCGCGAGATCAGCGACTACGGCGGCGTGATCAATCGCATGCCGATCTTCGGTGCCTTCATGGTGCTGTTCGCGATGGCCAACGCGGGGCTGCCCGGCACGTCGGGCTTCGTCGGCGAGTTCCTCGTGATTCTCGCAAGCTTCAAGGCGAACTTCTGGTACGCATTTTTGGCGGCGACGACCTTGGTGTTGGGTGCGGCCTACACCTTGTGGCTGGTCAAGCGCGTGATCCTGGGACCCGTCGCCAATGCGCACGTCGCCGAGCTCACCGACCTCGACGGACGCGAGTTCCTGATTCTCGCGGTGCTCGCCGTCGGCGTGCTCGCGCTCGGCCTCTGGCCGGCGCCCTTGCTCGAGGTGATGCAGCCTTCCGTGCAGCATCTCGTCGAACAGATCGTTTCTTCCAAGTTGCCGGGCTGATCGAGAGACCGAACCATGCAAGCTGCCATCACCCTGCAAAGTCTCGCGCCCGCGTTGCCTGAAATTTTCATGGTCGCCGCGATCTGCGTCGTGTTGCTTGCCGACGTGTTCGCCGGTGCGGCCGCCCGGCGCATCACGCCGACGCTCACGCTGGTGGTGATCGCGCTCGGTGCCGCGCTCACCATTTTGCATGCGCAAGTGCCGGAGCGCGTGGTGCTGTTCTCCGGCATGTACGTCGCCGATCCGCTCGGCACCTTGCTGAAGTTGCTCGGCTTCCTGTTCACGGGCGTCGCGCTGCTGTATTCGCGCGCTTATCTCGAAGCGCGCAATCTTTTGAAGGGCGAGTATTACGTGCTGGTGC
Source organism: Steroidobacteraceae bacterium (assembly GCA_017853555.1). GTDB lineage: Bacteria > Pseudomonadota > Gammaproteobacteria > Steroidobacterales > Steroidobacteraceae > UBA964. Next base: position 44,557 of record JAFMJH010000011.1, read on the forward strand.
TCACGGCCTTGCTCGGCATCTTCGTGATCGTGAGTGCGGGCAGCCTGCTCACGCTCTACATCGGCGTGGAATTGCTGGCTTTGTCGCTTTATGCGCTGGTCGCGTTCGATCGTGACTCCGGCATCGCCGCCGAGTCGGCGATGAAGTACTTCGTGCTCGGTGCCATCGCCTCGGGCTGTCTGCTCTACGGCATGTCGCTGGTCTACGGCATGAGCGGCAGCTTGTTGCTCGCCGATCTGGCGGTACGTTTGCAGGGCGAGGCGAGCCTCGGCCTGATCATGGGCATCGTGTTCCTCGTGGTCGGCGTGGCGTTCAAGTTCGGCGCCGTGCCGTTTCACATGTGGGTGCCCGACGTTTATCAGGGAGCGCCGTCGTCGGTGACTTTGTTCGTCGCAACGGCACCCAAGATCGCCTCGTTTGCCCTGGCGTTCCGCTTGCTGGCCGGCGGGCTGGGGCAGGTCGCAGGCACCTGGATGCAGATGCTCTCCATCGTCGCGATCGCATCGCTCGTGCTCGGCAACGTGGTCGCGATCGCCCAGACGAGCCTCAAGCGCATGCTTGCGTATTCGGCGATCGGCAACGTCGGTTTCATCTTGCTCGGTTTCGTCGCCGGAACGGAGCAGGGCTACGAGGCTGCGTTGTACTACACCGTGGTCTACGTGCTGATGACCTTGGGTTCCTTCGGCGTGATCCTGCTAGCGAGTCGCGCGGGCTTCGAAGCCTCCGAACTCGACGACTACAAGGGCTTGCATGCGCGCGACCCGTTGCTCGCGCTCATCATGATGGTGTTGATGTTCTCGACGGCCGGGATCCCGCCGTTCGTCGGCTTCTGGGCGAAGCTGCAGATCTTCCAGGCCTTGTGGGCCGTGAACCAGATGGCGCTCGTCGTGTGCGCCGCGGCCGTGTCGGTGATCGGCGTGTTCTACTACCTACGTGTGGTGAAGTTGATGTACTTCGATGCGCCGACCGAGGCGCCGCGTGGGTTCGCGCACCGAGGGGTGCGCTTCGCGCTCGGGCTCAATGCCTTCGCCGTGCTGGCCTTGGGCCTGCTTCCGGAGAGTTTGCTGTCGTTGTGCGCAAAGGTGTTGAGCTGACGCCCCGATCGTGCGTATACTTCGCGCCCCTTCTGGTGCGGGGTGGAGCAGTCTGGCAGCTCGTCGGGCTCATAACCCGAAGGTCGTAGGTTCAAATCCTACCCCCGCTACCAACTCTCTAGCGCCGCGTACCCTTGCCCGGCTTGCTGCCGCCGGGTGCCCATGACGCCGAACGAATCGACCGTGACCTTCGCCGACCTCGGGCTGTCGCCCGCGATCCTCTCTGCGTTGACGGCAGTCGGCTACGAATCACCTTCACCCATCCAGGCGGCGACCATCCCGGTGTTGCTCGCCGGAGCAGACCTCATCGGCCAGGCGCAGACCGGTACCGGCAAGACGGCGGCGTTTGCGTTGCCCATGCTGTCGATGCTGGACGTGTCGCGTCGCGAACCGCAGGTGCTGGTGTTGGTCCCGACGCGCGAGTTGGCGATCCAGGTCGCCGAAGCGTTTCAAAAGTACGCCGCGAAACTTCCGGGCCTGCACGTGCTGCCGATCTACGGCGGCCAAAGTTACACGCCACAATTGAATGCCTTGCGTCGCGGTACGCACGTGATCGTCGGTACGCCGGGTCGCGTGATGGATCATCTCGAACGCGGCACGCTGGATCTCGCGACGGTGCGCTATGTCGTGCTCGACGAGGCCGACGAGATGCTGCAGATGGGCTTCGTCGACGCGATCGATCATATCCTCGGGCTTGCGCCGGCCGAGAGGCAGGTTGCGCTGTTCTCCGCAACGCTGCCGGCCCCCATCCGTCGCATCGCGCAGAAACATCTGCGTTCGCCGCGCGAAGTCACCATTCGCGCCAAAACCGCCACGGCGACGAATATTCGCCAGCGCTACTGGCTGGTGTCCGGCGTGCACAAGCTCGATGCACTCACGCGCATTCTCGAAGTCGAGGAATTCGACGCCATGCTGGTGTTCGCGCGGACCAAGCAGGCGACCGTGGAACTGGTCGACAAACTCGAAGCGCGCGGTTTCGCTGCGGCGGCGTTGAATGGCGACATCGTGCAAGCGCAACGCGAGCGTACGGTCGCGGCGCTGAAGTCCGGGACGATCGACATCGTCGTGGCCACCGACGTCGCGGCACGCGGGCTGGACGTCGAGCGCATCACGCATGTCGTGAATTTCGATGTGCCGCACGACAGCGAATCGTACGTGCATCGCATCGGTCGCACGGGGCGCGCAGGTCGCAGCGGCGAAGCCATCCTCTTCATCGCGCCGCGCGAGCGCAACATGTTGCGCATCATCGAGCGCGCCACGCGCCAGCCGATCGAACCGATGACCTTGCCGACGGCGCAAGACGTCGATCGACGCCGTGCGGCCAAATTCAAGACCGAGATGGCTGCCGCGCTCGGTTCGCCCGAGGCTGAAAGCTATCGCGCGGTCATCGAGGAGTTCGTGCGCGAGCACGATGCCGATGTGCTCGAACTCGCCGCCGCGCTCGCTGCGCTTGCGCATGGTCGCAAGGCGCTCACCGTGCCGAAGCGCGACGACGCGCAAGGTGATCCGGATGCGCAGGCGACCTATCGGGTTGAAGTGGGTCGGCGGCACGGTCTGCAACCCGGCAATCTCGTCGGAGCGCTCGCGCACGAGGGTGATTTGGACGGCAGCGAAATCAACGGCATCGACATCCGCGACGATCACACGCTGGTTCGTCTGCCGGCCAATCTCGCCCCGCAAGTTTTGAAACATCTGCGCGGCGTGATCGTGCGCGGCCAGCGGCTTGAAATCGGTCGTCTGCCGCCGCGGCGCAAAGGCAAGTAAGCCGCCTCAAGCGCGCTGCGCTAGTTGGCGATAGTGCTCGGCCCGTTCATCGCGGCCGGTCGCGGCATAGAGCGCATACAGATTTTGCGCGGCGAGAAAACTGCCGCGGCCTTCGACACCGTCGGATTTTTCGGGGCGTTCGCCGATTTCTAGGCAACGCAGAAACGAGTTCTCGATCGACGTCATGAACTGCGTCGCGAGTTGCGGCTTCACGCTCGCCGCGTCCATCAGAAAGCACCCGACGCAAAACCAGAAATCGGCGGACTCGGCGTAGCGCAGGCTTTGCGCTTCGATCAGCGCGAAGGCGATTTCGAGTTCGCCCGTTTTGCCGAAACTTTGCAGCGCCGCACACACCAGTGCTTCGTGCCATGGTGCCTCGGGTGCGACCTGTGCGAGGGCGCGTGCGTAGTGTTGCGCGGCCGCGGCGTCCGCCGATGTTCGATCGAGCTCGCGCGCGTACTGGTAGATCAGATACGGCTCGTCGTGCCCTGCATCGATGAGTCGGGCGAGCAGTTGGAGATTCCGATCGCCTTTGCGGGTCAACTGTGCGTCTTCGTAGCCATCGTGCAAGGCGACGAGCGGTACGCGCCGTACCGCGAAGGCGTGTTGCGGTTGTTCATGGATCGCGCCGGCATAGTGCACGCCGACAGGCAGCAGTCGCGAGATCCAGGTACGGGTACGCAGCCGTTCACTCTGCGTGCCTTGCGCGCTGTCGAAGGTATTGACGACGCAGATCTGGCCGACGAAATCCGGCGCGCTCGCGCGGAGGGTCGCGACATCGCACGCAGGCTCGTCCAGCCATTCGTCGGCGTCCAGCACGAGTCGCCACGGATGCCGGGCGAAGGACAGCGCGTGATTGCGGGCGGCGGCAAAATCGCCGCACCACGGGAAGTGCTCGACCCGGGCTCCGGCGGCGCGGGCGATGTCCTGGGTGCCGTCGGTCGAGCCGGTGTCGACCACGACCATCTCGTCCACCAGATTCCGCGCGCTCGTCAGCATGCGCAGCAGGGATCGGGATTCGTTGCGGACGATGGCGACCAGGGATATCGCGGCCATGATGGGTTGACGCTCGGGCTCTTGCGGGTTGTACGATACTAACAGTCGGCGTCGTCACGACCCATCTCACGATCGGTGTACCCATCATGCGCATCGCTTCCTTCAAATGGTTCCTGGTCTGCACCTTCGCGGCCTTGTGGTGCGGGCCGCTTGCGCTGGCGGCGCGTCCGATCACGCACGAGGATCTTTGGCTCATGAATCGCGTCGGGGCGCCGAGTGTCAGCCCCGACGGGCGCTGGGCGGTGTTCACCGTCGTCGAACCCTCGTACGACGAGAAAGCCCAGGTCACCGATCTTTGGCTGGTACCGACGGATGCGAGTGCGCCAGCGCGGAGATTGACCTCGACCAAAGGTCGCGAGAGCGCGCCGGATTGGAGTCCGGACGCTCGCAAGCTAGTCTTTTCTGCACGTCGCGATGGCGACGAGACGGAGCAACTGTATTTGCTCGATCTGGCAGGTGGTGATGCGCAGCGTCTCACCAACCTCGTCAACGGCGCGCGTGCGCCCGTGTTCTCGCCGGATGGGCGCAGCATCGCATTTGCATCGAGCAGTTATCCCGGCGCTGCAAGCGAAGCCGACAACAAGCGAATCGCCGCCGAACGCAAGGCGCGCAAATGGAATGCGCGCGTGTACGACGGCTTCCCGGTGCGCAACTGGGATCGCTGGATCGAAGATCGCAAGCCGCGTGCGATGGTGATCGATCTGCCACGCGCCGGTGCGGCGCCGGCCGAGCCGCGCGATGTGTTCGGCAGCTCACAGCTGGTGAGGCAAAGCGGATACGCCGGTGCCGGCGGCGAGGGTGGCGATTCGCTGCCGATCGAATGGACGCCCGATGGGGCGGGCCTCGTGTTCGTGGCGAGCACCGATCGCGATACGGCGGCCTTCCGGCTCACCTCCACGCAGCTGTGGTACGTGCCGCGCGAGGGCGGTGAGCCGCGACGTTTGACGAACGACGCGCATTCCTGGGGTCAGCCGCGCTTCTCTCCGGACGGCAAGCGCCTGCTCGCCACCCGCGAGCGGAACGTCGGCAAAACCTATGTCAAAACCGAGCTCGCGGTGTTCGACTGGACGGCCGAGCGCACGCTCTCCGGCCCCCGCATGCTCACCGACGGGTTCGATCGCTCGGTGACAAGTTATGCGCAGCTCGATGCGAATGGCGTGTTGTTCCTGGCCGAAGAGGCGGGGCACGAAAAGCCCTATCTAGTGCGGTTCGACGGCAAGGCGCCACAGCTGGCCTTTGACGTGCGCGAGGGCGTGTACACGAACCTGTCGATCGCGCGCGGCGCACCGATCGTGCTCGCGAACTTCGAGAGTGCGACGCGCACGCCGCAAGTGGTGAGGCTCGATTTGGCGGCGCGCACGCATCGCGTACTCGCGTCGTTCGACGACGAAAAACTCGCCGCGCTCGATCTGCCCAAGCTGCGCGAGTTCTGGTTCACGAGTGCGCGCGGCAAGCGCATCCACAACTTCATGCTGGTGCCGCCGGGCTTCGACCCCGACAAAAAATATCCGCTGCTCGTGGTGATCCACGGCGGGCCGCATTCGCAATGGCGCGATCAATGGGTGTTGCGCTGGAACTATCACCTGCTCGGTGCGCCGGGCTATGTGGTCTTGCTGACGAACTACACCGGTTCGACGGGTTTCGGCGAAGCGTTCGCGCAGGGTGTGCAGGGCGATCCGCTCGCGAGCGCCGGCGAAGAACTCAATCAGGCCGCCGACGTCGCGATTCGCGACTTTGCCTTCGTCGACGGCACGCGCAGTTGTGCCGCCGGCGCCAGTTACGGTGGGCATTTGTCCAACTGGTTGCAGGCGACCACGACGCGTTATCGCTGCCTCGTCAGTCATGCGGGTCTGATCAACCTCGAGTCGCAGTGGGCGACGAGCGACACGATCTATTCGCGTGAACTCAACAACGGCGGTCCGGTCTGGGAGCAGGGCAGCCTTTGGCGGGAGCAAAACCCGATCCGCCGCGCAGCGGCATTCGCCACCCCGACTTTGGTCACCGTGGGCGAGCAGGATTTTCGTGTCCCGCTCAATAATTCGCTCGAGTATTGGAGCGTGTTGCAGCGCCGGCAGATTCCCAGTCGATTGATCGTGTTTCCGGAAGAGAACCATTGGGTGCTGCGCGGCGAGAACAGCCGCTACTTCTTCGGCGAGTTGCACGCCTGGTTCGCACGCTGGCTGGGCCCCGAGCCGACCGCAGGGCAGACAAACCGCTAGCGTTCCCGCCGCCAATCCATTATCATCCGGCGCCCGCGCGGCTCCTCGGGTCGTGCGGGCGCTGGGAATCTCGGCTCAGGTCGGGGTTTGCGGCGCAAGTGCTTGACTTGAAAGCCCCCCGAGGGGCTTTTTTATTATGGGCCCCTGGCCGGGGCGAGTTGGGAGATGGGGCCTTCGCGGCCCTTTTTCGTTTCTCGGCGCGGCGGGGTTTGGAGCGATGACGACTTCAGGATCGGTGCGTGAACGCGTGATCGACTTGACCGAGCCTCTGATCGAGCAGCTCGGTTACGAACTCGTGGACATCGAATGGGTGGCTGCGGCGCGTTCCGGCGTGCTGCGCTTCTTCATCGACCACCCGGTCGAGCACGGCGGGCACATCGGCATCGAAGACTGCGAAAAGGTCAGTCGCGAGGTGTCGGCACTGCTCGATGTCGAAGATCCGGTGCCGGGCGCGTACTCGCTCGAGGTGTCCTCGCCGGGTTTCGACCGCGTGCTACGCAAGCCGGCGCATTTTGCGCGCTTCGTGGGATCGCGGATTTGGGTGGAGTTGCAGGTGGCGCGCGCTGGGCGTCGCCGATATACCGGGACGCTTGCGGAGCAGACCGACGCGGGCATCCGATTGGAAGTGGACGGTCAGCCGGTGTCGATCGGGTTCGCCGAGATCGGCAAGGCACGGGTCGTGGCCTGATGGCCGCGCGTTGCAGAGGATAGTAGCGATGAGCAAAGAAATCATGCTGGTGGTCGATGCCGTCTCGAACGAGAAGGGCGTCGACAAGGAAGTGATCTTCGAAGCGCTCGAGGCCGCGCTCGCGTCGGCCACGCGCAAGAAGCACGGCGAAGAATGGGACGTTCGCGTCGCCATCAACCGCAAGAGCGGCGACTACGACACGTTCCGTCGCTGGAAGGTGTTCGCCGACGATTCGAAGGAACTCGAAGTTCCCGATCGCGAACTGCGGTTCGAAGATGCGCTCGACGTCGATCCGAAGGCGCTGGTCGGCGGTTTCGTCGAAGAGCCGATGGAATCGGTCGCCTTCGGTCGCATCGCCGCCCAGCAGGCCAAGCAGGTCATCGTGCAGAAAGTGCGCGAGGCCGAGCGTGCCCAAGTGGTCGAGGCGTACCAAGATCGCGTCGGGCAACTCGTCAGCGGCGTGGTCAAGCGCGTCGATCGCAACGGCATATTCGTGGATCTCGGCGGCAATGCCGAAGGGTTCGTCTCGCGCGCCGACATGATCATGCGCGAGATGGTCAAGCCGCAGGATCGCATCAAGGCGTTCCTCAAAGAGGTCCGCTCGGAGCCCCGCGGTCCGCAGTTGTTCCTCACCCGCGGAGCGCCGGAATTCCTGATCGAACTCTTCAAGCTCGAAGTGCCCGAGGTCGGACAAGGCCTCATCCAGATTCTCGGTGCGGCGCGCGATCCGGGCATTCGCGCCAAAATCGCCGTGCGCAGCAACGATCCGCGCATCGATCCGGTCGGTGCTTGCGTCGGCATGCGCGGCTCGCGCGTGCAGGCGGTGTCGAACGAAATCGCCGGCGAGCGCGTCGACATCATTCCGTTCGATGACAACCCGGCGCAGTTCGTCATCAACGCGATGTCGCCTGCGGAAGTCATCTCCATCGTCGTCGACGAAGACTCGCACAGCATGGACATCGCCGTGTCCGAAGAGAAGCTGTCGCAGGCCATCGGTCGCGGCGGCCAGAACATTCGGCTGGCGAGCCAGTTGACCGGCTGGGACCTGAACGTGATGACCGAGTCTGATGCCGAGGCCAAGAGCGAATCGGAAGCGCGCACGCTGGTCGAGAACTTCATGAAGCAGCTCGACGTGGACGAAGACGTCGCGTCGATCCTGGTGCAGGAAGGATTCTCCACCGTCGAGGAAATCGCTTACGTGCCGCAAGGCGAGCTCAACGCCATCGAAGAATTCAACGAAGACATCGTCAAGGAATTGCGCAGTCGCGCACGCGACGTGCTGCTCACGCAGGCGATCGCCAGCGAAGAGAGCATCGACTCGCAGTTGCCGGCGGACGATCTGCTGCTGCTCGAAGGCATGCAGCCGGATCTCGCGCTCGCGCTCGCCCGTCGCGGCGTGCGCACGCGCGAGGATCTTGCAGACCAGGCGGTCGACGATCTGCTCGATATCCAGGGCTTGACGGCCGAAGAGGCCGGCAAACTCATCATGAAGGCGCGCGAGCACTGGTTCGCAGCGGGCAACGGCTGAGGCCGAGGAAGGGTTCCGAGCATGGCCGATGTAACGGTTGCACAGTTCGCCGAGGTTCTGAAGATTCCCGTAGACAAGCTGCTCGTGCAGCTTGAGCAGGCGGGTCTTCAGGTCAGCGGTCCGAACGACACCATCAGCGAAGATTCCAAGCTGGTGCTGCTGACCCACTTGCGCCGCAGTCACGGCGCGGCTGGCGAGGCGGCCGGCAGCGGCAGTGCGCCGCGCAAGATCACGCTGCAACGCAAGCAGCAGAGCGAAATCAAACTCGCCGGCGGAGCGGGGCGTGCGCGCACCGTGAACGTCGAGGTGCGCGTCAAGCGTACCTACGTCAAACGCGACGTACTCGAAGAGCAAGCGAAGGGTCAGGCCGACGAGAGCGACGCCAAGAAACGCGAGCTCGAAGAGTCGCAACGCGCCGAACGCGAACGGCAGGAGAACGAGCGCCGCGAAGCCGAGCGCATCGAAGCCGAAAATCGTCGCCGCATCGAAGAAGAAGCGGCCACGCGTCGTGCTGCCGACGAGGCGCGTCGCGCCGCCGAGCAGCGTGAACGTGATCAAGCCGAAGCTGATAAATCCGGCCGTGCACGTCCGCGCACCGAAGCGGCGCCCGCTGCCGCCGAGGCGCGGCCTGCAAAGCCCGCGACCGCCGAGGCCGAGCGCGATCGACGTACCCGTTACGGTCGCGAAGAGTTGCACGTCTCGGGCGATGCGAGCTCGCGCTTCAAGAAAAAGAAGAAGGTGCGCGAGCGCAAGGCGCCCGTGGGCATGGAAGCGCGTCACGGCTTCGAATTGCCGACCGCACCGGTGGTGCGCGAGGTGTCGATCGGCGAGACGATCACGCCGCAGGAACTTGCGCAGAAGATGGCCGTCAAGGCGACCGAAGTCATCAAGACCATGATGAACATGGGCGTGATGGCCACCATCAACCAGCCGATCGATCAGGATACGGCGATGCTGGTGGTCGAGGAGATGGGCCACACGGCGAAGATCCTCAAAGAAAACCAGATCGAAACCGACTTGCAAGGCGAATCCGGCGGCATCGCGACCCTGCCGCGTCCGCCGGTGGTCACCGTGATGGGCCACGTCGATCATGGCAAGACCTCTTTGCTCGATTACATCCGCAAGTCGAAAGTGGCAGCCGGCGAGGCGGGCGGAATCACGCAGCACATCGGCGCCTACCATGTGCAGACGCCGAAGGGCGGCGTGACCTTCCTCGATACGCCGGGTCACGCGGCATTCACGTCCATGCGTGCGCGCGGCGCGAAGGCGACCGACGTCGTGGTGCTCGTGGTGTCGGCTGACGACGGCGTGATGCCGCAGACGATCGAGGCCATCCAGCATGCGCGTGCCGCGAATGTGCCGATCGTCGTCGCGGTCACCAAAGTCGACAAACCCGACGCCGATCCCGATCGCGTGCGTACCGATCTATCGAAGCAGGAAATCATCCCGGAAGAGTGGGGTGGTCAGAATATTTTCGTGAACGTGTCGGCCTTTACCGGTCAGGGCATCGACCAATTGCTCGAAGCGATCTTGCTGCAGGCCGAAGTGATGGAGCTTGCAGCGCCGGTCGAGGGTCTCGCCTCGGGTCTCATCATCGAAGCCAGCATCGAAAAAGGTCGCGGCGCGGTGGCGACGGTGCTCGTGAAGAAGGGCACGTTGAAGCTCGGCGATCCGATCATCGCAGGCCAGGAGTTCGGTCGCGTGCGCGCGATGTTCGACGAAACCGGTCGCGCGGTGACCGAAGCGAAGCCCTCCATGCCCGTGCTCGTGCTCGGATTGGCGGCAGCGCCGAACGCGGGTGACGAATTGCTCGCGGTCGAGAGCGAGCGCAAGGCGCGTGAAGTCGCGCTGTATCGCCAAGGCAAGTTCCGCGACGTCAAGCTCGCCAAGCAGGCCGCGGCCGTCGGCGACGTGTTCTCGCAGATGACCGAAGAGAAGGCCGGCGTGATCGCCGTGCTCATCAAGGCGGACGTGCAGGGCAGCGCTGAAGCGTTGCGCGATTCTCTGACGAAGCTTTCGACCGATGAAGTGCAGGTGAAAGTGATCGCGAGCAACGTCGGCGGCATCACCGCCTCGGACGTGCAACTTGCGGCAGCTTCGCGCGCGCTCGTGATCGGCTTCAACGTGCGCGCCGATGGCGGCGCACGCGAGGCGGTCAAGGAGACGGGCGTCGAAGTGCGCTACTTCTCGATCATCTACGAAGCCATCGACGACGTGAAGCAGCGCATGAGCGGCATGCTCGCGCCGGAAGTGCGCGAGCAGATCGTCGGCGTGGCGCAGGTGCGCGACGTCTTCCGCTCGAGCAAGTTCGGCGTCGTCGCCGGCTGCCTCGTCACCGAAGGTTCGGTCAAACGCAACAACCCGATCCGCGTGCTGCGCGACAACGTGGTCATCTTCGAAGGTGCGCTCGAATCGCTGCGTCGCTTCAAGGATGACGCCGGCGAAGTGCGTGCGGGTACCGAATGCGGCATCGGCGTGAAGAACTACCAGGACGTGCGCGTCGGGGACCAGATCGAATGCTATGCACGCGTCGAGGTCGCGCGCACCATCGCTTGAGCGATGGTGAATGCGCGTTGACTCGCACGTGGCCGGCGGCAATTCGCGTACGCTGCGGATCGGTGCGGAGATTCAACGCGTCGTCGCGGAGCTCGTCACGCGTGAGGTGAAGGACCCTCGCGTCGGCTCGGTGACCATCACGGCGGTGTCGGTCTCGCCCGATCAAAGCGTCGCGCGGGTGTCGTTCGTGCCGTTCGGTCAAGGTCACGAGCTTGCCGAGGTGCAGGCGGGGCTCACGCGCGCTGCCGGTTTTTTGCGTGGCGAAGTCGGTCGGCGGCTTGGGCTGCGTCACGCGCCGCGACTCGAGTTCGTCTACGACGTGAGCATCGAGCGCGCGGCACATCTGACCCATTTGATCGACAGCGCCGTGCGTGCCGATCGCGATCAGCAGGATTCCAAAGATTGACTGACGGACTGCTGTTGCTCGACAAGCCGGAAGGTTTGTCGTCGACGCAGGCCACGCAACGCGTGCGACGCCTGCTGCGCGTCGACAAGGCGGGCCACGTCGGCAGTCTCGATCCGCTCGCCACGGGCATGTTGCCCATCTGTCTCGGCGAGGCGACCAAGCTCGCCGGCGAGGTTCTCGAGGGCGGCAAGGTCTATGAATTTCGCATCGCGCTCGGCAGTGCGACGCGCACCGGCGATCGCGAGGGCGAGGTGTGCGAAACCCTGGACGTGCCTGCGTTGGATGCCGCGAAGGTGGAGCGTGCGTTGCAGCCGTTCGTCGGCGAGACGTTGCAAGTGCCGCCGATGTATTCGGCGCTCAAGCGCGACGGCCGACCTTTGTACTCGATCGCACGCGAGGGGGGCACGGTCGAGCGCGCGCCGCGCCCCATCCACATCAGTCGACTCGAACTGCGTGATCGCGGGGCTGACTGGCTCGACTGCGAGGTCGCGTGCGGCAAGGGCACCTACGTGCGGGTGCTCGCCGAGGACATCGCGCGGGCGCTCGGCACCTGCGGGCATGTGGCACGCCTGCGACGTACCCGGGTCGAACCGTTTCCCGAAGACGCCATGATCAGCCTGGCGGCGCTCGAGGCGCTGCTCGCCTCCGGTGCCCAGCCGGCCTTGCTCGGGCCGGAGATTACCGTCGGTCATCTGCCTGAGGTGCTGCTCAGTCCGGGCGAAGCCCGCGCGCTCGTCCAGGGGCGGGAGTTGCGTCTGCCGGTGGCGGCGGCGCCCGGGACGCTGCTGCGCCTGCGGATGCAGGAGGGCGGATTTCTGGGTCTCGGACGGGTGGCGGCACCCGGAGTGGTGGCGCCGAAGCGACTTGTCGCGCAGAAATCCAGCGAGTAGAATGCGCGGCCTTCACGAACGACGTAACTATCAAGATTTAAAAGGGTTTTTCAGAATATGTCTCTCAGCAACGAGAAAAAGAGCGGAGTTGTCGCCCAGTTCCGCCGGGATGCCAAGGATACGGGCTCCCCTGAAGTTCAGATCGCGCTGCTCTCCGAGCGCATCTCCGGGCTCGGCCAGCACTTCTCCGCGCACGCGGGTGACCACTCCTCGCGACGTGGTCTCGTGAAGATGGTCAACCAGCGCCGCAAGCTCCTCGACTATTTGAAGGCCAAGCAGCCTCAAAAGTACCAGGAGATCGTCGAGCGCCTCGGGCTGCGCCGCTAACCAAATCCCTCGCGAAGGCCGCGCCGAACAGAGCGCGGCCTTTTCGCTTTTGACCCTATTCTTTGAGGATTCACTGTGACCGCAATCAAGAAAAGTTTTCAGTACGGACCGCACACGCTGACTTTGGAGACCGGCGAAATGGCGCGCCAAGCGAGCGCCGCCGTCGTCGCCCGAATGGGCGACACCGTCGTGTTGTGCACCGCGGTGGTGGCGAAGAACGCGAACCCTGCGCGCGACTTTTTCCCGCTCACCGTCAACTATCAGGAAAAGTTCTACGCGGCGGGCCGCATCCCCGGAGGCTTTTTCAAGCGTGAAGGTCGCCCGACCGAAAAAGAAACGCTCACCTCGCGTCTCATCGATCGTCCGATCCGCCCCTTGTTTCCGGACGGCTTCTACAACGAAGCGCAAGTCGTCGCCACGGTCGTGTCGATGGACCCGGATATCGACGCCGACATTCCGGCGATGATCGGTGCCTCGGCTGCACTCGCACTCTCGGGCGCGCCGTTCAACGGCCCGATCGCCGCGGCGCGCGTCGGTTACAAGGACGGCAAGTACCTGCTGAACCCGACGGCGAAGGATCTCGCCGATTCGGCCTTGCATCTGGTCGTCGCCGGCACCAAAGACGGCGTGATGATGGTCGAATCCGAAGCGGACTGCCTCTCCGAAGAAATCATGCTCGGCTCGGTCGTGTTCGGTCATGAGCAGATGCAGGTCGCGATCAACGCGATCAACGAGCTTGTCAAAGAATGCGGCAAGCCGCGTTGGGATTGGAAGCCGAACTCGGCCACGGCCGAACTCGAGGCGGCGGTGTCCGCCGCGGCGCACGATGCGCTTGCCGAGGCCTACCGCATCACCGAAAAGCAGACTCGCTACACGCGCGTCGGCGAGATCAAGAAGGCGGCGATCGCCAAGCTTACCGAAGGCGAGGGTGCGGCGTTCACCGCCGACCACGTCGACGACCAACTCTTCAAGCTCGAGAGCAAGATCGTCCGCGAACGCATTTTGAACGGCGAGCCGCGCATCGACGGCCGCGATTCGACCACGGTACGTCCGATCACCGTCAAAGCGGGCGTGTTGCCGCGCACGCACGGGTCGGCGCTGTTCACCCGTGGCGAGACGCAGGCGCTCGTGGTGACCACCTTGGGCACCGGCCGCGATTCGCAGATCATCGACGCGCTCGAAGGCGAACGTCGCGAACCGTTCATGCTGCACTACAACTTCCCGCCGTTCTCGGTCGGCGAGACCGGCATGATGTCCGGCCCGAAGCGTCGCGAAATCGGTCACGGCAATCTCGCGCGTCGCGGCGTCGCGGCGGTGATGCCGAACATGGAAAAATTCCCGTACGTCGTGCGCGTCGTGTCGGAAATTCTGGAATCCAACGGGTCGTCGTCGATGGCCTCGGTTTGCGGTGCCTCGCTCGCGATGATGGACGCCGGCGTACCGCTGAAGGCACCGGTGGCCGGCGTTGCGATGGGTCTCGTGCTCGAAGGCAAGCGCTTCAAAGTGCTCACCGACATCCTGGGTGACGAAGACCATCTCGGCGACATGGACTTCAAGGTTGCCGGCACCAAAGACGGCGTCACGACTTTGCAGATGGACATCAAGGTCGAGGGCATCACGCCCGAGATCATGAAGATCGCGCTCGAACAAGCGAAGGCCGGTCGTCTGCATATCCTCGGCGAAATGAACAAAGTGTTGTCGGCTCCGCGCGAGAAGATGTCGGAGTGGGCGCCGTCGATCATCACCCTCAAGATCGATCCGGAGAAGATCCGCGACGTGATCGGCAAGGGCGGTGCGGTGATTCGTCAGATCACCGAGGAAACCGGCACCACCATCGACATCGAGAACGACGGCACGGTCAAAATCGCCTCGGTCAACGGCGCGGCGGGTCGCGAAGCGCAGGCGCGCATCGAACTCATCACCGCGGACGTCGAAGTGGGTCGTGTCTACGAAGGCCGCGTCGCGCGTCTGATGGACTTCGGCGCGTTCGTCACGATCCTGCCGGGTCGCGACGGTCTCGTGCACATCTCGCAGATCTCTAACGAGCGCGTCGAGCGCGTCTCCGACAAGCTCAATGAAGGCGACGTCGTGCGCGTGAAGGTGCTCGAGGTCGATCGTCAGGGTCGCGTGCGCCTGTCGATGAAGGACGTCGAAGAGCGTTGATTGCTCGCGGCTTGCGTCGCGTCAGTCCGCCATCACCGAATGCAGGCCGCGAAAGCGGCCTGTGTTCCATTTGGCGGCCGCAAATTCGAGTATTTCCTTTGGTGTTCGGGCTGCTTCGGGTGCGGCGTCCTGGCGCAGCAGTGCGAGCACATTGCGCAGCGTCGACATCAACTCCGAATCGCCCGTCTCGATGGCGATGGACCGCCGCGCCTTGGCCAATTTTTGACCGTCGGGTTCGGTCACGACCGGAAGGTGCAGATATCGCGGCGTCGCGAGACCGAGCGCTTGCTGCAAGCCGAGTTGCCACGCGGTCGCCTGCCACAGATCGGCGCCGCGCACGACGTCGGTGATGCCGGCGTCGGCATCGTCGACGACGACGGCGAGGTGATAGGCGATCACGCCATCGCGCCGACGGACGACGACATCGCGATGGATGTGCGGCTCGAAGCGGATGCTTCCCAGGCTGCGATCCTGCGTTTCGACGGGCGAGAGGCCGGTCAGGTCCACGCGCAGCGCACTGTTGGCCGGATCAACCCGCCGCGTACGGCAGTCGTTCAGGCAGCACGCCTCGCCATCGTCTTCGGCGAGGCGAACGGCGCTCAATTCGCGTCGAGTGCAACCGCAATGAAACGTTCGACCCGATGCCGCGAGCGTCTCGAGGGCGCGCTCGTACAGCGCCGAGCGGGCGCTTTGGTACTGCACGGGCAGGATGCTCGCGAGCCCGTACGCGGCGAGCGTCGTCAGAATGTTTTGCGTGAATTCGTCGCGGCAGCGTGCCGCATCCAGATCTTCGATGCGCAGCAGCCATTGGCCGTGCGCCTGCGCCGCATCGAGAAAGCTGCCGACGGCAGCGAGCAAAGAACCTTGGTGCAGCAGCCCGGTCGGCGAGGGCGCGAATCTTCCGAGATAACCCGTGTTCGTGCCCTCGGTCATCGCCAACGGCGCGATCAGCGGTAGCGGTCGTCGCGCTCGCCGTATTGCTTCTCGCGACGCTCGCGGCGCTCTTGCGCTTCGATGCTGAGCGTCGCCACCGGACGCGCTTCGAGACGCTTGATGCCGATTTCTTCACCGGTCTCGAGGCAATAGCCGTACGAGCCGTCCTCGATCCGCTTGATCGCTTCTTCGATTTTGCGGATGAGCTTGCGCTCGCGATCGCGGGTGCGCAGTTCGAGACTGAATTCTTCTTCCTGGGTCGCGCGATCGTTCGGGTCGGGGAAGTTCGCCGCTTCGTCCTTCATGTGGGACACCGTGCGGTCGACTTCTTCCATGAGGTCGCGCTTCCAGCTGTTGAGGATGGTGCGGAAGTGATCGAGCTGGTACTTGCTCATGTACTGTTCGCCGCGCTTGACGATGTACGGTTGGACGTTGCGCGGACCGGCCAGGAGGCTGGCGTCTTCACCATCTTCCGCATCGACCGGCTGCACGACAGGCAAGGGATTGCGACGCACGTAGGTCGCCATCACCGGTTCGCGCGGCGCGGACTTGCCGTTGTTCGCCTTGGCAGGCTTCGCGGCGGCTGCTTTAGGCGTCGCCGCGACCGCTGCGGCCACGGGCTTGGCCGCTGCGACGGCTTTCGGCGCGGCGACCGGTTTGCTCGCAGGTGCCGCTTTGGCGGTCGGCGAGGCTTTTGCCGGCGATGCTTTGGCGGGCGTCGCTTTCGCCACCGACTTCTTGGCCGCGGCGGGCGCGACCTTGGCGGTCTTGGAGTTCTTGGCAGGGGTCTTTTTGGCCGGCATCAGGCGCTCCTCATCGGAATCCAGGCGCTCTGCGAGGGGGCGGGAGTATACAGACAAAAAAGCGCCAGTGGCAGAGCGCTACCGCCCAAGATCAATCACGGCAAGGTGACCGGTGGCGCAGGTGTCCAGCCGGGCTGACGTCGCGTCGCCACCACGGTGGTGTAGATGCCGCCACGGACGTTGAACTTGGCGGTGAGGCGCAGGAAGCGCGGGTTCATCGCGGTGGCGAGATCGTCGGCGATTTCGTTGGTGATGGCTTCGTGGAAGGCGCCGCGCTCGCGAAACGACCAGGCGTAGAGCTTCAGCGACTTGAGTTCGACGCAGGCGCGGTCGGGCACGAATTCCAGCTCGAGCGTCGCGAAATCCGGCTGACCGGTCTTCGGGCACAAGCAGGTGAATTCGGGGATCGTCATCCGCACCGTGTAGTCGGCATCCGGCTTCGGATTGGGGAAGGTTTCCAGAGTTCGGGAAGGCTGTGTGGTCATGCCGGATAATTTACACTACGCGGCTAGACGGCGCCTCCGCCGTCCGAGGGGAACGTTCTCAAGATGCGTCTGACCAAGATCAAGCTGGCCGGTTTCAAATCCTTCGTCGATCCCACGAGCGTCACGTTCCCGAGCAATCTCACCGGTGTCGTCGGCCCGAATGGTTGCGGCAAATCCAACGTCATAGACGCCGTGCGCTGGGTGATGGGCGAACTGTCGGCGAAACATCTGCGCGGCGATTCGATGGCCGATGTGGTTTTCAACGGTTCGAGCGCACGCAAGCCCGTGGGCAAGGCATCGGTCGAGCTGGTGTTCGACAATTCGGACGGCAAGATCGGCGGCAGCTACGCCGCATTCGCCGAAGTGTCGCTGCGACGCGAAGTGTCGCGCGACGGCAGCAGTGCCTACTTCATCAACGGCGCTCGTTGCCGTCGCAAGGACATCACGCAACTCTTCCTCGGTACCGGCTTGGGCTCGCGCAGTTACGCGATCATCGAGCAGGGCATGATCTCGCGCCTGATCGAAGCGAAATCCGACGACATGCGTGCGTTCGTCGAGGAAGCCGCCGGAATCTCGAAGTACAAAGAGCGCCGCAAGGAAACCGAAAGCCGCATCCGCGATACGCGCGAGAATCTCGAGCGATTGCAGGACTTGCGCGACGAAATCGACAAACAGATCCGGCATCTGCAACGGCAGGCGACCGCCGCGCGTCGCTACCAGGAGCTGAAAGAGCAGGAGCGGCGGCTCACGGCCGAATTGCTGGCCTTGCGCTTGCGCGATCTGGACAGCGGCGCCGAGGTGCACGACAGCGCGGTGCGTGAACGCGAGTTGGCGATGCAGTCGGCACTCGCCGATTTGCGCGCGGCCGAAGCGGCGATCGAGACGCAGCGTGCTTTCCACATCGAGCAGACCGACGTGGTCGGTCAGATCCAGGGGCGATATTTTTCGGTCGGCGCGGATATCTCGCGCACCGAACAGCAGATTCAATACGCTCGCGAGACCCGTGATCGCCAGCGCGCCGATCTTTCGCAATCGCGCACTACGCAGGAAAACCTCGCCACGCAAATCGCGCGCGACGAGCAGGAGCTCGTGTCGATCCGCGAGGAGCTTGCGCGACTCGCGCCGGATATCGAGCGTGCGCAAGCGGCCGAACGTGCCGCAGCGGCGCATCTCGATGCCGCCGAACAGGGCCTTGCGGGTTGGCAGCAGCGCTGGGAAGTGTTCAACCACGACACCGGTGCCGCCAATCAGACCGTGCAGGTCGAGCGTGCGCGCATCGAGCAGCTCGAGAATCAATTGCGCCGGTTGCGCGCGCAACGCGATCGGCTTGCCGTCGAACGCGATGCGCTGGTTGCGCAGGAATCACAAGGGCAACTCGCCGAGCTCGGCGAGCGCGAATCGCGCGCTCGCAGCGAGGCGGACGAGTGGTCGCGTGATCTGAATGCGGCGCTCGGTGAAGTGCAGGGGCTGCGCACGCAGCAGTTCGAGCTCGAGGCGCGACTCGAGGGTGCGCGCGGTGATCGTGAGCGTGCGCGTGCGGAAGTGATGTCGGTCGAGGCTTTGCAGCGCGCGGCGCTCGGGCAGGCCGACTCGCGCGCCGGCGAGTGGTTGCGCGCCGCAGGTTTGGGTGAGCGTCCGCGCGTCGCCGAGGCCTTGCAGGTCGATGCAGGCTACGAGCGCGCCGTCGAAACGGTGCTCGGCGATTATCTCGAAGCCGTGTGCGTCGACGGTCTCGAGGGTCTCGCCGAGGCGCTTGAAGGTCTCTCGGGCACGCATCTGGCAATCTTTGAAGGGGGTGCGCAAGGCGCGGCGGGCTCGGTGGCCGGTACTTTGGGGGCGGTGGTGCGCGGTCCGCAGGCCGTCGTCGGCTTGCTCTCGCAAGTACGCATCGCCGAGTCGTTGGGTGTCGCATTGTCGATGCGCCGCAGTCTCGCCGCCGGCGAGTCGGTCATCACGCGGGCGGGCGAATGGGTCGGCAGCGGCTGGTTGCGCGTGGCGCGCGGCGGCGATGATCACGCCGGCGTCATCGAGCGCGAACAAAGATTGAAGAGCCTGCGCGCGGATTTCGAATCGGCCGAGCGGCGCGTGCGCGACGTCGAGGCCGAATTGCAGCAGACCCGCAGCGCGCTCGGCAAGGCCGAGGGCGCGCGTGATGCGGCGCAGGAGCGTATTCAGTCCGCGCATCGCACGCATGCCGATTTGCTCGGGCAGCTCGAAGCTTCGCGCGCGCGTGCCCAGGAATCGACGTTGCGGCGCGGCCGGCTCGACGAGGAGTCGGCCGACGTCGCGCGCGAAATCGGCGTCGCCGAAGAGGCGTTGGCGCGGGCGCGTGCCGAACTAGAGCGCGGCGTCATCCGCGTCGGCGAGCTCGACGCGCAGCGTCCCGACCTCGAGGCGCAGCGCGAACAGGCCCGTGATGCGGTGTCGCAGGCGCGCGCTGCCGCGCAAACCGCGCAACTCGCGGCGCGCGATCTCATGGTGCGTGCGGAAGGCCGGCGCACGGCCGAGGCGAGCATGCAGCTCGGTCTCGAGCGCATGAGTACGCAGGGCGTCGAAGTCGGCGCGCGCATCGGGCAACTCGAGATGGAATTGTCGGGCGGCGATGCGCCGATTCTCGAGCTCGAAGGTTTGTTGAACGGATTTTTGGCGCGGCGTCTCGAGATCGAAGCCGACCTCGCTCAGGCACGTCGGACGCTCGAGACGGCGGATGCGGAGTTGCGCACCCTCGATGAGTCGCGTCAGAGCGCCGAGCGCCGCGTGAACGAAGCACGCGAGGCCATGGATCAAGCGCGTTTGGCCGCGCAAGAGACACGCGTGCGGCGCGAGTCCATCGCCGAGCAGTTCGCGGCGACGCGGTTCGAACTCGACGAGGTGTTGCAGGCGCTGGCGCCCGAGGCCGAAGTGGCGCTCTGGGAGACGCAACTCGGTGGCGTACGTGCCGACATCGAGAAGCTCGGTCAGGTCAATCTCGCCGCGATCGACGAGCTGGCCGAAAATACGCAGCGCAAAGAATATCTCGATCGTCAGTTCGGCGATCTGACCTCGGCGCTCGCGACGCTCGAAGAGGCAATGCACAAGATCGACAAGGAAACTCGTACGCGCTTCGACGATACCTTCGGTCGCATCAACGCCGGCTTGCAGGAGAAGTTCCCGCGGCTCTTCGGCGGCGGCCATGCCTATCTCGAGTTGGTCGGCGACGATCCGTTGACCGCGGGCGTGTCGGTCATGGCGCGGCCGCCGGGCAAGCGCAACGTCACCATTTCGCAACTCTCAGGCGGTGAAAAGGCGCTGACGGCGGTGGCCCTGGTGTTCTCGATTTTCGAGTTGAACCCGGCACCGTTCTGTCTGCTCGACGAAGTCGATGCGCCGCTCGACGAAAACAACGTCGGCCGGTTCTGCGACATCGTGCGCGAAATGTCGCAGCGCGTGCAGTTCATCTTCATCACGCACAACAAATCGACCATGGAGCTCGCTTCGCAGTTGCTGGGCGTCACCATGAACGAGCCGGGGGTTTCTCGGCTCGTGTCGGTCGACGTCGACGAGGCCGTACGGCTCGCGACCCTGGGTGCCGAGACGGCATGAACGACCTGCGCATCGCGTTGCTGGCGGTGGGTGCGGCGGTGGTCGTCGTACTCGTCGGCTGGGAATGGTTTCAACGACGGGCTGCCCGCCGCGCCGAAAAGGATCTGATCGCCGGGCCGCTCGGTCGCAAACCCGACGGCACCGTGGTCCATGATGACCCTCTCTTCGAGTCGCCGCGCGGCAACGACCGCGCGCGGGT
>JAFMJH010000060.1 GCA_017853555.1 Steroidobacteraceae bacterium
CTGATGGGGCGCGACAATTCACCGCGGGAACGTCAGCGTCGCCAGCTCGAGCGCACTTGGAGCGGAGCCGTTACAGGTCGTCGACTACGCACTGAAATTGTTCAAGCACGGTGATCGTAACAAAGGTATTCGGCCGCGAGTGTTCGAGCGGGTCTATGCGGTTTTTGATCGCGACGATCACCTGACGTTTCACGATGCGCTTGATCGCGCACGGGCGCTCGACGGGGCGCTGACCAACGATCTCAAGCAACCCATCAAATTCGCCGCCATTCCATCGCGCCCGAGCTTCGAGTTCTGGCTGCTGCTGCATTTCGAGGATGTCCGGCACTTGATCCACCGCAGCGAGGCGATGCGCAGGTTGAAGGTGTATCTGCCCGGATATGACAAGGGGTACGGTCAGGCGTTTGCCGAAACGAAACTGGAACTTCAAACAGCGATTGACCGTGCGCGCGCCATCGCAGATCGGGTGAGTCCCACCGACGACCGCGAGCCATACACCGGCATCGTTGACGTGGTTGAGTTCCTGACGAATCTCAAGAAATGAGCGTGTAAAAAATCGATCCGGCATCGAAGTCGGTTTCGCTATTGGTTCTCTCTTGCGACGCGTGGCTGCTGCGTATTCCGTACGCGAACTCATTCCGATTCGGATCTAGTTGTCGGGCCGCACGCCCCGCCAGCGCGTATAAATCCGAAATCCCTTGGCACTTCGTCGGTCGCTGATCTGCGGGTCATCGCCTGCCGGGTGTCGTCCGGAAAACCCCTGGTTCCACCACGATCGAGTGAGAGAAACGATATGAAGCGCTCTGCATTGGGTTTGAACGTCCTCTTCAGTCTGGCTGCCCTCGCGCTCGCCGGCTGCGCCACCGAGTCCAACCGCGCCCTCGAGGTTCAAAAAACGAAATCGGCCGTGCAAGCCGAAGCCTATCGCGGGCCTCGCACCACCATCTTCATCGGCAAATTCTCGAACCGCTCGAACTACATGCGCGGGATGTTCTCCGACGGCGTCGATCGCTTGGGTGGCCAAGCGAAGACGATTCTGATGGCGCACCTCAACCAAAGCGGTCGCTTCGATCTCGTCGATCGCGAAAATCTCGAAGACTTGTCGCGCGAGGCGAAGTTGAAGTCCGAGGGTCAGGCCGTCGCGGGCGCCGATTTTGCCGTAACGGGCGACATCACGGAGTTCGGCCGCAAAGAAACCGGCGACAAACAACTCTACGGCATCGCTGGTGCCGGCAAGAAGCAGATCTCCTACGCCAAAGTCACGCTGAACGTCGTCAGCGTCAAAACCTCGCGCGTCGTCTATTCCGTGCAGGGCGCGGGGGAATACGAGTTGTCGAGCCGTGAAATTCTCGGCACCGGCGGCGACGCCAGCTACGACACGACCTTGAACGGCAAAGTTATGGACCTGGCGGTCCGCGAGGCCGTCGATCGCTTGGCGGAGGGCTTCGAGACGCAGAAGTGGAAAGCCGAACGGTGAGAGGTCTGCTCAAGGTTGCCGTGGTCGCCGCGCTCGCGCCGCTCGCGGGCTGCGCGACCTCGCGGCAACCGGTCGCTTTGTATGACTGGGGTGGATATCAAGCGGCGATCTACGCGTCGCTCGTGAAGCCCGGTTCGGTGTCTCCCGAACAGGAAATCGCCGACATGGAAAAGCACGCGAGCGTCGCCACACGCAAATTGCCGCCCGGCTGGTATGCGCACCTCGCGATGCTGTATTCGGAAGTGGGGCAGGGCGAGAAGGCGAGAGCCGCGCTGATGAGCGAGCGCGCGGCGTTTCCGGAGTCGACGGTGTTCGTCGACAGTCTCGTGCGCAACCTCTCGGGCAAGCCCGCCGCCGAGGGTCAGAAATGAGGCAGCGCATCGCGATTTTGTTTTGCATGGCCGTGGGTCTGACCGGCTGCGCAACCGCCCCCAAAGATTACAGCGCTTTTGCCGCGAGTGCCCCGAAGTCGATTTTGATCTTGCCGCCCGTCAATCAAAGCGTCGATCTGTCGGGCACTTATGGCCCGCTGTCGACCATGTCGTCCCCGATCGCGGAGATGGGCTATTACGTGTTTCCCGTCGAGGTGGTCGACCGATTGTTGAAGGAAAACGGCTTCACGCAGTCGGCCGAGATGCATCAGATTCCGTTGGACAAGTTGCGGGCCGTGACCGGCGCGGACGCGGTGCTTTATCCGACGGTGTCCGAGTACGGCAGCAAATATCAGTTGATCGCCTCGACGACCAAGGTGCACATGTCGGCACGGTTGGTGGATGCGCGCACGGGCACGACGCTGTGGGAGAACAAGGTCGCGCTGGAGAAGGGCGCCACCGGCAGCAATCAGATCGGGCTGCTCGGCAAGCTTGTCGAAGTGGCGATCGCGCAAATCGCCAATTCGGTCAGCGACCCTTCGCGGCAGTTGGCCGCCGAAGCCAACGTGCAGTTGTTCACCGACAAAAAGACGGGGCTCCTGGTCGGGCCGTATCGCAAACAACAATAGCCCGTCGGTCGATACTCGCGGCGGGTTGCGTCAGGGCGCGGACTCCGTGCGCCACACCAGCCACGATTTGCCGACGCAGAGTACCGTGCAGACGATCGTCGTCGTGATCAACAACGGTACGCCCAGATCGCTCGGCACCGCGAGCAGTGCGGCCGCGATCAGCGTGAGACCTGCGACGACGAACACCACGCCGCCGAAGCGATGGGTTTTGTCCCAGACCCGTTCGTTGGCGAGCGTCCACGGCGTGCGGATGCCGACGGTGTAGTTCCAGCGCACTTTGCCAAGCATGTTGCCGATCACCGCGAAGAGTCCGCCCACCATCAGCAGCATCCAGCGTCCGACGTCGGGTTGCTGGCCGAGCGCGGACAAAATGATCATCGCTTGCACCGCTGCCAGCAGCACTTCGACTGCCAGCAAAATATTGAGTGTCGCGCGCCAGGATTGACGCAGCTTGTCGCCGCGTGGGTCGACGAGGGGCAGCACGAGGATCGTGCCCGCGGTGAAGATCGTCAGCAGCGGCACCAGGAATAACCCCCAACGCGCGTCGGCCCAGCCGTTGGCTTGACCCGCTGCGTCGAAATGGATCGGCACGCGCGCGCCGTCCGGCAGTTGCGTCAATGCCCATAGACCCGCGAGCGCCATCGCGATGGGCAGGGCGAGGGCGAGACTCAAGCGTAGGGGGTGTTGCTTAAACATGTTTTTTCCTTTGAACGGCTTTGCCGCTGCGCGCGAGACCGAGCCCGAGCGTGTTGCTGAAGCCGAGCAGTGCCTGCTCCAAAACCGAAATGTTGAGTCGGTAGGTGATGGTCGTGCCCGTTTTCTCGGACGTCACGAGGTCGGCCGACTTTCAATCCGCGGGTTGGAAGTCGGTCACCCTTCCGCGCGCTCGCGGTGAACGATGGGCTTTACCTTGCCGCGGAATTTCTTCTTGGCCTGCCAGAGGTCGTAGTTGACCTGCATGCCGTACCAGAACTCCGGAGCGGTCCCGAGCGCCTTCGATAAACGTAGTGCCATTTCCGGGCTAATGCCGGTCGTACCGTTCAAAAGCCGAGAGAGTGCTACGCGGCCAACGCCCAGTCGCTTGGCGGCATCGGTCACGCTGATGTCGCTAAGCGCCTCCTTAAGTACTTCGCCCGGGTGACAGGGGTTGTGCATCTGGCTCATCGCGTCTCTCCTTGGAGATGGCTATCCACGCGGTGACTATTAGACTACGGCCCGAACGTCGCGCGATAGACGAGGCCGTCGGCGCCCTGCACGAAATAGAAGGCGTTGATGCTGAAGATCGGCGCGCGGATCGGCACGTCGACGCGGACGTTGGTTGCACGCGTGGCGCCGGACCAAGCGAGCGTGCGATCGCCGTCGAGGTACAGCACGTAGCCCGATCGGGTGCCGTAGAGGTTGGTGGCCTTGCCGGTTGCGAGCGTCGAGGGCACGCCGCGATAGCGCGCCTGGATCGTGGGCATGGTGCCTGCCGATTCGGTCCACGCGACCGTTTGGTCGGCGAAGTTCCAGCGCGTCACGGCGGTCGCGATGGTGGTGTTGTTGCCTCCGGCCACGGGCCGCGTGACGAGATCGAATCGATCGATCTGGCCGACGGGGCTCTGCTGCCAGATCACGTCCGTGCCGTCGCTCGCCGGATACACGCTGCGTACGGCATCGTTCGTCCAGCGCTGCGTTGCGCCGTCGATCGACGTCCAACGAAATACGTCGAACACCGATGCCATGCCCGAACCCGCGACCGTCGCCCAAAAGAAAAACGTCACATTGCCGTTGCGTACAAAGAAATCGTACGTGGTGTTGCCGACGAGCAGTGCTGCGGCGGGCGGGGCGATGCGTCGGTAGCTGCGTGCGGTGACGTCGAACAGCGTGTAGCTGCCGGTCATGCCGTCACCGACGTTGGTCCAGATCACGAACCCGTCGTGAGCGACCGGGTATTGATCGGAGCTGCGCGCGATGGGGTTAGCCGTCGAGAGGTTGCGTCGCGCGCCGTCTCCGGCCCATTCGTAGATGCACGCCTGCGGGCAATCGGTGTCGTGTCCCTGCACATAGACGCGGCCGCCCGACAGTTGCCACGCGGTCGCGGAATCGATCGTATCGGCCTTCGAAAGAATGACTTCGTTGTCCGTGCTCGGCATGCGCAAACGCACGCTACGCGCGCCGGTGCGCGGGTCGGTGACCGAATAGAGCAGGTTGTCGCTTTCGATCGCGAGCAACTCGGTGCCTGCACCGCCGGCGAAAAGCGGCGTGTAGGCGAGCGCGGCGCTCGAGGCGATCACGACGTTTCGGCGCACCGTGGTGACGGCGCCTCCCGAGTCCGTGCTGCGTACGGACAATGAATATGTGCCGGCGGCCAGAACCGATAGGTCGAGCGGCAAAGAAAACGAGCCGGCCGTCGCAGTGGTCGTCGCCTGTGCGCTGCCCAACGTCGCGGTGACTTCGAGTGGTCCGACGCGCTCGGACGACGTATTGCCGTTGATCGTGACCGAGCCGTACAAAAATGCACCGTCGCGCGGCGCCGTGAACGACAGCACGGGGTTGCCGACGACGACCGTGAATTCCATGGCGCCCGTGTTGGTTTTGAGCACGGTGGGCGCTGCGTTGGCGGGCTCTGCCTGCACGCGCAGCGTGACGGTCGTGCTCAGCGTTTTGTAAAACGAGAGCGTCGAGCCCGTGCCGCCTGCGCTGGCCACCGTGCCGATCGTCGCCCAGCTGCCGTCGAGGGCGCGCGATTGGACGCGGTACGTCGTGCCGGCGACGAACACGTCCTTCCAGTTGAGCGCGAGCGCGTTGGTGGTGACCGTGAAGTCGACCGAAAGTTGTGCGGCGCTCGCAGGGTCCGAGGGCGGTGGTGCAGGCGGCGTCACGTTGCCGCCGGAGTTTCCCGGCACACCCGTGTCGTTGGCGCCGCCACAGGCCGAGAGCGTGAACGCCATCCACGCCACCAGCAGCAGCGCGCGGCAGGATCGAGCCAT
>JAFMJH010000029.1 GCA_017853555.1 Steroidobacteraceae bacterium
CCCGCGGTGATGTCGTTCGTGATCGCCAACTGGGACAACGCGATCCACGAAACGCGTTACATGGACGAATGTCCGCAGGGGCCCGCCGTCGGCAACGACGAATTGTGGTGGCGAGGCCTGTCGCGCGCCGACAAAGATCGCTTTACCGACAAAGGACTGGTCCAGCCGGTCGATCGGCGCCTCACCTCGGTGCTGCGCGGTCCGGGTGGCGTCGACGTGTGCTGGAATCCGACGTCGGTCGAGGACCCGCCGCTGCGTGCGGCGGGCGGTAAAATCGCCTACGGCTTCGATCTCGACGGTCGCAGTGATGGCGGCGGGACGCCGAAGTCGTGCGCACACGTGAACTTCGTCGGCGTGCATGGCGAAGCCGGCGTCGACAACCAAATGTATCGACTGCTCGGCTGTCACTACGGTTGGCGCCGCAACGGCGTGCTCGACACTTTCGGCAACGAAGAGCGGCGCAATAGCGGCCGTGGCGTCGTGTTGATCGAGATCAGCGGCGTCACCGATCCGCGCAATTCGCCCGACGTGCGCGTCGCCTTTTATCGCGCCCTCGATCCGTTCCAGATCGACAACGCAGGTCGCATCCTGCCGCACGCCAGTTATCGCATCGACATGAACGGCGATCAGCCGCGTTACGGCGCCGTCGCGCGCGGCAAAATCGTCGATGGCGTGCTGCTCACCGTGCCGCAAGACGTGAAGCTGCCGTTCTACGGCAACAGCGCGTACGCGGAGATCGATCTGCGCGACATGCGACTCGAGCTCGATTTGACGCCGGGCAAGGACGGCAAGGTGCGCGGTTTGGTGGGTGGCTACTACGATCTCGACAAATGGTGGGAATACATTCTCAAAGTCGAGTTTTTGATCGCTACCGGCGATTGGAGTTGTCCGGCGCTGTATCGAGCCGCGCATGAGCTCGCCGACGGTTATCCGGATCCGAAAACCGGCGAATGCTCGGCGATTTCCGCCGCGTTTCGCATGGACGCCTTGCCGGCGTTCGTGATTCACCCGGCGAGGTCGAAATGAGTCGCCGCACCAGTCGGGCGATCTGCGGCGTGTTGCTCGGCACGCTGCTTGTGCTGTCCGGCTGCGGCGCGCGCGAGCCGGCGACCAAAGGCGCACCGCCGACGGTGCGACTTTTGACCGAGGCGCAGTATCGAAACATCATCGCCGACGTGTTCGGCAAGCAGATCGAAGTGGCGGGGCGATTCGACCCCATCGTGCGCACCGAAGGGTTGCTCGCGGTGGGCGCGGGTCTGGCGACGGTGACGCCTTCGGGTGTCGAGCGCTATGTCGCGCTCGCGCGTTCGATCGCCAAACAAGCGCTCGCGTCACCGAACCGAGAATTGCTCGTGCCGTGTCGGCCGGTGGCAAAAGACGCCGAAGATCCCGTGTGTGCGCGGCAGTTTTTGGGCACGACCGGCCGTTATCTCTTCCGTCGAGCGATCACCGAAGAAGAACTCGCTGCGGTGGTGAAGTTGGCGGGCGATGCCGCGCGTGCGCGTCGCGATTTTCACGCGGGACTCGAGATCGGCCTGCAGTCACTGCTGGCTTCGCCGGATTTTTTGTTCGTCACCGAGAATGCGACCCGTGATCCGCGCACCGGCGCGCTCAAGCTCGACGGGCCGTCGCGCGCGACGCGTTTGAGTTTCTTTCTGTGGAATTCGATGCCGGACGAGGCCTTGCTGCAAGCTGCCGAGCAAGGTCGGCTCGACGATGCGCCGGGTGTCGAGGCGCAGGTCGAGCGCATGTTGCGTTCACCGCGTATCGAGCACGGTGTGCGCGCGTTGTTCACCGACATGTGGGCGCTCGACGATTTCGCGACGCTGGAGAAAGACCCTACCTTGTTCCCGGCCTTCGGCTTGGCGGCCGCGAACGATGCGCGCGAACAGGTGTTGCGCACCTTGGTCGATACGCTGCTGGTGCGCGATGCGGACTATCGCGAGGTCTTCACGACGCGCAAAACCTTCATGACCGGCGCGCTCGGCATCGTCTATCGCGTGCCCGTGTCGATGCCGGGGGAGTGGTCGCCCTTCGAATTCGAGCGCGACGATCCGCGCGTCGGCGTGCAAACCCAACTGGCGTTCCTCGCCTTGCACTCGCACGCGGGCAAAAGTTCGCCCACCTTGCGCGGCAAGGCGGTGCGCGAGCTGTTGTTGTGCCAGCGTGTGCCCGATCCGCCGAGCACGGTGAATTTCGATCGATTCAACGACCCCGCCTCGCCCGGCAAGACGGCGCGGGCGCGTTTGCAGGTGCATTCCACCGAGCCGTCCTGCGCGGGCTGCCATCGGCTCATGGATCCGATCGGGCTCGCGCTCGAAAACTTTGATGGTGCGGGGCAATGGCGTGACGACGAAAACGGCGAGTCCATCGACATCGCCGGCGAACTCAACGGCACGCGCTTCGCCGATACGGCAGGGCTCGGAGCGGCGCTCGCGGACGACCCCGCTGCGCCGGCGTGTCTGGTGCGCCGCACCTATTCCTATGCGCTGGGGCGTGCGGTTCAGCGCAACGAACGAAAATTCATGACGTATCTGGATGCGCAATTCGCGCGCGACCGGTATCGTCTGCCTGCATTGTTGCGACGCATCGCCACGAGCGAGGCGTTTTTGAAAGTGTCTACGCCTGCGTTGCAAACCGCAGGCTCGGCAGCAAGAGAGGGGTCGGCATCATGATCACGCGACGCGAGGTATTGCGAGGATCTTTGGGCGGTTCGGCCGTGGCCGTTGCCTTGCCGTTTCTGGATTGTTTTCTCTCCTCGAGTGGTGAAGCGCTCGCCGGCGGCGGGCCGATCCCGGTGCGCTTCGGCACCTGGTTCTGGTCGATGGGGCACACGCCAGGTTATGCCGTCGGTGCGCGCACCGACCGCATCGAATTTCTCGAAGAGTGCCGCTCGCTGATCCCGCACGTCGCCAAGATCAATTATTTCGGTCATTTCAATTCGCCGCTCGATGGCCGGCCGAATCACGTGCATCACACCGGATGGGTGGCCACCCGCACGGCGACGGCGCCCGCTTTGCCCGGCGACATTCCGGCGCCAACCCTCGACGTCTTGGTGGCCGATGCGATCGGCAACGGCACGCGGTTCCGCTCCCTCGACATGACCTGCACCGGCAACCCGCGCGATTCGTTCACGGCGCGCAGCACGCACATTCGCAACGCGGGCGAAGTCTCGCCGCACGCGCTCTATCAACGTTTGTTCGGTACGGCGACCGAGGCCTCGGGTGCGGCGGGCGCCGACGCGGCGACCGATGCGATGTTGCAGCAAAGCGTGCTCACCGGCATCGGCGAGCAACGCAAGCGTTTCGAGCGACGCATCGGCGCGAGCGATCGTGCGCGCCTCGACGAATATTTCACCTCCATACGTCAGCTCGAGACGCAACTCGCGTTGCAGCGCTCGACCCCCGTCGACGCCGCAGCCTGTCGCAAGGCGACCGATCCGGGCGAAGGACCGGTCGGTCTCGAAATCGACGTGGCCCGCGGCAATCACGACTCGATGACGCGTTTGTTGACCATGGCGCTGGCCTGCAATCAGACGCGGGTCTTCAACATGGCGTTCAACAATGCGTTGTCGAGTCTGCGTCGCCCCGGAACGGCGTACACCCATCACACTTTGACGCACGAAGAAGCGGTCGATCAGCAGCGTGGCTACCAGCCCGAAGCGTTCTGGTTCAACTGCCGCGTGATGGAAGCCTTGGCTTCGTTCATCACGGCGTTCGACGGCGTGCGCGAAGGGCCGGGGACGTTGCTCGACAACACGCTCATCTTCGCGCATGCGGAAACGAGCTATGCGAAAGTGCATGCGGTCGACAACATTCCGGTGATGACGATCGGTTCCGCGGCGGGTCGATTGAAGACCGGTTTGCACATCGCGGGTCACGGCGATCCGATCAGCCGCGTCGGACTCACCGTGATGCAAGCGCTCGGTCTGCCGCTCGAGCGTTGGGGCACCGGGTCTTTGCAAACGTCCAAGACGATCACAGAAATACTCGCGTGATGAGACGATCTTTCGGTGTCGCCTGGGCCTTTTGGTGCTTGGCGAGTGTCGCGTTCACGGCCGAATCGCCCGGCGCGGTGACCGTACGCGAGACGCCGGCGGGGCGTTATCTGCAGGACGCGCGCGGCATGCCGCTTTATTTTTACGCCCGCGACGTGACGCCCGGCGTGTCGACGTGCAACGCGGACTGTGCAAAAGCGTGGCCGCCCCTCGCGGCACCCGAGGGCGCCGCGGTGAGCGGTGCCTTCGCGCCCATCAAGCGGGAGGATGGCAGTTACCAGTGGGCCCATCGCGGCCGTCCTTTGTATCGCTACGCAAAAGATCGCGGCAAAGACGCCGCGCTCGGCGATCGTGTCGGCAACGCGTGGTCGGTTGCGCTACTGCCCGTGCAAACGCCACCGGGCATCGCCGTGCGCGCGGTGTATGCCGGACGCGTGCTGGTCGATGGCCGCGGGCGCAGCCTGTATTGGCGAGACGACGAACAGCCCCGCGCAGGACACGCGCCGGATGCCGAATGCGACGGCGATTGCTTGCGTCGCTGGGCGGTGCTCGAGGCGCCGCTGCTCGCCAATGCCGTGGGTGATTTTCGAATCGAATCGCGCGGCGATGGCGTGCGGCAGTGGAGTTTCCGTGGTCGTCGTTTGTATCTCTCCGGCGCGGATTTTCGACCGGGTGACGTGCGCGGCGAGGGCGCGGACAAAGTTTGGCGGCTCGCCGTGCTCGAGCCTGCGGCGCCGTTGCCCGCATGGGTGACGATACAAGCGTCCGACATGGGCGATATCTTTGCCGATGCCAAAGGCGCGACGCTCTACACGCTCGGTACGCCGCTCGAGAAAGTTCGCCAGACGTCCTGCAACGACGCGTGCATCCGCAAAAATTGGCGTTTGATCGCGGCCGACGCGAGTGCGGTGGCCACGGGCGAGTGGACGCTGATCGACCCGCCGGCAGGAATCGCTGGCGCCGAGGTTAAGCGGGTGTGGGCGTACAAGGGCGATCCTTTGTATTTGCATACGCGGGATAGGGGTCCCGGCGCCATCGCCGGCGACAAGTGGGCCGCCGGTGCCGGCGGTGGCACGAACGCCTGGTTCCCGATCTTGAGACGCCGCGACTACGAAGAGTGAGGTGCGGGTTTGGGCGGGCGGATGCGCCGGACCTGGCCGCGCAGCTCGCCGTCTTTGTAACGCACGGTGTGCAGGTTGACGTAGGTGCGACCGGTGACGAGATAACTCAACACGCCGTCGCTCAAAATCGCCGAGCCCTGGATCGGACTCGACAAGCCGTTGATGCCGAGATCGACGACCCGACCCGCATTCGCGCCGACGTTCTCCGGGCCGTAAAGACCGATGGAGATCGGTTTGGAGGTCAGGCCTTTGTAGGTGATCTTCCAGCTGAGTTTCAAGGTCGCGCGTTCGAGTCGAAATTCCGCGATGCCCGAGCCCGGGCTTTCGGTCGGCACGCTCTGTTCGTCGTCGGTGATCGTCGCGACGTAAAAAATATCGTCATCCGCTGCGACGGCATGATCCGCTGCGAACGATGCGCTCACCAAGGCGAGCAGCAGTGGGAAAGTCCATCGGCGGTAGGGTTGCGACACGGTGACCTCGCGAGCGAGCGAAAACGAGTTCTATCGGGCTCGATTCTGTGCTTTCCCGCGCCGTGCGCGCAGGGCCGCGAGAGGCTTGTCCACCCAGTGACCCGCGCATGCGGCAGTACGGGCGGCGCATAGCCCTAGGTCTGGCTTTGTAGTTAGATGCGGCTCATGAGAGTGGCTCGCGCATTGATGAGAGGGGCGTTTTGCTGGGCGATTTTGTTGCCCTGCGCGACGGTTGCGACCGCGGCACCGCGTACGCTCGGGTTCGTGATCACGACCTGGAACATCGCCGCCTACGAAACGCGCTTCGCCGACGAGTGCCCGCTCGGCCTCAATCCGGGTTACGACGAATTGTGGTGGCGCGGGCTGTCGAAGCCGGACCGCGCCAAGTTCACCGACAACGGACTCAAAAGTCGTCTCGAGCGCTACTTCGTCGCCATCCGCCGCGGCCCGAACGGCGAAGACGTCTGCATGAATCCCACCTCCGTCAAAGATCCGCCGTTGATGCTCGTCGAGGGCGAAAAATCCTACGGCATGGATCTCGACGGCAAAGACGGCGTCGCGACCGGCAAGTCCTGCCCGCACCAGGAATTCACGGGACTCGATGGCACGCCCGGCGTCGACAACCAGTTGTACCGATTGCTCGGCTGCGTCTACGGATTTCGCTCGTATGGGCAATTCGAAGCCAACGAAAACGAGAATCGCAAGTCGAACGGCAAGGGCATGACGCTGATCGAGGTGACTGGCGTCGACGACGTGCGCAACGACCCCGATGTGCGCGTGACGATCTATCGCGCGGTCGATCAATACACCTTGGACGGCAGCGGACGGTTTTTGCCCTATGGCAGCTATCGCATCGATGTCGCCGACGGCAAGCCGCGATATTCGAGCACCTTGCGCGGCAAGATCGTCGACGGCGTGCTCACCACCGAACCGGGTGACGTGAACCTGCCGTTTTACGGCAACTACACCTACATGAATCGGTTCCTGCGCGACCTGCGTTTCCGCATCAAGCTCGCGGACGACGCGGCATCGGCCGAGGGCATGGCTGCGGGATATCTGGGGGTTGATCAATTGATGTTCTACGTGGGCGGACTCGGCCCCATTCAGTCGAGCGCGCCGGCCAATTGCCCGTCGATTCACGTGGCTGCGTACGAGGTCGCCGATGGTCATCCCGATCCGAAGACGGGTCGTTGCACCACGCTTTCTTCAGCCTACAACTTCAAAGCGGTCGCGGCGTTCATAGTGCACGGCGAGTCGCAGCGTTACGCCGACGGTTGGTTTGATCGCGTGCGCCGCTTCATCTCCGACCTGCGAGCGAGCAACTGATGCATCGCGGATTCGCATCGCTGCTGTTGTCCTTGTCTCTGCTCGTGCTGGCGGCCTGCGGGGGTCGTGCGCCGAAGACCAGCGGCGCCGAGCCCGGTGCGCGCTTGCTCACTGAACCGCAATATCGAAGCATCATCGCCGACGTGTTCGGGTTGCAAATCACCATCGGCGGAACGTTCGATCCGCTGGTGCGTACCAACGGTTTGCTCACGGTCGGCGCGTCACTCGCGCGCGTGACGCCGGCGGGCTTCGAGCAATTCGATCGCATGGCGCGTTCGATCGCGGCGCAGGTCACCGACCCTGCACATCGCGATTATCTGATCGGCTGTGCGCCGCAAGACGTCGCCCGGCCCGACGATCGTTGCGCCGAACAATTTTTGGGGCGAGTGGGGCGCTTTCTGTTTCGTCGGCCGCTCGAGCGCGAAGAACTCGCCACCCGTGTCGCCGAGGCGCGCCGGGCCGCGGTGGAACTCGGCGGATTTTATGACGGTCTGGCGGCAAGTCTCGGCGGCATGCTGGTGTCGCCGTCGTTCCTGTTCGTCATCGACGTCGTCGAGCCCGACCCGGATGCGCGAGGCTCGATGCGTCTCGATGCCTATTCGAAAGCCTCGCGTCTGTCGTTCTTTCTTTGGGGTACGGCACCGGACGAAGAATTGTTGCGCGCGGCGGCACAAGGCGAATTGCACGATCGTCGCGGTCTGGAGCGGCAGGCGGAGCGACTGCTCGCGGCGCCGCGCATGGAAGCGGGCTTGCGTGCATTCTTCGACGACATGATGGCCTTCGAGGACATCGCGCGCATCGAAAAAGACTCCATCATCTACCCCGCGTTCAGTGCGGCGGTGGCGAGCGACGCGCGCGAACAGACCTTGCGCACGATCATGCGCGTCGTGCTCGAAGAAAACGGCGACTATCGCGACATCTTCACGACCCGCAAGACGTACGTGAGTGGCGCGCTCGGGCGCATCTATCACGTGCCGGTGGATCGTCCCGACGGCGGCTGGACGCCTTACGAATTTCCCGAGCACGATCCGCGCGCGGGCATCGTGACCCATGTCAGCTTCACCGCGCTGCATTCGCATGCCGGGCGCAGTTCTCCGACCTTGCGAGGTCGCGCGCTGCGCGAGTTGTTGCTGTGTCAGAAAGTGCCGGATCCGCCGGGCAACGTGGATTTCTCCAAATTCAACGATCCGCACTCGCCGGCACGCACGGCGCGCGAGCGATTGTCGGTGCATGCTTTGCAGCCGGCTTGCGCGGGGTGCCACAAAATCACCGACCCCGTCGGACTGGGCATGGAGCACATCGACGGCGCGGGACAGTTGCGTACCGCCGAGTCGGGCGTCGCGATCGACGCGCGCGGTTCGCTCGACGGCATCGAGTTTGCGGACGTCGGCGGGATCGGCCCGGCGATGCATGACAATCCGGCGGCGCCGGCCTGTCTCGTGGATCGCATGTACGCCTACGCGACGGCGCGACCGACCCAGCGCAACGAGCGCAAGTACGTCAAATATCTGGAGCGGGAGTTTGCGCGTGACGATTACCGCGTGCCCGCACTGTTGCACAAGATCGCCATCAGCGACGCCTTGTACGCCGTGAGACCGCCCGTCGAGCCATCGCCCGCATTTGCGAGGAATACGCCATGACTTTTCTGATCCCCAAGGCCGTCAGTCGCCGCTCGGTGTTGCGCGGTGCGATCGGTGGTACGACGGTCGGCGTCGCGCTGCCGTTTCTCGACGCCTTTTTGAACGACAACGGTACGGCGCTTGCCGCGACGGGTGCACCGCTGCCGTTGCGCTTCGGCACCTGGTACTGGGGGCTGGGTCATACGCCCGGTCACGCGATCACGCCCAAGACACGCACTTCGGCGGGCATCGATTTTCTCGAAGAGTGCAAGGCGCTCAAACCGCACGAGCAATACCTCAACTATTTCGGCGGCTTCAACATGCCGCTCGACGGACGCTCGAATTACACGCACTTCTCCGGATGGGTGGCCTCACGCACCGGCAGCGCACCGTCGTCGAATTCGGAGATTCCCGCACCCACGCTCGATCTGCTCGTCGCCGATCAGATCGCCAAAAATACGCGGTTCCAGACGCTGGACGTGACGGCCGCCGGCATTGCGCGCGAGAACTACAGTGCCCGCAGCACAAATAGTCGCGCCGCGGCCGAGGCCTCGCCCGAGAAGCTGTATCAGCGCATTTTCGGCTTCGAGTTCGCCGATCCGAACAAGGCCGATTTCAAGCCCGACACGCGCATGGTGGTACGCAAGAGCGTGCTCTCGGGCATCGGTGAAGAGCGCCGTACTCTGTTTCGCAAACTCGGCAGCTCGGATCGAGCGCGCCTCGACGAATACTTCACGTCGATACGCCAACTGGAGAACCAGTTGGATGTGCAGCTGCAGAAGCCGGCACCGAACCAGGCTTGCGCGATTCCGGTGTCGCCGCGGCGCGACGGCCCCGAGCAGAACATGCCGCAGGGCCTCGAAGTCGATACCGTGATCGCCAACCATCGCATGATGGCGCAGATGGTGGCGATGGCGGTGGCGTGCAATCAGACCAAAGTATTCAACGTCGTGTTCAGCGACAATTTCTCGCATATGCGGCGCCCCGGGCAGACCTATACCCATCACCTGCTGACGCACGAAGAGACGCAGGACAAGGAGCTCGGCTATCAACCCGTCGCGTTCTGGTTCAATTGCCGCACGATGGAAGGGCTCGCGACCTTCATCGACGCCTTCAAAAACATTCGTGAAGGTTCGGGGACGTTGCTCGACAACATGCTCGTCTTCGCGGCCACCGAAACCAACTATGCGCGCGTGCACTCGCTCGATGGCGTGCCCGTGTTCACCATCGGTCGCGCCGGTGGACGCATCAAAACCGGTTTGCATGTGGTCGGCAACGGCGATCCGATCACGCGTGTCGGTTTGACGGCGATGCAAGTGATGGGTGTACCGATCGATTCATGGGGAACGCAGTCGTTGCGGACCTCGAAGACCATCACGGAAATCCTCGCATGACGAGGCTGCGGCCGCGCAGTGTCGCGGCGCTGTGCGCAGTGTTGCTGAGCGTTGCGGCATCGTCGGTCGCGGCGAGTGCGGTGCCGGGCGGCATCGCGCTGCGCAAGCGCGGCGATGGCGACGTGTTGACCGATGCGCGCGGCATGACGCTCTACACTTTCGACAAGGACGAAGGCATGCCGGGGCGCTCGGCTTGCGAAGGCCCTTGTGCGCAAAACTGGCCGGCCGTGGCGGCACCGCCGGATGCGAGCCCCGTAGGCGATTTCACCACCGTCACGCGTCAGGACGGATCGCGCCAGTGGGCGTTTCGCGGCAAGCCGCTGTATCGCTACGCGCACGACGCGTTCGTCGGCGCGAGCTTCGGTGATGGCGCCGATACGGTATGGCGTGTCGCGTTGCGTGCGATTCCGATGCCGCCCGAGGCGAAAATCAGATACTCCACGCTCGGCCAGATCCTGGTCGATGCACGCGGGTTGACGCTGTACGCGTCGAAGTCCGACGCGCCAGGCAAAGCACCGAAGTGCGAAGGACGTTGTCTCGCCGATTGGGCGCCGCTGGCGGCGCCGTGGGCTGCGCAAGCGAGCGGTGACTGGTCGATCGTGACTCGCAAAGACGACTCGCGGCAGTGGGCGTTTCGCGGGCAGCCTCTCTACAGCCGCCCGCGCAGCGACATCGTCGCTGGCGAACTCTCGGGTCATGGGCGTGACGGTTTTGAAGCCGTGGTGCTCGAGCCTGCGCCGGCGTTGCCGCCCTGGGCGACGATCCAGGCCTCCGATGCCGGCGAGCTGATCGCCGATCAGCGCGGGCTCACGGTGTATGCGCACGGGGTCAATGCGCGCGGGCAGCGTGCCTATCGCGGCGCCGTCACCTGTCCGGACGGCGTTTGCATCGATGCGCAGTGGCGACCGTTCATCGCGGCGGCGGGTGCGCGCGCGGTGGGCAGCTGGGGACTCGCGAAGTTGCAGGACGGTCGCTTGCAGTGGACCTACAAGGGTCAAAAGCTGTACACGAACGCGCTCGATCAAAAGCCCGGCGAGTTCAAAGGTATACGCTTCGGCGGCGATCGTTCGTGGTCGGCCATCATGCGCAGCGGCGAACCCATGCAGGGCGTGTCGGTCGGCGGCTGATCAATCCTCGAAGCGCGGCGGGTTGCCGAGGCTGCCCGTGACCAGTGCGCCGAACGCCATCGACGCCGCCGCGAAATACAGCGTCGGCACGTAACTCTGGAAGTGATCGAACGCGAGGCCTGCACCCAATGGGCCGAGCGCGGCGCCGATGTAGAACGCCGTCAGTTGCCAGCCGTAGATTTTTCCGTAGGCACGCATGCCGAAGAATCGACTGGTCAAAAATGCGACCAGATCGACTTCGGCGGCTGCGGCGAGACCGAGCGAGAGCGTGCAGGCGATCACCGCGGCATGCGAGAGATCCGGCAGCGTCAGCGTGAAACAACCGACGGCGCACAATGCAAGCAGTACGCGTGCGACCAGCGGGCCGGAGAATCGATCGAGCAGCGAACCGATGCCGACGCGGCCGATCAGCACGGCGATCCCCATGGCGCCGGCGATTTTGGCCGCCTGCTCGCGATCGAGGCCGCGATCGACCAGCAAGGGAATCAGGTTGATGATGAGCGCCGCGACGACGCCGGAGACGAGAAAGAATCCGATCGCGATCTTCCAGAACGCCACGGTACGCAGGCTCTCATGCAGCGTGAGTCCGGCGACCTCGGTATTCGTTGCCTGCGCGACGTCCTGTGCGTGCGGGATGACGACCGGTGGTTTGTCCTGCAGCAACAAGGCGATGACCGGTACGGCGATGCACGCGATGAACGCGCCGATGACGAGATAGCCGGCCTGCCAGCCGTAGTCGGCGATGACGCGAGTCGTGAGCACCGGCGCGAACACGCCTGCGACGCCCGAGCCCGCCAGTGCGAGGCCTAGCGCCAGACCGCGACCGCGATCGAACCAAAGATTGACGGTGCGCGTCCATACGACCGGCGTCGTGCCGCCGCCGATCAAAGAGAGCGCGAGCCAGCTCGCGTAAAAGGTCGCGATCGAGCCGTCCAGACGGGTGAGCGCCGCGTAGCCGATGGCCAATGCCAGCATCGACAGAATGCCCACGCGACGCGCACCGTAGCGATCGATGATGCTGCCGATGATCGGCGCGGTGATCGCCGTGCCGATGATCAGGAAACTCGCCGCGATCGACACTTCGCCGCGCGACCAGCCGAACGCGACGGTCAGTGGCAGGACGAATACGCCGAAGGTGTAGAAGGCGAGCCCGCTGAGGCCCGAACCGTTGCCGACGCTGGCGGCGATCAGCGAGCGCCAACCGCGTGCGAATTCCGCCGATGCTTGAATGGACAAAGTCGACTCCCCCGAACGGGTCCATGATCTCGGCCGATATAATGTCATGGACGCCGCTTCCGAGAACGAACATGAGTGCAGATTTCGATCCCCGTGAGATCACCCGCCGACGATTCGTCATCGGCGCGGCGCTCGGCGCTGGCGGGGTACTGCTTGCCCGTGGCCTCGCGGGGGGTGCGGACGAGGTCTTCGCCGCCGAGGGTCGTGGCGGGGCCGATCCTTTTTTCGCGCATCTGCAGATCGAAGCCGATGGCACGGTGATCATCACCTGCCCGCAGGCCGAGATCGGTCAAGGCGTCTACGACAGCTTGGCCATGATCGTCGCCGACGAGCTCGATGCCGACTGGTCGCGCGTACGCGTGCGCACCGCCTGGGCCGAATCCGCGCTCGCGAACCCCATCAACAAACGCCAAAGAATCGGCGGCAGCGATTCGGTGATGACGTTCCGCGACGGTTTGCGCACCGTGGGTGCCGCGGCGCGCGAAATGTTGATCGCCACGGCAGCCGAGCGTTGGTCGGTGCCGATGGCGCACTGCCGATGCGAGCAAAGTCGCGTGGTGCACGATGCCTCGAATCGCGCGTTTCATTTCGGCGAACTCGCGGCCGACGCTGCGCGTCGTCCGGTGCCGGCAACGCCCGCGCTCAAGCCTGCGTCCGCCTTGCGTCTGACGGGGCGACGGCACGTACGCAAAGACACGCCTGCCAAAATCGACGGCAGCGCCGAATTCGGCGTTGACGTGCGGCGCGGCGTCACCGTGTTTGCCGCCTTGCGGCGGGCGAATGCGATCGACGCGCGACTCGTGCGCCATGACCCGAAGAGTGTGAGTGCGATGCCGGGGGTCGTGGCCGTGGTGCCGCTCGACGATGCGGTCGCCGTGGTTGCCGACTCGTGGTGGCGGGCGCATCGCGCCGCCGAAGCACTCATCGTCGAGTTCGACGAGAGCAACGTGCGCGGCTTGAGTACTGCGGGCATCGAGGCCACCTTGCGCGCCACGTTGCGGGACGATGCGCGAGCCCTGGAATGGCCACGTATCGATCGCAGCGTTCAGCCGCCGCGTCGGATCAAAGCCGATCGCGTGGCGCTCGAGGCAACCTTCGCGCGGCGCGATGCGAAGCAGCTCGACGTCACCTACGAAGTGCCGCATCTGGCGCACATGACCATGGAGCCGCAATGCTGCGCGGTACGCGTGAGCGCCGATCGCTGCGAAGTATGGGCGCCGCTGCAACAGCCGGATTACGCGCGCGATCTTGCCGCGACGCTCACGAATTTGCCCGCTGACAAAGTGCGGGTCGAGACGACCTTTGGCGGTGGCGGTTTCGGGCGTCGCTGGGAGCTCGATGCACTGCGGCAAGCCGTTCTGATTGCGCGCGAGCTGCCGGGGCGCACGGTCAATCTCATCTGGAGTCGCGAGCAGGACATGCGCCACGACTTCTATCGGCCGGCGCACATGGCGCGTTATCGCGCCGCGATCGATCGCGAGGGCCGCTTGCTCGCCTTGCACGGGCGTACTGCCGGTCAATCGCTGCTCGCGTACAAAGGCTTGCGCAAAGACATGACTTTGCCCGACGTCGGCGCGACTGCGGGTTTGCTGCTTGATGAGTATCGCGTGCCGTTGCGCTTGCTCGAAGGCGTGGATGCGCAGCTGCCCATCCCGATCGGTTTCTGGCGCTCGGTTGGCGCGTCGCAAAACGGTTTTTTCTGCGAGAGCGTGCTCGATGAAATCGCGCATGCGGCCGGTCGCGATCCGTATGAACTCAGACGTGAATTGCTCGCCGACGAACCGCGCGTGCGCGCCGTGCTCGAGCGCGCCGCGGAAGCGTCGGATTGGCACCGTCCGCTCCCCAAAGGTCGCGGGCGGGGCATCGCGCTCAATACGGGTTTTGGCGGTATCTGTGCGCAGGTCTTCGAAGTATCCGTGCGCGGATCAAAAGTTGTGATCCATCGCGTCGTCTGCGTGTACGACTGCGGGCTCGTGCTCAATCCGTCGATCGTGGAGTCGCAACTGGAAGGCGGTATCGCGTTCGGATTGTCGGCCGCGATCTACGGCGGTTTGCACTTCGAGCGGGGTGCGGTGGTCGAGAGCAACTTTCAGGACCAGACCTTCGTGCGCAGCCACGAAATGCCCAAGGTCGAAACCCACTTGATCGCGAGCGACGAGCGCGCCGGCGGCGTGGGCGAAGCGAGCGTGCCGCCCGCGGCACCGGCGCTGGTCAATGCGATCTTCGCCGCAAGCGGACGTCGCTATCGACGTCTGCCACTGCGCGACTTTGGTCTCGAGATCGGCGCCGGCTAGCGAAAGTCGCCTTTGTCGGCGACGGCCATGTGCAGTACGTGGCAGGGCTCCTGGCCGACCACTTTGGTGATGTGGCCCTGACCTTTGGTATCCCACAGCACCAGCATGTCGCCGCGCACGAAGTGCCGCGTCTCGCCGTTGCTCACCGTGATGTTCATCTGTCCCGAAAAGACCGCCAAGATCATCAGATCGGGCACGGTCTTGAAGTCCTGCACATGGCCGGGCTTGGACAACGTCATCTTCCAGTAGAGCACGTCCTGATTTTTCGAGGAAATGCGCTGCGGCGTGCCTTGCTGCGGAAGATCCACGTCGCGAAAGAACGAGTGTCCGTGTTCATCGACGTCAACGGCGATGTATTTCATGACGCACCTATTTGCGGAATTCGTACCGGTCGGTGCCGGGGAACGTCAGCGACAGGGTGATCACGGGTTCGCGACTGTTGGCGAAACTCGAGTGGTGCAACGCGACGCCGCGCACGTAGACGCCTTCACCCATCGCCGAGCGACGAATTTCACCGCTTTGCAGTTTGTTTTCGAGATGTCCCGACATCGACCAGACGATGCGCGGTTGATTGGTGAGGTGCATTTCTTCGGGTCCGCCGCCCACCGGCTCGGCCGGCTGGTTCAGCGAGATGCCCCAGTAGCCACCGGGCTGCGGCGCGGTTTCGGCGTGCAGCGGGGTGATTTCTTTGAAGGGGATGTCCACCTCACCCCAGCAGGAGCGGCCGTTGGCATCCATGTCGAACGCTTTGAGTTTCATGCGCGCCTCATTGGGTACGGTTGCCGGTGGAGGCGGGGCCCGCGCCGTTGGTGGCGACGAACGATGCCGGTTCGGTCACTTCCCAGTGTGCGGAGACGCCGGCGGGCTCGCGCAGCGCGTCGCCGGCTGCGACCTCGAACACCTCGTTGCCGAGATGCAGTTTCATGCGACCGGACAGCAGGTAGATGAGCGCGTCGACTTTGGGTATGGCGGGCGAGGTTTGTCCGTTGCCCGAGAGGCGAGCGACACGGATCGAGTTGCCCTCGAAGGCATACCGCTGCACCGTCACGCGAGCGCCGCCGACGCCGGCTTTCTCGCCCGATTCGATCACGGCTTCGGGGTTGTCCTTGCCGCGCACCACGCTGGCCTTCGCGCCGGCCGGTGCGCTTGCGACCGTATGCGCGATGATCACCGTGTCTTCGGCGCCGGCGGCGCCGTTGCGCAGGATTCCGCTCGGCAGATTCACGACGTCACCGGCTGCAATTTCGGTGCGCACGCCCGCGACGTCCACGGATGCCGATCCTTTGGCCACGTAGATTTGCGTCTCTGTGGTGATTTGGTGCAGCACGCCGCCGCTGGCCTTGCGGAAGCTCAACACGCGCATATCGCCGCTCGGGAATCGAAACGTCTGCGAGTCGTAGCGCGACGCCCCGGCGGGCGCACGCCCGAGTTCCGCCGCGCCCGCGGCGATCAGCACGCGCGCGCCGGTCTGTTCGGCGGCGCCTTTTTGCACGATCTCCCATTCGGCCATGGGCACGACCGGCGTGTCTTTGGCGTATTGGACCTCGCCGGCCGCAGCGAAGCCGGACAACGTGATTGCCGCCATCAGCGGCAGGGCGCCGCGGACGTAATGCGAGCGTCGAAGCATGATCAATCTCCCTCGGAATTCCGTGAGTAACCCTCGATCGAGTGTGCCACCGGATGGCGGGGTGGACACGCGGTGCGGGGCAGCGGTTTGCGTGGTGGACGCGACACCCGCGCCGCTGGCGTACGCGTCCGATGACCCTAGAATGACCTGCATGATCCGGTATCGCGCAGCGGCCCGTGGCGTCGCGTTTTTGTTCCTCGCGTTCTGTTCTTTGCAGACCGTGCAGGCCGATCAAGGCGCCGTCGAGCGCGGTCGTTATCTCGCCACCGCGGCCAACTGCGCAAGTTGCCACACCAAGCCGGGCGGCGCCCCGTATGCCGGTGGTCTGCCGTTCTACACCGACTTCGGCACGCTGCATTCGACCAACATCACCTCGGATCCGAAAGTCGGCATCGGGGCCTGGTCGCTCGCGCAATTCACGCGCGCGATGCGCGAAGGCTTGGACGACCAGGGGCAGCATCTGTACCCCGCATTCCCGTACACGGCGTTCACCAAAATGAGCGATGGCGACATCGCCGATCTGTATGCGTTTTTCAAAACCGTGCCTGCATCCAGCTTTCAGGCGCCGGTCAATGAAATGAAGTTCCCCTTCGATCGACGCGAACTGCTGTCGGTCTGGAAGCGGATGTTCTTCGAGCCGGGTCGTTTTGTCGCGAAAGCGGATCGTTCGGCCGAATGGAATCGGGGCGCGTATCTCGTCGAGGGTCCGGCCCACTGCGGTGCCTGCCATTCGCCGCGCAATTTGCTGGGCGCCGAGAAAACCGCCGATGCGTATGCCGGTGGCGTTCACTACGACAAGGTGCAAGGCGGCGCCGTGCGTCGTTGGTCAGCCGTGAACCTGACGGCGGCGAGCGGCGGGTTGAAGGCCTGGAGCGTGGACGATCTCGTCGGTTATTTGAAAACCGGACACGGCAATCGTGCCGGATCGTTCGGGCCGATGAACGAAGTCGTGATCAACAGCACGAGTCGTCTCGCCGCTTCCGACGTGCGCGCGATGGCCGTGTACATCAAAAGTCTGGCGCCCATCGAAAGCGGCGGGACGGTGAGTCTCTCCGGCCGCGAGCGCGGCGCGGGCGAAACGCTCTACACCATTCATTGCGGTACGTGTCATTTGCCGACCGGTCTCGGCTCGACGC
This sequence comes from Steroidobacteraceae bacterium, assembly GCA_017853555.1. Lineage (GTDB taxonomy): Bacteria > Pseudomonadota > Gammaproteobacteria > Steroidobacterales > Steroidobacteraceae > UBA964. The sequence continues at coordinate 17,348 of JAFMJH010000029.1, forward strand.
CGGGTCAGGATCTCGGGCCGCCGCTCGCCGGCAGCGCCGTCGCGCAGGCACCGGATCCGTCGAGCCTCATCAACATCATCCTCTACGGCTCGCAGGTCGTGATGCCCACGCCGGCAAAAGCGTGGAAAAACATGAAGCCGCTCTACGACGCGCTCGATGATGAGCAAGTCGCGGCGATCGCCAATTACGTGCGCTCTAGCTTCGGCAATCGTGGCGGCGCGGTGAGCGCCGACGACGTCGAGCGACAACGCAGCGACGACTGAATCAAACGCGAGGTCGAGATGATCCTGACGCGACGCGACTTGGTGAGCGGTGCGGCTTTGATGGCTGCCGGGCTCGGCTCGACGCGCCTGCGGGCAGCGCCGCAGTCGGTGGACGTGGTGATCGTCGGTGCGGGGTTCGCGGGCCTCAACGCGGCGCTGCAACTCGTCGATCAAGGTCTCAAAGTCGTGGTACTCGAAGCCGGAGCGCGGGTCGGCGGACGCGCGCGCACGGCGTATCACCTCGACCCGCGCATCGAACTCGGTGCCTCGCAAGTCGGGCCCATGTATGCACGCGTGCGTGATCTCGCCACGCGTTTGAAGGTCAAGCTCGGCCCCGGGGCGCACGTCAACGCGCCGTATTCGTTCGTTCTCGACGAAACGCTGATTCCGGCCAAGTCCTGGGCGACGTCGCCCCTCAATCCGCTGCAAGGGCGCGAGCGCGCCGTACCGCCGCACGCCTTGAACGCGTTCTACATCGAGCAGCGCAGCCCGTTCAATGCACTCGACGATTGGCTGGCGCCGGCGGCGTCGGAGCACGACGTATCTTTGGCCGAGTGGTTGCGGCGCCAGGGAGCGTCGGAGGCCGCGCAACGCATCATCAACACGACGCTTGGCGCACCGGGCCTCGACAACGTCGGCGTATTGCGCATGTTGCAGGAGGCGACGCGCAGCAAAGCCGACGTCAAGGCCTTCAGCGGCGGCAGCGAAAATGCCGGCAAAGACGTGTACGAGCGATTCGCACTCGCCAGTTCGCACGTCGTCGGCGGCACTTCGGTGTTGACCGATGCGATGGCGAAGAAACTTGGAGCGGCCGTGCGCACGCGTCACGCCGTGACGGCGATCGACTTGGCGGCAGAGGGTTGCACCGTACGCTGCGCCAATGGGACGCGTTGGCGCGCGAAACGCGTGATCGCCGCCGTTCCGTTCGGGGTGCTGCGTGATATCGACATCACGCCTGCGTTGCGTGGTGCGCAAGGCGATGCGGTGCGTCGCATGCCTTACGGCAATCAGAGTCAGGTCTGGTTGCGCGTCAAGTCTCCATATTGGGAAGCTGACGGCATCGAAGCGTCGATGTGGAGCGATGGGCCGTTCACGTTGATTCGTCAGCAACTCGAGCATGACGGCAAGCGCGAGCTGATCAGCGCACTGTCGTTCGGTACGCAATCGAAGCAAGTCGATGCCTTGTCGCCGGCCGAGCGCGGACGTCTCGCGATCGATTACATCGAAAAGGTTCGGCCGAGCACACGCGGCAAACTCGAACTCGTCGGCGTGCATTCCTGGGCGCTCGATCCGCTGGTGCGCGGCTGCAGCCACGCGTTTTTGCCGTGGCGCGGTGCCGATTGGGCAGGAAACATGATTCGACCGCATCACGAGCTGCACTTCGCCGGCGAGCATGCGCGTCGACTCGAAGTCGGGATGGAAGCAGCCGTCGAATCGGGCGAGCGAGCGGCACTCGAGATTTTGCAGGCGTTGGCATGATGCGACGTACGATGATCGCGCTCGTGCTGGCGGGTGCGCTCGGTCTCGCCGGTTGCGCGACGATGCCGGCGAAAGCGCCGACGGAAGCAAGCCGCGCCGGAACGGTGTTCCGTGATTGCGCGCTCTGTCCCGCGATGGTCGTCGTGCCGCCCGGTCGATTTTTGATGGGCGTCGACGGCGGCGAGAAAGATCGTTACGAAGGGCCGGTGCGCGAGGTGCGCATCGGCCGACCGTTCGCCGCGGGACGCTATGAAGTGACGCAGGGCGAGTACGCTGCCTTCGTCAACGCGACCGGGCATGTCGGCGGACAGGGCTGCAACGTGTGGCGCAGCGCCACGCGTACGCTCGAGCGCGACGCCACGCTCGATTGGCGCAATCCCGGCTACGGGCGTCCACCGCGCGACGATGAACCGGTGGCCTGCATCAGCTGGAACGATGCGCAAGCGTACGTCGCCTGGTTGCGAGCGACCTCGGGCGAACCCTATCGCTTGCTCACCGAAGCCGAATGGGAGTACGTCGCGCGAGCGGGCAGTCAGACGCGATTTCCCTGGGGTGAAGACCCGGAGCTCGCCTGTCGATACGCCAACGTCTACGACGCTTCGGCGGCCGACCCCGGAATTCCCTGGTCGGCGACGCGTTGCGCCGATGGCTATCCGACGATCGCGCCGGTCGGGCGTTTTGCGCCCAATGCTTTCGGTTTGTACGACACCATCGGCAACGTCTGGGAGTGGGTCGAAGATTGTTATGCGATGCCGTATCCGGCACAGCCCGTCGATGGCAGCGCGCAGTCGACGGTCGGGTGCGATCGCCGCGGCTCGCGCGGCGGCGCTTGGCGCACCGAGGTCGTGCGTCAGCGCGCCGCTTTTCGCGGGCGCGATCCGGCGACGTTGCTGAGCGGCATTTTCGGCATGCGCGTGGCGCGCGACTTGCCGCAGCGTCGCTGACGATCGCTCAGTTCGGCGGCAGGCGCCGCGTCACGCGCAGTTGCGCATCCCATTCGCCGTTCAGGAACGCCACCACATCGGGCAGCACCAGGTCGGGTGCTTCCAGATAGGGGTAGTGACCGAGTTTGGGATATTTCTTTTTGATCGACGGCGCGTTGTTCAACCACAGCTGGAACACGTCGGCTTCGAGGTGCGAGACGGTCAGATTGCCGATGCCCCACAGGACCAGCGTCGGCGCGCGTACTTTGGCAAGCGTCGTTTCCGGATCGCCGGTGCGGAAGTTGCGCAGATACTTCGGGCCTTCTTCGTTGATGCCTTCGCGCCGATTCATGTCGTAGACGCGCTCGACGAGTGCAGGGTCCGGTTTCACGCCGCTGCCGAATTGCCGCTCCAGATTTTCCTGCCAATAGGCGCGCGACTTGTACTTGCTGCGCCACCATTGCTGCCATGCCGTGCCGCGCGGTCGATTCGGGTCGGTCGCCGCCGTGCGCGGCATGCCGGCCGAGTTGATCAGCACGAGGCGCGTGACTTCTTCGGGGTGCGCTGCGGCGCGACGGAACGCGACCACGCCGCCCGAAGACGTGCCCACCACGGCGTACTGCTTCACGTCGAGTTTCCGCAGCAGTCCGTCGAGCAGCGCTTCGTTGCGCTCCATCGAGTACAAATCTTTGGTGTCGACTCCCGTCAGGCCGGCGGTCAGCAAATCGAGCCGGATCACGCGATGGTCTCTCTTCAGCCGCTCGGCAAGACCATCCCAGGAGTGCAGGTTCATGTACGACGCATGCAGCAGTACGACCGCGGGTCCCGTGCCTTCGTCTTTGTAGTGCACGCGAACACCGTCGATGTCGACGAAGCGCGATGCGGCATCGGCGTACTTGGCCTCGAGTTCAGCGCGCGGCATCTCGAAAAAGCCTTTGGCCTGCGCGGGCGTTGCAGCGGGCACCGTGACACCGAGGGTGAAAATCGCCGCCGCGATGAACGCGCCGCGCCGCAAGGAAAACATCGAACGTCGCATCAAACGCGTACTCCGTGACGAATGCCGTAACCGCGGATCACCGCCTCGGCGTTTTTGACCATCGAGAAACCGCGCTGCGAAATCTCTTTGGTGAAGTCGAGCGAGTGGTATTCGAGCGTCCAGCGCTCGTTGTTCCAGCGATGGTCCCACCAGCGTGCGTACATCGAGCGCGGCGGTGATTTCAAGCCGCCCGAGGCGAAGTCGAGCGGGTAGTACACGCCGCCGGGGCGCGTCACGCGTTGCGCTTCGGCGATGGTGCGCAAGGTGATGTCGGCAGGCACTTCATGGTGCAGAAGATAGCTCGTGACCAGATCGAAGTGGCCGTCCGGGAAGCCCGTTTCGTGCGCGAGCCGCTGCGCGAAGTTCGCGCCGACGCCGAGTTTGTTCGCGCGCAGGTGCCCATAGCGCAGCATCGGTGCGCCAATGTCGACGCCCCAGACTTCGGCATCCGGGAACCGCTCTTTGAGAGCGACGGTGAGTTGACCGATGCCGCAGCCCATGTCGAGGATGCGTTTCACTTTCCCGTCGGCAGGCAATGGCAGCTTGGCGGCGGACGATTTGTGCGCCTCGTCCTGATCGTTCTTGCCGAGCGTCGTCGCGACGTAGAAGCTGTTGGTGCCGTAGTGATAAAGGTGGCCGGCGAACGGATCGCCCACGTAGCCGCCCGGCTGGATGTGGATTTCATGGCGTGCGTAGTCGGGTACGTCGATCTTCGCCGGAATGTCGAGCGTACCCGGGCCGGTTTTGTCGGCGGCTTCCATCTCCGAGAGATATTCGTCGGCATGCGCGTGGAAGTGATCGCGCAGCGTCTTCCAGGTGTAGTGTTGATTGTCGAGCCAGGTCTTCGACGCCATGTTCACGACCGGATCGCGCTCGATCAGCGCGCGCAATTGTTCGACCGTGATCGGTGCGGCTTGATCGAGGCCTTCGCGTTCGAGCACACGCTCGAAGGCGGCGAACGACGCCGCGCGCAACTGGCGGTTTTGCAAAAGTCGGAACCCGCGGGTGAAATCCTGCTCGCTCTCGAGATCGAGCGTCGGCAGTCGCACCAGTCGGCCGTCCATGCCGCGCGGCTGCACGGCGCCGCGGATGGGTTTGGCGAGGC
>JAFMJH010000061.1 GCA_017853555.1 Steroidobacteraceae bacterium
AGCGCCGGACGCCGCGGCCCGTGCTCGCTGCTGTTCGGATTCAAGCCACGCGAGGCACTCGGCGCTTCGCCCCTGCGCGACGAAACGCGCGACGGCCAAAGGGTCGGCGCCGATCTGACTCGCCAAAGAATAGTTGTCGCGCACCAGCCATTCTTTGGTGATGCGACCATCCTCGACCAGGCAATCGGCGATCGTCCGTACGAACACCTTGCGACCGGTCGCAGGCATGTACGGCAGGTCGCCCGCCTGGGTCATCGGGCTGCCGATGCGATGCGAACTCAAAAACCGCCCCGGACCGAGCCGCGCGCCGATCACGGCCTCGCCGAGCAGCAGGCGATCCGGAAACACGCGCAGCGTGTCGTGCGTGTTGGCGATGATGGCCTTGGCTCCATGCACCATGCCGGATAGCGTGTAGATCAGGCAATCGCTCGAATAGTAGTCGTCGATGCGCTCGACGTGGCGCGACTCCCAGATTTCGTGCGTGATGCCGAGGATATAGTCGGTGAGGTCGCGAAACGGACCGCTCGTACCTTCAAGCGTCTTCATGCTTCGATTCACCGCCCGAACGTCGCGAGCAAAGATTTCGCGCCCGCTTGCAGAAATGCGTGGTCGGAGCTCAGCACGAAGAAGCCGACGCCCTGCTCGCGCCAACGCGGGATCTCGGCGAGATTGGCGACAAACATGCCGACCGGAAGCCCTGCCCCGCGCGCGGCACGCACGATGGCCTCGACCGCTCGCACGACTTCGGGGTCATCGAGGCTGGTCTTGCCGAGCGACACGCTGAGATCGACGCGACCGACGAACACGGCGGAGAGCCCGGGCACTTTGACGACGGCCTCGACGTGCGCCAGCGCCTCCGCGTCTTCGATCTGCGCGATGACGGCGGTGCGCGCCCGCGCCCGCTGCAACTGCTCGGCGAGCGGCCGACCACCGAACTCCGCAGCGCGCGTCGAACCGGCATACCCCCGACCACCCGGGCCGTGATGGGCGTTGCGCACCGCACGCGCGGCGTCGTCGGCCGTGATGACGTGCGGGACGAGTATGCCGTCGGCACCGCAATCGAGCGCGTTCAATATGGTGGCGGGCGTTGCCTCGGGCACACGGATCAGCACCGGCTTGCCGAGCGCACGAACGATGGCCACGCAGCCGTCGAGTTCCGCACGACCGAAGGGCGCGTGCTCCGCATCGAGGACGAGCACGTCGAGCCCGGTCCGGCACAGCACTTCGCACACGACCGGTGCAGGCGTTTTGATCCAAGTGCCGACGATGGTCTCTGCACCACCGAGCCGAGCGACGAAACCGCCATCCGAACTTTTGATCGTCATCCCTTGCCCCTCGCATCCGATTTGGCGTTGTGGTGGCCGTTCGCACCGAGCGTCTCGGGCAGAGACCACCAGATGAGCGTCGCCATGAAGAACACCACGGACCCGGTCAGCATCGCGGCCTGCAGCCCGAACGAATCGGCGATCGCCCCGGAGATCAACGCACCGAACAATGACACGATGCGTCCCCAACCGAAAATGGAAGCCGCGGTCGCGCGCAGATTCTCGGGATACAACTCGGCGAAATACGGCCCCCAGATTCCGGTACAGACGAGACCGAAGCCGTAGACGAAACCCGTGATGGCAAACATGACCGGGCTCGGCGGCAGAAATAGATAAAGGACGACGAAGACGCCGCTCAGCGCGAAGCCGAGCGCGCTCGCACGGCGTCCGAATCGATCACCGACCAGACCCCAGAAGATGGCGCCCAACATCGAGCCTATGTGCAGCGAGGTCATCAACTTGCCGATCAGATCGGGGTCGTACCCCTGCGTCTCGCGCAGATAAGTCGTGGCCCAGCCGTTGAACGTCTGGAAGGCGAAGAAATTCAGACCGCACAACAACGCGAGGCGAATGGTGATCGTCCAGCGTCCATGGCGGAACAGTTCGCGGATGTCGGGCTTCGAACTGCGCTCGGCATCGGAGCGATCCGCATCCCCCCAGGTACGATAGGAGCGGTCCGCAGGCAAAAACAGAAAGACCGCAATGCCCGCGATGAGCGCGCCCATGCCGCCGAGTTCGAGCACCGTACGCCATGAACTCGCGTCGAAGTGCCGACCGGTCCAGGACAACAGCGCGTCGCCGCCGTTGTAGACGAGCTGGACGACGCCGGCGAGCAGCCCGCGCTGATACGGCGAAAACCAGCCGATGTAGAGGCTGACGGCGCAGCCGAACACGCCGCCGAGAAAAAAGCCCATCGCAAATCGCTGCAACAAAGCCTCGACGTAGGTCTCGACGTAGCCCGTACCAATGGCCGCAATCGCAAACCCGATCGTCACGCACGCGTAGACGTTGCGTCGGCTGAAGCGATCCGCCAACTGTGACAGGACGATGGCGCCGATCAATGCACCCAGCGCCTGCAAAGTGTAGAAGGCTGACACTTCCGTCTTCGTGAGTGAAAGCGATTCGGCGATGTAGGGTCGCAAAAAGTTTTCAGTGTTCCAAAGAAACGCATAGAACACGTACGGCAACATCAGTACGACGAACATGAACCAGCGCCGCGCCCTCGAGAAGCTCTCGGCGGTGGTCACCTCGGCTGAGACGTCGTGCGACACGATCTCAGGAGTCCGCGGTGAGGCGCCCTGCCTCGCGCAGGCGCCCGAGCACGTCGAAATCCATTTGATGCAAAAGGTCGAGCAGGTCGATGAACACCCAGTTCTCGTCGAGCAACCCGCCTTCGCGTTTCCAAAAATCCATCACGCGCATGGTGATCTTGCGACCGGTGGCCGGCAAGCCCATGAAACCGCCGCCAGCGTGCGTCGCACGGATGCTCGGCCAGCCCGTCGAAGCAACGTATCGACCTTCTGCGATCCGGCACTTGTGGTCACCGCCGACACGATCGGGAAACGCCTTCAGGAAGGGCCTCTGATGAACGCGGCGATAGTGTTCCTGCCCGCGGCAGGTACCGATGCCTGCGGGGCCGTACCACGTGAAGTGCTCGCTCCAGAATTTCCATTGCTCCATGCTGTCGAGACTCACGCGGTCATAGCGCATGAGCCCTGCCACCATGGCCTCGACGAGCTGCATGCTGCGCGCGGATTCGGCCGGGTCGTACGCGCCGCGCAGAAGGCCGTCATGCTCGCGCGGCCCCGGAACGAGATCGGCTACGCCGAGCGACGGTGCGAGTGGCCATAGGCCGTTTTGACGCAGAAAATCGGGCAAATCGACGATCGTGTATTGCTCGACCACCCGCCCCGACTCGAGCCGCGAGAATTCACCGAAACGCAGCCGCACGACGCCCTTCGAAGGCGCGACGCCTAGCCAAGACTCAAGAAAATTGCCCTGATAGTGGCCCGTGACGGCGACCCAGACACCATCGCGCCAGGTGCCAGCGAGACTGATATCTTCGCGTCGCTCAAGATCAGGGATGGCACGCACCAACGGCGCCCAAAAGTCAGCAACCGCTTGTTCGGGCGTCGCAATGTGATCGAACGGCCGGGGTCCGAACCACTTACCGTTGGCTGCATGCAAGATAGCCAATCGGTCGAGGCGTTGCAGAGGATCGACGGACGAAAACGCCTCGCCCACCTTGGATCGGTGGGCGAGACGGATTTCATCGAGCTGCGCTGGTGTCATCACGCAGCCAGTTTACGGCAAATGCACACCCGGATCGGAATCAGAATCGCGCTCCGACGCGCACACCCCACATGCGGGGCGCATCAAAACTCTGGTTGAGTCCGCGCGAGCCGAACGTGGCACGGTTCAGCGTCACTTCGTCGGTCACGTTGTTGGCAAACAATTCGGCGCTGTACTTGTCATCCGCCGAATGCCAGCCGAGACGCAGATCGAGTTTGGTGAAGGAACCCTGCTTGTCGAGCGCCGTGTTGAAGTCGGTCAGCTGGTAGCTGCTCGAGTACATCAACGAAGCTTGCGGGGTGATGCGACCGCTCGCGCCGAGATTGACGTCGTAGCTCACGCCGCCGGTGACCTTGACGCGCGGCGAATACGGGATCTCGTTGCCGGTCAGGTTGTAGAACCCGGAGTAACGCGCCGGCGCCGGGGTGTTGTTGTACGAATCGTAGTTCGTGTCCATGAACGCACCCGAGAGCGACACGTTCAAATTGGCCACCGGAACCGCCTGCAGTTCGACCTCGACACCCTGGCTGTGCGCCTTGGCGGCGTTCAGGATCACCGACGTCGTCGTGAGACCCGTCGCGGTGGTGATAATGAACTGGTTCTGCACCTGCAGATCCTTGAACTGGTTGCGGTACACCGCGACGTTCAAGCGAACCCGCCCGTCCGCGAGCGTGTTCTTCGAACCGATTTCATAGGCCGTCACGGTTTCCGGCGCGAAGAACGCGGGCAACAGCGGATTGGTCAGACTGCCGCCGTTGAATCCGCCCGAGCGGAAACCCGTCGAAACGGTGCCGTAGATCATACGTTGCTCGTCGAGGTAGTACTCGCCGTTCAAGCGCCAGGTCGTCTGGTCGAACTTGCGAACAATCGATTCACCGGTCGGCGTCAACGAAACGACGCGCTGGGTGGTATCGGTCAACGCCGAAAAGCGCTTGATGTTCTTTTCGTCCTTTGTCGAACGCACGCCCGCCGTGATACGGAAGGTGTCCGGACTCACCCAGTACGACACTTGGCCGAACGCGGCGTTCGACTTCGTGATCGGGAAGCCGGCAGCGAATGCGCAACCGGCCGCGTTGCGAGCCAGCGACGGGCAGCTCGAGAACATCGAGAACTTGATGTCCTCTTTGAAGTTGTATGCGCCGACCAGCCACCCCAAAGAAGAGTCGTCTTTGGAGGCCAACTGCAGTTCGTAGCTGTCGCTCGTCAACTTGTCTTCTTGCGCATCGACGTTCTGCACCGCAGCCGTGAAATCATTGTCGGCGTTGCGGAACACGTAGTAGTTGATACGGCCTAAGATCGCCCGTGCGATCACGCTGCCGAAGTCGTATGACGCATTGAGCGACGTCGACGTCTGCTTCAGGTCCTGCTCGAGGATCGTGTCACCGGGATAGAAAAGCGGGTTCGAATTGATCGGGCGCCCGATGTCCTTGCCGGCGACGTCGGCGATGCCGTCGAGCGTCGTCGTGCCGATGTTGAGCACGATCGGCGTGCCTTTGATGTCGAACGCACCGGTCGTCGAGTTGACGAAGGCGCCGCCGACGCGATAACCGAATGCCGCGGCACCGGTGCCGCCCTCGGTCCAGTTGCTGTAGCGCAGCGTGGCTTCGAACTCGTCGC
>JAFMJH010000062.1 GCA_017853555.1 Steroidobacteraceae bacterium
AGCAAATCTTTATCGGATGTAGGTGGGGTCGAGTTCAAATTTCGGCGTCCCGACCGATACTGACGTAACTGCCGGAACGTGCGGCATTACGCGTTTCACGATTGAGCGCAGCACACACTGCGCAAGAGGAGATGAGAGTAGAGCGTAGCGCCGGCGTTCCACTGGTTGGAGGTCCACGGGCGTCTCGGTTCGGACATGCGTGGGATGCTCTCAGACGACCGAGTTTCCCCCGTCAACTGGCAGCGCCGCACCCGTGATGTAGCTCGCTTCGTCGCTGCACAGCCAAACGGCGACGCGCGCAACCTCTATGGCTTGGGCGCTGCGGAGCATCGGGGTCCTGTCGACGCGCGCGGTCGATAATCTTCCGGGGGACGCATCGATCGATGCGGACATCGGAGTGTCGACGATCCCCGGGCATATCGCGTTCACCCGGATCCCGTTTTTGGCGTAGAAACTTGCTGCGGCCCGGGTGAGACCGACTACGCCATGCTTCGCGGCGCCATAGGCCGGATTGAAGGTGGCCGCACGGAGGCCCACGATGGACGAGTTGTTCACGATGCTGCCGCTCCCGCGCGCGAGCATGGCGGGGATCTGCTGCTTCATGCAAAGCCATACGCTCGTGAGATCGACGTCGATGACTCGTCGCCACTGCTCCTCCGTGAGTTCATGCAACGGCGTTCCGATCGGTCCGATCACCCCCGCGTTGTTGAAGGCGAAATCGAGGCCGCCCAGGTCACCGACGATGGCTTTCATCATGGCGCTGACGTCAGATTCGGAACTGACATCCACGCGGTACGCGCTCGCGCGCCCACCGGATCGAACGATCTGCCGGGCGACACGCTCAGCGGCGACACCGTCGATGTCGCAGATCGCGACCGTCGCGCCCCGGGCGCCGAATTCGAGAGCAGCTTGCTCGCCGATTCCGCTTCCTGCTCCCGTGATCAACGCGATCTTGTCTTTCATCTCACTAGAAGTTATCAAGGCGGATCCTGCGCCACTTCGAGAGGTAGTGTGCGCGGAGGGCGTTCCGCCGGAATTCCGAAAACAATGAACCCCTTTCTGACGACCATTGCATGGGGGCCGGGGACAGTCCTGTTCCTATGGCACCGAGCGTCGAAGGGGACTTGAAACGATGACTTCAAAGACAGCGATGGTCAGGATGGACGATGCGCCGTCGTCCGTGCCTGTGAGGTTGCTTGTGGCTGTTTTCGTCTCGGGCGCGGCCGGGCTGATGTACCAGCTCGTGTGGATGAGAAGTTTCTCTCTGGTAATCGGGAGCGCGCATACTGCCGTCGCTGCCGTGCTCGCGGCGTACATGGGGGGATTGGCGATCGGCGGCCTGCTGGGCGCGAGATGGGCTTCGCGACTCGCATCACCGTTGCGAGCCTTTGCCGGTCTGGAGGGCGCTGTGGCGCTCTTTGCGTTGGTTTTTCCGTTCGCGCTCCAGGCTACGGCCGGCATCGTTTCGACCTGGCTCGGTTCCGATGCCGAGCTGGCGACCGACGCCGGGTGGCTGCAGGCGACGGTCTATGGTGCATCAAGCGTCTTGGCAATCGCTGCACCGACGATCTGCATGGGGGCGACGCTACCGGTATTGGTCCAGGGCTCGCTGGGTCGAGTCGGCAGTCCGCCGGCCTGGCTGGCCCAGCTGTATGGGGTGAACACGCTGGGCGCTGCAGTCGGCGCGGGAGTGGGAGGGTTTATCCTGCTGCCTAATCTCGGTCTGTCTGCATCGACCTTGTCGGCTGCGCTGCTTAACCTGGTGGCGGCTGCACTCGTGCTGGTAGGGCATTCCCGAATGCCGGTCCAGCCGGAAAGCCTCCCAGCCGAGCGCCATCCAGCCAAGGGCGATATTGAGGTCTCGGCGCGGTCAGACCGCAACGCATGGCCGTTCGTGCTGGCGGCATTCCTGATCTCCGCGGCATCATTTTCGCTGGAAGTCTTCTGGGCCCGCCTGCTCTCGCACCTCTTGGGCGGCACGATGCAGGGCTTCGCGTCGATGCTGTGCGTCACCTTGCTCGGGATCGGTGCGGGCGGGATCCTCGCTCAGCGCTCGACCCGACTCGCAGCGGACGGTCGCCGGTGGCTCATCCTCAGCCTCGTCGTCGCAGCGGTCGCAGTCATCGGCGCGTACGGCTTGCTCTCGATGGTGGCAGGAGACGACCTGCATGCAGTACCCACGCTTGTCGTGGTCCTGCTGGCGATACTGCCGTCATCCATCGCATTCGGCTTGAGCTTCCCTTTGTTGGTCCGCTGCGGCGCCCGGTATGGTGAGGACTATCCGCGTGTCACAGGGTGGATCTTCGCCGCAAGCACCACCGGGGCCATGGTGGGCGCCCTCGTCACCGCAAACGTGCTGCTTCCGGCGATCCGGTTCGAAGGCGTTCTGAGCGCAGCGGTGGGCACGTTGCTGCTGGTGATCGCAGGGCTCGCATGGCCCGTCGCGTCCCGGACGCAACGGATCGCCGTCCTGTCTGGCGCGCTCATCGCGGTCGTCGGGATGTCATGGTATCTGCCGGCGCCGCGGGAGATTCTTGGATCCAGCGCTGTCGACAGCGCGCAGCCCACGGAGGAACGCTTCCTTGCGGTGGGGCGGGCTGCGACGATCCAGATCCAGGAGCGTGGCTTCGGCCTGGTGCTCCGGGGAGATGGCCTTCCCGAGGCATTGGTATCCCGTGTCGGATCGCCGCCCGGTCTCGACGATCAGGTCTGGTTGGGCACGTTGGGTGCGATGTCGCGTCCGGACGCGCGCTCGATGCTCGTCGTCGGTCTCGGTGGGGGAGTTACTCTCGAAGGGATCCCGCCGACGATCGACAAGATCGATGTGGTCGAGATCGAGCCGCGAGTGCTCGAGGCCAATCGGTTCATCGCCGACGAGCGTCGCCACGATCCCTTGAGGGATGGTCGAGTCCGGGTGGTGTTGAACGATGCCCGGAACGCGCTGCAACGGACGTCCTATCAGTACGACATCATCGTCTCGCAGCCGTCGCACCCGTGGACACCGGCTTCGGCGAACCTGTACAGCCGGGAGTTCCTGGCGTTTTCCAAGCGTCGGCTGACGGCTGATGGTGTCTTTGTGCAGTGGATGAATGCGGGCTTCGTGAGCGAGGAACTCTTTCGGAGCTTGGTGGCCACGCTGGCGGCGGAGTATCGCCACCTACTCGTGTACGAGCCCGTGCCGATGTCCCTCGTATTTCTGGCCTCTGACACTGAAGTCGACCCACGGCGTTGGTTCACCTCCGGAAGATCACGCACCGACGAGGCGGCCCGGGCACTGGCGCGTGCCGGGATCATGCTACCCGAGGACCTCGACTGGTCGTTGCTGCTTGGCGACCGGGACTTGCGGGCATTGAGCGCCACCGCAAAGCCGATCACCGATGATCTGAACAGGCTCGCCATGCGCAGCAGACCGGGTGCGGGCATGTCGGAGTCGGAGTTCTCGGCCCTCGTAGGACCGTATGACCGCGTCCGAAGCCTCGCTGCAAGCGGCGCGGCGGCGGACTACGTCCTGCAACGCTTGGCTGAGGGGCGCCCGGATCGGTCGGCACGTGCGGCGCCGATGATCGGGCGTGCCTCTTCCGAGGCCAGGGACTTCGACATCGCGATCCGCGACGCAGTCACTCTGGCGAGCGGTCGCGCGTCGGACGAAATCATGTCTGTGGCGCGCCGTCTACCGGACTCGGGGGCGGCGGTGGTGCAGGGGTGGGCGGCTGCGCGCGCCGGTGCCGTGAGCACCCTCCGCGATCTTGATCCCGTGTTGGCGAAGACGTCGCGTATGGACTCTTGGTTCGCCGCCTCATCGAGACTTCGTGCGGAATGGCGAATGGACGCCGCCGCGCGAGCCGACCCCGACTCGATGGAAAGAAAGACTTATGTCGCAGAGGCTATCGCGATCATCGATTCTGCTCTGGTCTCCAGTGTGACCACCGATCTGTTGTTCCAGCGTGCGGCGGCGGCGGAGCTAGCCGTCGACCATGACATCCTCGTCGAGAGTTCGGCGGCGCTGGCCGATCTAGTACACAAAAAATTCCTCGCGCCGTCGGCGAACGGAGGTCCGTCAGGTGATACGGCGCTTCAATCGAAGCGGCTGCAGGCGCTCAGAAGCCTGCTGGTGTCATTACCGGAAACTCCGCGCGTGCGTCAGGTGATCGAGTCGTTGGACGGTACGCTCAACGGCGTGGCGCAGCTCACTGTCGCAGATCCGCGTCGATGACGGAGAGGGCAGGTCCTAGCGGACGCGCCGTTTGCTTTATCGGTCCCTTTCTTGGCGAAATCGGTTTAATTCTCTCGCGGACGCTCCGGCGCCCGGGTGGCCTGCGTTAAAACTGAAACAACGGCGTGTTAACGCGCATCAGGCAAGGGGAATTTCCAAAGTGACTCACGCAAGAAACCCACTCGTACCGGCGTTCGCAGCGAAAATCTCCGCGGCGATCCTCGCAGGAGTTTTGATGGCCGTTTCCTCGCTGGCATCCGCCCAAGGCGGTGCGAGTCCGGATGCTGAGGTCGCGCTCGACGAAATCGTGGTCACAGCGCAGAAGCGCGCGGAACGGCTCCAGGACGTTCCGATATCCGTCCAAGCGGTCACGGGTGAGATGATGCAGAAAATGGGCGTGCAGAACTTCGAGAACTTCGAAGTTCCGGGTGTACGCGTGTCGCGTGGCGGCATGTCCGACACCATCACGGTTCGGGGCATCGGATCCGGTCAAAACCTCGGCTTCGAGCAGTCGGCTCCGATGTACCTCGACGGCATCTACTATGGGCGCGCCAGGACGCAGCGCCTCGGCTTCCTCGATATCGAGCAAATCGAGCTTCTGAAGGGACCACAACCCACCTTCCTCGGTAAGAACGCTACCGCCGGCGCAATCAACATCAGGACCCGGCGTCCGGGCAGCGACCTCGAGCGCGAAGTCGAACTGAGCTATGAGCCTGAGACAGAAGAGGTCACTGCATTCGTCGCGGCGTCGGTCCCTCTGAATGACCGATGGGCGATCCGTGGTGCCGCCCGCTACCGCGATTCCGAGGGGTACCTGACCAACACGATCACGGGGCGCAAGGAGCCGGCGATCAACGACAAGCTCGCGAGACTGACGCTCGTCGGAGACGTGACCGAGTCGACCCGCGTCACCGCGATCGGCTACTACGCGGCGAATCTCGACAAAGGCCGGAACAACCAGAGCACGATCTGCGAGCCCAATTTCCGACGCGACACCTCCAGCGCAG
>JAFMJH010000030.1 GCA_017853555.1 Steroidobacteraceae bacterium
AATTGATGAAAGAAATTCGTCGCGTATCGACTCAGGCATTCTGGGATGGCCAGGTCGAACTGATCGGCGAAAATGCACGTCCGATGGCGGTGCAGGTCGGTCTCAACGCAGCCGATTACATCGAAGTGCCGTTGAAGTCGTGCACGGTTGAAGATTTGAATCTTGCAACCACCAAACTCTTCACCAACACGTCGGGTGGCGGTGTCGCCGCATTCAATCTGAGCCAATTCACAACCGGAACCTCCTCGGGGGGAATCGGTGCAAGCACTTCGGGCGGTTTGAACTCGCAAAACATCGTTTTGGAAGGTGACCCAACGATTTCCGATGTCGACTTTCGATGCACTCCCCTGCCGACCTTCAAACTCAGCTTGTGGGACGGCTCACGACTGCCGAGTGGTGCCGCTGATGACTCAAAGGTCGTCGATCTCACCGCCGGCCCTGTCGCCAAGCTCTCTGACCTCGTGGCGCAACTCAAGGCGCATTCCAACTACGATCCCACCGTCTGCGATCTACAAGCTGTGGATGGTCGCCTGCAAGTCGTATGGAAGATCCAAGGCGCCCCGGCAGCGCCGGCTGATGCGTCGCTCGAATTCAGCAATCCTGCTGCAACATCGGCGAACGCGTTTACGAATACCAGTGGTGGCTTAAACAGCAACAAGACTTTTACCATCACCCGCGATAGCGATCGCTCGGTTCGAGGATCGACCATCGCGGCCGATACGGTATCCATTTACGGTCGCGACTGCATTCCTCAGAAGTTCACCTTCACGAATTCGAAGACGAATTGGTTCGTCCCGCCTGGGCCGGATACCCACTTCGAGTTGCGCATTGGCGATCGAGTGTTGTCCGCTGAGAACCCGACTTCGGTCGACGATCTGGTGCAGAAACTTCAAAAGGATAGCGACTACGGTTTTGTTCTCTCGGAAGCTGGGCATCCTGATGGATTCCCCCTCTTTGAAGCATCGACCGGAGTTACGGATGCGAGCGGCGCTGCAGCACAAAAGATGACTATCAACTTCAGCAAATATGCGGATTCGATTGGTTCATTGCGGCAGACCACCAACAACATCACCATCGCCGAAACCGACAAAGCCATCACGGCCCTCGATTTCATCGACAAGGCGGCGGATGTGGTCAACGATCGCCGTGCGCGCATGGGTGCGACCATGAGCCGCATCGAGTACACGATCAACAATTTGATGAACGTCGTGCAGAACACGGAAGAAGCGAAGTCGCGCATCCTCGATACCGACTACGCGGCCGAATCCGCGGCGCTTGCCAAAGCCCAGGTTTTGGCCCAGGCCGGCACGGCGATGCTCGCGCAAGCGAACCAGTCGCAGCAGTACGTGCTGAACCTGCTCAAGGGCATGTAATTGAGTCATCGCAGGCGCAGGATGAGCACCAGACACATCGCCGAGGCGGCGTGTTTCATCCTCGCCATCGCGGGGACGGCAGCCGCAAGTGGCGCGACGCTCGCGCAGGCGGCCGAGGAGTTCGCGGCGCGCGAACTGGGCGTACCGCAAGGTACCGTTCGTTCGCAGTTCGTCGACCCTCGCCTTCCACTCGGTGAGTGCACTGCCGGGTGGAAGTGGTCGTTCCCTTTCGGGTCGCGCAACACCGTGCAAGTGACTTGCGCGAGCGGCGACATTCAAAAGCGCTACGTTTCGATCGCCGTGGACGGCAATACGCAAGCGGCAACCCGGCAACCGGTTGCCGGCAAAGCCGTGGTCGCCACGCGTGATTTGCCGTTCGGTCATATGCTCACCGGCGATGACCTGAAAGTGGTCGCCGTCGACGAGTCGGAGCGCCCATCCCAATCGAACTTGACCGACCCGGAAAGTCTGCTCGGGCTCAGCCTGACGCGACCGATCCGTGCCGGCCAAACCCTGGGCCGGGCGGACGCCAACGCGGCCGTCCTGGTCAAGCGCAAGAAAATGGTCTCGGCCTACTCGGTATTCGAGGGTGGTCGGGTCGGTTCCCAGCTCATCGCCCAGCAAGATGGCAAGGCTGGGGATTGGATTGAGTTGGAAAATCCGCAGAGCGGTCGAAAACTGCGCGGTCTGGTTCAAATCGATGGTTCAGTTCAGCTCGGTAGCGGTCGACTGGGGGGTTATGGGACCCTTGCGACTTCCGCGCCCGTCGGCGCTAAAGTTTCGGCCGCATCGGTCGACTGACCCGACGTAATAGTGGGTGAACCGACATGACCATCGACAAAGTGCAATCAACTCCCCTTACCCCCGTCATCGAGACCAAGGTCACGAAAACGGCGGAGGAAGCCGACAAGGCGCGCGCGCTCGGCGCGCGTCGTGCCGTGGACGCCGATCAGCAGGCGTCGACGCGTTCGGCCGTGGCCAACGAGGTGGTGTCACTGCCCGTGAAGGTATCGGCCACCGCCCAGCAAATGATGCAGGCGGCCCGGCTCGCGACCGACGGGAAAGAATCGTTCGACGCCAAAAAGGTCGAACGTTTGCGTCGTGAAATCATGGAGGGTCGGTTCCCGATTGATGAAGAGCGCCTCGCCCGCAAGGTGATGGAGCTCGAGCAGCAATTGGGCGACTTGGGCAGGGAATGACCAGCAACGAAAACGCCGACGGCCTCGAGCAACTCGAGGCGCTTTGCAAAAAAATCTGCCATATCCTCGAGCGCGAGCACTCGGTGCTCTGTGCTCGAAACGGTTTGATCGGCCGGGGCGTCGACGAACTCGAACTTCTGCACAACGAGAAAGACTCGGAACTCGAACGACTCGAGCTTCTGGCGCGCAACGTCGATTTTGCCGAATGCGCGAAGGTCGTCCCGTTCCGTGCGCGCGAAGTGCGTGATTCGGTCGAGCGCTGCAAAAATTTGCAGTCGCGCAATCATCAATTGTTCGGTCGCATCGTGAGTGCGCAACGACGCATCACGGCATTGCTGCGCGATCCGGGCGACGACATCAGCGTCTACGATCGCGGCGGACGCAAACGAGATTACCTGGGCGCCGTTCGCAGCGCCCAAGCCTGATCAGGGCTCGCGCCCCTCCATCCAATAGACCCACGACAACACGACCGCGACGGCCGTGTAGACGTCGCGTGGAATCGCGGCGCCGAGCGGCAGATTCGCAAGGCGCGCCGCAAGCTGCGGATCCCGCATCACCGGCACGCCCTGACGTTCGGCTTCGGCGACGATCGCTTCGGCCACCGCCGCACGTCCGGTCGCCACCACCACCGGAACGGGGTTGTCGCCGTATTCGAGGGCGATCGCCGCTTCGGGTTGATGCGTCGTCATATGCGTATCGTCCGCAACTGTCCGGGCTCGAGGCGCGGCGCCGGCTTCTCGACGCGCGCATCGATGATGTTCCAGCGCGCAAGTTCCAACCCCGCATCACCCAAGCGTCGCTCGAGTTCGCCGCGCGCCGCCTCCCAGCGGCTCGCGCGCTCCGGATCGTCGGTCAGCATCGTCACGCCGATCGCCGTACGACCGACTTGCTCGATGCGTATGTCGATGTCGCCCATGGGCAAAGAAACACCGGTGATGCGGACGCGCCAAGGCGGTTGACGCTCGTCCTCCGAATTTTTGTTGGACTCGTCCTCGCGCACCCGCCGCGGGTCCTGCTGCAGCGTGATCCACCAAGCCCCTGCGCCTTCGGGCGAGGGCAACATGAACGAAAAGCACGCCCCACCGGCTTGTTGTGCCGCGCTCGCCGCACTTTGCAGCGCCACGAGATCATCGAGCGCTGCCCACGCTTCTTCGGATCCCGGCGCAGCCGCACCGAGATCGATGCGATCGAGCAATTGTTTTTTGAGGTCGAGGTTCGCCACCGGCTTGCGCTCACGCAAACGCGATTCGAGAAACAGACCCGACTGCATGAAGGCGCTGGCGATGGTTTGTATCCAGCCGTTGAGACCGCGCGAAAGCGTCGCCCCCTCCTCACCTGCTTCGGCATTGAATGCCGCGAGGCTCGCCGCACGATCACGAATCACGAAATCTGCCAAAGCTTTGGGCAGGACGAGACTCTGCGCGAGATTTTGCACCGCGGCAGGATGCATCGCGGCGGGGGTTGGCGCGGTTGATGCACGCAGGCCGAGACTCGCCTCGAACATCACTTGCGCGCTCGATTTCGCCGACGGCGTCCCGCCGATGCGCGGCAAGGCACGGCCGGCCAGCGGCAACATCGGCACGAGCATCAGCGCGCCACTCTGGTCACGCGCCACCTGCAGACTCAGCCTTGAGTTCTCGAGCAGTCCGGGGATCGGTCGCGAGGAGAAAAAATGATCGCCGACGCGAAACAGAAGTTCGTCGTTCTGATAGCGCACCGTGGCCGACAACATCGAGCCGACCTGCCACTGACTCGCGCCTGCCGTTCCCGCGGGCACGGTGATGGCGCGATCCGTCGCCGCAACGAGTTCGTTGTCCGGCGGAACGGGCATGTTGGGGGGAATTCCGACCGGACTCAGCATCGTCGTACCCGTCGGCTGATGCGCGTGATTCTTGAGTGGCAGTATAGTGAAGGCTGAAGTCGTTCGGAGGTTGAGATGAATTCGATCAGGTTAGCCTTCAGAGGCGTCGTGACGGTGGTCGCTTTGAGCGTCGGAATGGCGATTTCCGGCTCGGCCATGGCCAACGAGGAAGCCCCGGCCAAGCCCGCAGCGCCGGCCAATCCCGGCCGCCCCATTCCGCCCCCCGATCCGAAGTCGCGCGTGGTGCCGGAACTCGTCTGCACCTCCGAGCGTCTGCTCACGATCAATCATGAGGATCTGGGCACCTCAACTTCCGACTCGCCGCGACGACTGAGATTGCGCGGCAATCTGGTTTACATGGGCAACATGAATGGCAACGAAACCTTCTGGGGCACCATCAACCGAACCGATCGCCGTCGCTGGAGCGCAGCGACTGCCGTGCTGGTGCTGGACGAAGATCTGCGACATGGCTCCTGGGTCGACGTCCAAGCACGCAATACGTTCATCCGCTATCTCACCTGCGCGGCTGCCGAAACCCCCAAACGCTGATCTCGTGTCGAGGCTCGTCCAGTATTGCGTCCTTGCGACGACCTTGCTCCTGGCCGCTTGCGGCGGCGGTAGCAGCGGCGGTAATGGTGCCGGCAGCGGCAGCTCGAGCCCGTCCGGTTCATCAGGCGGTGGCGGGGCCGTCGCCACCACGCGCTATGGCACGTTGCTCGCGTTCAAAATATCGGGTCTCAGTTATTCGACGAGTGATCTCGGCGGCACCACCGACGCCAACGGCACCTGGACCTATCGTTGCAACACCGCGTGCGGCTCGACGGCGTTCTCGATCGGCAGCATCAATTTGGGCGACGCCGCGAACGCGGGCAGCGTCGCGTTGCGCGAATTCACCGGCGGTTTCGAACTCGGCGTGCTGTCGGAGACAACCCTGCGCAAGGGGATGTTCCTTGTTGCACTCGATGCCGATGCGGACCCGTCGAACGGCATCACCCTGAGCAGCGAGCTCGCCACCGCACTCAACGGCAAGACGCTGGATTTTGCCGCGGCCACTTTCGACGCCGATCTTGCCGCCTTGGTTGCGAATCTGCGCGGCAACACCAGCCTCGGCGCATCGTACCGCGCCGGACTTTTGATTCCGAGCCGCGACGTCGTGCGCGCCTTGCTCGAACAAGCCGAAGCCGTCGAACGTGGCGTTTATGTCGAATCGCCGATCGGTGCGACCGAAGTGCGCAAATATGTTTTGCGAGTCGCCGACTCCTCGCTCGCCGCCTACACCGGCACCAGCGATTCTTTGCGCACGACGTTCGTGCGCGGTCTGCGTCCCGCGCTCGGTGGCGGACTTGCCGTCGTGCCGAACACGGGCCCTGCGACGTACGAAGTGCGCGCCGTGTCATCGCGCGGCATCACGGTGGCCGCGCCGAGTTACTTCGACGGCGTGACGAAGCGCGTAGCGAACGTCATCGTATCGGCAGACCCGAACGCCGCGCCGTCGATCGGCACGTTTCAGTTGACCGCGGCCGCGGCCGATCTCAAGTCGATCACATCGATCAAAACCAGCGCCGATGTGGCGTACTCGAGTCGCCCGACGCCGCTCGGCGCATCGGGAAGCGACGGCGCGCGCAACCTCGACGAGGCGCTGAAACCGCGCGATCCCGAATTCGATCAACAAGGACTCGACCCGGCAGGCGTCACGATCGCGACCGATGGCACGACCTGGGTCTGCGATCGACGCGGTCCGTTCCTGCTGCGCCTCGATGCGCAGGGTCGCAGTGCCGAACGCCTGGGTCCCGCAGGTGACGCCGGCGCGCTCCCCAACGTCTCGCGGACCTTGCCCAAAATATTGGAAGCGCGCCAAGCCGGGCTCGGTTGCGGCGGTGTCGCGATGCGACCGACCTCGGGCGACGTGTTGTTCTCGGTCGCTGCGCCCCTCGACATACTCGGACGCACGGCAAAAACGGCGCGCCTCGTGCGGCTCGTGAGCTACAACCCGCGCACGCTTGCGATCAGACAATACGGACTGCCGATACTCGACAACGAGTTTTCGTTTCAGGTGCTGGATTTGGAAACGCTCGCGGAGAACCGCGTGCTCGCGCTGGTCCGGTTTCGCGACGGCAACGCGACGGCACCGTGGTTATGGGAAGTTCGGGTGTTCGACCTCACGAGCGCGACCGAGATCTCGAGCAAAGTACTCACCAGCGGCCCGAACTCGAGCCTCGCACTCGAATACGGAACGGCCAACGACATCGCCTCGAGCAACGTGACGCTCGCCACGAGTTTCAAAGTAATCGAGTTGCGTACCTTGGGCTGGAGTCTGGATGGACCCGAAGGGCTGGCAAAACTCGATTCGCAAACGCTGCTCGTCATGGCCCAGGTCAACGGTGGCGTGACGAGTCGCATCGTCAACGGCGACCCGAACCTGAAGGTCGAGGAACATCAAGTCGACGTCAACGGACTGATCACGCCGCGCGCCGCCGGGAGTACCGTGGCGCCGACGTTCGCGATCGTGCCCAATTCGGCAGAGCGTCGGGAAATCGTGCTCTGGTCGATCAAGCTGCGCACGCCGCTCAATTAATTTTCCGCCCAGCGAACCTCGATTTCGATGCGCCGATTGAGCGCGCGATTGCCGTCGCTGTCGTTCGGCGCAACGGGTCGCGTGTCGGCAAATCCTTGCGCCTCGATGCGACGCGGATCGATGCCGCGCCGCGCAACGAGTTCGCGTACGACCGCGATCGCACGCGCCGCAGACAAATCCCAGTTGTCACGATAACGCGGCGTGCGGATGGGGCGATCATCCGTATGTCCACCGATCACGATGCGAGCGCCGCGCAGACTCGCGAGCGTGCCGACTTTGTCGATCACGTTCATGGCGAGCGGCGTGAGTGACGCCTCCCCGGGCGCGAACGCGCCACCCTCGCCCAAGCGTACGACCAAAGAATCGACGCTGCGGTGCAACACCAACAATCCACGCGCGATCTCCGGTGCAAACGCACGCTCGAGTACCGCGATGCCGTCGGCACGCGCGCGCACGACATCGGGATCGAGCGTCGTCACATCGCTGCCCGCTGCAGCCTCCGCGAGCGCAAGCAAAGCTTCGGATGCACCGACGATGTGAACGGGCACTTCGAGCGCGGGCTGCAACTCCGATACTTTGCGCAGCACTGCAGCGGTGCGTTGTGCCGCAAGCATGCGCGTGGCGAACGGCGCGCTCTCGTCGACATCGAACCGCACGCGGATCCGTCCGCCAGACAACAGCATCGACACGCCGCCGGCTTGCAGTTCGGGCGCGAGCGCCGCGCGCAGGCGAGCGAACTCGCGGCGCGCGACATCGTAGGAATTCGCGGTCGCCAGACGCCCGTCGCCTTCCGACCAAACCGTCGAAGGTGAGGGCGAAAAACTCAGGTCGTCAAGTGCGCGGCTCGATTCATTCGGCAGCGGCGTGCCGGCGCCGAAGGCGTCTTTCATGCGCCCGGAGAACTCGTCGAACTTCGGTGCGCTCATGTCCGCGAACGTGAACATGAACACGAACAGACACAACAACAAGGTCATCATGTCGGCAAGACTGGTCATCCAGAGCGGCGAGCCGGCAGAAGACCTCGCGCGCAGGCTCGGAAAGCGGCTGCCGCTGCGCACGACGCTCACACGCTCTCGCCCGAGGACTCGACGTTTTTGGTAATCGCCGCAGCGGGCGGCGTCGCCAGTCGCGCAAGCATCGCTTCACCGATGAGACGCGGATTGTCGCCGCGCGAAATCATTTGCAGACCGGACAGCACGGCTTCGAGATACGCCATCTCTTCGTCATGCGCGATACGCAATTTGCTGACGATCGGACCCGCGACGACATTCGCGAGCACTGCGCCGTAAAGCGTCGTGAGCAACGCCAGTGCCATCGCCGGACCGATCGCTTTGGGATCGGACATGCTGCCAAGCATCTGCACGAGACCGATCAAAGTACCGACCAATCCCATCGCAGGCGCGGTGTCGACCCATGCCTGCCAAACCGAAATGACTGCCGCATTGCGCTTGTGGATCGTTTCCATCTCGAGCTGCATGTGGGCGGTCAAGCGCGTCTCGTCGGTACCGTCGGCAAGCAGAGTGAGACCTTGGCGCAGGAAGGCTTCCGACGTTTCGGCGGCCTGACTCTCGAGCGCAAGCAAGCCTTCGCGGCGCGTCAGCGAGCCGATCTCCGGCAACAACTGCGCGAGGTCTTCGAGTCGGCGGGACGACGGACGAAAGGCCGCGGCGGCAGCGCGCAAGTGCGCTGCGAATTCGGGCCAGGGATGACGCGCATAGACGACCGCCGCCGTGCCGCCGACCACCATCAAGAGCGAAGGCAAGTCGACGAAGGCGCCCAAAGAGCCGCCGCTCGCCATGGCCCAAACGACCAGGGCGAGCGCGGCCAACAGTCCGACCAAAGTGGTCATTTCCTAGGGAGTCTCAATATCGTCCAGAGCTTATAGTCGACAGGATAGGCCATCCCGTTATACTCCAACCCAACTTATTTCGACCGCTGAGCGGCCGAGCCCTTGCTCCAGCTTTCCAGATCCCTCGCAACGGCGTTGCTGTGTTGTTCGGCCATCTTCGCTGCGGCCGCGCATGCGGCCGCGTCGCAACCCTCGCCCCTGCAACTCGCGCAATTCACCGTGCGCGACGCCACGAACGGAATCGAGTGGCTGCGTTGCACCACCGGACAGAACTGGAACGGCGTCACCTGCAGTGGCGAGGCGCGTCTGTTGACGTTCGGCGAAGCGGAACGCGCAACGGCGATGGCGAGCGAAGAGCTCGGCGGACGCTGGAGATTGCCAACGCGCGCGGAACTCGAAACCTTGCTCTGCGACGCCTGCACGGACGTGAAGATCGACGCGCGTTCGTACCCGCGCACTCCGCCCGCACCCTTCTGGTCTGCGACGCCGAACTGGTTTTCGAGCGCGCATCATTGGACGGTCAACTTCCGCAACGGATACGGCGCGAGCCGCAATCCGCCGGGCATGCGTCACTACCTGCGCTTGGTGCGCGACTTGCCGAAACGCGAGTGATCCGCGGCGATCGCGGCGATCGCTACGGTCAGAGCACGATGCAGGAGGCGCCCGCCTTGCGCAGCGCGGCGCAAACGCGATCGGCCTCGGCCCTCGATTCCACGTCGACGCGCAAGCGATGCAGATTCGAACCGTTGCCGTGCAGAATTTCGGGCTTCGCATCGCGCAACGTCGGCACGAGTCGCTGCGCCTCGCGCCACGACTTTTGAGCACGGTCTTCGGACGAGAAAGCGCCGAGCTGCAACTTGACGGTTTTGCCAACGGTTTTTTTGGACGGTGCCGGCGGTGCTGCAGGCACGGGCACAGGTGCAGGCGCAGCGGTCACACCCGCTGCGGCCTCGACCGCTTCGGCCGCAGCCGGCTCGGGTGGCGCCGGCGCAGCAGCCAAAAGTTCAGCTTGTCGGGTCCGCGCACGCATCGCCCACATCCCGTTCGGATGCTGCACGAGATACGCCGCATAGGCATCGGCCGTATCGACCCGGCTCGCGCCGTTCCACTCACGCTCGTCGAGCAACGCCGCACGTCGCGTGCGCGCAAGCTCGGCCTCCGGCGTTCCGGAATACTGCTTCTCGTATTTGGCATACGCGTCGGGCGTATCGAGCTTGCGGACGCGCTCCCATTCGGGATTCGATTGCGTGCAGGCCGCCAGCGCGAGTGCTACGAAGAGAGTCAACGGGCGAGTCGAGAACATGGGCACAGTCTAGCCGATCCCGAGCGGAGATCGATCGGGTCGAGCCGACCGCGACGGCGCGACGCAGCCTGCCTCGACCCAATGGAATCGGCGCCGCAGGATACGCCACGGAAAATATTGGCGCGGCAAAGACGCAGGGAAAACGTCCTGCGTGCCGTGGTCGATCCACACGCCCGAGTAGCCGAGTTGTTGCAACGTCGCGGGGGTCATCGGCGCGTGCGTCGACAGAGCACGCGCGGCACGCGCTTGCCGCGGCTCGAGCTCGGCGGAATAGCGGTCGTGAAAGCTCGCCCAATGATGTTGCTCAAGCACTCGCCCCAACGCGGCGATCACGTGCTCGTGATCCGTACGCTCCAGCGGCAACTGTCCCAGCAGGTTCGCGAACAGCACGGCATGCCGCGGATATTTTTGGAGCAGACGCGGCAAAGCGGTCACGAAATCTTCGCGCACCGGATGCACGCGCACCCCGTGCCGCCAGCGCAACAGGAACGGCGACAGCGGATCGAGGTCGACGGACACCACATGGGCATACCGCTGCAGGAAGGCGCCGGGCAGACACCATCCGCCGCTGGGCCCGACCAGAATCAAACCTTCCACGGGGGGATCCCATCCTTCGAGCCACTGGGCTACGGCGCGTTTGAAGTCCGCGTGCCGGTTGCGACCGAAGAATGCGCGCAAGTGCCAGCGCAGTCCTCCCGACTGTCTGACGAAGCCCGCGCGCGCGGCCGCGACACCGGGTCGCCCGAGCGCAGGCTGATTTATATTCCCACCGTCAACCGAACCCATCCGGAGAACCTTCGCATGAAATCCCAAGCTTGGCGACTGCTCAGCCTCTTGACCCTGTGTCTCGCCGGCCCGGCATTCGGGGCGGATTCGCCCCCGGCGAAGTGCGCCGTCGCCTCCGACGCCGACGTCGTCGCGCTGTTCGACAAATGGAACCTCACGCTGACGACGCTCGACTCCGCGAAGGTCGCGAACCTCTACTGGCCCGATGCCGTACTGTTGCCGACGGTCTCGAACAAGCCGCGTACCGATACGGCGTTGATCAAAGATTACTTCGACCACTTCCTCGAAAAGCACCCTCGCGGTCGCATCGACGAGCGGCACGTGCATCACGGCTGCAACATGTCGGTGGACATGGGCCTGTACACGTTCTTCCTGCTCGACGGCTCAGGCAAACCGCAGGAAGTGAACGCGCGTTACACCTACGTTTATACCTTTCGCGACGGCATGTGGAAGATCCAGCACCACCACTCTTCGGCGATGCCGGAGCCGGTCGGCGCCCCGGCCGCCGCGCCCGCAGCCGAACACAAAGCGGCCGCGCACGACGCACCGAAGCCTACGGCCGCCACACCGGCGAAAGCCGCAGACGTCGAGGTCGCGACGAAGCCGGCAGCCGAATCGCGCGTGTTGCGTGCGCGCTTGCAGCGCATGCCGCCGCTCAAGCACATCAGCGAATTCGTGACCAAAGAGTCCATGGAAACGATCGGCAACGACACGGTCAGCGTGAAAGTGTGTGCGACCGGCGAAGATGCGGCACAACGCTCGTTCGAGGTGTCCGACGCTTCGCCGCAGGCGGCGGCGAACGAAGCCGCTCTCGCCTGGGCGCGCGCCTCGAGCTGGGCGCTGCAGAATCCGAACGCCGAGGCGTTTCCGGTGTGCACGCACGTGGTGGCGCGCTTCGGGTCGTGAATGAGCGCGCGACAAACAGCCGCGCGACGAATCAGTCGAGCTTCTCGAACTCGCGAGGCAGTTTGTAGTCTTTGCGGAACGAGACCAGAATTTCCTCCGCCTTCTTCTTCATCTCGGGCGGCACCATCGGCTCGATCACGACCAAGTTCGATTCGATCGACTTGAGCGATTCGACGTCCCACGACGATGTCGTCGAGGTCGCCGCCTTCAACCAGACATAAGAACGAAAAAGATCGGGTTGCACGCCCTTGCCATAGGCGTAGCGCACGCCCATCTCGGCGCGCGCCCGCGCATAACCCCGGATCGCCGCGGTCAGATACCACTGACTCGCCATGCGCTGATCTTCTTTGTAGCAATAGCCGCGCGCATACAGCTCCGCCATGCCGAAAGCCGCCGATGCGTCACCGCTGCGCGCATCGTCTTTCCATTCGTCGCGCGCCTTGCAGTAATCACCGGCACGAAAGGCGTTGTAACCGTCGAGAAACCCCGCCTGCGCCAACGACCCGGAGAATCCGAACAACCCCAACATCGACAGCGCGACCAGCTTACGCATCAATTTTTGGCTCCTTTGCCCGGATCCCTGTACAGCACGGTGATGCTGATGCGACGGTTCTTCGGGTCCGAAGGGTGCGCAGCGTCGACCGGCTGCGAGTCCGCAACACCTTCGATGCGCGAAAACCGCGAATCGTCGACGCCCATGTCGTTCAGGAACTGCCGCGTCGCATCGGCACGATTCGCGGACAACGACCAGTTGTTGTTGCCCGAAGCTTTGAATTGCACGTTGTCGGTGTGACCACGCACGGCGATTTCGTTGGGGACACCCTTCAGGCTTTCACCCACTTTCTGGATGAGCGCCTTGGCTTCCGAAGCCATCGCGTTCGTGCCTGACGAGAACATCGAGAAGCCCGCATTGTCGAGAATCTCGATGCGCAGGCCTTCTTTTTCTTTGACGAACTTCACCACCGACAACAGATCGGCCGTTTTACCGTCACCGGCGATTTGCGCCTTGAGTTTCGCCTGCAGGTTCTCGAAGTTCTTCTCGTCCTGCTCGGCAGCGATCTTGCGTTTCTCTTCTTCGTTCAAGCCCTGCGGCAGCGCCTGATCTTCATGCGTACTTTCGTTTTCTTCGCGACCGGGCGCTGAAATCTGGATGATGCCGCTCTGCGTCAACTGCACCGGCAAAGCCTTGGGGTCGATGATCGATTGTCCGCCAAAGAAACCCGTGGAGCCGCCCGACTTGTCGACGCGCGGCGCGTTGGTCGGCTGGAAGTATTCCGCGATGCTCTTGCGCTGATCGGCGGCGGCCGCACCAAGCAGCCACATCAGCAAAAAGAACGCCATCATCGCGGTCATCATGTCCGCGAGCGCGATTTTCCATGCACCACCATGCGCGCCGCCATGCCCCTCGGGCATGACCTTCTTGATGATGATCGGCGGTAATTGCGGAGCGGCCTCGGCCGCACCTTCGGCAGCGGGTTGCTCACCCTCGGGCGGCGGGGCATCGGCCGGCGGGGCATCGGTCGGCGGTGGAGCCGCAGCGGCCTCCGCCTGTGCCGCTTCGGCGGTCGCCTGCTCGGCCATGTTACTTGCCACGCAGTCCGTCGAAGACTTCGGCGAACGTCGGCTGCGAGTGGTGATTGATCGCAGCGCGCGCCTGCTCGATGATCAACGGCACGGGATAGCCTTGCAGGTGACCGATGAGCGCGAACTTGGCGACCTGGTAGATCTCGCCTTCTTCGTCGACGATCTGCTTCATGCGCTGCGACAACGGACCGACGATGCCGTACGCGAGGAACACGCCGAGGAACGTACCGACGAGCGCGCCACCGATGAGCGCACCGAGGACGGGCGGCGGCTCGCTGATCGCGCCCATGGTCTTCACCACGCCGAGCACGCAGGCCACGATGCCGAGCGCGGGCAGTGCGCCCTCGAGCGCAGCCATGGCTTCGGCAGGCTTGAGCGCGGCGGTATGGTGATTTCTGATCGCGACGTTGAGATAGTCCTCGACCGCTTCAGGCTTCGGCGGCTGGTTGGACGTGACGAGCAGACGGATGGTGTCCGCGATCATCGCGATCAGCGCGTGATCTTTGAGGAGTTTCGGAAACTCGCTGAAGATCGCACTGCTCTCCGGGTTTTCGATGTGCGCTTCGAGGGCCACGGCGCCTTCGGCCTTGAAGACCTTGAACAACTTCACGACCAGGAAGATCGTGTCCATGAATTCCTGCTTGTGATAGGCGGGACCACTCAAGGTTTTGCCGATGCCGGCGCCGACGCCCTTCAGCGTTTCGAGACTGTTGCCGATCAACATGGCCGCGATGCCCGCACCCAGAATCGTTCCGAGCTCGGTCGGGGCCGCTTCGATGATGGGCGCCATGGGGCCGTGGTGCAGCACGTAAAATCCGAACACGCACCCGAACAGCATTACGATTCCGACGATGACGAACACTAGCGTCTCTCCCAGTACCAGCCGCCATGACCGTGGCGGAACGCAAATCACCGGGGCGCATGCCCCCGCCTCTGCAGTCGGCGCTTGCCTACCGATCTTGAGGGCGGCAAGGCGATAGCTCCAACCCAACCCATTCTATACAAGAGAAGGTAAAAATCAGATCGAAAACGCGGTGATTAGTTCCCCGGGGAGCCCGCAGCCGCCCCGGACAATGGGCGGCACCCCGCAGATCGCCGTATATTCGCCTCGCAGCCCGCATCAGGGCGGGATTTCTGAAGGATGTGAAGAATGTTGGGACAGTTGCGATATTGGCCTTGGTTGTCGACCCCGCTGTTGGCGTTGGCGACGCTCGCGTGGCAACCATGGCTGGCGTTGCTCTTTTCGGCATTGTTTCTGGTCGGGCTCAACGATCTGCGCCAACCGCATCGCTCGGTGTTGCGCAATTACCCGCTGACGGGTCATCTGCGCTTCGCGCTCGAATACATCCGACCCGAAATCCGCCAATACTTCATCGAGGACGACGAAGCCGAGTATCCGTTCTCGCGCAACCAGCGAGCACTCGTCTACGCACGTGCTAAAGGACAGAACGACAAGCGCGGCTTCGGCTCACTCAAAAACATGTACTCGCCGAATGCCGAGTGGTTGTTGCACTCGAATCGGCCGCGCCATGCCGATCCGAAAACCTTTCGCATCACCATCGGCGGCCCGAACTGCCGCCACCCCTACTCGGCCTCCATCTTCAACATCAGCGCGATGAGTTTCGGTGCGCTGTCGGCGAACGCGATCCGCGCACTCAACAAAGGCGCCGCCGCAGGCGGCTTCATGCACGATACCGGTGAAGGATCCATCTCACCCTATCACCGCGAGTTCGGTGGCGACCTGGTATGGGAGATCGGCTCGGGTTACTTCGGTTGCCGCAGCGCCGAAGGCCGGTTTTCCGCGGAGCGCTTCGCCGAACAAGCCAAGAGCCCGCAGGTGAAGATGATCGAGATCAAATTGTCGCAGGGGGCGAAGCCCGGACACGGCGGTGTGCTGCCGGCGGCGAAGGTGAGCCCCGAAATCGCCGCGACACGAGGTGTCGCGATGGGTGAGGACTGCGTATCGCCGCCCAGCCATTCCGAATTCTCCACACCGCTCGAATTGCTGCAATTCGTCGCGCATTTGCGCGAACTCTCGGGCGGCAAACCCGTCGGCTTCAAACTTTGCGTCGGTCATCCGGTCGAATGGTTCGGCATTGCCAAAGCGATGGTGCAGAGCGGCATCGCACCCGACTTCATCGTCGTCGACGGATCCGAAGGCGGTACGGGAGCGGCTCCGGCGGAATTCGCCGACAACGTCGGCATGCCCCTGCGCGACGGCTTGCGGCTCGTACACAACACGCTGATCGGCCTCGGACTGCGTCAGCAAATCAAAATCGGTGCGGCCGGCAAGATGATCACGTCGTTCGACATCGCGCGCGCTTTGGCGATCGGTGCCGACTGGTGCAATTCGGCACGCGGCTTCATGTTCGCGCTCGGCTGCCTGCAATCGCTGCATTGCCACACGGACGCGTGTCCCACGGGTGTCGCCACTCAAGATCCGTTGCGACAGAAAGCGCTGGTCGTCGCCGACAAATGGCAACGCGTGCGCAACTTTCACGACAGCACCGTGGCATCTTTGGCCGAACTGATCGGCGCGGCGGGCCTTGATCATCCGTCGCAGCTGCGTCCCACGCACATCATGACGCGGGACGCGGACGGCAAAGCGATTTCGTTTGCGCGATCACTCGACAAAGTCGCCAAGAGCGCGTTGCTTCAAACGGATCTCGACGTCGACGCTTTGCCCGAACCGTTCCGCAGCTATTGGTCGGTGGCAAGCCCGGATCGCTTCAACGCGTAAGTCACGCGTAACGAATGTCTGCGCAAGCGCCACACTGAAATCCAGGGAATGACGGCGGCAATCGCGATTGCGAGGTCCGCTCCGTAAGCGACCGCGGCCAGCGGCACGAGAGCGACGCTCATGACGCATTCGGCCAGCAGGATACGCAGCCCGCGGCCATAGTCGCGTTCGATGGTTTGTCCGAAGCCCATCGACGAGGCGAGACCGAACGCCAAAGTACGCGAAACGATCATGAGTACGAACGGCAGCAACAGCCAGGCGTCGGGTGCCGATGCGGTCATGGCGCGCACGCCGTAGGCTACTGCCACGCCGAGCGGCACGCCGATCGTGACCAACCACCAGGACCGTCGTGATTTGGCGGCGACGACCTTGCCGTCCGCGGAAGTTTTGATCCAATCGTAGACATGCGCGCCCCAGGCCATCTGGAAGGCTCCGACGAACAAAGACATCAAAGGCTCGGCGCTGCGGACTGCGAATCCGTATAGGCCCGCATCCACCGGATCGAGCGCCCAACGGAACGTCGACGAAACCGACAGATCGGCCGCATATTTGGCGAGCAGGCCTCCCATTACCGCGACACCCATGCGTACGGCGCGCTGCAGGAATGCGCGATCGAAGCCGGCGTGATGCAACACCTCGCTACGGACGACGAGCACGCCGACGAATACGGCACTGGTGAGACAGCCGGTCGCCCAATAAGCGGCCAGCGGGTCCATGTCGATCCGCAACAAAAGTTCCAATACGAAGACGAACAGTGGCAGCGTCACGATCGACAAGATCGCGAGCACGCGCGCCTGCCCGAGTATGCGCAGGTCCGTATGGAACATCATCGCCACGTTGCCGATCACGCAGTGCAGCGGCAGCCATGCCAACACGCTCACGGCGGCCCAATGGCCTTGCCAATGAAAACCGTACAAAACCAGCGCCAATAGCGAGCCGCTCATCAAACCGGTGGCCGCGAGCAAAACCGCGCCCGCACGCAACGCACCGAAACGGTGCGCAGCCCCGAGGTCGCTGACGGTCTGCATGTAGCCCGGCTTCAATCCAAGTTGGCTGATGCTGCCGAATACCGTGAGCAACACGCCGAGCAGCGCCCACTCCGCCAACTCGACCGGTGGCAACAACGGTGCGAGCCGGGCTGTCGCCCATACCGATCCGAGCGCGCCCGGCACGGCTGCGAGCGCGAAACTCCCCCAAGTCGCAACGAATCGCCTTTCGGTCATCCGAACCCATCCCATCGCAACCCTGCCCTGCCGACTGCCATTGACTTGGCACGGTCGCCCACGCCTACACTCAGCGCCGACCACAGGTGCGACGGCGTTCCGGATCGCCGAAAACAGCATCGTGAGTACGGGGTCGAATCGGAGAGGGGATTTATGAGCAGCAACGTCATTCGCCAGTGGGTGCACAACACCTTTTTCAACGTCAACGGCGCCAAGTCGTTACCGAGATCGTTGGAGAAGTTCATCAACTGGCTGATCGTGGCCAACCTCATCGCATTGCTCCTAGAACATATACCGACGATACACGACGGCCGGGAAGATACCTTCCGCCTGTTCGACGTGGCCTCGGTCATGTTCTTCACCGTCGAATATTTCCTGCGCCTTTACGCCGCACCGGAGAATCCCGCGCTCGCGGGCAAGCGCACGCCGCGACTCAGTCACGGGCTTTCTCCGTTCGCGATCATCGACTTGCTCGTGATCGCCCCGTTCTGGCTGCACTACGCGGGGCTGGTCGAACTTGACCTGCGCGCACTGCGAGGCCTGCGATTGCTGCGTTTGCTCAAGTTCCTGCGCGACGTCATCCCCGCGATCAAGGAATTCAGGGTAGCGAACCAAGGGCGCACGTTGAGACAAAAAGCGCATTCGCTGATGTTCGAAACTCCGACCTCGGGGCGTTTGCAGTCGCAACTCGACATGTTCTTCATTTTCTTCATCATTTTGAGCGTGATCAGCGTATTCCTGGAAACCGTCCCGGAAATCGCGCAACCGTTGCATGCGGAATTCCATGTGCTCGATCTCGCTGCAGTGGGCATTTTCACGATCGAGTATTTATTGCGCTTTTATGCATCCCCCGAGATGGAGCGCGACAAGTCGACGTTCATGGCGCGCCTCTCCTTCCCCTTCAAGCCCACGAGCATGGTCGACTTGGTCGCCATCCTGCCGTTCTACCTGCAGTTTTTGATCACCGTAGACCTGCGTTTCATCCGTATCCTGCGCGTGCTGCGCGTAGCCAAACTCACCCGCTACAACACCGCGATGAAAACCTTCAGTCTCGTCTTGCAGCGAGAAAAACGCGCTTTCCTCGCGGCCTTGTTCGTCACTTTTTTGATAACGATTCTCGCGGGCGCCATCGTCTATGAGGTCGAACACGCCGTACAACCGGACAAATTCGACACGATGTTCCGAGCGATTTATTGGGCAGTCATCACGCTCGCGAGCGTCGGCTACGGTGACATCTCGCCGATCACGCCGCTCGGACAGTTCTTCACGATGTTCCTCGCGATCATGGGCATCGGCATCGTCGCGCTTCCCGCGGGCATTCTGGGGTCGGCATTCACCGACCAGCTGCACCAGGATCGCGACGAAATGGAAAAGTCCATCGAAGCCGCGCTAGCCGACGGCATCCTGACGGATGAAGAACTCGCCGCCCTGGAAGAAGAGCGGCTGCGCCTTCACTTGAGTGAAGAACAGTTCCAGCGCTTGAAGAATCGCGGCATCGCAAAGCGCGGACAACTCGCCGACGCCTCGTCGAAGGAGTCCCTGATCAGGAAGACGAGCGAACTCATCGCCGAAGCCGAGGAAAAGCTCGGTTCTTTGCCGCTGGAGGAAGCTTTGGATCACATTCGGGGCATGGATATTTCGGATAAGCAAAAGGCGGCGCTGCGCAGTCTTCTGAATTGAATCCATGCTGACGATCGACGAGGGAATGTTGCGCGTGTTGGGCAGCGTGAGTTTGTTCACGGGGCTGGATCGCGTGCACCTGATCTGGCTTTTGTCGGCAGCCGAGCGCGTGAACTGCAAGCAGGACGATCTGTTCTTCGACGAAGGCGATGCCGGCGACAAATTCTTCGTCTTCATCAAAGGCGCGAGTGCCGTCGAAAAGCGTTCGGGCGACGGTTGGTCAAAGATCGTCGATTTGCGCCCTGGTGACACCTTCGGCGAGATGGCCATCATCGACGGTGCGCCGCGATCGGCGCGCGTACGCGCCATGTCCGATTCGATCGCGTTATGCTTGCCGCAGCGCAGGTTGGAAGCATCCCCTGAGGTCGCAGCGGTGGTCTATCGAAACATCGCTCGCATGCAAGCGGCACGGGTGCGCGACGCCAACGAAAAATTGTTCGCCAAATAACTTCGAGGCCGGGGGTGGCCGCCATGTCGAATCTTCAATCTCGAACCGACTGGGACGTTCTCGTGATCGGAGCAGGTTCGGCGGGGTTGCCGCTCGCGATCAAGGCTGCCGAGCGCGGCGCGCGCGTATTGCAACTCGAAGCCGATCACCGGATCGGCGGCACGCTGCATTGGTCTTCGGGACAGATCAGCGCAGCCGGCACGAGGCTGCAAAAGCAGCATGGCATCGACGACTCTCCCGACGAACACTACCGTGACGCGCAACGGATTGCGCATGACACCATCGACCCTGTGGTGCTTCGTTTGTTCGTCGATCATGCGGCCGCCACCATCGACTGGTTGATGGATTTGGGATTCGAACCTGCTCCCGGTACGCCGGTCGCAGGCGAGGCGCACGAGGCGTACTCGACACGCCGATATCTTTGGGGTGCAAAAGCGGGTATTTCGATTCTCGAAGCGATGCGTCCGACGCACGACAAACTCGTGCGCGACGGCCGGATCGATCTGCGCCTGCAACATCGCATGACTCGACTGCTGGTGGATCGCCACGGTCGCGTCGAAGGTGTGGCCGCCTCCACGCCCGACGGTGACTTCGAATACAAGGCGAAAAACGTCGTGCTCGCCTGCGGCGGCTACGCAGCCAACCCCGATCTTTGGCGGAAACTCACGCCCAAAGTTCCGCTCTGCTCGTCCGTCAATCCGTTTTCGCGCGGCGATGGACTGGTGGCGGCCGACCGCCTGGGCGCAGCCATCGACGGATCGGAGAAGTTTCTCTGCACCTTTGCCGGGTTTCTCGCGGATCCGCGCGATCCGCGCAGCGGCACGTTTCTCGCGCTGTCTCCGGGGTCGCGCAAAATCTGGGAAATCTTCGTCGATCGAAAAGGCCGCCGATTCATGCAGGAGGACCATCCGAGCATCGACTATCGCGAGCGGTCGCTGTTGCGACAGCCGGGCACCGGAATGAACATCGTGCTCGATCACGCCATTTTGCAAAACGCGGCGCCCATCACGCTCGAGCCTGCGTCAGCGTATCGTGGCCGATTCGGCAAACATCCCGCCTTCGTGAAAGCGAACACGCTGTCGCAACTTGCCACCAAGCTTGGCGTCCCTGCCGCAACCTTGCGCAAGACGGTGATCGAGTACAACGCCGCTGTCGAGCGGCGTTTCGACAGGAAATTCAACCGCCAATTCTTGATACGCAAAATCCAGCGCCCCCCGTTCTACGCAATCAAGGCGCAAGGGATCACGGTGCTGAGTCCGGCGGGACTGAATGTCGATCGGAACTTGCGTGTGCTAGGCAAAGACCGAAAACCCATCCGCAATCTCTTTGCGGCAGGCGAGATCCTCGGCTTCGGTCGAACTTCCGGGAACGCTTTCGTCGGCGGCTTGTCGCTGACCCCTGCAATAACCTTCGGTCGTCTGCTCGGAGAGCAAATGCTCAAGTGGTGAACGCCGCTCTCGCGGCAGCTCGTCACGATTGACTACGCGAAGGGATCGGCGTATCCCTTTTCACGGGATCAACTTCAAAGACTAGGATGGGAGAGGTCAAGGGTGAACAAGAAAATCCGTAACTCGATTCCGGGTGTCGTGGCCGCTGTGCTGGCCATCGGCGCCGGATCACTCGCGCTCGATGCGAGTGCACAGACGGCACCGGGAGGTGCTCCGCCCACGGGCGGCGCTCCGCCTTCAGGCATGGGCCCGCCGCCGAGCGGCCAACCCAACGGTGCCCCGCCGACCGGCATGGGTCCGCCTCCGGGTGGTCAACCGACGGGCGCGCCGCCGCAAGGCGGCACCAAGCCGCCAAATGGCACTCCGCCGACGGGTATGGGTCCGCCGCCGAGCGGCCAGCCTAATGGCGCCCCGCCGACCGGCATGGGTCCGCCTCCGAGCGGCCAGCCTAATGGCGCCCCGCCCTCGGGCATGGGTCCGCCGCCGAGCGGCCAGCC
>JAFMJH010000031.1 GCA_017853555.1 Steroidobacteraceae bacterium
AACTCTCGGACCCGGCCCAACCGCCCTCCGCCATCGAACACTCGCTCGAAGGCGCATTCCGTCTGTTCCGCCCGACCTTCGTCTCCACGACACCGGCGGCGACCGAAAAGGTTGCAAATGTCAGGCCGAGGACGCTCGCGACCGAAGCGCTTGCACCGCCCTCGCTGGTGCCGGATCACGCCGAGGACATCGTTGCCGTAGGCTTCGCCTCGATCGGCGCGCAATCCGGCAAAGACCCTGCACAGCAACGCCTCATGGCCGCCCGCGCCTCGAAGGTGGACGCGTACCGCAATTTGGCTGAACAGGTGTACGGCGTGAGCTTCGGCAGCGAAACGGTGCTCGAAGATCACAAGTTGCAGCAGGACTCGGTGCGCACGCGCATCGTCGGCATGCTGAACGGTGCCGAGCTCGTGAGCATGGAGCCGCTCGGCTCCGATACGTATCAAACCACGCTGCGCCTGCCCGCGAACCGCGTGCAGCAATTGCGACAGCGTCTGCAACGCTGAGGAAGAAGCCGATGGCACCTAGACTTCTTCCTCGTTTCGCGCTCGGTTTGGTCGGCGCAGCAGTGGCGACGGTGATCAACGCCGCCCCGCTCGCCGATCAAACCGGGCGCAGCGTTGCCGCCCGTACGGCCGAATGGCTGCAGGACTGCCTCGACCGCGACGAACACATCGTCACGACCAGTGATTTGATGAGCGCAAACGGACGCATGGAGTCGCAAGTGCACAGCGCTGCGGCCTCGACGGGCGCACCGGCCAAGCTCGCCAAGCAACTCGCGCGCTGTGCCGCTCCGCAGGCGAGCACGGAGAGTTGCGCACTAGGCGGTAACTTGCGGCAACCGGTCGCGCTCGAAGTGATCGAGGGCGAGCGGCATCCCGCCTGGAATGCGAATGATCGTGCGCGGCTCATCGACTTGCTGCCCGCGCGCTTGCACCGCATGGCGGAAACGCAGCCTCGCGTGACGATCGTCGACGGCCCCGATGCGGCGGCCGCAGGACTTCGATTGCGCGCCGAAATCGAATACGAAGGTACCGGTCTTTCGCAGCGCTATGCAGACGAATGGATCAACCCCGCGCGCCAATTGCGCGTGCATCTGAGCTTGCTCGATCGCGCGAACCGCGAAGTCGTGGCAGCCCGTGACGTCAAGGTCAAATTGGGTTGGGAAGCCCGGACGCGTCGCAACCAAACATCGAGTGCGCCGTGGTTCACCGAAACGATCTCCGCCATCGACGCCGGCGCGCGCGAAATGCTCGCCGGCCTGCGATGTCAGCCGGACGTGCTGAGCGCCAGCCGCACGCCCACGGGCCGTTGGCAGATGCATATGGAAGGCCGCGAAGGCGTGGAAGTCGGTCGTACCGTGTTGCTGATTCCGGCCAACGATGCGGCCCTGTCGTCGCGCTGGCCGATCGCGCGCGTCGCCTCGGTCACGGGTACGCGCACGGCCGATCTCGAGTTCATCCGCGGCGATGAAACGGCCTGCTCGAGCGACGGCTGTACGGCGCTCGTGCTCTGAGAATCCGCGATTCCGCTCGGGGATCAGTTCCCTTTGCGGAAGGTCGGCACGCCCGGCTGCAGTGAACCGGATTTGCTCTCGAGCGATTGACGCATCGCCGCCAACTCTTTCTTGAGATTCGCGACTTCATCGGCCGTCGCGCGCAAATCCTTGGCCTGCGCCTTGGACAAGGTTGCCGTCGCCTTCACCGGCGCGCTTTCGGACGGCCTTTCCTTGATGAGTTTGACGATTTCATCGAGACGTCCGTCCAGCCGTGCGACCGACTTCTCCAATGCTGCGAGTTTCGCATTGTCCTCGGGCTTGGCCTTGGCCGCATTCGCAAGTTCACCGCCGTTGCGTGCGCCGCTGATGATTTCGTTGAGACGCTTCACTTCCAATTGCTGAATCGCCAGACGATCCGCTTTGGTCTGCTCGCGCAGCGTCACGATCGCCCGTTGCGTCGTATCGTCAGCGACTTTCTCGTATTTCTGCAGCACCTCTTCGAAGCGCGACAGCGCTTTCAACGACTCTTCGACCTTGGTCAACTGCTCCTGCTGCTTGGCAATCGCCTCGACCAAAGATTCCGATTTGTGCGAAATTTCGGAGACGACGATCGCCACGAGCACCGCGAGCACGATGCCGATGCTCAAAGTCACGGCACCGAAAATCGCCGGCGCCGTCTTGATGGACTTGGTTGCCTCTTCGTTGGTTTCGACGACACGCGTGAGCTTGCGCAGCGCATCGCTCGTGACCTGGGCGCTGTCGTTCGCCGCGTCGGCCGCATCGAGCACCAGCGCCGTCAACACTTCGAGAGGACTGTCCGGCTTTTCGGCCGGGGCCTTCGGGTGAGATTTGTCGTGTTCAGCTTCGCTCATCGTCTTCTCCCTGTGCCGCGGCAACCGCGCGCATCAAGCTCTCATCCGCCCATTTTCTTGAAGCCGTTGCGCAAATTCTTCGTGCGCGCGGCCGTCTGCGTGATCCGGTCCCGCAACTCGCTGTTCATTTCCAGCGCCTTGCTCAATTCGTTGACCTTCTCGAGCATTTCTTCGGTTTCCTTGTATACCGTCTCGAGTTGCTGCTTGCGCTCCTCGGCCTGCAGCACCAGTTCGTCCATCTTGCTCAGCGACTCGGCCGCCGCGAGCGTCTCCGGATCGGCGGGCGGTTCGTCCGCTGCGGTCTCCGGCTCGGCACCGACGTGGACGCCGTCCACGAACCCGGCCGGCGCGGCACCGACGAACACCTCGGATTTGGCGCCGGGCTTCTCCTGGCCGACATAAACCTCGTCCGACCGCGCCTCGTCGGCAGACCGATCGATCGCGGGATTCGAGATCGCCGAATTCGTGAATTCATTGATCGTATGCTGCGACACACCCGTCGACTTGAAAACGTTGTGCTCGCCTGCACCTGCGTGCGGGTCTTTTGCGTGATCGTGTTCGCTCATAAAATCATTCTCACTTCTTCAACGCTTCGGCATCGGCCGGTTGCGGCTCGATGCGACAGGCGCCGATCGTCCATACTTTGGTCCTGGCACGTTCGATGTCGGCGGCGGACAGCAACGGCCCGACCACCAACCTGACCGTGCCGCCCTGCTCGATGAGCTTGGTCGGTACCTCGGTACCCAGTTTCTTTTGCAAAACGCGTACCAACTCACGGTCGTCATGCGTGCCGCAATCGAAAATCACGGGTCCGGGTGGCCGCTCTGCGGAATCCCGCCAAAGGATGTAACCGACTCCGGCGGCGACGACCAGCACCGCCAAGGCCAACATCGCCCAGAACAAGCGTGAGTAGGCACGTCGCGAACTCGTCAAGCCGCGCGCACGGGCGCGCTCGTCCGCCAACTGCAACAAAATGTCGACGTCGTCGGCTTTGTCGGGTTCAGCGACGGGGGGTGCAATGGTCTCGATCGGCTTCGGTGCAGGCGCCGATACCGACGGCGGCGGCTCGGGCGCGAGTTCGACGCGGCGCGCAAGGCGAGGATCGAGCAACCAGCACACGCCGTCATGGGCAAAGTCCCCCAAGGTCGGATGCATCTCGAGCACCGTGCCGACGCGGGCGAACAGCAGGATGCGCAACGCGCTGCCGCGCAAGGCCGCAGCCAGACGCCGAATCGCCGCAGCCTCTTCCCGGCCGAGTGCCTCGGCGTTCAACACCAACAACAAACGCATGCCGTCGGCGAGCGTGGTGGACGACAACTGCTCGATCGGAATGTCTTCGAGCAGTCGATTGGTCGCCTTCAAAAGTCCATCGGTACCGCCCGGCTCGTAAAACTCCACCTGTCCTTTTTCGCCACGCAATCGACGTACCAGATCACGCGATGCGGTAGCCAGCGCATCGGCTTCGGACGAGGCGACGACCAGACCCTCGGGCAAGCCGCTCTCGATCGTGCGCACGATGTCATCGAGCGCGTCGAGGCCGACGAACAATTTCGGTGCGGAAGCTTTCATCAATTACCTCATTTCGACTCGACGACCGTCTTCGTCGAACAGGAACTCCGGCGGAACGTCCGGCACCGCCAATTCGGGCGTCTTCAGGTCGGCAGACAATGCGCTCAGGCGGAACACGTATGCAAGCACCGCGGCGACCGCGCGATAGAGTCCCTCCGGAATCGGAGCATCCACTTCGGTGGTGTAATACAACGCACGGGCCAGCGGCGGCGCTTCGACGCGCGGAATGGCAGCGGCCTCGCCACGTTCTTTGATGGAGCGCGCGACATCGCCACGTCCTTTGGCGAGCACGATAGGCACGCTGCTGCGCTCCTCGTCATACTGCAATGCCACCGCGAACTCGGTCGGGTTGACGATGATGACGTCGGCATCCTTGACCTTGCTCAACATGCGCCCGCGACTCAGCTCGCGCTGCTTGCGACGGATCTGCTGACGGACTTCGGGACGGCCCTCGATATCCTTCATTTCGTCGCGCACTTCCTTCTTGCTCATCCGCAGACGTCGCAAGTACTGCCAACGCTGATAAGGCACATCGAGCGCGGCAAGCGCCGCCACGGCGACCGTCATGACGGTAAAGATGGTCATGGCCAAGGACGCGCCGTTCGCGATCATCGGCTCGAACGCCTCGCGCGACAGGGCGACGAGTTCGTGCCGTCGCGAGCTGAGCACCAGGAAGAGTACGGCGCCGATCGTCAAAAACTTCGCCAGATTGCGCAGCACGCCCATCCATGCCTGTGGTCCGAACATGCGCTTCAGTCCGGTCAGCGGGTTCATCTTGCTGAATTTCGGCGCCGCCGCTTGGCCGGAAAAATTGAAGCCGCCATTGAAAATGCTGGCCGCGATCGCGATGACGAAGGCGGTGAAAAACACCCAGCGGACGATCCAGAACGCGTCACCGAGTTCGAAGGCGAAGTAGCCCGGCAAATCGCCGATCTGTTCGATGCGATTCCGATCGAAGGTCAGCGTGCGCACCATCATGGCCGAAATATCAGCCACCATCGTGCGCCCGATCAGGATGAACAGCCCGCAGATGGCGAGCACGATCATCGCGCCGCCGAAATCCGGCGAGCGCGGCATCTCGCCACGCTCACGCGCCTGATTCAGACGTCGGGAGGTGGGTTCTTCTGTTTTCTCTTCGTCAGAATCGTCGTCTGCCATGGCTCAACGCGCGCCCAACAGGCGCTGCCTCAGAATTTCCTGGGCCTGCTGCCAAAGCTCGATCATGCGCTCGGCGAGCATCGGCATCAAAATGAAGAGCAGCGCGAAGCCCGCGATCAAGCTGACGGCAAAACCCACCGCAAAGACGTTCAACTGCGGCGTCGAGCGTTGCAGCACACCGACGCCGATGTTCACCGACAACATCGCGAGCAACAACGGCGCGCACAGCAGTGCGGCGCCTTTGAAGATGATCGCCGAGGCTTCAAGCCAAGTGTTCACGTCGAGCATGGAGAAACTACCGGGTGGCAGTACGCGGATGCTTTCGGTCATGGTCGCGATCACGACGGTATGTCCCCCGGCCGTGATGAACACGAGCAAGGCGATCAGATTCAGGAACTGCGAAACGACCGGCGTCGAGCCCACGGTCGGATCGAAGGCCTGCGCAAAGCCGATACCGAGCGACATCGAAATCTGCTCGCCGGCCAAGACGACCGCAGCCGTCACGAATTGCAGTACGAGCCCGAGCGCGACGCCGAGCAGCGCTTCGTTGAGCACGAGCAGCAAATTCGGTTCGCCAAACGGCAGCTTCGGCGCCGCGAGGGACATCGGCAACGCGGGCAACATCAAGACGCAGAGCGCCGTGGCATACATGACGCGAATGCGCACGTTCGAAGCGATTTGCGGAAACAACGGCGCGGCCAGAAAAAATGCGCTCAAACGAGTCAGCGGCAACAACAGCGACTCGCCCCAGCTCAGCGTCAAAAGGCCGAGTTCGAGCATTGCCCTATCCGGCCACGTCGGGTATGCGCTCGAAGATTCGGCGTGCGAAGTCGACCAGTATCTGCAACTGCCAGCTGCCGAGAACCAGGAAGACCAGCGTCACGGCGATCAACTTGGGCAGGAAACTCAGTGTCATTTCATTGATGGAGGTGGCCGCCTGGAAGATGCCGACCACCACGCCGACCAGCAACACCACGAGCAGGATCGGTCCCGCCACCAGCGTTCCCGTCCAGATTGCGTCACGGGCGACGTCGACGACTTGCAAATCGTTCATGGTGCAGGCGCTCCGAAGCTGGCGGCCAGAGATCCTAGTATCAGCGCCCAACCGTCGACGAGCACGAACAACAGAAACTTGAACGGCATGCTGATCATCACCGGCGAGACCATCATCATGCCCATCGACATCAACACGCTCGCGACGATGAGATCGATGACGAGGAAGGGAATGTAGATCAAAAACCCGATCGTGAATGCCGTGCGCAGCTCGCTGGTCAGGAAAGCGGGGACCAGAATCTGCAAGGGCGTATCCATCGGCGCTTGCACCGGGCCCGCCTTGCCGAGGTCCATGAACATCTTCACGTCGGACTCACGCGTCTGCGCGAGCATGAATTTCTTCATCGGCACGACGGCTCGCGGCAATGCTTGCTCGAACGAGAGTTTGTCTTGCACGTACGGCGTCAATGCCACCTTTTGAACTTCGTCGAACGTCGGGGCCATCACGAAGAAGGTCAGAAACAGCGCTAGCCCCACCATCACCTGATTGGGCGGCGTTTGCGCCGTACCCATCGCCTGTCGCAGCAAACTCAACACGATGACGATGCGCGTGAAGGCCGTCATCGACAAGATGATCGCCGGCAGCAACGTCAGCAGCGTGATCAGCCCGAGGGCTTGCAAGGTGAGACTGTAGGCCTGCCCGCCGCCCGGTGTCGGCGTGAGGCGCAACAACTCCACCGCCCCGGCCGGTGGCGGCGTGGGCGCCGCCCCAAAAGCCCACGTGCCCGCCAAGGCGAGCACGAGTGCGAAAGGCAGGGCACGCAACACTTTCGATGTCATGAGGACTCCGGATCGGAATTCCCGTCCGGTACCGCTTCGAGCGGTACCGATCCCAGACGGGTGATGGAATGCGGCGTGACGCCGAGCAGAATCTCTTCGTCGGCAAAGCGCACGACCACGAGTTTTTCCCGCGTACCCACGCCGACGTGAGACACGATGGTGACACGCTGATTGAAGCCGCGTTGCGTGAAGTTGAAACGTCGGAGCAACCAGATCGCCAAAGCGAGCAAGCCACCGACGAGTATTAGAGCGGTGATGTATCGGACCGGATCCATCTCGGTCAGAGGTGCTTCACGCGATCTTCCGGATCGACCACCTGCGTCAGACGAATGCCGTAGCGCTCGTTGACCAACACCACTTCGCCACGCGCGATCACGGTGTTGTTCACGCAAACGTCGAGCGGTTCGCCGGCGACGCGATCGAGCTCGACCACGCTGCCCTGACCGAGCCGCAGCAGGTCGCGGATGCGCAGCGAAGATCTGCCCACCTCGACCGAGATGCTGACGGCGACGTTCTGGATCAAATCCAGTTGTACGCTCGACTCACCGTCGGCGTTCGCTTTCGCGATGGAACCCATCAAGTCGCTCATGCTGCGGAAACTCCTGCTGTTTTGACGGCACGCCCGACGGATGCACGGCGCGTCGGCGTTTCTTCCGACTCGTCGTCATCCGAGGACATGTGCACCTCGGCGATCGCGCGCGGCGCGATCGGCTCGATGACTCGTTCGATGCGCACGGCCATGTTGTTGTTTTGCGTGCCGTATTCGGCGTCGAACAGATGGTTGGATTGCACCAGAACTTTGACCGACTCGGGCGGCTTGAACCACAACGTGTCGCCCGGCTGGATCGTGGCGAGATCGAGCGCCGACACGCGCAACGTAGCCAGTTGTGCGACGACCTGAAGCTCG
The DNA here is from genome assembly GCA_017853555.1 of Steroidobacteraceae bacterium. Taxonomy (GTDB): domain Bacteria; phylum Pseudomonadota; class Gammaproteobacteria; order Steroidobacterales; family Steroidobacteraceae; genus UBA964. The sequence continues at coordinate 7,838 of JAFMJH010000031.1, forward strand.
GCATCTTCCACGGCATCTTTGAGATCTTCGGCCCAGGCATGCGCCAGTTTCTCGTCGCGCTCGCCGGACTGCATGCGGCCGCGCAGCAGAAGACGGATCGGCTTCAGCGCCGAGAACGGATACATGATCGAAATCTGGCCGCGAATGCCGGCGCCCAACTCGAGATCGAATCGGCTGACGACCACGGTCTCGCGCTCTTCACCCACTTGAGCGAATGCGGGGTTGATCTCGCGGCTGACATATTCCGGATTGAGCGCGTAAACCGGCGCCCAGGCTTCTCGCAAATCGTTGAAGACGACATCGAGCAACAACTGGATGATGCGCTCTTCGGTCGGCGTGAAGCCGCGCTGCGGGTGCAGATCGAGCGACCCGTCCGCGCGACCGCCGAAGAAACTGTCCACGGCGCCGTAGACCAGAGAAGGCTCGATGGTCACGAGGCCATAGCCGCGCAACGGCGGGTAACGCACGATGTTGACGTTGCAGGGCGCTTGCACGCTCTGGATGAAACTGCCGAAGGTCGTCACTTCGAAGGGATTCACCGACAACTTGACCGCCTGACGCAGAAGATTCAACAGGCTGCCGCGCATTTGGCGCGACATGCGATCGTTGATCATCTCGAGCGCCGCGAGTTGCCCGCGCGTCGTGGTGTCGGTCGAGACCAGGCTGTAGGCCTGTACCGCCGAGGCCGCCGGGCCCGGCGCCGGCGTGGTATCCACGTCGCCCGAGGCCATGCCCTCGACGAGCGCTTCGACTTCTTCGCTCGACAGCAATGATTGTTTTTGGTTGACCATGATCTTCGCTTACTGGAACACGAACGCCGTGAACATGACCTCTTCGATGCCGCCGAAATCTTCGTTGCGGATCAAAACGTCGTTCATCGCATCGCGCAAGGCCGTGGCCACGCGAGTGCGCCCTTCGACGGAGGTGAGTTCCTCTTCGCCGTACTGGCTCGCAGTCGCGAGGATCGCCGCCTCGACCGCGACCTGATGTTTGGTCACGCGCTCGATGATCTTTTCGCCGTAAAAAGTCTTGTAGGCGATCTTGAACTGCACGAACTTGCGCGAATTCGGTACGTTGATGGTGAAGTCGCGCTCGATCGGCTTGTAAGTCGCCGCGAACTCTTCCGATTTCGGAATTTCCTTCGAGGACTTCTCGCCACCGCCGCCGGCCTCGTGGCCACCGCCTTCACCACCGCCGTGCTCGCCGGCCTTTTCGCCGTGCTCGCCGCCCTCGGCCGCATGTTCGCCGCCTTCCGCGCCGTGTTCGGCGCCTGCTTCGACGGCCGGCTTCTTGTTGAAGAATCCCGTGAGATAGAGGGTTGCACCGACGGAGATGCCGATGAGCGCCAACGCGCCTGCGGCAACCAGCACGATGAAGATGATTTTGGATTTCTTCTTCGGCGCGCCTTCTTCACCCGCAGCGGCTTCCGCCTCGGGTGCTTTCTTCTTCTCTTCTTTCTTGTCTGACATCGGTGCCTTCCCGGTCAAGGTTTAAACGAACAGATCCACGGCCTGGTTGCCGCGGGCGACCGTGGGTACGGTCATCTCACCATCGGCCTCATCGGCCACGCGTGCGACCCGGCGCATCTCGCCGGCGGCCGAACCGCCGCGCTGGCGCGTGCCAGCGGGATCGCGTGAGCTGGATTGGGCAAAGGACCAGTTCGTCAAGCTCAACCCAGCCGATTCTAAAGATTCCCGAAGCCGAGGCAAACCCGACTCGAGCAGACCGCGCACTTCCGGATGGTTGACCGCGACGTTCGCAGTCACTCGGTTGCCGTCCACGCGCAGCGAAATGTCCATCGGACCCAAGTTGCGCGGGTCCAGTTGCAAGTTCACGTCGTATTGTTCGCTGCGGATCTGACCGAGCACGCGTTGCGCGACTTGGTCCGCGAACATTTCCGCACGCGTGGCGAAATCGAGTTTCGGTTCCGGCATGCGCAGCGGCTCGTTCATCACGCCGCCACTCGCACCGGACGTCGCAGCGAGCGGGGCCAAACCCGTATCAATCGCCGGATTGGCGATCAAGAAGCCCGGGTTCGTCGCCGGTATGGCCGGCGCCAGAGCGGCGGCCGCCTGTTCGATTCCCGCACCCTGCGCGACTAGCGCCGGCGTGACGCGATCGAGTACGAGATTGCGCAACGAGCCGAGCGCCAGCAATTCACCGTCGAGTTCGCCCCCACGGCCGCTGCCGCGTCCGGCACGCGTATCGCGCGCGGCGATCGTGCTTCGATTCAGCACGCCCTCCTTGGCCTTGCCAACCATATCGGCGGCGACGGTTGCGAGCACGGGCTCTTCGATCGCGACATCCTGCGGCGCTGCAGATGCGGCACCACTCGCGTCAGCGCGCGAAATCATGGCGCGCCAACGCAGTACGTCCTCGTCACCGAGCGGGGCGGCTTCCACCGGCGCCGTCGCAGCGGGCGTCGCGCGCAAAGCGGCAGGCACCACGATGCTCGAAGCCGGCGCCGCAGTCGGCAAAGGCAGCGGTGCCGTCACGGGTTTGGCAGTCACTTCGATGCTGGAAATCTCGGCGTTACTGCTCGCCAGACGCGCAAGATCGAGTTGCGTCAAGGAGGCAGCTGCAGTCTTGGGTGCCGCAGCCTCGACGCCAGGCTCCTGCGCTGCGCTCACCCCATCAACGGGCAATGCATCGACGCCCGCGGGTCGAACGGCGGCCAAGAGACTGGCCGCGAAGTCCGCAGCGAGTCGCGCGGGTTTCACGGTCTGCGTGGTGTCGGTCGGCACGGTGTCGGTCGACGTCGCGCCGATCGATAGCGCCGCGTCGCTCGCCACAGGCGTCGGCGCTGCCGCGGCGAATGTTGCCGCGAAACCTTCGATATCGGGTGTGCTGACCGGCGCAATACTGGTATCCGCCGGCGGCGCACCGGCCGTCTCGGTCAGCAGCAACCGTGCAAGCGAGCGATCGATCCCGAGACCGACCGCAAATTCCTCGAGTTGGGTATCGGCACCGGAGTCGTCAGCCGGCAAACGCTGCGGTGCCGGCGGCGGCACCGGCATCGCGACCGGCAATACCGGCAACGCGTTGCCGTCGTCTTCCGCATGCGACTTGACCGGCTCGTCCTGTGGCGCCGTTTTGCCGCCACCGGACTCTTCGAGCAAGGCGCTGAACAGCGCCGCATCCTGTTCGGACGGGCGATTTTCAGGCGTTTCCAGTCCTTCGAGGCCGGTTTTACCGAGCCGCGCGAGGCCTGCGAGCACTGTTTCTGTTGCTGCCATGATGATCCGGGGTCGCAATAGCGAATGTTCTGTCCCGGAAGATGCAACAACAATGCCACCCCAGCGTAGCGGAGTGTGGAATCGTCCCTAACTCAATCTTGCTGGGCATCCGACCGCATCGGCCGGCCTAGGGCATCGAGTTGTTTCTGCTCGACGCGCGCAAGCTCCTGCCGAGCGACCGTCGCGGCACGGGTCGCCGCCTGCTCGAGCGACCTTGCGAAGGTTCGTTTCGCGGACGCCTCGTCCGCCGCGGCATCGGCCAGGAACTCCGCCTGCGCCACGGCATTGGTCTGATCGTTTTGCACCGTCGACAGCCAGCCGGAGAAGTCGCGGTACAGGCGCAGGCTCAGGATGTCCGTGCCGCGCGCTTCGATGTCCGTCGTACGTCGTGCGTAATCACCGCAATAGCCGGCAACCGTCGACAATCGATCGCGCTGCTCCTGCAATTCGCTGCGTCGCTGCAGCCAGGTCGCCTCCGAGGCGCGTGCGATCGCATCGCCGATGCGCTCGATCCGCTGCAGTCTCTTTGCCCGTGCCGCCTGACGATTCATCAGGCAAGTGCCCGTTCGAGCTGCTCGAAGCCTTCTTCGACGCTCACCGATTCATCGACGTCCTGCATCAAAAAGCGTCGCAACACTTCGCGCCGCGCAAGCGCCTCGTCGAGCTCGGGATTGGTACCGGCGCGATAGGCGCCGACGGCGACGAGATCCTTGTTTTCTTCGTAGATCGCCATCAGCCGACGGAATTTCACCACCGACTCGCGTTGTGCGCGGCTGATCAACCGGTTGGCAAGACGCGAGATCGACACGTTGATGTCGATCGCGGGGTATTGCCCGAGCGAGGCGAGTTCGCGCGACAACAGCACGTGTCCATCCAGAATCGCCCGCGCCCCGTCGACGATGGGATCATTGGCGTCATCACCCTCGGCCAAAACCGTATAAATCCCCGTGATGCTGCCGCCGGCCGCGACGGCGCCGGCGCGTTCGACCAATTCATTGATCAGGGAAAACACGGACGGCGTGTAACCCTTGGTCGTCGGCGGCTCGCCGACCGCAAGTCCGATTTCGCGCTGCGCATGCGCCACGCGAGTGAGCGAATCCATCAGCAACAAAACGTTCTTGCCTTGGTCTCGAAAATATTCGGCAACGGCGCAGGTGTAATGCGTCGCGCGCAAACGCACCGTCGGCGAACAATCACCCGGCGCGGCGATCACGACCGCGCGTCGCCGACCTTCTTCACCGAGGGTTTCGTGCACGAATTCGAGCACTTCACGACCGCGCTCGCCGATCATGCCGATGACGATGACTTCGGCATTCGTGAAACGCGTCATCATGCCGAGCAGCATGCTCTTGCCGACGCCTGAACCGGCGATCAGTCCGATGCGTTGCCCGCGACCGACCGTCAAAAACGTATTGATGGCGCGTACGCCGACATCCAGCGTTGAGTCGATCGCCGCGCGATGCATCGGATTGCGACGCTCGCCACGCAGCGGCACGAAAACTTCGGGCTCGATGCGCGGGCCGTCATCGAGCGGCTCGCCCATACCGTCGACCACACGGCCGAGCAGCGCCGAGCTCAAACCTACGCGCGCCGTGTGCGTCATCACCCGCACGGCCGCACCCGGCAGCAAGCCGTGCACGGAACCGAGCGGCATCAGCACCACCTCGCCTTCGCGAAATCCCACGACCTCGCAGGCGACGCCTTCGCCGCCTTCGGCCATCACTTCGCAATACGCACCGAGCGGCGCGCGGATACCGCGTGCCGTCAGAATCATGCCCGTCACCCGGGTGAGCACGCCGCGCAAACTCGGCGGAGAGATTTCGATCGCGCCGAGATCTCGCTGCAATTGCGCGAGCAATCCGCTCACGCGCGCGACTCGCGGAGCAACTCGGCGGCTGCGGCCAAAGCCGCTTCACGCACTTCACGAATGCGATTCTCGAGTCGATCGTCGATCGCATTCTGCTCGCCGCCGATCAAGACGCCGCCGCGCGACACCGCCTCGTCACCCTGCAAACGCAGATGTTGCGGCTTCGCGGATCCACGCTCGAGCAGCGCAAGATCTTCCGGGTGCAGACGTACGACCACGTCGGCCGTCGCGCTGACGTCGCCGTCGGTCAGAGTCTTCAGCACCGATTCGATGTAGCGCTCGAGCCCTTCCGGGGTGGCCAATGTTTGTCTGGCGATTTGCGCCGCGATCTGCACGCTCGCTTGCGCAAGCGGAACGATCATCTGCCGCTCGAGTTCCGCATCTTTCGCGAGCAGGGCCTGCGCAGCCGCATCGAGCGACGAAATCGCCTGATCGAGCGCGCCCGCCATTTCTGACAAAGCCTGTTCGCGTCCGCGTTGCTCGGCCTCGCGCACCAATCGCTCGGTTTCTTCGGCTGACACGCCACCGACGGACGCCGGCGCAGTGTCGAGCTCGACGGGCGCTGCCGCCTCGAAAACGGCCATCTCGGGAGCATCATCGCCACCCATCGAGAAGCCTTCGAGCGATATTTCTTCCTGCTGCTTCGCATACTCGCGCAACAGAAAGCCCGCACGGTTGGCTGCAAACTGGCGCGACATGAACGTCGCGGATTCGACGTCTCCGGCTCGACGCAGCACGCCGGCACTCATGAAAGGACTGGAGAGTCGCATGCGTCGTGCTCGTGTCTAGTTAGACGTAATCGGCGCCGCGACCGGCGAGCATCATCTCGCCGGCGTCGGACAGTCGGCGCGCAGTACGCAGAATCTGCTTCTGCGCATCTTCCACATCCGACAGGCGCAACGGACCGCGCGCCTCCATTTCGTCGACGAACATCTCGCGCGCACGCGCCGACATGTTCGAAAGGAACTTGTCCTTGGCGAGATCGTCGGCACCCTTGAGTGCCACCATGAGCAGCTCGGACGGCACGGCACGCATGAGCGTCTGAATGCTGCGGTTGTCGCAACCCGAGAGATTCTCGAACGCGATCATGTTGTCCTGGATGCGCTGCGCGAGATCGCCGTTGCGCTCGGTCAAGGTCCTCATCATGCCCTGCTCGATGTCGGACTTGACGAAGTTCATGATCTTGGCCGCCGCCTTCACGCCGCCCACGCTCGACGACTTCAGCGACGAGTTGGACGAGAACTGCTGACGCATGATGGCTTCGAGTTCCTGCATCGCCGTCGGCTGGATGGTTTCGAGCGACGCGACGCGCCCAAGCACCTCGGGGCGCAGATGTTCGGGCAGGAAGCGCAACACGTCCGCGGCCACATCGTAATCCAGGAACGACAACACGATCGCGATGATCTGCGGATGTTCGTCCGCGATCATCTCGGTGATCGAGCGGGCATCCATCCACTGCAACACTTCGAGGCCACGATTGGCCGACGCCGGCATGATGCGACTCAGCACGCTGCTCGCTTTGTCTTCGCCGATCGCCTGCTTGAGCACGGCTTCAAGATAGTCGATGCCGCCGCCGAGGTTGGTCTGCTTCTTGATCGTCGCGATGAAACCATCGAGCACGACGCTCACGGCTTCCTGCGAAAGATCGGCGACCGAGATCATCGCCGCGCTCAGATGCTGCACTTCTTTGGGTGCGAGATGGCGAATCACGTTCGCCGCCTCTTCTTCACCGAGCAGCATGAGCATCACGGCCGCACGCTGGGTGTTCGAGAGCGCCTCGACTTCGGCGGCGACCTGACCCGGATCCGGGCCTTGAGCGGTTTGATCGACAGCGGCTTCAGCCATGGGACACCTGGTCTCAGTTCAGATCGCGGTTGATGAGGTTTTTCAGCACGAGCGCCACACGCTTCGAGTCTTGCGACACGAGCATACGCACCACCATGACCTTGTCGTCATAGCTGTTGGCCGTGTCGAGCATCTCGGCCGAGATGCCCGGCTTCTTCTTCGGCTTCACGCGCGCCTTGAATTCTTCGAGGGTCTCGCCTTCGCGCATTTCGACACTATCGGCCGCGGTGGCACCCTCGACCGACACGCCGTCGATCGCTGCCGCGCCTTCGGCCATGCTAGCCCCGCCCATACCGGCGGGTAAAGCAATGCCATTCGCAGCCAGCATTTCGCGCAACTGATCAAGCGGCGGCAACGGCGGCGGGACGTAGGTCAGTCGATTGACCACCGGACGCACGACCAAGAGTGCGAGCAGCGCGATTGCCGCAGCAACCAACAAATACTTCGCCACATCGAGCGTCTCGGGACGTTCCCATACCGGCAACGGCGTTTCGACGGTCGGCGCCTCGAAGCTCGTGCTCACGAGATTCACGACGTCGCCGCGTTGCGCATTGAAGCCCACTGCACCTTGCACGAGCGAGGTGAGACGAGTGACCTCCGCTGCCGGCAAAGGTTTCGGCGTCGGCTTGGCGGTCGAGCCCGGCGGCACGATCGCGTTGTTGATCGCGACGGCGACCGTCAGCCGACGCATGCGCGGCGCCGGATCCACGACGTAGCGCACCGTACGATCCATTTCATAGTTGCGCGCCTGGCTCTTTTGTTGGCCACGCACGACCGTACCGTTGCCCGCAGCAGCATCCGCCGCGCCCGCTGCGCCCGCAGGCGCCGCCTGGGCACCGGTGGCCGGAACAGCCTGCGTTCCCGCTGGCGGCTCATTGGCGAGTGAGCCCGGAACGCCTTGGCTGCGCGGCTCGGTGGTCGTCGATTCGTTCGACTGCTCCGAACGCACTTTGACGCCGGAATTCGAGGGATCGAAGTTTTCGTAGGTCTGTTCGATCACCGAGAAGTCGAGATCCGCATTCACCTGCGCGCGCACATTGCCAGCACCGTAAATCGGCGCCAGCAGTTGCACGACGCGATCGACGTAATCGGCTTCCGTTTTGCGGCGCAAGTCGAGTTGTTTGGCGTTCAAATCCTTGCCGTCGGCCGATTCGGTCAGCAGACGCCCGAACTGATCGACCACCGACACGTTCGCCGGCGTCATGTAGGGAATGCTCGAGGAAACCAGATGCACGATCGCCTGCACCTGCCCGTCGCTCAACGAGCGCCCGTTGTACGGCGTCACGATCACCGACGCTTTCGGCTCGGTGCGATCGCGTATGAACGCACTCTCGCGCGGCAAGGCGAGATGCACGCGCGCATCGCGTACCGTGTTGATGCGCCGAATGCTTTGCGCGAGCTCTTCTTCGATGGAGGCGTTGTAGCGCGCACGCTCCATGAACTGACTGGTGCCGAGCGGCATCTCGCCCTTCAATGACGAGAACCCCGTCCCGACTTCACGCGGCAATCCCGCCGATGCGAGCAATATGCGTGCTTCGTGGAAGTCGTTGGCGGACACCTGCAAATTGCCGCTCACGGCGTCGAGCTTGACGTCGATACCGTTCTTCTTGAGCAACTGCTGCGCCGTTTCTTTGTCGGCATCGGCCATTTCGGGATACAACGCCCGCGGCGGCGGCGCCGAGAGCGTGGTGTAGGCAATGATGCCGAGCAACAGCACGAGCGCAAAACCCACATAAGGCAGGGTCTTGCGCACGGCAGGACGCTCGAGCGCCTGCGCGAGCGCGCCTTTGGACTGCTGGGGGGAGAGTTCACCCACGGGCGCGAGACTGCCCGACGTGGACACGTTCACTCCACCATCGAGCCCGCTACCCAGGACATCTGCTTCGGTTGCTGCCATGACGTTACACCGACATGTTCATGATTTCTCGATACGACTCGAGAATCTTGTTTCTCACCTGCACGGTCGCTTCGAACGCGACCGAGGCCTTTTGCATCGCGATCGCGACGTCCGTGAGCGAGACGTCCTCGCCCTTCACGTACGCCGTCTGCAATTCGCGAGACACTTTCTGTTGTTCGTTGACCGAGTCCACGGCCGATTTCATGGTGTCCATGAAGCTCGGACCCTGCGGCGCGGGCGTCATCATCGGCGCAGCCGGGCCACGCGCTTCGCCCGGTGATATGCCCGGCGGACGCACCGTGTCGCGCATCGCGCGCAACTGCTCGAGCGCTTGCTGCATGGCTACCGAGTGGATCGTCATACGTTCGCCACCATCAGACCGTGATCACGCAGACGCGCGAGTTTGTAACGCAGAGTGCGCTCGCTGATCCCGAGACGCGCCGCAGCGGCCGTCTTGGTCGGCGAATCGCGCAGCGTCGCCATGATGAGTTCCGCTTCCTGCTCGGCACGCCGGTCGGCAAGCGAGCCGTCGACCCGCGACGCAACCGCCGTCGTGATCGGTGCAAACTCCAGATCCGCCGAACGCATCGCCACCGCGGCGGCGGGCAAGGGCAGATCGAGCCCGAGGTGCGAGGCCGACAGCACCGTGCCATCGACCACCACCATCGCACGCTGGATGACGTTTTCGAGTTCGCGCACGTTGCCCGGCCAGGCATACCCTTGCAGTGCGGCAACCGCCGACGAATCGAGTTCGTTGGCCGCGGAGATGTGACGGTGTTTGAGCAACATCGCGTTCGCGAGCGGCAGGATGTCGCCCGGACGTTCGGCGAGCGACTTCAAAACCAGCGGGAAAATATTGAGGCGATAGAACAAGTCTTCGCGGAAGCGGCCCGCCTGGATATCACCCTTCAAATTGCGATTCGTGGCGGCGAGCAAACGGAAATTGGTTTTCTGCGGGCGCGTCGAACCGAGCGGAATGAACTCGCGCTCCTGCAATACGCGCAGCAATTTGGCTTGCACGGCGAGTGGCAACTCGCCCACTTCGTCGAGAAACAGCGTGCCGCCGTCGGCCTGCGCGAAGAACCCTTCGAAACGTTGCACGGCGCCCGTGAACGCACCGCGTTCGTGACCGAACAGCAGATCTTCCACCATCGACTCGGGCAAGCAGGCGCAGTTGAAGGCGATGAATCGTCCACCGCTGCGCAAAGAATTCTGGTGGATGAAGCGGGCGAGCACTTCCTTGCCGGTGCCCGAGGGGCCGCCGATCAGGACGGTCACCTCCGTACGGGCGACCCGCGAGGCGAGCACGAGCATCTGTTCGGTGAACGGGTCACCGAACACCACCTCGTCCACCGAGGTCTGCTCGCGTATCGGCATAGTTTGTTGCGGTCGGTCCACGTTCGGTCTACACACCAGTCCTTCGAGTGCATCGACCAAAGCAAGGGACATGCCACGACCGGCAAAGGCTTGCCGATCATCAACTTAGGCTAGGTTTGAGATTGCCGGTTCGACCGGCCGCACGTCACTGTCGGGAATCCGACGGCTCGTACTTGCGCAGCCGCTCGATGAAGGTGGTACGGCGCATACCGAGCAGTTCTGCGGCATGGCTGACGTTGCCGTCGGTCATGCGCATCGCTTCGCGTATCCAGGCCGACTCGAACTCGGCCATCAGTTGCCGCAGATCCACCCCGCCCTGCGGAATCGAAGGCTGGGCTGAAGAACCGTTGGACGAACCATCGGAAAGATTGGCGAGTTCGTCCGCGGATAGACTCGTGCCGTCGCCGGAAGCGTCGGCCTCGTCGTCGACGCCATCGTGCGACGCGCCGTTCACGCCGGTTGCCGCCTCGACGTCTTCTTCATCCCAACGCCACAAGCCGAGCACGGCTTCCTGTTCCGCGGCAGCCGAAGGCTCGAAACCTTCGACGCGCGGCAACATCGCCGCGGGAATATCCGTAAGTGTGACTTCCATCCCGGGCCACAGCACCGTCAGACGTTCGACGAAGTTGAGCAGCTCGCGCACGTTGCCGGGCCAGGTGTGGGCGACCAACCAACGCTTCAGATCCGCACCCGCACGCACCGGCGCTTGCCCTGGGCCTGCGCAAGAACGCGCGAAATGCTCGAATAAAACAGGCACATCGTCGCCCCGCTCCCGCAGCGCAGGCACGTGCAGCGGCACGACGTTCAAGCGATAGAACAAGTCGGCGCGGAACTTGCCCGCGCTCACGGCATCCTCGAGATGTCGGTGTGTCGCGGCGACGACGCGTACGTTCACTTTGCGTGCTTGATCGTCACCGACGCGATCGATGGTGCGCTCTTGCAGCACGCGCAGCAGCTTCACCTGCATCTCGAGCCGCATGTCGCCGATCTCGTCGAGAAACAGCGTACCGGAATCGGCCATCTCGAAACGCCCGCGCCGATCGCTGACCGCGCCCGTGAACGCCCCCTTCGCATGACCGAAGAGCTCGGATTCCAAAAGTTCCGACGGGATCGCGCCGCAGTTGACCGGCACGAAATTATTCCGCGCGCGCGTGGACAGGCGATGGATCGCCTGGGCGACGAGTTCCTTGCCGGTTCCCGACTCGCCGAGTATCAGCACGGTGCTGTCGCTGACGGCGACTCGTTTGACCAGGGCGCGCAATGCCCGCATGGCCGCCGAGTCCCCGACCAGCAGGTCGAGCGCCGATCGGGCGCCCGTGGGCTCAACCTTCAAGCTCCCCTCCCATGGGTCGCGTACGCGGCGCTAGCCTAGCAAAAGGCGAGCGCCGGTAGCGGTTGGGATGGGATGGCGGATTATTAAGAGTGGATGACGAACATGTTGCGGTTGACCTGACCGGCCGCCGCCGGGCTGATCGCCGCCCACGCTTCGCGCACCTGGGAGAGCAGATCCTGGCAGTCGGCCAGATCCGCGACCGAAGCCGAGGCGCTGGAGCGCATCAGCTTGCGGGTCAAAAACTGATAAAAATCATTGAGATGCGTCGCAACCGAGCCGCCCTTTTCGAGATCCAGGGTCTCGCGGAGACCGGCGACGATGGTCATCGCCCGCGAAGCGGCGGCACTGACGCCCTTGTGTTCGCCGCGCTCGGCATGCGCCTTGGCAAGCCCGATCGCGTCGATCGCGCCGTCGTACATCATGATGACGAGCTGACGCTTGTCCGAGTCTTCGCAACGCGCGTCGACTTCTGCGGTCCGATAGGCTTTCAAGGCAAAGGCTGACATGGTCGATTCTCCAAACGTGGTGCCGTTCGGGTACTGAGTCGACCGAAACCCTGCCTTCTTTAGGATAAACGGTGGGGGTGTGCACACCCCCACCGCGATCCCAACGTCCGATTCGTCCGATTCCGCCTAGAGGGCGGCAGCGACCGCGGCACCAGTGGGTGCCACCGCCGTCTGATTGAAACCGAGCGAATCTCGCGTCAAGCCTGCTCGGGGCGCCGGCGCCGGGTTCGCAAGCTGCGACCAGGCGTCACGCACCGATTTGACCAATGCCACCGCTTCCTGAAGCAACTTCAGGTCGCGCTGGGTCTGAACGCGCATGATCTGCGACGTCACTGCGTTGTAAAACTTCAACAGGTTGCCGGCGACCGGCTGTCCCTGTTCAAAATCCAGCGTCTCTCGCAAGCCCGCAAGGATCGTCAGCGCGCGCGTGAACTGACGTCCCGCCTCGCGATATTCCTTGCGCTCCATGTGCCCGGAGGCTTGGGTGAGGGACTCGATGATGCCGTCATACAGCATCACTACGAGTTCCGCGCCCTTGCCGCCGTGCGCCACGGATTCGGTCTGGATGGACCGATAAGCGTTGAGAGCTGCCTTTGGTGCCGCAAAAGGTGCCATAACTCTTTACTCCAAGTGATCGACCAAAATACCCGTCAAAGAATCAATGTTCTTCATCATTCGCAGTGCCTGCTCGGAGGGGATCTGTTTCACGATCTCGCCGGACATCGTGTCCGTAATCGTGACCACCATCGACCCCGTTCCTCGATCCACCGCGATGTCCAAGCGTTGTCGGTTCAGCGCAAGTCGCTCATTCGCGGCTCGCACCGATTCACCGAGTTCGCTCTGCAAAGCATCAACCGAAACTTCCCCACTGGTTTTCAATTCCGTGCCGTTACCGGATTTCGTCGCTGCCGGGGTGCCGCCCGACAACGCACCCACCTGGGCCGTTGCACTGTTCCTCTCGACTGCCGCCGATCGAGAGACTCCCGGTATCACCGGCGTCTGACTCGAAAGAGGATTCATCTCAATCTCCTAAAACAAAAAATGACTCCGTTACCGAATTCAAAATGCTGCGTCACCGCAACAACTGCAGGATGTACTGCGGTTGCTGATTTGCCTGCGCGAGCATTGCCGTACCGGCCTGAGCGAGCACCATGCCGCGCGCCAGGTTCGCCGATTCGGCGGCGTAGTCGGCATCTTCGATGC
>JAFMJH010000032.1 GCA_017853555.1 Steroidobacteraceae bacterium
AGCGGATTAGCGGATCAGCACCACCGGTACGGCGGCAAGATGCACGACCTTTTGCGCCACCGACCCCATCAACGCGCCTTTGAAGCCGCCGCGACCATGCGTGCCGATGACGATCTCGTCGCAGGCGAGTGATTTGCAGAGGGTGATGATTTCTTCGGCGGCATGGCCGACGCGGCTGTGCGACGTCGCGGAGACGTTGGCGGCACGCAAGGCCTTGAGGGCGGGGGCGAGCGCGGTTTCGGATTCGTCGCGGTAGTACTGGTCGAGCGAGTCGCGGTCGATCAGCATTTTTACGTGCGGAGTGGTGATCGGCGGTTGCACGTTCAAAAGTTGCACCTGCACGGCGTCGCGAGCGGCGCGAGCGCGCTTGATCGCGTAGTCGACCGCGCGTGCGGAGTAGTCGGATCCGTCGATCGGCAGCAGCAACGTCGTCATGCGATCACTCCGGTGCAGGTTCTTCCTTGGCGGGTTTGCGCGCGAAGGCCTTGCCGACCACCACCACGATGGCGGCGCCGACGGCGGCAGCCAGGTAGTGGAAACCCGGTCCGACTTCGCTCGCGAGCGATTCGAGTTGCGGTTTCACCCAGACGTCCTCGACCATCATGCCGCCGCCGATCCAACCGAGCAGTGCGGCACCGAACAGGATGACGGCCGGGAAGCGATCCATCAGCGTGAGCACGAAACGGCTGCCCCAGACGATGATGGGGATGCTGATCACGAGCCCGAAGATCACGAGGCCGAGATGATCTTTGGCGGCACCGGCGATGCCGATGACGTTGTCGAGGCTCATCACGGCATCCGCGACGACGATGGTCTTGATCGCGCCCCAAAGATTGTCGGCCGGCTCTATTTCGTGACCGCCTTCGTCTTGCGGCATCAAAAGTTTGATGCCGATCCACAGCAGCAATATTCCGCCGATCAGTTTCAGCAGCGGGACTTTCAGCAGCTGCAGCGCGAAGAAAATCAGCACGACGCGCAAACCGATCGCGCCGGCCATGCCCCAAAGAATGGCCTGTCTGCGCTGTGCGTCGGGCAAACGGCGCGAGGCGAGAGCGATGACGACGGCGTTGTCGCCGCCAAGCAGCACGTCGATCATGATGATCTGACCGACGGCGATCCAGAATTCGGGGTGCGTAATCTCCATGCGCGCATTGTCGCACGGGGCAGGACGTCGCGTTAATCGTCAGCGTGACGGCTCGCGTTGCGCGCTGTTTGCGGCCAGGAAGGCGCGATACTCCGCTTCGTTGCATGCACCTGCGGCCAGCGCGATTACGGCACGGGTCGCGTCCTGCTGCGTCGCGTTGAAGCGGTGGCCATTGAGTTCCAGAAACAGGACGCCGACGATGAAGCCGACGCGCTTGTTGCCGTCGATGAATGGATGGTTTCTGACGATGCCGCTGGTGAGTGTCGCGGCGAGGTCGAAAACGTCATGTGCGCGATGCAGTGCGAACGAGGTTTAGGAGTCGTTCTGCTATCGATGCTTCGTCGGCCAGCGTTTCCCAAACACACCACGTCCTAGACCTAAATACTTGTCTATTCACAATGTGGATGATTATCATCCACGTTATGAGCAATCTCCCAAGGCTGGCAGGCGCCGCGCTGTCCGAACGCATTCGGGTGATGCCGGCCGTGGTCGTCACCGGCGCGCGGCAAACGGGCAAGAGCACGCTGGTCGAGAAGCTCCTGCCGGGCGAGAGGCGTTATTGGACGCTCGATGACCTCGACGCGTTGGATGCGGCGCGTCGTGACCCCGATGTGCTGCTGGGCGGCCCGGGGCCCGTCACGCTCGACGAGGTGCAGCGAGAACCGAACCTGTTGCTCGCCGTGAAGCGCGCCATCGATCGGCAGCGCCAGGCCGGCCAGTTTTTGTTGACGGGCTCGGCGAATCTTTTGCTGATGCGGCGAGTGTCGGAGTCTTTGGCGGGTCGGGCGAGTTTCCTGACCCTTTGGCCCATGACGCGCGGCGAACAGCAGGGCACCGGGCGATGTGGTCGATGGGACGAGTTGTTCGCGACGCCTGATGCCGACTGGCGCGTCTTGTTGGGTGATGAAAAACGAACACGCGACGATTGGCGCGAAGTGGTGCGTCGCGGCGGGTTCCCGACGCCTGCTCTGCAATTGACGACGCGCGATGAGCGGCGCATTTGGTTCGATGGTTATGTGCGCACGTATCTTGAGCGTGATTTGCAGGATTTGTCGGTCATCACCAGCTTGCCGGATTTTCGAAGACTGATGCGTGCCGCCTGTTTGCGCATCGGGCAGCTCGTCAATCAAACCGAACTCGGACGTGACGTCGCTTTGCCGCAGTCGACCGTGCACCGCTGGCTCAATCTGCTGGAAACCTCGTACTTGCTCGTGCGTTTGCCTGCCTATGCGGTGAATCGAACCAAGCGCCTCATCAAGGCCTCCAAAATTTTCTGGGGTGACACCGGCATCGCCTTGCATCTGGCTGCGATCGAAGAGCCGACCGGTGCGCACTTGGAAAACCTGGTGCTGCACGATCTGTTGGCCTGGCGTGATGCCCGGGTCGAGCGCGCCGAGTTGAGTTATTGGCGCACTGCCTCGGGCGAAGAGGTGGACTTCGTCATCGAGTCGGGCGGGCAGTTGCTGCCCGTCGAAGTGAAGTCGACTTCGCGACCGCGGCTCGCTGATGCGGCGTCCTTGCGCAGTTTTCGCAAGGAGTACGGCGATCAGGCTCGCGCGGGACTGCTGCTGCACGCGGGGGATCAGCTCGAGTGGCTCGCGCCCGATGTGCTGGCGGCGCCGTGGTGGATGGTGTTTTGACGACCGGCCCGAGATGCACCCTGCGGCCCGATTCCGTACACTCGCGCCCGTGTTAGACCGTCGCCTCTCCGTTGCCCCGATGCTTGACTGGACTGACCGGCACTGCCGCTATTTTTTGCGCGGCTTTTCGCCGGACATCCTGCTGTACACCGAGATGGTGACGGCGTCGGCGATTTTGCGCGGCGATCGCGAGAAACTTTTGGAGTTTCGTCGCGAGGAGCATCCGGTCGCGCTGCAGTTGGGCGGTTGCGAACCCGACTATCTCGCTGCGGCGACGCGCTACGGGGTCGAAGAAGGTTACGACGAGATCAACCTCAATTGCGGTTGCCCGTCCGACAAAGTGAAGAAGGGCGCGTTCGGTGCCTGTCTCATGAACGAACCGGCGCTGGTGGCCGATTGCGTCGCGGCGATGTGCGAAGCGGCCGACGATATCCCGGTCACGGTGAAGATGCGCATCGGTACCTTGAGCGGCGCGTTGCGCGACGTGCGCGAGGACGTGGAGCGTTTCGACGAGCGTGATTACGACGCGCTCGCGGATTTTTTGATGGGCGTGCGCGCGGCGGGTGCCGACGCGGTGATCGTGCACGCGCGCAAGGCGGTGCTCGGCGGTTTGTCGCCGGCGGAGAATCGCGAAGTGCCGCCGCTACGCTATGACGTCGTGCGTCGCCTCAAAGAAGATTTTCCGGATATGCCGGTGGTGTTGAACGGCGGGCTCAAGACGGTGGACGAGTCGATGCGCGAGCTCGACTGGGCCGACGGGGTGATGATCGGCCGCGAGGCCTATCACCGCCCGATGGTGCTCGGCGAAATCATGCAGGCGCTCGCGGATGCCGAAGGTACGAGCTATCGGATGCCGACGGTCGGCGAGATGCTCGCGCGCATGGCCGAATATGCGGAATACGAATTGACCCGCGGTGAGCGCTTGCCGGCGATCACGCGCCACCTGCTCGGACTTTTGAGTCACGTGCCCGGTGCGCGCGAGTATCGACGCTTGCTCTCCGAAGGGGCGCGCGAACGCGACGCGGGGCCGGAGTTGATCCGGCGCGCGGCGTCGCTCGCCGCTTGAGTCAGCGCGGGCTGCCTTCGGTCTCGATGCGCTCGACGGGGCCGTCGGCCATGGCGGCCAGATACACCGACACCGCGAATACCGCCACCGACTGCCGCAGCTTGGCAGGATCGACTTGCTCGAGCGTGTCGTTCGGCGTGTGGTGGATGTCGAAGTAATTCGTGGCATCGAGCGCAGGGGCGAGCGTCGGCACGCCCTGACGACGCAACGGACCGAGATCGGAACCGCCGCCGGTCTTGTTGTCGCCGAGTTCAACGCCGAGGTTCTTCACGACGCGGTGGATGCCTTGCACGAGTGGCCAGTGCGCATCGGGCACGCGCGCGCTCAGTTTCCATACCGGGCCTGCGCCGAGATCGGCTTCCATGGCGAACGCATGACGATCGACGCTGGCTTTGCCTTCGTCGGCCGGATATTTGAAGGCGCCGGAGAGGCCGAATTCTTCGTTCGCGAAGCCGATCACGCGAATGGTGCGTCGCGGCTTCGGTTCCATGCTCGCCGCGAGTTTTGCGGCGGCAAGCGCGATGATCACGCCCGCGCCATCGTCCTGCACGCCGAAACCCGGGTCCCAGGAATCGAGGTGTCCGCCGACGAGCACGATTTCATTGGCGAGGTCGGTGCCCGGCAGATCGCCGATCACGTTTGCCGAACGGACCTGCGGCAGATCGCGCGCGGTGACGCGCAGGCGCACGCTCACGGGTTTGCCGCTCGCAATCACGCGCTCGAGCAGGTTCGCATCGGGATTGCTGATCGCGACTGCGGGAATGCGCGGCGCGCCGATGTTGTAGGTCAGCGTGCCGGTGTGCGCGATGCGATTGATGCTGGTGCCGATCGAGCGAATCACGATGCCGACGGCGCCGAGTGCGGCGGCGGCGCTCGGGCCTTCCTGGCGTGAACGCACGGCTTTGCCGTAACCGCTGCCGTCGCGCGTACGCTCGGTGCGACCGGCAAAGTAGACGATCTTGCCTTCGACTTGCTCGCGCTTGAGCGCTTGCAGCGCAGGGACGTCCTGCACCATGACGATTGGCGCCGAGAGCCCCTCTTCGGGCGTGCCGATGCTGCCACCGATGGCGAGCGTCACCATTTTTTGCGGATAGGGCGCGAGCACTTCGAAGCTCGCCTCGCCGCGCACCCAATGCGGCACGATGACTTCGGGCGTGCGCACGTTTTTGAAGCCCTGCGCCGTGAGTTTGTCGCGCAACCACGCGACGCCCGCGGCATCACCGGGCGAGCCGGCCTGGCGCGGGCCGACCTCGGTCGAGATCGCGGTCAGCCAATCGTAGGCGTCGTTCGAGGCGAGTGCGCGATCGCGCAGCTGTTCGGCGGCCTTGAGCGCAGCTTTCGAGGGCTGGATGGCGGCGGGCGGTTCGGCCGCCTGCGCGGTGATCACGACGGCGCTGCCGCCGAGCAGTAGGCAGGCGACAGCGCGTGCGATCAGGCGACGCGCGCTCATCCGAGTCTCTTCTGCAACGCTTGCACTTCGGCGCGCAGCGCGGCCGGCGTGCGTGCGCCGAACTCGTCGAGATATTTGTTCATGTCGGCAGCCTCGGCGCGCCATTCGGTCGCGTCGACCGACAACAATTGCTCGAGCGCTTGCGGCGCGATGTCGAGGCCGGCGAGATTCAAATCTTTGGCCTTCGGCAGATTGCCGATCGGCGTCTCGGCCGCTTCGGCCTTGCCGTTGCAGCGCTTCAGGATCCAGTCGAGCACGCGCAGGTTGTCGCCGAAGCCCGGCCAGAGGAACTTGTTGTTCGCATCGCGGCGGAACCAGTTGACGTGATAGATGCGCGGCGGATGTTTGAGCTTCGCGCCGATGGCGAGCCAATGATTCCAGTAATCGCCGAAGTTGTAGCCGGCGAAGGGCTTCATGGCCATCGGGTCGCGACGCAACACGCCGGCTTCGCCGATCGCCGCTGCGGTGGTTTCGGAGGCAACCGATGCGCCGACCAGCACGCCGTGGTTCCAGTCGCGCGCTTCGTAAACGAGCGGCGCGACGCCGCGACGGCGGCCACCGAACACGATCGCCGAAATCGGCACGCCGCGCGGGCTGTCGGCTTCGGGCGCGTAGTTCGGATTCTTTTTGGCCGACACGGTGAAACGCGAATTCGGGTGCGCGGCCGGGCCGTTCTTCGCATCGTACGGACGACCCTGCCAATCGATGACCGGCGTGCCGCTCTCGAGGCCTTCCCACCACGGATCGTTGTCGGCGGTGAGCGCGACATTGGTGAACAGCGTGTCGCGGCGGATCATTTCATAGGCGTTGCGATTGGTTTTCGGGTTCGTGCCGGGCACGACGCCGAAGTAACCCGCTTCGGGGTTGATGGCGTACAAGCGGCCATCGGGACCCGGGTGCAGCCAGGCGATGTCATCGCCCACCGTGAACACCTTCCAGCCCGGCATCGAGCCCGGCGGAATCAGCATCGCGAGATTGGTCTTGCCGCAGGCCGAGGGGAAGGCGGCGGCGATGTAGTGCGTTTCGCCTTGCGGGCTTTGCAGACCGACGATCAGCATGTGTTCGGCGAGCCAGCCTTCGTTGCGTGCCTGGAAGCTCGCGATGCGCAGCGCATGGCATTTTTTGCCGAGCAACGCATTGCCGCCGTAGCCGCTGCCGAAGCTCTCGATCGCGAGTTCTTCGGGGAAGTGCATGATGAAGCGGCGGTTCGGATCGAGTTCGCCGGTCGAGTGCAAACCTTTGACGAACGAGCCTTCGCGGCCGATGCGCTCGAGCGCGGGCAAGCCCATGCGCGTCATGAGCGCCATGTTGATGACGACGTAGGCGCTGTCGGTGATCTCGACGCCGCAACGCGAGTAGGGCGAGTCGATCGGGCCCATGCAATAGGGCACGACGTAGAGCGTGCGGCCCTTCATGCAATCTTTGAAGAGATCACGCATCTTCGCGTGACCGTCGGCCGGTGACATCCAGTGGTTGTTCGGGCCGGCGTCCTCGCGATCGGTCGTGCAGACGAAGGTGAGGTGTTCGACGCGGGCGACGTCGGAGGGGTGGGAGCGGGCGAGGAAGCAGTTCGGGAAGTGTTCGGGGTTGAGCTTCAGCAGTTCGCCGGAGGTTTGCAGTTCGGCCATCAGGCTGCGGTATTCGGCATCGGAACCGTCACACCAGTGGATCGCGTCGGGCTGGGTGAGCTCTGCGACCGAGCGGACCCAATCGCCCACCGGTTTCGAGATCGAGGATAGAGGATGCGTGGTCGCAGCTGCTGTGGCCATTATGAGTCCCTGAAGTTCATAAGCGGAATTCGGCTTGTGGCGGGCGGCACTCGAGGCGGCACCGACAAGGCCGGCGAGTATAGCCCCCACCCCCGAGGCGCCCCAAACCGGGGCATCCGGGGCGCCGCAATGCGGGTTTCGGAGCCGGAAATGGGTGCTCGACAGGCCTGACGGGGCGCGTTAGCGTGCCGCCCGCCCATGCAGGACATCGAGGACATACTGGGCGGGGATGGCCCGCTCGCACGCCACCTGCCGGGCTTCGCGCCGCGCCGGGCGCAGCTGCGCATGGCCGAGGCCGTCGCCGACGCCCTAGCCGGGCGCCGACCGCTGGTGGTCGAGGCGGGCACGGGGACCGGCAAAACGTTTGCCTATCTGGTGCCCGCGCTGCTCTCGGGGACGCGCGTGCTGGTGTCCACGGGCACGCGGACTTTGCAGGACCAGTTGTACGCCAAAGACGTTCCGCTGGTCGCCGGCGCCCTGGGCGCGCCGGCCAAGATCGCGTTGCTCAAAGGGCGCGCCAATTATCTGTGCGTATATCGCCTGAAGCGTCAGGTCGCGCAGGGGTCGCTCGACGGCGTTGCCAAGCGCGACGCCATGCTCGCACGCATCGAAGACTGGTCGCGCACGACCAAAAGTGGCGACCTGGCCGAAGTCGCCGATCTGTCGGATGCGCACCCCGTGTGGCCGCAGGTGACTTCGACGCGCGACAACTGTCTCGGTCAGCGTTGCAGCGATTTCGGCGACTGTCACGTCGTCGCCGCGCGTCGTCGTGCGCAAGAAGCCGATCTCGTGGTCGTCAATCATCATCTGTTGCTCGCGGATCTTGCGCTCAAAGAGGATGGTTTCGGAGATCTGCTCGGCTCCGCCGATGCCGTGATCCTCGACGAAGCGCATCAGTTGCCGGATCTCGCGACGCAATTCTTCGGCGTGCAGTTCGGCAGTCGGCAAATCGAGAACGTACTCGCCGAGGGGCGGGCGGCGTTGCTGCGTTCGGGCGCTTCGTTGAGCGCTATCGGCACGAGTGCGCGGGCGGTCGAAGCGGCGATCGGTGCGGTGCTCGCGCTCTTGCCGCGCAACGGTGCGCGGCAGCGTTATGAAGAATGCAGCGAGGATCTCGAATCGGCGTTGCTCGCGATGGCGACGGCCGTCCAGGAGTTCGCCGCGACGCTCGGTGACGCGTCGCGCGATGCGGCCGTCGTGCAAGTGGTCGAGCGCGCGCTCGAGCTCGCCAAAACTTTGACGCGTATCGTCGGCAGTGGCGATGACGAGGGCGCGCGCACCGTCGAGTCGCAGGCGCGGTCGTTTTCTTTGGCCTTGCTGCCCTTCGACATCGCCGAGCGTTTCAGCGCGCTCGTGCATGCGCGCCCGGCGTCCTGGATCTTCACTTCGGCGACTTTGTCCGTCGGCGAGGATTTTTCGCATTTCGTCACGCGGCTCGGTCTGACCGATGCGGCGACCGTCCATATCGCGAGTCCCTTCGATTTCGAGCATCAGGCCTTGCTGTATCTGCCCGAGGGCATGCCCGAGCCGACGAGCGTCGACTTCGTGCCGGCGGTGATCGAGGCCGCCATTCCTTTGCTCGAGGCGTCCGGCGGCGGGGCTTTCCTCTTGTTCACGAGTCATCGGGCGCTGACGCAAGCTGCGCAGCAGTTGCGGGCACGCTGGGATGGCGCGGCCGAGGTGCCGCTGCTCGTGCAGGGCGAGGCGCCGCGCGAGCGTTTGCTGCGCGAGTTTCGCGAGCATGGCAACGCGGTGCTGCTCGGCACGGCGAGTTTCTGGGAAGGGGTGGATGTGAAGGGCGACGCGCTGCGGCTCGTGATCATCGAGAAACTGCCCTTCGCCTCGCCCGACGACCCTCTGGTGAAGGCGCGTATCGAATTTTTGCGCCGCCGCGGCGACAATCCGTTCCGCGACTACCAATTGCCCGAAGCCGTGCTCGCGTTGAAGCAAGGCGTCGGTCGTCTGATACGCAGCGAGGAGGATCGTGGCGTGATCGTCATTTGCGATCCGAGACTCACCACCAAAGGGTACGGTCGCACGTTCCGGGCGAGTTTGCCGCCCATGCCCGTCACGCGCGAACGCGCCGAGGCGACGCGCTTCCTGCGGCGGTTGCGATGAGCGGCAGCCTGTGAAATTGCTCGCCATCGACACTTCGACCGAAGCGTGCTCGGTTGCGCTCTCGACCGATGCGGTCGCGGCACCGTTGCTGATTTTTCGCGAGGCGCCGCGCGAGCACGCCGAACTCCTGCTGCCCATGGTCGACGAATTGTTGCAGCGCGCAGGACTCGCCCTGCGCGATCTCGACGCGATCGCCTTCGGCCGCGGCCCCGGCAGTTTCACCGGCGTGCGCCTTACGGCCAGCGTGGTGCAGGGGCTCGCCTTCGGTGCGTCACTCCCGGTGATCCCGGTGTCGACGCTGCAGGCGGTGGCGTGGCAGGCCTTGCAGCGCGCACCGACCGCGACTCGCGTGTACGTTTGCAACGACGCGCGCATGCAAGAGGTGTATCACGCGCGTTACCGGCGCGCCGAGGGCACCCTGCCCGAGTTGTCGGGTCTCGAGGGCGTGACGGCCCCTGCGGACTTGCCGCTCGTCGACGAGTTGTCGCAACCATGGGTGGCCATCGGTCGCGGGTTTCGCGCCTACCCTGAATTGGCGGCGCGGGTGGGCGCGCCCTTGCCGAGCGGATTTGCCGCGGTGTTTGACGACGTGCTGCCCTCGGCGGATGCCGTGCTCGCCATCGCGCGCAAAGCGTTTGCCGCCGGCGGCGGCGTGCCGGCTGCGGCGGCGCAACCGGTCTACGTGCGTGACGACGTGGCCAAGCCCAGCGTGTCATGACATTGCAACATCGGTCCGTTGTAATGGATTTGCAACGTACGGCAGCGCACGCATGACGGCGAAAAAAATATTGTTGGTCGAAGACGAGAAAGCCATCCGCGACATGATCGGGTTCGCGTTGCGGCGCGCCGGCTTTGAAATCCTGGAGGCCGAGAACTGCCGTCTCGCCCGCACGGTCATCGTCGATGCACAACCGGATCTCGCGATCGTCGACTGGATGCTGCCCGATCAGAGTGGTCTCGAGTTCACGCGCCAGCTGAAGCGGGATCAGGTTACCAGTGCGTTGCCGGTGATCATGCTCACGGCGCGCGCCGAGGAGAGCGACAAGGTCGCAGGCCTCGAGGGCGGGGCGGACGACTATCTCACCAAACCCTTTTCGCCCCGCGAGCTGATCGCGCGCATCAACGCCGTGTTGCGCCGCGCGGGCTCGACCCCGAGCAGTGACGTCATCGACGTCGAGGGCTTGCGTCTCGATCAGGCCGGGCACCGGGTGTTGGTCGGCGAACGTACGGTGCCGCTCGGTCCGACCGAATATCGCATGCTGGAATTTTTCATGACCCATCCCGAGCGCGTGTACACGCGCGAGCAACTGCTCGATCGGGTCTGGGGTGGCAACGTCTACGTCGAGGAGCGTACCGTCGACGTGCATATCCGCCGTTTGCGCAAGGCGCTGGAAGAATTCGGGTACGATCGTCTGGTGCAGACCGTGCGTGGAGCGGGTTACCGGTTCTCGTCGCGCGCGGACTGAGCGTCCGTGACGGAGAACTTGGGTTGAACGATCTGCTTCGAGGTTGGGGTTTCGTCGTATCGCGCGTGCTCGCGGCCTTGGTCGCGGGGGCGATCCTCGGTGCCATCGCGGGCCATGTTTGGTGGGGCGTCGCGGGGACGCTTGTCGTCTATCTCGGCTTGCAACTGCGTGAACTTTGGCAACTCGACGATTGGTTGCGTCACCGCAATCGTCGCGACCCACCGGATGCCGGTGGGTTGTGGGGCGAGATCGTCTCATTGGTTGCGCGCTTGCATCGGCGCAAGCAGTTCCACAAGCAACGCACTTTGGCGCTGTTTCGCGAGTTGCGCCGTTCGACGGCGTTGATGCCGGACGGTGTGGTCGCGCTCAATGCGGCGCATGAAATCGTGTGGTTCAACCGCAAGGCGGGCGAGATGCTCGGCCTGCGTCGCAAAGTCGATTTCGGCATCAACATCGCAAGTCTCCTGCGTGCGCCCGAATTCGTGCGGTATCTCGCCGCGGGTCAATACACCGCAAGCGTGCTTGTGCGGCCGCGCATCGGCGAGGCGACCTGTTTTGAAATGCAGGGCGTGCCGTACGGCGAAGGACAAATGTTTTTGCTGGTGCGCGACGTGACGCGGCAGGTGCAGCTCGAGACCATGCGCAAGGACTTCGTCGCCAATGCGTCGCACGAGCTGCGCTCGCCGCTCACCGTGATTGCGGGTTATCTCGAAGCGTTTGCGGGCGATACCGATCTGCCGGTGGATTTGCGTGCGCCGATGCTCGAGATGCGACGTCAAGCCGAGCGCATGACGGCGATCATCACGGACTTGCTCGAGTTGTCGCGACTCGAGGCCAGCGACGAGCAAGTGGTCGGTGCGCCCATCGACATCGAGGCGTTGTTGAGCTTGATGCGCAAAGACGTCGCCGCGCGCGACGACACGCGCGCGGTCGAGGTGCAACTCGAATCACCGCACGATCTGATGGGCGACCAGGGGCTCATCCATTCCGCATTCTGGAACTTGCTCGACAATGCGGTGAAATACACGCCCGCGGGCGCCAAGATCGTGCTGCGCTGGTGGACCGACGAGGCGGGTTGTCATTTTTCCGTCATCGATGCCGGTGGCGGAATTTCGGCCGAGCACCTGCCGCGTCTGACCGAGCGTTTCTATCGGGTCGATCCGGGCCGCGCGCGTGCGACCGGCGGTTCGGGTCTCGGGCTGGCGATCGTGCGGCATGTGATGCAACGCCACGGCGGCGAGTTGCAGATCGAGAGCATCGAAGGGCAGGGCAGTATCTTCACCTGCCATTTCCCGCCTCTGCGGCTCGTTCATCAAAACGTCGCAATCGACACCGACACTCGCTATCCTTTGACCATCACGGACTGACGTCCTCGGGGATTCCCTATGGAAACCGCAGATCTTTCCCACCACATTTCGCGCCGCTTCAACGAAGACCTCGAGAAGGTGCGCAATCAGGTGCTCGCGATGGGCGGCTTCGTCGAGCAGCAGCTCGCCCGCGCCGTCACCGCCCTCGTCGAGGGTGACAGCGAGCTCGGTCAGGCGGTCGCGCACGACGACTACCAGGTCAATCGCATGGAAGTGTCGATCGACGAGGAGTGCTCGCGCATTCTCGCCACGCGCGCGCCGGCGGCCAGCGATCTGCGCTTGATCGTCGCCATCATCAAAGCCATCACCGACCTCGAGCGCATGGGCGACGAGTGCGAAAAGATCGGCTACATCGCCTCGCGGCTCGCCACCCAGGAACGTCCGGTCGACAAATATCGCGAGGTCAAACACCTCGGTCGCGTGGTGCAGACGATGGTGCACGATGCGCTCGATGCGTTCGCGCGCATGGACCCCGAAGCCGCGCTGAACGTCGCGCGCAAAGACCGCCTCGTCGACGAAGAGTACGAAGCGATCCAGCGCCAGTCGATCACCTTCATGATGGAAGACCCGCGCACGATCCGACGCGCGATCGACGTCATGTGGGTGGTGCGCGCGCTGGAGCGCATCGGTGATCACGCGAAGAACATTTGCGAATACGTCATCTACATGGTGCACGGCAAAGACGTGCGGCACTTGCGCATCGAAGACGTCGAAACCGAATTGCACGAGCAAAAGGGCGCAGGTTGATCGCGATGTTCCCGCCGTCCCGCCGACTCGGCAACGCCCTGGGGTTCGTCGCCTGCGCTGCGATGATGGCGTATGCGTTTTACGCGCAATACGGGCTCGGTCTCGAGCCCTGTCCGTTGTGCATGTTTCAGCGCGTGGGCATCGTCGCGCTCGGCGTCGGTTTTTTGATCGCGGCATTGCACGCGCCGCGCGGGGTCGGCGCCGGGCGTGCGTATGCAGCGCTGCTTGCCGTGCTCGCGGCTTTTCCGCTCTATGTGGCCGGACGACATGTCTACATCCAGAGTTTGCCGGAGGGTAGCGTGCCCTCGTGCGGTGCCACGCTCGATTACATGCTCGACGTGTTTCCGCTGCTGACGGTCGTCAAGAAGGTACTGACCGGGGGCGGTGAGTGCGCCCGCATCGATTGGTCTTTCGTCGGCATCACGATGCCCGGCTGGGTGTTGATCAGCGCGATCGCGCTCTTGGCATGGGGTGTGTGGGTCAACATGCGCGATACCGCGCGCGGCTGACGCAAACGCTCAAGCCAGCAGGTTTTTCAACACGCCGAGATAAAGGCGGTGCAACACGTCGATTTCTTCGACGCGCACGCATTCGTTGACCTTGTGGATCGTGGCGTTGGTCACGCCGAGTTCGACCACCTGCGCGCCCATCGGGGCGATGAAGCGTCCGTCGGACGTGCCGCCACCCGTCGACAATGAAGGCTTGTGCCCCGTCACGGCTTCGATCGCGGCGACGGCGGCATTCGAAAGATCGCCCGGCGGCGTGTAGAACGGTTCGCCCGACACATACCACTCGAGCGAGTAGCGCACGCCGTGCTTGTGGAGGATGTCTTCGACGGTGCGCTTCAGTTGATCCAGCGACTGCACGGGTGAATAGCGCAAGTTGAAGCGCGCCTTCAGTTCCCCGGGGATCACGTTCGGTGCGCCCGTTCCGGCGTTCAAATTCGAAATCTGGAACGTCGTCGGCTGGAAGAATTCATTGCCCTGGTCCCAGGTGCGCGCCGTGAGTTCCGCGAGTGCCGGCGCCAGCGTGTGCACCGGGTTTTCGGCCATCTGCGGATAGGCGACGTGGCCCTGGACGCCGTGCACGGTGAGTCGCCCCGACAAAGATCCGCGACGGCCGATTTTGATCGTGTCGCCGATGCGGTGTTCGCTCGAGGGTTCGCCGACGACGCAAAAGTCGATGCGCTCGCCGCGCGCATTCAATGTTTCGACCACGCGTTTCGTGCCGTCGACCGACGGGCCCTCTTCGTCGCTCGTGATGAGAAACGCGATCGAACCTTTGTGCTGCGGGTGCTCGTGCACGAACGCTTCGGTCGCCGTGACCATCGCCGCGAGCCCGCTCTTCATGTCGGCGGCGCCACGGCCGTACAGCACGCCGTCGCGGATGGTCGGGACGAAGGGGTTGGTACGCCACTCTTCCAAAGGGCCGGTCGGAACGACGTCCGTATGTCCAGCGAAACAGAGGACCGGCCCACCCTGGCCGCGCTTGGCCCAGAAGTTCTCGACGTTGCCGAAGCGCAGCGACTCGATCTCGAAGCCGACGGCCGCCAGGCGCGTGCACATGACTTCCTGACAGCCGTTATCCGCCGGCGTGACGGAGTTGCGGGCGATCAGATCCTGGGTGAGCGCGAGGGTGTCGGACATCAGCTTTAAAGTCGGGTGCACCGGGGTAGTTTCAGAGGCTGCGCGTTTATAGGGCAGGGGGACGGGGGGTGCAAGGGGTTTTTCAGCGAGTGTCACAAAACGGAAACATGCCAAACGTATCGTTTCGGCACCCCAAACGGAGGTTCCCCGCGTGTCAAAACTCCCCCGATTCCCGCGTTTCGCCCTCTCTGCCGCCACCTTGGCCGCGATCGCCCTGTCGGCGTCGCCCATCGCGCACGCCCAGAGCGCCCGTGACTACATCAGCATCGTCGGCTCGTCGACGGTCTACCCGTTCACGACGGCCGTGGCCGAACAGTTCGGTCGCCAAGGCAAGTTCAAGACGCCGAAGGTCGAGAGCACCGGCACGGGCGGTGGCATCAAACTCTTCTGCAACGGCGTCGGTCCGCAGCATCCGGATGTCGCCAATGCCTCGCGTCGCATGAACGCCGGCGAGTTCGACTCCTGCAAGAAGGCTGGTGTCACCGACATCGTCGAAATCAAAGTCGGTTACGACGGCGTGGTGCTCGCCGAGAGCAAGAAGGCGAAGCCGCTCGCCGTCACGCGCAAGCAGGTCTACCTCGCGCTTGCGAAGCAGATCCCGGACCCGTCCAACCCGACGGTGCTGATCAACAATCCGTACAAGACCTGGAAAGACATCGACAACTCGCTGCCCGCGCTGAAAATTGAAGTGCTCGGCCCGCCGCCGACCTCCGGCACGCGCGACTCGTTCGCCGAGTTGTACATGGAAGCCGGTTGCCGCACCTATCCGTGGTTGAACACGCTGCGTTCGCAGGACGAAAAGCGCTTCAAGCGCATCTGCCATACGGTGCGCGAGGACGGTGGTTACGTCGAGGCGGGCGAGAACGACAATCTGATCGTGCAAAAACTGCAGACCAACGTCGGTTCGCTCGGCATCTTCGGCTACAGCTACCTCGAGGAAAATTCGGGTGCGCTGCGCGGCACGATGGTGGATGGCGTCGAGCCGACCTTCGAGACGATTTCCTCGGCCAAGTATCCGGCCTCGCGTCCGTTGTTCATCTACGTGAAGAAGGCGCACGTCGGCGTGATTCCCGGAATCAAAGAATTTCTGGGCGAGTACGTCAGCGAGAAGGCGCTGGGCGGCGAAGGGTATCTCGCCAACCGCGGCCTGATCCCGCCGACCAAGAGCGAAATCGGTGACGTGCGCAAAGCGGCCGTCGCCCTGCCGTCGTTCACGCCGTGAGCAAAACGAACATGAAGAAAACGCTGGTCGCGGCTACGGTCGCGATGCTCATGGTCGGTTCGCAACTCGCGGCCGCCGCCAAACCGGCTGCGGCGGCGACGCCCGCGGTGAGTCAGGAAGAGATCGATTTGCTCAAAGCGCAACTCAAAGCGTTGCAAGATCGTCTTGCACAGCTTGAGCAGGCGAACAGCGCACAGGATGCGAAGCTCGATCAGGCGGCCAAGCAAGTGGCGGCGCAAGTGGCGGTGAACGACGAGCAGCAGCTCGCCATCGACAATGCGTCGGACAACCTCGCGCGCACGGTGGGCGAAAGTGCGAGTTCCGGATGGCTCGGGCGCTGGGTGTGGAAGGGTGATTTCCGTTATCGCAACGAAAACATCGACCAGGAATTCACTACCCGCGCGCGCAACCGTGATCGTATGCGACTGCGCTTCGGCGCCGTGGCGCGGGTCAACGACGACACCAAAGTCGAAGTCCAATTGACCACGGGTGAGAGCGGTGACGCGCGTTCGCCGAACCAGACGCTCACCGACGTGAACTCGCGCAAATCGGTCTATCTCGATACGGCTTTCGTCGAATGGGCGCCCAACGACTTCGTGAAGTTGCAGGCGGGCAAGATGCGTTACCCCTGGGTGCGCACCTCGAGCTACTTCTATGATGGTGACGTGAATCCGGAAGGCGTTGCAGGCTTTTGGCAGCAGGGCACGAACGGTTTCTTCGGTAGCGCGTTCGTCACGCGACTCACCGAACGGTCGGCTTATGCCGACTCGAACATGGTCGGTGCGCAATTCGGCTATCGCAACACGGCGGTCGACGGCACGCGCGTGCTGCTGGCGGCGGGCTACTTCGATCAAGGGGCCGTGAAGGGTTACAACAACGTCCAGGCCGGTGGCGCAGGCGGATATTTCGGCAACAGCACGACCACGAGCGCGGGCATCTGCCGCACGCCCGTGACCGGTGCGGGTGCCGCCTGTCTCGCCAATGATTTCAACGTGCTTGAGGTTTTGGGCGAGTATCAGACCAAGTTTGCGGGTCAGCCTTTGTTGCTGTTTTTCGACTATGCCCGCAACAACGATGCCACCTACAGTTTCGCGTCCATCAATCCGACGGCGAACATTCGCTCGGGTCTCGATACGGCCGAGGCGATCGGCGTCACGCTCGGTCGCGCGAGCGGGACGATCCCGGGTTCGTGGGAAGTCGGTTACATCTGGCAAAAAATCGAAAAAGATTCGATTTTCGGTCAATGGGTGGACTCGGACTTTGCCGGCGGCAACACCGACGCGAGTGGCAGTGCGTTGCGTGGTGCCTACCAGATCTCCAAGAACTGGCGCTTCAACTTCACGTACTTCTTGAACAAGACCAATATCGACGTGGCGACGGCAGTCACTTATCCGACGGCCAGGAACGTGTTCGATCGTGATTACAAGCGTCTGCAGCTCGATCTGAACTGGACGTTCTGATCGGGGGTTCGTTTCACAGGTGGTCCTCATCGCGGGCGGGTGGTGTCCAAAGACGCCACCCGCCTTCGCTTTTTGGGGTGGGTGTCTGCTCGCGTACGTGAATTTTATGTTGCGAGCGGTCATTGGGCTCGGGCCCGAGGGTAGAATGTACGACTTGCATTCCACGGTAACCGGTTCTTAAGAGCGCTATGGCATGAACCCCTCGATGTTGCTCGTTCTGCTCTTCGTGCTCGTGCTCGTGGCCTTCCGGCTCGGGAAGGACCGTTCGATCGCCGTCGTCGGGGGCTTGCGCGGCGTGCGCGATCTGCATTCGTTGCCGGGTCACTACGGCTTGCTGACGGCACTGTGGTGCGGTCTGCCGGCGCTCGCGATCTTCGCGATCTGGGTGTCTTTCCAGGACACGGTGCTGGTGCGACTCGTGCTGTCGCACATGGCGCAATCGGCCGATCAACTCTCCTCCTCGCAGCTGTCGTTGTTGATGAACGATCTGCGCAACGTGGTGGCGGGCAATGTCGCCGCGGAGACCGTTGCCGAATCCACCCGCAAGGCGGCCGAAGAGTATCGCGCGTTGCGCGACATCGCCCATATGGCGCTGACGGTGATCGTGGTCGCCGTGGCGCTCGGCGGCCTGTTGTTGGCCCGTGCGCGCATTCGCGCCGACTTGCGTGCACGCAACGCGTTCGAGCGGGTGGTCGAGGTGGCGCTGTTCTGCTGCTCCGGAATCGCCGTGCTCACCACGGTCGGGATCGTGTTGTCGATCATTTTCGAGGCCGTGCGCTTCTTCAACCTGATTCCGATCGGCGAGTTTTTGTTCGGCTTGCACTGGAGTCCGCAGATGGCGATCCGCGCCGATCAGGTCGGCTCCTCGGGTGCCTTCGGTGCGGTCCCGCTGTTCACCGGCACCTTGCTGATTTCATTGATCGCGATGCTCATCGCCGCGCCGGTCGGATTGTTGTCGGCGATCTATCTGGCCGAATACGCCGATCGTCGCGCGCGCTCGGTCATCAAGCCGCTGCTCGAGGTGCTCGCGGGCGTGCCGACCGTCGTGTACGGGTTTTTCGCGGCGCTCACGGTCGGACCGGCGCTGCGTACGTTCGGTGAGTCGGTGGGGCTCGACGTCGCGAGTGAAAGCGCGCTCGCGGCCGGTCTCATCATGGGCGTGATGATCATTCCGTTCGTCTCGTCGCTCGCCGACGACATGATCACCGCTGTGCCGCAAAGTTTGCGCGACGGCGCTTATGCGCTCGGCGCCACGCGTTCCGAAACCATCAAACAAGTCGTTTTGCGTGCGGCGCTGCCGGGCATCGTCGGCGGCTTGTTGCTCGCGGTGTCGCGCGCGATCGGTGAAACCATGATCGTGGTGATGGCTGCGGGTCTCGCTGCCAACCTCACGGCCAACCCCTTCGAAGCCGTCACCACCGTGACCGTGCAAATCGTGACGCTGCTGGTCGGCGATCAGGAATTCGACAGCCCCAAAACGTTGGCGGCCTTCGCGCTCGGGCTGATGCTGTTCCTCGTGACCTTGTTGTTGAACGCGATCGCGCTCTACGTGGTGAGGAGATTCCGTGAACAGTACGACTGAAACGGTCACTCCGAAATACGTGCCGCCGACGGCCGCGCAGACGCAGGCCAAAGTCAGCGCGGGTCTTGCGCGCCGCTATCGCGCCGAGGCGCGGTTTCGCGCCTATGGGCTCGGGGCGACGTTGCTCGGCATTCTGTTCGTCGTGTTTCTGTTCGGCTCGGTGTTTTGGCGCGGATTTTCGATCTTCGGCCAGCATCAAGTGCGTCTCGATGTGTTCTACGACGCGGAAGTCATCGATCCGGCCGGCACGCGCGAGCGAGACACCTTGCTGGCGGCCGATTATCAGGCGCTCGTTCGTGCATCACTCAAAGCGCGTTTCCCGGAAGTCGAGGGACGACGCGAGGTGCGCGAGCTCGTCGGTCTCGTCTCGAGCGGCGCCGCCGGACAGTTGCAGGCACGCGTAGTCGCCAACCCCGCGCTGATCGGCCAGCGCGAGGCCGTCTGGGTTCTCACGTCGAGCGATGTCGATTGGTTGTTGAAGGGCAAAGTGTCGCGCAACGCGCCGGAAAGCGAGCGGCGGTTGTCCGACGATCAGCTGCGCTGGCTCGATACCCTCATCCGCGCGGATCAAGTCGAGCGTCGCTTCAACAAAACGTTCTTCGAAAACGGCGACTCGCGTGATCCCGAACTCGCCGGCGTCGGCGGGGCGCTCGCCGGTTCGTTGCTGACGCTGTTCGTCACGCTGTTGTTGTCGTTCCCGGTGGGCGTCGCGGCAGCGGTCTACCTCGAAGAATTCGCGCGTCAGAGTCGCACGACCGACCTGATCGAGGTCAACATCAACAACCTCGCCGCGGTGCCTTCGATCGTGTTCGGTTTGCTCGGCTTGTCGATGTTCATCGGTCTGTTCGGGATGCCGAGGTCGGCGCCTCTGGTCGGTGGCTTCGTGCTCACCTTGCTCACGCTGCCGACCATCATCATCGCCTCGCGCGCGGCTTTGAAGGCGGTGCCGCCCTCGATTCGCGAAGCGGCGCTCGGCATGGGCGCCTCGCGCCTGCAGATGGTCGCGCACCATGTTTTGCCGCTCGCGATGCCCGGCATGCTCACCGGCGCGATCATCGGCATGGCTCGTGCTCTCGGTGAAACGGCGCCGCTCCTCATGATCGGCATGGTGGCCTTCATCGTCGACATCCCGAACGGCTTTTCCGATCCGTCGACGGTATTGCCGGTACAGGTATTTCTTTGGTCCGACAGCCCCGAGCGGGCCTTCGTCGAGCGGACTTCGGGCGCGATCATCGTGCTCCTGTTGTTCCTCATAGTCATGAACGCCACAGCCGTGGTGTTGCGCAACCGTTTCGAAAAACGCTGGTGAACCGTATGACCCCCGACAGCCTCGCCAACACGAATCTCGAAACCGGCACGGTGGGTACCGTCACGGTGCCGGATCCGGTGTTCTCTTGCCGCGACGTGAACGTGTACTACGGCGACAAGCACGCCATCAAGCACGTCAACATCGACATTGCGCGCAAGCAGGTGCTGGCGATGATCGGCCCTTCGGGCTGCGGCAAGTCGACGTTCCTGCGCTGTCTCAATCGCATGAACGACACCATCCCGAACGCACGGGTCACCGGCGCGATCACGCTCGACGGCAAAGATATCCACGAGAAACGCCAGGACGTCGTGCAACTGCGCGCGCGCGTCGGCATGGTGTTCCAGAAACCGAACCCCTTCCCCAAGTCGATTTACGAAAACGTCGCCTACGGCCCGCGCATCCACGGGCTTGCGGCCGATCGCGGCGAACTCGACGACATCGTCAATTCGAGTCTGCGGCGCGCGGGTTTGTGGGAGGAGGTCAAAGACCGCCTCAACCAGCCGGGCACCAGTCTCTCCGGCGGTCAGCAGCAACGCTTGTGCATCGCGCGCACCATCGCCGTGAACCCCGAGGTGATCTTGATGGACGAGCCGTGTTCGGCGCTCGATCCGATCGCCACGGCCAAGATCGAGGATTTGATCGACGAATTGCGCGAGAGCTACGCGATCTGCATCGTGACCCACTCGATGCAGCAGGCGGCGCGCGTGTCGCAGCGCACGGCGTACTTCCATCTCG